>NZ_JBZAJC010000001.1:0-751035 GCF_058215915.1 Pradoshia sp. Z3_51 | reverse complement strand
GAAGATAACTGGGCATACAGCTTCACGGGTCTACCGAAGTATGCGGCAGGTGAAAAAATCGTCTATACCGTGAGTGAGGAAGCCGTTGAGGGTTATACACCAACCTATGATGGCTATAACATCACCAATACCCATACACCTGAGGTAACAGAAGTCTCCGGTACTAAAACATGGGAAGATGCAGATAACCAAGATGGCAAGCGCCCTGATAGCATCACGGTGAACCTGTGGGCCGATGGTGAGAAAGTTGACAGCAAGACTGTAACTGAAGAAGATGAGTGGACATACAGTTTCACGAACCTACCGAAATATCAGAAAGGTAAGGTAGGTCAGGAAGTCGAGTACACTTTAACCGAGGAAGAGGTCAAAGAATACAAGACAACTGTAAATGGCTATAACATTACCAACACCCATACACCTGAAAAAATCGATATCTCTGGAACAAAAACATGGGATGACAACAAGGATCAGGATGGTAAACGTCCAGAATCTATCACGGTGAATCTGCTGGGTAACGGCAAGAAAGTCGATAGTGTCAAAGTGACACCTGATGAGGAAGGCAACTGGAAGTATACCTTCAAAGATCTTGACAAGTACGCTGGTGGTAAGGAAATCAAGTACACTGTGACTGAGGAACCAGTTCCTGGATACAAAGCAACAGTTGAGGATTTCGACATCACTAACAGCTATGAGCTTGGAAGCGTAATGGTGAATAAAGAAGTGACTGGAGTATCCGAGGATCACTTGGATGCTGCTGAGTTTACCTTCATTATTACAGGCCCAGATGATTCTGAGCAAGAAATCATCATACCTGCCGGAGATAGTAGGGTACTTAAAGGCATGACACCAGGCAAGTATACCATCAAAGAAGTTAAGCATGATCAAGCTTACAGTAATGAATCTTACAACTATCTAGGAACAAGCTATCAAATCAGCGGTACGGAAGAATCCGTAGAAGCACTTGAAGGTCAAATAGTGGTAAGTGAAAACAATAGAACAGTTGTAACTTTCACGAATCATTATGAGCCGGTTGGGGACTTGAAAGTAGTAAAAGTTGATTCTGCCGATAACAATAAATTCTTGAAAGATGCAGAATTTACGCTTACTGATGAAGATGGAAATGTCCAAACTCTTACTACTAATGATAAAGGGGTAGCGCTCTTTGAGAATTTACCATACGGAGAATATCAATTAGAAGAAACGAAGGCTCCTAAAGGGTATATTTTTAAAGAAGGACAAAAATGGACAGTTACAATCAAAGATCAATCCGTAGTTAAAATGCCGATTGAAAATACTAAAGGAACGCCTAGTCTTGAAGTATCCAAAACAACAGACAAACAAGAGTACAAACAAGGTGAAACCATCCATTATACAATCACCGTGAAGAATACAGGTGACATTGATTTGGAAGGAATCGAACTTAAAGGCATCTTCAGTAAAAATGGCGATGCTAATATTGAACAATTGGAACTTGAAGGCTATACAGGTCCAATTAATCTTAAGATTGGCGAAAGAGCTACGTACAAAGTTGACTATGTGATTCCGAAAACAGACCTTGCGGATACAACATACACAAATGTGATAATTGCAACTGTAGACGATGTGGAGTTAAGTGATGAAGTCACTGTCATAGTAGATCCAACTTACGCTCTTGATGTGAATAAAGAAGCGGATAAAGAAGAGGTTAAAGTCGGAGAAACTATCACATACACCATTACGGTTACGAACACAGGTAAACACGCCTTGACTGATGTGAACGTAGTCGACGAAATGGTTGGTCTCGATACGGTTATTAAGAATTTGGAAGCAGGCAAAACTAAAACCTTTACAGTTACACATGTGGCTACTGCGGAGGACGTTGGTGAATTAACGAACGTTGCGGTAGCGAAGGTGGTTGTGAATGGTGAAGAAATAGTTGAGGAAGGTTCTGTAACAGTTAAAGTAGCTACAAATGAAGAGGTTCTAGGATTTGTTCAAGATGACACAGCTGCAGATCAAGAAGAACCAACTATTATGGAAGTGGTACAAAACTTCATTGAAAACCCTAAAACTGGCCAATCTACATTAAATATTCTGTTGGTTTTAGGTGTATTCCTTATCGCTGGTAGCGGCTTGTATGTTTGGAAAAGAAAACACTAAGCTTTTAGAGTAAGTGAATACTAATTAATAGAAAACCAGCTTGGGTGGATTAATTCCCTCAAGCTGGTTTTTCTTATTTTATGAATGTTGTATAAATGGTGGTCCATCTATACGACAATCTTATATAAAAATATACATTTTAAAAGAATTCCAGCTTACTAATCCTTGCCCTGCTTAGGTAGAAAATATCTCTATTAAATTTAGAAGGTAATATAATTTCTATTATGATAGTAGATTGTTTAGTAGAGGTGTAAATCTTAAGATGTGAGATTAGTAAGCCGGGGTTAGTGTGTATTAAGATTTCTTAAGTCTGTCATAAAATCTTCGTAAAGTTCTTTTTGGCCCAAAGACTTGGCCAGGTTCATAAGGTCTAAGTAGTCGTCCGTTTCTAGGGCTGTTTCGTCTAAGCTGTGGAGATAATCGTACCGAAATGTTCTTTTCCTTAGGTTATAAACTGGTTTTCTGAAATAGACAGTAGCTGTTTGCCTGGTATTGTCTATTTGGGCAATGACTCCTTCTACCTTTTCGCCTTTTTCCATAATAAATACGGGATGACCGACCTTGAATGTTTTCATCTTTAAACATCCTCTATTATTGTTTTTTTTATACCTCTTATATAAAATATATACCCTTTGCTGTAAATTAGTACTCAATTTAATAATTTTCAAAGAAAATAATAAAATATTACTAGAAAGCATGAACAGTGTGAGAGATTTGCCCCATCTATATTACAGATATGAAATAAGCTAATCTACCAATCCGATGAATTACTTCCATTTAATTATGGGTATAAGCAATAGATAGGATTAGAGAGGATTGGGAGGAAATTGTATGAAATGGAAAGGCAGAAGAGCCAGTACAAACGTGGAAGACCGCAGAGGGATGAGCAGTAAAGGGATCATCGGCGGTGGGATTGGCGGTATTATACTATTGTTGGTGATTACGTTTTTAGGTGGAAATCCTACTGAACTATTAAATCAACTGGGAGGAGGCACATCTACTAATACAACAAATACAGAGTATGTTGGAACACAGGAGGAAGAGGAGCTCGCTGAATTTGTATCAGTCGTTTTAGCTGATACAGAGCAGGTTTGGACTAAGCTTTTTAAAGAAGAGGGCTTGGTGTATGAAGAGCCTACTCTCGTTATCTATAATGATAGTGTTCAATCAGCCTGTGGAACGGCTGGGTCATCTGTTGGCCCATTCTATTGCCCAGGAGATCATAAGCTTTACATAGATTTAAGCTTTTATAATGAGCTGAAAAGGGAGTTTCAAGCACCGGGTGATTTTGCGATGGCCTATGTTGTCGCCCATGAAGTCGGCCACCATGTACAAACCTTATTGGAAACCGACAAAAATCAGCAGCGTACAAGCTCTAATGACTATTCAGTACGGTTTGAATTACAGGCTGATTATTTAGCCGGTGTATGGGCTCATCATGCAGAGAGTATGGATTTACTTGAGGAAGGGGATTTGGAGGAGGCTATCACAGCAGCCAGTGCTGTTGGCGATGATACAATCCAAAAAAGGGCTCAAGGGTATGTGGTTCCGGAGAGTTTTACTCATGGTTCATCTGAACAGCGGATGCGCTGGTTTAAAAAAGGATTTAATTCCGGGAATTTAGAGGATGGGGACACCTTTAATGTGAAAAATCCATAAGGAAGAAAAGAAGGCCTGCTTCGCGAAGCAGGTTTTTTGTTTTTATCTATTTTAAACAGGAAAAGAATAATCGATATCGAACTAATAGAGTAAACCATTTAGGAGGAGAAAAAATGAATCGTCTAAACTTAGTAACGCTTGGCACAAGGAATATTATAGAATCCCATCGGTTTTATAAAGAATTGGGCTTTGACATGTCCATGATTGGTCCGAAATCTAGTCCGCATGTTATTTTCTTTAAAAATGAAGGGTCCCGTATTTCCTTGTATCCATTGGAGGATTTAGCGCGTGATCTTGATAAGAATAATCCGCCAAATTTAACTTCTGCTTTTTCAGGAATTACGCTAGGCTATAATGCGAAATCAGCCGAGGAGGTAGACCGTGTTATGGAAAAAGCGGAGCAGGCTGGCGCAAAAATTGTGAAACAGCCTGAAAAGACAGACTGGGGCGGATATGGAGGTTATTTTACAGATCCGGACGGATATTATTGGGAAGTGGCATATGGTGAGATGTGGCAATTTGATGAGTCCAACATGTTGGTTATTGAATAGAATTGGAGGATGTTAATCTACCTTTATAGGTACAAAAAAACTTTAGTTACCTTGGAACCGATATTGCTGGCTCTACGTTACGGTAATCGCTCATACAGTTCATTTTTGTGTGATTTTTCTTTTGACTGTATGGGTACCTTTAGAATTGGATTTTGCTAGTCTAAATGTTTTCTTCCAGTCTGACCATAGAATTTACTTCTGCTTAAACATTCTTATCCACTTTGTTACGGGAGGCAATAAAAAAGGCCAACCTTTATAGGTTAACCTTTGATTGTTTACAAACCATTTGAATAAAATTTTCAACCGCGAAGGCTGAGACTCCAAGAGCAGCTGAATAGATGGATAAATTGGAAAACTGAATCTGCAACTGGGATTTGGAAGCATCCAGGGCACATTCTCCTACAACATGTTCAACTTCATTCTTTAATAAATCTTTTGCCATAGCAAGGCGGTTTCCGATAATGATTTGCTCGGGATTCAACGTGTTCGTGATGCTGGCAATGCCGATCCCAAGGTACTTTGCGGTTTCTGTAAAGATTGCTTGTATCTGTTTATTGTTCTCTGCTTGTTCAATTAATTTTTCGAGCGTCCATTCTTCATTTGATGGGAGGAGGGTGGAAGCCTTTTTAATCAATGCCTTTTCAGAAGCATATAATTCCCAGCACCCTTTACTTCCGCATGAACATGGCAATCCATCATATTGAATGATCATATGGCCCATTTCACCGGCAAACCCATTAGATCCACGGTAGAGTTCACCGTTTAAAATCATTCCAACTCCTATTCCAATTCCGGCACTTATATAAACCGTATTGTTTGATGATTGTCTGGGACCTATCTTTTTCTCCGCAAAGGCACCTGCATTTGCTTCATTTTCGATTATGACAGGCAGATTAAATTCGTCCTGGATTTGGTTCTTTAATTGCTTCTGTTTCCAATCTAAATTAGGAGCGAGCAGAAGTTCCCCGTCTATGTTCACCATTCCTGGAACAGCCAGCCCAATCCCAACGACCCCATATGTACTATCAGGAGCTGAAGTGAGGAGAGAACGAATTAACTCATTTATAATCTGTACAGCTTCGTCATAGTTTGGATTCATAGCTGGCTGCTTGAGTTCTTTAATGATGTTGCCATTAAGGTCTGTAAGAACGCCAAGTATGTAATTCACTCCAATATCAATACCAATCACATGAGCAGCCGAATGTTGAAAGAGAAGCATGACCGGACGCCTGCCGCCGCTCGATTCCCCTGGCCCCGTTTCATAACAGATATTCGCTTCCAAAAGCTCGTTGACAAGGGTGGAGACCGTGCCCTTTGTCAGGCCGAGTTTTTGTGCTAAATCAGCTCTTGAAATAGGTGCATCATCTCGAATGGATTCCAGTATTTTTAGTTTATTATTGATTTTAATGGTTTGCTGATTCCACTTCATATCTATACTCCTTCTTTCTATCTCTATTGATAGTTATACCATACTCTTTCAAAACAAAAAACATCGTACATCCGCCTGGGAATAGTAATCTAAACGTAACGAAATAGATGATTAAAAAATATGTATAGGCTTTTCATAAAGACGGGTATGGGTATGACGCGATACTTAATCATTCAGGAACCTCTGCTTTCTAACGAGAATGTAATATTATAATTATTTATAATATTAAAATAATAATTATTATTATGATATAATTTTTTTATCTATTAATATATTTGGAAGAGGGGAGTTCTTTGGCTATTAAGATACCATCGATGTTGTTTTCTCTATGCTTATTGATTGTTCTTACAGGTTGTTCGGACAAGAATGGTACTTCCACTTATCGGGAGCATGAAGTAAATGATGATGCGTATATTATGTTAAAAGGTACGGACCTGTATATGAAAGAGCATGAGTCTGATATCGAAAAGGTTGATTCAAATGTTAGGGAGGATACGATTCATTATCGGGATGAGCATCGCGGGCTCATGTATATAAATGGTAACGATGATTTGTATAGCTATAAAGATGGGCAGAAAAAAAGAATAGCTAAACAGGTTTCTTCCAGTAGAATACCGTATTTGCTTTCCTTTGATGAAAGCACTCTTGCGTATTTGACTGAGGAAAATAATCAGCTATACGTGATTTTTGATGAGAGTAAACCACAGAAAATCCGTTCAGATATTGTCCAATACAGATTATCCATAGACGGTAAACGATTATTCTATACCAATGAAAATATGGATTTATATGTTTTTGCAAAAGATAGCGGTGAAGAAAAAATCGCTTCAAAGGTGGTTAATTTCCAGGAATCAGAGGGTGGTACCAGGTTACTTATCAGTACGGATGATGGTGAATTATACATCAGGGATTTAGAAAAGACTGAGAATGTCCATCTTCATGCAGATAGCCATGATTATGGGGGATTTCAGGTTGATGATTCTGGACACTATTCCTATTTAGCAGATTATCAGGGTGATATAGGCGAGCTTTACAGCCTATCTAGTGAAAATGAACCTGTTCGAGTTGCTTCTGATGTTCTCGATTATGAAATGAAGGAAGATTCCTATATTTATTTAAATGGAAATCAGCAATTGCTTATGAAGCAGATGGAAGATCAGAAATCTGATTTACTCGCAGAGGGAGTTGTGGACTTCTTTATACTCAATGATGATATCTATTATTTAGATGAGACACAGGCGATGTATAAAGTAAAAGATTCAGGTGTTCCTGAGGAAATTGCCCCCAATGTGATGATGGATTCCAGCAGCCGGCTTTGCTGGTCCATTGTAGATGATAAAATTATTTATTTATCTGCTAATCATTCTTTAATTCTAGATGGAAAGAAAATAGCGGATGATGTCACCGGTTTCGTGTCCTATGTGGACCATGTCGTTTACAATACCGAGGATGGCCAAATAAAATCCGTAAGTGTTCATGACACGGATGAACTACAGACATTTGACCATGCTGATTCCTATACGAGGATTTATTACGGTAATCAGCTGGTCTATAGCAAGACATTATCTCTCGCAGATATAGACGGTATTTGGGGAGTAGAGGGCACGGAAGAGGAGAAGTTGGATGGGTATGGAGAGGAATATGGTCCATACTTTTTCGAAATCATTACGGGTGCCGATCGTAATATGGGGTATCTTGTCATGTATGATGAAGAGGAAGAGCTTGTATTGGAACTGAACATAGAAGACTCCGACTCTGAATATATTACAGTGATTACAGATGTGGAGGATACATCCTTCATGTTCAAAAAAGTAAGCGAACAGGATTTAGACTTTATTTTTGATGGAGATGAATCCGACCCGCTTCCTCTTTATAAAACTACTGTGGATGAACTTGAGCAGTATTATGAACAATATCAACTTGCTTATTTTTAAGTAGCAGCATGAAAAGAGATGTTTAGATTAGTCTTTCGGGGGCTGATCGACATCTCTTTTTTGTGGTGTAAGAGTAATTAGTGTATAGTTTGATAGATTCGCTCAATCACTGTTATGCACGCTCAATGGGTAAAATTTTCGCTCGATTGCTTATACTTTCGCTCATAAAAATGAGGGTTGGCCCAATTATTGGCTGTTTTCGCTCAATTATAGTCTAGGTCGGCTTGATTAAGACTGAGTTTGGCTCTATTATTCTCGTAATCGGCTCCATTACAATAGAATTCGGCTCGATTGCTTGAAATCTTTGATTCCATATCACCTAATAGAGAGAATTACCTCTTGAAACTGGCAATCTAGTTAGCATCCCTCGTTGAATTCAATGAAAAAATAGCATCTGGCGCATTATTTAGCCAGCAACAGAGACACACGTTAAGCCGCCTTACGCTACAAACGAAAAAACCGGTGGAGGAAACTAAGATGTTTCCTCCACCGGTCCATCCATACGAAATACATTAATTCGCTACAGCTTTTCTGCTCTTTGCGGATCTGAACAGATTGGATGCTGTATAAATGATTAAGGCAATCCAGATAAACAGGAATGATATGCCTTGAATAAGGGTGAATGTTTCATCGTAGATCACGACAGCCATCACTAGCATGAGGGTTGGAGCTAAATACTGTAAAAATCCAATCATCGTATAACTGATTCGTTTCGTTCCTTCGGCAAACAGCAATAACGGAATTGCGGTTACAATCCCCGCTCCCATAAGAACTAAATCAACTTGGGTACTGTATGATAAAAAGGAATGCTCAGCAAAGAATAACAGATAAATGAGTGCGAATGGTGCAATGATCATCGTTTCGAGTGTTAAGCCTGTCCACGGATTGATTTGAACCATTTTCTTAATGAGTCCATATAATCCGAAGGTCATTGCCATGCATATAGCAGGCCATGGGATTGAGCCCTGGCTCCATGTCAGAATGATCACACCAATTGCCGCAGATAAAACAGCTATCTTTTCGCCATTGCTCAGTCTTTCCTTTAAAAAGATGGTTGCCAGTATCACATTGACAATTGGGTTAATATAATAGCCCATGCTGGCGGATAAAATATTATTGCTATTGACTGAAAAAATAAAGATAAACCAGTTTGCTGAGATTAATAGGGTTGCTAGGGTGATTGCTAACGTCAATTTAGGCTGTTTAAGGATGGTGGTGATTTCCCCAAAAACATCCTTCGACTTTCCGAAACAAAAGACGAGCAGCACCATAAACACAAAGGACCATAAAATACGGTGTGCCAAGATTTCCAAATCAGATACATTACCGGCTAATTTCCAATAGATCGGTAGGCATCCCCATAAAAAATAAGCTCCGCCACCAGCTAAAATGCCGAGCTTTTTTTCTTTTGCTTGATTCTCCATGCTTACACTTCTTTCTACTATAGCTTTCATATCAACCTATTATACTCCTGAACGGATGAAACGAAAATATTAATTGTATAGTTATCATTATTGTTTTACCTAAAGGAAGATGAACCTGTCAATCACAACAGGTTCATCTTCCTTCGTTCTGTATCATACAGCCTTGGATCGACCGGGTCTGATTCGAGAGAGAGTGTGCCAAGGACACATTCATGTACGCGCTGCAGGGAATCTCCGTTGACAAAACGGCGAATGCCTTCTACTCCGAGAACAAATTCACGTAACGCCAATTTTTGTTTTTTGGAGGTGTTTCTATTTTTCAAACGTGCTAGATTAGCGGGGGATAAATAATCCATCCCATAAATAATCGATAAATATTTTCTGCCTCTTACTTTAATAGCGGGCTGCAACAGCTTGCCTCGTTCTTTATCGATAAAAGTCTCAGGCTTAATGACGATACCTTCATGTCCTTCCTCAGTCATTTCCCTCCACCACTCGATGACCTCCTGCTCGCTCGTCTCGCTATCGATTACTTTAAATTCGGTTTCAATAAAGAATTTGGATAGAGCGGCTAATTCAAGATTCATGTGCATATGCCATACGAAATAATAAACTAATAATACCATTTTAAGTTATGGATGGTTACATATTATTTTTGGCTCAAAGAGGGGTTTGGCAATGGAGGATAGAATAAATGAAGTGGAATTACTTCCAGGAAGGAATCTGCAAGAATAGCACGGCGGTACTATAAAGAATACAGAATAGTGTTGATTTAGGGGGGATGGAAAATTTGATTACACTTTATATAACCAGACATGGAGAAACAGTTTGGAATACGGAGAAAAGAATACAAGGAAGATTAGATTCACCCTTAACAGGAAAGGGTGTCCAAAATGCGATCTCACTGGGCAAAGGACTGCAGGATATTAATTTAACTGCTATTTATTCAAGCCCGAGTGGCAGAGCGGCAGATACAGCAGCATATATTATGGGTAATCGGGATATTCCGCTAGCCTTTGATGAAAATCTACAAGAAATTAACATGGGAGAGTGGGAGGGAGAAACACAAGGAGTCATCGAGGCTGCCTATCCAGACGAGTTTGATGCTTTCTGGAACAATCCCCATTTATATAAGCCTGTAAAAGGGGAAACATTTGTAGAAGTTAAAGAACGGGCGGTGAACATATTGAATCGTATTCAGCATGAATATGAATCAGGCAATATCCTGATTGTTACTCACTCCGTTGTCATAAAATGCTTCTATTCTATTTTCAAAAACACCTCTATTGAGAGCCTATGGGATCCTCCTTTTATCCATGATACGAGTCTTACTGTTGTAAAGATAGAGGAAGATGGTTTTAACATCGTCCTGGAAGGGGATTTATCACATAGACAGATTATTATATAGGATGTCTATATCAGAAGAGGAAAGGTAGGCTGATTGAATTTATCATTTATTTGTTTTAATAGAGTTTATTTTCGACCAATCTATGATTACTGCCATCATAATACCCAGTGTATACCGCAATAGATCTATCCACAGAAATCCCTTACCGAGGATTAAAGCCCCGATGGTTGTGTTTCGTATTTGGTTGATCCATGCTGCTTGATATAACTGGCTGAATTCAATCCCGAAGCTGAATAGGACGATGAACCAAAAAGCAGTAAATGGTTTCTTTTGAACGAAAAGAAATCGAAACCCAAAATAGACCATCATTGCCTATAAAGCATCTCCGGCATGCTGAGCTACAAAAGTATGCAGGATCGAACTATATATACGGGAAGCTAATCCGAGAATGATACATAGAGTAATGGCTGCTAAATAAAAGAATCTATTTATATGGTTGGTTGGATTCATATTCATTCACTCATTTACTATTTTTTATAACGGCAAATTTTAATCTATAAGATTATAAACATCTATCAAGTAATTTTTGAAATATTCTTGATATAATTAAAGTAACAAAGGATTATCATGCTTTGCAACACAGAAACTACTAAGAGATATGAGGGATGGCCTATGAAATTAATATGCTTTGGTGATAGTTTAACTAGGGGAGTATCCTATGTTAAGGGTCGTTTGAGAATTTTAAGAAATAATTATCCTGCCTATTTACAAAAGCTTATGTCAGAGGATAAATTGAATCCAGAGATTAGCCGGGCAGAAGTGATCAATAAGGGAGTTTTCAATGATAACTCTGATTTACTTTTATCCAGACTTGAAAAGGATGTTATTCAAGAAGAACCGACCTACGTGATTATTGGGATTGGCGGGAATGATTGTGACTTTGTTTGGAAGGAAGTAGCGGCTAAACCGAATGACGAGCATCAGCCAAAAGTGCCTCTATCACGGTATGCCAATAATTTAAAAGAGCTTATTACCAAATTAAAATCAAATGGAATTACACCGGTTTTAACCACGCTGCCTCCATTGGATCCGGCTCGCTATTATCAGACAATATCCAAGCGTTTCGGTACAGAAGTGAGTCAATGGATATGCAAGGTGGGGGGAATAGCCTACTGGCACAGTAAGTATAATCGAACCGTAAAAAATATAGCAGAAGAAATGGATGTATTCCTGATTGATGTAAGGAATGCGCTGAAAAACAGAGGTCAGTTAAAGGATTTAATCAGTGAAGATGGTATTCATCTGACCGAAAAAGGCTATAAGGTTATGGCGGCTGAGATTTATGATAACTTAGGTAAGCTAGCCCCGCAAAAAGTACTGCAGGAACAATAATTTTGGTTATTATGAAGAATTCGAGAGCGGAATAAGGTGATTATAATAGCCGCAGATGAAAAGTTATAATCGTATAATTAAAGGAGACCTCTCAATCGAAAGGTCTCCTTTAATTATATTACTCAGCTGAAATTAATTCTAGTTTACGCAGTCTTTCTGCAACCTCTTCCTCAGTTAAGTTATGCTCTACAACATAACGATTGCGAGGATGTACACGACATTCATCCGTGCAGCTGCGCATATATTTATGCTCATTTTTTTCACTGCAAAGAATTTGATCGTTACATTCAGGGTTTGCACAATTAACGTAGCGTTCACACGGTTCACCATCGAAGTGATCTCTTCCGACGATCACATGTTCTACTTGGTTAATTGGAACAGCGATTCTTTCATCGAATACATACATTTGTCCATCCCATAATTGACCTTGTACTTCCGGATCTTTCCCATATGTGGCAATCCCGCCATGGAGCTGACCGACATCTTTAAATCCTTCTCTTACTAACCAACCGGAAAATTTCTCACAACGGATTCCGCCTGTACAATAGGTTAGGACGCGTTTTCCTTCAAACATTTCTTTATTATCACGAACCCATTGAGGAAGCTCGCGGAACGTTTCAATGTCCGGCTTGATGGCGCCGCGGAAATGTCCAAGTTCATATTCATAGTCATTACGCGCATCTAAAACAATTGTGTTTTCATCCTGTAAGCCCTCGAAAAATTCTTTTGGGCTCAAATACTGTCCAGTTAATTCGTTCGGATTAATATCATCTTCTAAAGATAAATGAACAAGCTCAGGGCGTGGTCTCACATGCATTTTTTTAAACGCATGACCGTCCGCTTCATCTATTTTAAATACAATCCCTTCGAATTGAGGATCGTTCTTCATCTTATCCATATAAGCATTTGTTTGTTCCACAGTACCGGAAACCGTACCATTAATTCCTTCTTTGGCCACAAGTATACGGCCTTTCAGTTCAATCCCCTTACAAAATGCAAGGTGTTCTGCCGCGAATGCAGCTGGATCTTCAATTGGAGTATAAAAATAATAAAGCAAAACTCTGTATGGTTTGTTTTCTGTCATGGTTCTTACCACCTATTTTTTAATATTTGCAAGATACGTATTCAAAAGGTGATTTTTAGATACTTTTCTTACACATCAAAACATTATAACAATTGTTAGTAAAATGTGCTAATTAAACAACTTATTTCCTCTGGAAAATAAAGAGATAGGTGGTTAGTGCATAAAAAAACACCAATTCTTCTATTGAAAAGAATTGGTGTTGAATAGAGTTCTTTAATCCGGGAAAACAACGATTGTTCTGCCGCGTGCTTCACCTTTTAGAAGGACAGGAAATACATTTGGCAGTTCTTCGAGCTTTACTTCTTGCTGGATATGATTCTCATACTGATTGAGCTTTAAATCCGTAGCTAAACGTTCCCAAATTTGTTGGCGTGTATTCATCGGGCATTGTACAGAATCAATGCCTAATAAATTAATCCCTCTTAATATAAATGGGAATACGGAGGAGGGAATCTTCGTGCCAGCCGTCAGTCCGCTGGCAGCAACAGAACCGCCATATTTAATTTGGCTTAAAAGAGATGCTAAAGGTTCCCCGCCAACAGGGTCAATACCAGCGGACCAACGCTGTTTTCCTAAGGCGCGAACCTTACCGTTGTATACTTCATCCCTTGAGATTACATTCGCAGCACCGATTGATTTTAAGTACTCAGCTTCCTCTAATTTTCCTGTGCTGGCTTCAACGGTAAATCCGAGTTTTGCTAAGAAGGAGACCGCGAAACTGCCTACACCGCCTGTAGCTCCAGTAACAATCACAGGACCTTGATCAGGAGTTACCTTATTTTCCTCCAAACGCTGGACGGATAATGCAGCGGTAAATCCAGCTGTACCAATGATCATGGCTTCTTTGAGAGTGAGCCCTTTTGGCAGTGAGACAACCCAATCAGCAGGAATATAAGCATATTCCGCATATCCTCCATCACGGGATACACCGATTTCGTAGCTCGTGGCAATTACCTCATCACCTTCTTTAAAGCGAGTGTCAGTCGATGAAATAATTGTACCTGCTAGGTCGATGCCTGGTACCATCGGGTAGGAAGTCACAATATTTCCATTCGGAATTGTAGCTAGGCAATCCTTATAATTTACACCTGAATATTTTACTTTTATGAGGACTTCGCCGTTTTGTGGGGTATGTAACGGTTTTTGTATAAATTTGATTGCTGTTTGTTCATCCTGTTTATCTACGATTAACGCTTTATAGCTTTGACCCATTATTCTTACCAGCTCCTTTTCTTCACTATATACCATTATATAATGAACGTTGAACCTTCTTTGTAAAAGTGATTTTTGATGATTTGTTTTATTTACCATCGCTTTAATAGGTATAATCTTGCAAAAGAGTTTCAAAAAAATCATGATTTGAAGAAAAATTTAAAAATAATTGAGGTAATCGTTTGCACTTCCGTTCAGAACCTGTTATTATTAGGTAGAATTATTTTTGTTTGATGCGGTTGAAAGTTGAACAATTATTGTCGTCTTACGATCGAAAAGCAAGGATAGTAATACAATTGTGTGTTAGCACACTAGGAGGCAACAAAAAATGGAACATGGTAAAGTAAAATGGTTTAACGCAGAAAAAGGTTTCGGATTTATCGAACGCGAAGGTGGAGACGATGTATTCGTACACTTCTCAGCTATCCAAGGTGAAGGTTTCAAAACACTTGACGAAGGTCAAGAAGTTACTTTTGAAGTAGAACAAGGTCAACGTGGACCACAAGCTACTAACGTTCAAAAAAACTAATCTGATCGACACATAAATAAAACAGATCCTGGTTACAGGATCTGTTTTTCTTTTGTCTAAGCTTTGTTTGAATGAGTATTATTAGTATGTATTTCCTGAGGATTGAGAATTAAATTGTACGGAAAACTATCTATCTCTACTAGAAAACGTTTATACACAGCGTTATTATTTAGGTGAAATGTGTATCCCTTCATCACTTTTCCACTCAGCATAAAAAATGCTTTTTAAATCAAAACCTTTATTATTCGACTCACTAATCAACCAATTTTCATCAAATCCACATTCTGCTAAATTACCACGTATAATTTTCCTATCGCTAATAAGGGTTTGCGGTAGCACGACTTGTTTTTCAGTAAGGTTTAAATCCTCGATTGTTGGATTTTTATATTTAGATTTCAGAGCGATACTTATTTGCCCATTAGATTCTAATATGGCAAATTCAACTTCTCTTACAGAAAAAAACACTTTTTTGCCGTAACATGCTCAATATTTGATTTAGATCCAACCTTGCTTTTTTGGCTGCTTTATAATCAATTATTCCATTTCTAATGAATAGAACTGGCTTCCTCTGAATGAAAAATCTAATCTTTGTAAACTTAAGAGTGGCATACTCTAAAATAATCATTAAAAAAGTCCATATTCCAATTGCATATAGATATTTTAAAATACTTACATTATTTTCATAGATGATACGTCCTAAAAAATCATCGAGCAATAGAATAAAAACAAAATGAATTGGTGTTAATTGAGAAATGGAGGTTCTTCCAGTTAAAATGAGTATGATGTTTATAGATATAAATCCAACCAGTACCTTTATTGCTATTAAGCTTAAACTTATCTCATCCACGTTTCTATCCTCCAAAATTCTCACACTGCAGTATTGTTTATCTTTTCATTATGCTTAAAAAAAGCATCGAATATGCTTGATTAGCTATTACCTGTAATTGCTAATCCAAGATGGTTCTATGGCATTATCCATTATTCATAATATAAAAGTAGAACATTATACAGCTGAGAGAATTAGTGTAACAGGCGTGAAATGTAAACCACATTAAAACGGGTAGATGTACTGGGATATTCAGAAATGAATTTCGGGGGATTAATCCAAGGTGGTTTAAACCTTAGTATATCAACTTCTTTTGTGCTGGTATAAGGTAGTTTAGTGGAAGAAATAAAAATGCCCTGCTCAAGGCGAAGAGAGCAAGGCAATTGAAACAGTAAAGCATAAAATAGTATAACAGTTTTAAAGGTTGACTAGATTATAGCATATAATTAAAATCGTGGCTAATATATTTCTCCTGTTAATTTTAGTAAATTCATTTTTGTCATGTACGTTGCTAAATAAGTACTAGTTTTCTATAATTAAATGGATATATATGGAGGTGGATTATACTGAGACCTAAGCTTACTAGAAGTAGTAGTGTCCAAAGTTTTAGAGAATTTTATTGGGTGAAGGAAGAATTGCAAATATTTTGCAGAGAAAATGGACTTGCTGTTTTAGGCTCAAAGATAGAGATCTCCAATCGAATTGAAGTCTTTCTTGAAACAGGGGAAATAAAAAAGCCGATTAGAACAGTAAGGCCTATGTAAAACCACAAACACCCGAAAAAATCTTAAACCTCCATACAATCATCAAAGAAAATCACCGTTGCAGTCAAGAAGTAAGAGCATTTTTTCAAACGGTTATTCCTACCTTTCATTTTACTACCCACATCCAGGAATACTTTAAAAATCATGTCGGGAAAACCTACCGTGAGGCGGTGAATGCTTGGTATGAAGAAGAAAAACGAAAAAAAGATCCATCCTATACGAAAAAAATTTCCCCGCAACTTGAATACAATCAATTTATCCGTGACTATTTTGCTGACCCGAACAATCAAGGGAAGCAGCACAAAGATGAGGTAGAAGCCTGGAAGAAGATCAAGCAGCTCCCAGGCAGCAATCGCTATTCATCTAACCATGTGTGAGGAATTTCCAACTTCAAAATGGTTCTCCGCCTATCAAACGCAATAGGCAGGAAAAAAGGAGGTTGCATGAAACGATTCAGTTTGTTGTTTACTTTCCTATTTGTCGTTATCAGCATTTTCAGCGCTTGCTCCACCAACACGCATCTAGAACTGGTCAGTGCAGAAGCAGATATTGTGAATGATAAAAATGAAACAGGCTCCACTATTCTGCAAGAAGGTGAGAACGCACTGGAGGCAACTTTAATTGTATCCTTGGGCAAAGAAGAAATAACTCGTTTTGATTTGAGTAAAAAGAACTAGTAGCTGTCTTGGTTTTGTTTAGTAATAGCTTTATAAAATGATCCCGCAAAGAAAAACATAAAGGCCCGGCTTATAAACCGAGCTGATTTTTAGTTGATTGCTCTGACAGTTTATCTAATTTATTTTCAATTCGATCTAGCTGTTCCTTCCGTTTTTTTGAAGAACGAAAGAAAGATACAATCATAACAATAAAAAAGATAACAACTAAAATTGAGATTAACTGAAAAATGATGTCACCGATGTTCAACATAAAGTCCACCTCACTTTAGAATATTATACCATTTTTGATGTAGGTACTTTCCGCTTGAATCTATTAAGTTAAGAGTAAATAAATCGTTTATCACTATGTATGTGTGTTGCCCTCTGAAGTTTTATACAAAATTTTTGTAATATTATGAACTCTTAAAGGGGGTGAAATATTCTTGGTAGCTGAAATGACCTATCAGGTCCGTGTGGCTGATTTTGAACAAGGCAGGAGATGGTATGAAGTATTTTTGAACAGGGCACCAGATTTTGTGCCTCATGCTGATTTTGTGGAGTGGGAGATAATTCCCGGGGGTTGGCTGCAAGTCGCTAAAGGGACACCGGCTGAAGGAAGTGGTCCGCTTCGGCTTGAGGTTACATCTATAGAAAAAGAAAGACAAAGAATGAAGGAAGAGCTGCATATTGATTTTTTTGACATCTACTCCCGTGAAGGCGTACCAGTTAAATGGGTCACATTTACAGATCCATGGGGAAATCGTTTAGGCTTCTTTGGAAATATGAACGAAGAAATGCAGCAACCTAAATACAATTAGATAAGAGGCAAAAAAGATGGAGTATTTATTAAGAAAACGTACCGAAGAGGATATAGAGGAGTTCTTATCATGGACGTACGATGATATGTATTCGTTTTACGATAATTCGATTCAGCAAGAAAAGATAGATGGCTTTAGGCAAAGTGTTCAGAAAGAACGAGAATTATCGGTAGTAAATGAATGTGAGGAGCTTGTAGGGAACTGCGAGTTTTTTGATGTAAGTGATGAGTATGAAGCAGAGATACTGGCAGTTGGAATTCAGATGAAGCCCTCTCTGACTGGAAAAGGACATGGTCCCGCTTTCTTCCATGCCATTGTAGAGCAAGGGAGATTCCTTATTCATTATCACCATTTAGAATTGGCGGTAGTCGACTTTAATCACCGGGCCATTAAAGTGTATAAAAGAGAAGGATTTCAACAAGTAGGAGAATTCATGAATGACATAAGAGGAGAATCATATCGATTTATCATTATGGCGAAGGATTGGGAATAAACAGATTGATTACAGGGGAGATGGGATGAAAAATAAATTAATAAGAGTTGGTACAACTTATATTCCTGTAAGGAATGTTAAAGAATCTTCAGCGTGGTATGTGGATAAGCTTGGAGCAGAATTAAGCTATGAAGATGAGGATAAAGCGATTATTAATCTTGCAACTCAAAGCTTTTTCCTTGTTCAAGCACCAGATGGTGAAAGTTCTAATTTTATAGATAAGCATGGAAATGAACGCTTTTCGATTACCTTTGAAGTAGATGGATTGGCAAAGTTAACGGAGCTTCATATGGAATTAACAGAGAAGAATGTAAGGGTAGGGAACATTGAAGATCGAGGGCATCCTGGACGGAATTTTGTTTTTTATGATTTAGATGGTCAAGTATTTGATGTCTGGAGTGAATTAAGTCCAGGATTTAAGGTCAACTATTTGCTGTAAGTTGTTATCTATCAGATGTTTTACATAATGTGGGTTAGATTGATTGGGTATCACAAAAAAATGAATATGAGGAGTATGTCTATGTTTACATTTCCAAAGCCAGATGTAGAACAATTGCTGCGAACCGTTTCTATAATTGATTTTGCTGTCAGCCCCGATGAAAAACAGATTATCATCAGTACCAATATAAGTGGAAAATATAATCTTTGGGCGATGAATATGCCTATTGCTTTTCCGTATCGGCTGACCTTCAATGATCAGCCATCTGAGTATTTACTGTATGACCCAAAAGGAAGATTCGTTATAGCTGGCTTTGATCATGACGGTGATGAGAATACTCAATTTTATGCCATGCCGACATATGGCGGTGCCTTGAAGGAGCTAGTTTTTCAAGAGAATACACGTAATTTTCATCCGTTCCTATCAAAAGACGGCGAGCGATTATACTATACATCTACCAAAGAAAATGCGTCCTTCCTCAGTAGCTATTGCTTACAAATGAATACGGGTGAAGAGACGAAAGTATTGGATGGGAACGGAGGCAGTACCATTCTAGCGGAAGTGAGTGAGGATGAATCCGTTATTCTCTATACCAAACAATTTTCTAATACCAATTCTCTTTATTATGTGAAAAAAGCGGATGAACATATCCTGCTGACTCCGCCAACTGATAAGGAGCATACCGTAAGTGATGCTGTGATTGTTTCGGATCAGGAGATCTTTTTAATCACGGATTATGATGCAGATTTTTCTTATTTAGCAAGCTTTAATTTGGAAACTAGGGAGTTTACTAAGCTTAAAGAATTGCCGCTGGAGAGCTTCACCAATCTTACATACGATCAGACAAACAAAATAGTCTATATTACTGCTGAAAAAGGAGTGCGGGATTATTTATACGCCTATCATATTGAGAATCAAGCATGGGTAAAATTGAACCATCCATGTGACCTCCTAACGAAAAAGGTTGTTTCTAATTCTGGTTCCCTTTATTTGCTCGGAAAGAGTTCAAACACACTTGCGAATATATTTAAACAGATTGGTGAGGATGAATGGGTCGCAATTACTGACAATACCCTAGCTGGTATCCAGAAGGAGGAAATAGTAGAACCCGAGATTGTTACGTATCCATCTTTTGACGGTCTTCCAATTGAAGCGTTGTTATATAAAGCAAAACCGGAAAATGATAACGGAGAGACTCTTTTATGGGTCCATGGGGGACCACAGTCTGCAGTACGGAAAGGTTTTGGTCCATTCTTTCAATATGCCTTAGACAATGGATACAGTGTTTTTACTCCTAACTTCCGTGGTTCCACTGGATATGGATTAACATTCACCAAAATGGTGGAGCGTGCCTGGGGTGCAGGAGCCCGATTGGATATTATTGCTGGCCTAGATTGGCTAATTGACCGTGGATATACTAAGAAAGGTGACATCTTCCTAATTGGAGGCAGTTACGGTGGATACATGTCATTGCTTTTACATGGACGCCATGCTGATTACTTTAAGGCAGTGGTAGATATTTGTGGTCCATCCAATTTATTTTCCTTTATTAATTCAGTGCCGGAAGATTGGAAACCAATGATGGATGCTTGGGTAGGTCACCCCGAAAAAGATCGCGAGAAATTGATAGAAGACTCACCTATTACTTATATTGAGCAGATGACAAAGCCGATGCTTGTTATCCAAGGTGCCAAAGATCCAAGAGTTGTAAAGGCGGAATCAGACCAAATTGTGGAGACTCTTAAGGAAAAGGGGAGAGATATCTCCTATATGGTCATGGAGGATGAAGGACATGGATTTTCTAAAAAGGAGAATGAAATCGCTGTGTATCGTAGGGTTTTAGCTTTTTTTGAAGAGCATCGTCTTGTGGAAGTAAAATCCTAGCCTAGATTTTCTCAAACGGCGAAAAGTAATGTACTGCAGTTTGTGGCGTTTTCCTTATGGAGAAAATGAATTGAGATTTTCGAGTGGAGGGACTAACATGAAACATTCTAAAATAAAAGAATGTCCTCAATGTGGTGAGAAAGAGCTGGGGATAGGGAAACATACTGGATATGGAGTCATGTACCCCAAAAATAAAGTAAGTATAGGTTCAGAGATTGAATACATGATTTGCACGGAATGTGGATTTATCATCGAAGGCTATGTAAAAAAGCCGGAGAAATTTAAAGAAACACTTTACTGAGAAAGATGACTAAAAAGAAAAGAATTAGCTGAATAAAGTGTTGACCCTATTCAACGCTTAAACCCAGGGAACATAAACTTACTGATATCAAAAATGCTTGGAATTATATGATCCAAGCATTTTTTGTCTGGTTTCAACAAATAGGGACATTTCATGAGGTACCAGAAATTAAGTTTGTTTTTATATAGGGAAGATAGCCTTAGGGCGATCTTGTTTCCAATCTTCAACTGTAGGCAATGTATCGCCAAATTGTGTTTCCCAGTGTTCGAAGGATTGCCATGTTTTTGGACGTAAGGGTAATTCTTTGTGCCACGGGCGTGGCTCCAAAATATTTAATTCAGGAATGTATTTATCCATATCCGTATATAACTCAATGACATGCTTATCGGGATCTAGATGGTAAGACGCGATATTGTGACCAGCTGTATGGCGGCTGGGTCCCCAAATTGTTGGTATATTGTGTTTCATTAAAATATCAGAGCTGTCATATTGATGAGCGGGATTGCGTAATTGAAAGGCAATATGATGCATGTACGATTTTTTACCTTGAATGATATTAATCGTATGATGATCTTCATTACATGTTAAAAAGTTGGCTAAATCAAGTATATGTCGGTTTTGTAAAAACCTAAAATATGGTGGTAGAAGTCCACCGTTTTCTTCGCATCTTTTACGCTGATTGATAAGTGGCCCAATTTAGTAGGAATAATACCGGATGTTGCGTATCCGGGAGCGCTGTAGTCTATACTATGATATAAAAAAATGCGGTTTCCATCCGGATCATGCAACTGCAATTGTTCAGGTATTCCAACTTGTCTATCATGGACAAGCTCACTTACGATTCCTTCTTCTTCTAAAAGGGATTGAACGTATTCTAATGATACTTCAGGATTTACTTGCCATCCGATTCCTTCCATGAAACTTTCGTTACTTGGTTGAATGACAATATTATGATGTTCTGCACCTGTACTGATATAGGCAACTCCGTCTCCTCCGCGTTCTACAAGCTTACATCCGAGAACAGTGATATAGTAATCGACCATGGCCTCAACATCTTTCGAAAAAAACGTCACAAACCCTAACCGGAAAACTGGAATCATGTGGACGCCCCTTTACTTTACAGCAGCTGCCTGTATTATTTTATTTTCTTGTACACCTAAATCAATGGAACCATCCGTGCTTTTTATTTCGAGAAGCATGATATCTCCAGATTTTAAATAACCATTGTTTTGTTGAGTTTCAATAAAATGGTCAATTTTATCCTGATGTGAAATTGTATTATCATAAATATGGTTGATGATTTCAGAATTTAAACGAAGACATACTCCACCTGGGGTACCTGTTAAAATTAAATCACCAGTTTTTAAATTAAAAATCTCTGACATCTCAGTCAGTGTTTCCGTCGGTTTAAATAATAATTGATCAGTTAAAACCCTTTGACGTGTTTCACCATTTATTTGTAAATGTAATTCCAATTGATTCAAGTAAGGAAATTCATCTTCATCGAGTAAATAAATATATGGTCCCACCGGACAAAAACCACGATAACTTTTTCCTTTGAACCATTGCTGTTCCAGAATTTGAACATCACGCGCCGAAATATCATTGGCAATCACTATTCCAGCAATATAATGGACTAAATTATTTTCTGTAATTTGGATGGGCTCAGTAATGTCAGTTTTAATAATTAATCCCAGTTCGATTTCATAATCCAATAGTTGAACATGAGTTGGGCAAATAATATCAGCAGCGGCAGATGTTAAGGTACTGGATGCCTTTGTGAACAATAAGTTATATGGTGGCTTTTGCTTAGTAAAACCAGCTTCTTCACGGTGTACGCTATAGTTTGTACCCTGACAAAATATATTTGCATCATCTGTTACGGGTGATAGGATTGTGATTTCATCTGTATAAATAATTGTTCCGGTGTGTTTTGCCCGCTCAATTGCCTCTCGACCGTTAGATAGTAAGTCATGTAAGGTTTCAGCCTCGTGTTCAACAATGCGGATTTGTTCACTGAAAACACCCCAATATGTACGGTCTGATTGTTTGAATCGAAGTAATTTTGTCCCCATATTTTGATAGCCTCCCAGAAAATAATTTGTTTGTTTAAGTGTAGATGATAGAAAAGGCACTTAACTAGAATAAGAATTATTGAAATACATAATGAAATTAAGTAAAAATCATTGAATCAATCTAACTGGGGGAAGAACTTGGCTTACCGTTATCTGATTATGCGACTGGACAAAATACCAAGGTTGGAGGGAATTGGTAATATCGTTTTTCTCGGAATTCCACATTTACGGAATCACTCGGCAATAAAGTACTATAAAATAAAAATGATCTCATAGGGACTCTCCTTATGAGATCATTTTTATTCTCGAATTAGGTAAATACTTACCGTTAAATAATATGTGTGGTCTTTGAGGTTGCGTTTGATTGTGAGTCTTTTTCTTTGATGAGAGTCGTGACCGCAGACCAAGCAATCGCTAAAAGGAATAGGCCAATAGATGCAAGAAGCAGAGTGAATCGGCCGTTTTCCTGGCCTGTTATATTAAGTAAAAACTGGTACATAAACGAACTGGTAATACCACCTAATCCTTGGGCCGCAGCAGCGAATCCTACAAAGGAAATACCCTTCGCAAGGTTTGACAATTCAGATACTCGGGCGAGTACGCCTGGAATCACAATTCCTAATCCCATTCCTCCAAGAAAACTAGCCATATTGATCATCATTAAAGTGTTTGCATAATAACACCATAAGATACCAACAGCGGTTAGTAAAATTCCAAAGGGAATATTGAAGTTTGGCCAAAGTTGGCGCATGGGACCAAAGAAAAGTCAGACAACCAAGGTACCAAAGGTGAATAAAGAGATGGCAAAACCGGCCTCCGTAGCATTCCCAAGGTTTTCCGCTTGGATGATAATAGAAATATTTGTTACATACCCAAACACCAATGCTGTGAAGATAACTTGGCCAATCGTAAAACCATAAACGGTTTTTGGTGCAGAGAACAGGATCTCTTTAAAGGATGCATTGTGTACTTCTTGTTTTTTAGGCTCAGGCAAATATAAGAAGGTGAGTGCTAAAATCAAGATCGGGAATAAGTAAACTAAAAAGCCAAACTGCCAATTGTACGCATCAGCCAGCATACCTCCGACTACCTGGAAGAAAATCGCTCCGATACATGCAACTGTGGATGTTCCCAAACCAATTAAGAAATCACGATCACGACCATCAAAGAAACTTGTGATAATATCAACCGATAATGGTAATGTAATGCCGACTCCAAGTCCCAATAGTCCACGGAAGGCAATAATTAAAAAGAGATTATCAATGAAAAATGGCATGATACCGCCAATGATGAAGAAGGCTAGTCCTGTAAATAATAATCCTCGTTTTGAGTACTTATTAGCCAGTTTCCCATAAAGCAATGAAGGTATTATTTGAAAAAATCCTGGGATAGTAGCAATTAACATGACTACCGACGGATTGTAGTTTGGGAACGCTTTAATTAAATCGGCCATGATAGATCCTGCAACCCCGGCAGCAACGTCCTGAAATGCAATTAAAACAATTAAAAATTTCAAGAAAGCAGTACTCTTTGCCTTCGCCATCTTTTAATAACCCCCTGTTTTACTATTTCTATACGCAAGCAGCCTCACTACTATCCTCTTGTTATAACAACTCATGCGATAATCGTCATGAAGATGAGCAGAACTCCTTACGTTTAGATTACACTCGATATTAGCACAGACAATCGAGGCATAAATCAATGATTTTTAGGGGAAAAATTCATTGATTTTGTAAAAAGATATTTGTTTTTTACTCCATTAAATAACGAAAAATCAATATGGCAAAGAGCATAAAGGTGTAAATTAGACTATTTTAGAAAGTATATAAAAATCTGCGTATTTCACTAAAATTTATTGAAAAAAGAGAGCTAATCAATTTCAATTTCACCAAGAATAATTAGAGAGTTTAAGAGCAACATCAACTCAAAGGAGTGCTTGGAATTTCTTAAGTCTTTTTGTAGTAGTTCTTCTAGCTTTTGAATTCGATAGACTAATCCGCTCATGGATAAATTCAAGTCCAGCATGGTTTGTTGCAAATTCCCGTAATTGTTTAAAAATGCGTAAAGAGTTTTAAGAAACTCCTCTTTTTTATTTGGCTTCAATGATAGGATGGGCTCTAATTCACGTTGCGCGATTTCGATAATGATAGAGCTATTAGTTTGGTTAATGATTGATCCCATCACACTTGTATCTTCAAAATAAATGATATCACTGGCTTTATTGACATTAAGTGATGTAATGGATTGCCGTTTTGCCTCTGGAATATCGTCTATATCATGGATAGCCCGGCTTAATCCAATACGGAATTCATGGTTTTTGAATGTACGATGCAGGTGTTTTAATATATTTCTTAGTATTTCTTGTGTTTTATCAATTTTTGGGAATAAAAACGTCACTTCTTCCTGAAATTCTGTAATAAATATAGGGATTTGATGCATTTCTAAATAAATAGTAAAAGACTGGATTATTTTATTAATCATGATGGAATCTTTAATAGGAATGCCCTTTTTGGTAATGCGTAAGTTTCCAATATAGAAGTCTTCATTTAAATCTATCTGGAGTAAATAACTGCGATAAATCATATTGCTTTTGGAAGTATACTGCTGTTGTAAAAGTTGCTCGAAAAAATACGCTTTCATGTTCTCGATTGCTTCTAAGCTCGACTTTTCATTCAAATAACATAGTGATATGGAATTAGCAGCACACTGTAGAAAATTCATTTCATCTTTGAAGTTATGGTCAGTTGACCGATAAATAAACGAAATATATCCAATAATTTGGTTTTGGACATTTATGGGGCTGATCAGGCGAATATGTTTTTCGCAGTTTACTTGAATAGAGTGCATCGGCTCAAGATGCTGCATTAAAATCTTCCCTGAACGTGTTTGAGGCATCTGGCTGGCAAAATCTAAGGTTAACTCATTTAATTCTTCTTCAGTAATTCCAATTAAGTGATGGGTATTAAAATTTAAATCCTGAAGGATGACTGGAACGTTTAAATTATCATAGATTGTTTCTAAAATTTGTTCTATTCGCATACCTTGGGCGATTCCAAGGGTTAAGTTGTTATGGAATGAAGATACCTTCTCGGTTAGTTTTTTCTCTTCATACAATTGTTCATATGTCTGGTTTAGTTCATCAATCATACGGGATTGGTGAATTTTTTTAAATTGTGCCTGTGTTGCTTCATCCCAATTCTCAATCATGCGCATTTCAAAGGCACATTCATCATCCCCTCTAGCTTTACATGTGACCTCTACAATATAGATTTTACGTTTGGTTAAGTAGGATGTGTAACCACTTGAATAGCCTGCTAATGTATGGCAAATACAGGTTTGGCTTTTTCCGAAATATTTGGTGTGTTCAGTTACTTCGTAAGAATTGATCCAAACCCCCTTTGCATGCATAAAACGAACCGTATCATCGGGATTCAGCTCTAAAATGCGATTGGAGATTAAATCTGTAATTTGTCCGGAATTGAGATGGTAACCTGATGCGCTATCAAGCTTTTCACGCAAACTTAATGGACGCTGTTCTACTTCTTTGGCATGAGTGACCCCGATATTCCATCCATAACGCTGTAAGAAAATCTTTGCATGCTCCAAACCTAATGTTTCTATTAATTCTTTTCGTAATAGTCCAATCGTATTGGCTGTTGTAAAAAGTTCTTTATCTGCTATATTAGTAGAATTTGTTGTCATAAGAATACCTCCTCTAACTAATAAATACTTAATTGAAGCGCTTACAGTATATATTAGCAGATATAATTTTAATTTTATAAAAATTTTGAAAATACTTTATCTAAAATCCATTAGTGCAAAGTGCCTAAAAGATAATCGGTAAATTTGAGGTGATATTTTTCTATATGCCAGATTGAAGGAATGCCAGATTAGGTAGGGGAAAGGCCATGGGATTAGAGGAACTGATACAGATAATACCATTGTATTTTATTTATGATTCGGTAGTTTTTATTGGAAATAAGGTTGAAAATTCAAATAATTTAATCAGACTTTTATGAAAGTAGGTTTGATAAATTAAAGATACATTCAGATAAGGAGTTGAACATATGGATACAATTTTAAAAGAAACAGAATTGGATCTTATGACAAAAACGAAAGCGGTTGCAGATGATATTCGCAAACGTGTTAAGGAAACTGAAGAAATTCGCAGAATTCCAGAATCGACTATTAAACAATTAAAAGACAATCAAATTTTCAAAATGCTTCGCCCTAAACGATATGGTGGACTTGAAGTCAGTATTCAAACATACAGCCAGGTTATTGTTGAAATTTCAAAAGCCTGTGCGTCTACAGGATGGATTGCCTCCTTATGCGCAATACGAGAAATGATGGTGGCTGAATCATTTACAGAAAAAGCTCATTTGGAGATTTTCGCAAACGATCCTGAAGATGTATTATTTGCCGGAGTGTATGAGCCACGTTCTTGTGAAGTGAAAAAGGTTGATGGCGGTTACCTCGTTGAAGAAGGACATTGGATGTTTTGTTCGGGATCTTTACATGCAACATGGGGTTATTTTGGCATGTATTTGAAGAACGAACAAGGTGAAATTGAAAAGCAGTTACTAGCAACTCTGCCGTTTAGTGAATTGGAAATAGAAGATGATTGGAATACATTGGGGCTTCGTGGTACTGGTAGTAATGCAGTCCGTATGAAGAATGTTTTTATACCCGATCATCGTTGTACATCCTTTGTAGACATTTTAAATGGAAACTTTCAATCAGAGCATTTACGGGATATCCCATTATATCATTCTGCTTTGTTTCCATGTTTAATTTTATCGCTTGGATTGCCGGGATTAGGGGTCGTAAAAGAGATGCTTGATAAGTTTCATGCTAGTTTGCCGTATCGTACAGCCCAGCATATGGGGGTAAAAATGATTAAGGATGCAGCAAGCACGCATTCATTAATTGCTGAAGCAACTTTAAAAATCGAAACAGCCGAAATTTACTTAATGAATATTGCCAAAAAAATTGATGAATGGGCAGAGAAAAAAACAATTATGCCAAGTGATGAGAGATTAAAAGTACTGGCAGATATCGGCTATAGTAACAAATTAATGAATGAGGCAGTACAACATATTTTAGCAGCAAGTGGATCAGGATTTGTATATGATGCGAGCCCAATGCAGCGATTGATTCGTGATTTTATTACATTGCATTCCCACCGTTCATTGTCGCCGGTTATTACCCAGGAAAATTATGGGCGTCAGCTTGTTGGTCTACAACCTAATGCGGTTCGTTATTAAGTAAATTTTATTGAAAAATAAGCAGTTATTAGTGAACTTTTTATATAGTTTACCAGTACTTAGTTCCTTAATATAAAAAATGAGGGGGATTCTTACTCGTGGGACCGCGAATTGCCCAATTAGGTTATGTTGCTCTTGAATCTTCCGATATTGAAAAATCGGTGGATTTTTTTCAAAACATCATTGGTTTAGAGCTGACTGAAAAAGTAGGCGAACAATACTATTTCAGAGCCTGGGGAGATTTTCAGCATCATACATTATCAATCTCACCCGGCATTAAGGGCAAGGTGAAGCATATCAGTTTTCGCACCAAATGTGCAGAAGATGTGGATTCGTTTGCAAGCAGACTGAATCAAAAGGGCTATGAGATTGAATATGTGCAAGCTGGAACGACACCTGGTATTGGCAGAGCGATTCGATTTATGGCAGCTTCCGGGCATAGAATTGAATTGTTTTATGATGTCGTAAAGACAGAGGTAGAAGAACATCGACGTTCTGTGCTCAAGAATCAAACGTATAAAGCATGGGCAAAGGGTATTTCACCAAGGCGTTTCGATCATGTCAATATTCATACAGCTGCGCCGGAGAATACAGCTTATGATTTCTTTATTGAAGAATTAGGATTCCGCATGAATGAATGTATTGAAACCGAGGATGGGAAAATATTGGCGGGTTGGATGAGCGTTACTCCATTGGTGCATGATGTCGCACTTGTTGCTCATGAATCATTGGAAACAACAGCACGCTTCCATCATATCTCCTACTGGTTGGACAGTTCAGGGGATTTAATGCGGGCAGCTGATATTTTAAAAGAACATGACCTGAAATTCATAGGACCAGGTAAACATAGCATTTCGCAGGCTATCTATTTATATGTTATTGATCCGGGAAGTGGATGCAGAGTTGAATTATTTACAGGTGGATACTTAATATTTGAACCTGATTGGGAAACAGTGGTTTGGCGCCCGGAAGAAAGGGCTTTTGGCAATACGTATTGGGGAGATAGCATTACGGGAAATCCGTTAATTGTTCCAACAATTGAAGCATAGGGAGGCATGGGTAAATGGCAATGACAAAAGAGGTAACCATTACATCAAAGCATCTGAAAACAGGTCATTATACAACATGGATAAACGAAGCTGGTAAAGGAAATGCAGAAACCATTTTATTTTTACATGGTTCTGGACCAGGGGTAACATCATTGGCTAACTGGAATTATGCATTACAGGAATGCGCTGATTCTTTCTATTGTTTAGCACCAGATTTATACGGTTTTGCCCAAAGTGATCATCCGGCTGAGCCATTAAAAAATCGCCAAATGTGGATGGATTGTTGGATTGAACAAATCATAGAGTTGCTCGATTATTACGAATTAGAGAAAGTGCATGTTGTTGGAAACTCCTTAGGCTGTTCTATAGCCCTGGAATTGCTGTTGGAGTATCCAGAGCGTTTTGACCGAGTTGTCCTGATGGGGCCGGGTGGTACACCAAATACTAAACTAAGTTTTGAGCTGGCACGTGCTAAAGCATTTTATGATAACCCGTCAAAAAAACGACTTCAACAAATTATGGGCTGGTTTGTCTACGACAAGGAAGCAATGCAGCCAGTCATTGATGGGCTTACGGATTCCCGATATGAAAATGCAATGCGTGAAGAAGTTCGCCGTTCAAACAATTCTATTTTTTCAACGGCTGCTGTCCCAGTCCCAACCGTGGCATTACGCAGAATTAAGAACCAGATCTTACTGGTCCATGGCCGTGATGATCAAGTATGTTCGATTGAGTCAAGTTATTATTTATTAGAGCATCTAAATGATGCCCAACTCCACGTTTTTAGTAAATGTGGGCACTGGACACAAATTGAAAAGAAAAATGAATTCAACAATCTTATTCAGCAATTCTTTAAAGGTATTTTATGAAACTCTTATTAAGCGCTTACAAGATGGATAGGAGTGAATAAAATGAGCGAAGCAACAGACATTGTGGTGGTTGGGGCTGGAAATGCTGCTTTGTGTGCTGCGATTGCGGCAGCAGAAAAAGGAGCCCATGTGACGGTACTTGAAATTTCTTCAGAAGAAGAAAAAGGGGGAAACACGGCTTATACACATGGTTCGATTCGCTTCGCCTACAATGATGGAGCACAGGTTCGATCGCTAATGCCAGAAATGACAGATAAGGACTTCGAAATAACGGAGTTTGGGACATATATAGAAGGAAAATTTTTTGATGACTTGTGCCGGATGTCCAATTATCGCACAGATTACGATTTGGCTTCCATCATGACAAAGAAGAGTTATGAGACTGTACTATGGCTAACAGAGCACCATGTGAAATGGCTTCCGATTTATGGGCGCCAAGCTTATAAAATGAATGGGAAATTCGTGTTTTGGGGCGGCATGGTCATTGAAGCTGTGGGCGGAGGAAAGGGCTTAGTAGATTCTCTGCATAATGAAGCCAAGCGTTTAGGCATAACGATTCATTATAATACAGCAGCGGTCGAGCTTGTCACTGAGAATCGGACGATTGAAGGTGTGATTGTCCGTTCGAATGGAAAAGAGCGCAAAATAGCTTGTCAAGCAGTCGTGCTGGCATCCGGCGGTTTTCATGCCAATGTTGAAATGCGAACAAAGTATTTGGGGGCTGGTTGGGATACTGTCCATACACGCGGCTGTAAATACAATGTTGGTGACGGCCTGCGAATGGCCATGTCATTAGGTGCACGAACAACCGGCAATTGGTCTGCGGCACATGCCGTAAGTGGTGATCGATACTTAGCTGATTATAAAGAAGGGTTTCAAAAATTGAGCTTTCCATTCGGAATTATGGTCAACAAGGATGGCAAGCGTTTTATTGATGAGGCTGCTGATTTTCGCAATTATATTTATGCAAAAGTAGGACGTGAAATTTTAAAACAACCGGGTCAGCATGCATGGCAAGTGTATGACGCTAGAGCTAAACCTTATTTACGTGAAGAATATAATGGTCGTCATGTTTCAAAAGTGGCTGCAAATACACTCGAAGAATTAGCAGAAAAAATGGAAGGCATTGATGCCGATAGTTTTTTGAGAGAGATTGAGAGGTATAATGACTCGATTGATCAGAATATACCATTTAATCCAAACCAGTTAGATGGGAAAAAAACAACAGGCCTTTCTGTTCCTAAATCAAATTGGGCGAATCCAATTGATGAAGCGCCGTTTGAAGCATACGAAGTTACGTGTGGAATTACCTTTACTTACGGCGGTTTGAAGATTAACAAACGAGCGCAAGTGATCCACAATGATTTCACGCCTATTGAAGGCTTATACGCAGCCGGTGAAATAGTAGGGGGATTATACTATGACAATTATCCTGGCGGAGCCGGTTTAACCTCAGGTTCTGTATTTGGAAAAATTGCTGGGGAGAATGCGAGTCTATATAGTACGAAACGAAAAAATAAGATGTCGATTGTGAATAAAATGTAGTTGTAAACAAAGGAGGATTCTTATGACGATTTTACAAAGAAAAGTGAAAACCGGAGATTATGAAACCTATTTTCATGAAGGAGGTTCGGAAAATAAAGAAGTTGTGATATTAATTCATGGTTCCGGACCGGGGGCAAATGCAAAAGCAAATTGGCAATTTGTTTTAGAAGATTATGCGAAAGATTTTCATGTCATTGCACCTGATCTAGTTGGCTTTGGAGAAACGGATCATCCTGAAGTATATCCAGAAAACGGAGTACAGTGGATGTCATGGCGTATCAAACAAATTTTAGATTTAATGGATGCTTTAAATATTGAAAAAGCGAATTTAGTCGGCAATTCACTCGGTGGCGTCGTATCCATGTATTTAAATATGCAGGCTCCGGAGCGGTTTAACAAAATCGTATTAATGGGCGCCGGTGTATTGTTAAAGGAGCCGACACCTGAATTACTAAAATTAACAAACTTCCACTTAGAGCCGAGTAAAGAGAACTTACGCAATCTATTAAGCTGGTTCGTTTATGATTTAGATAAAATGGAGGATTTCGTGACCCAAGTGGTCGAAGCACGTTTTGAAATGTTCCAGCGTCCAGAAATTTTCCGTTCTTATCGTGAAAACTTTACCAAGTCATCCTTAACCGAAATGCTGATTCCACAAACGGCACTTGAGAGAATGAAAAATGAATTTTTATTAATCCATGGTTACTACGATCGGTTTGTTCCTTTACAAAGCAGCCTTTACGCTTTAGAACACTTACCAAATGCCGAACTGCGCGTATTTAAAAAATGCGGCCACTGGGCCATGATTGAGCAACGTGAGGAGTTTTTACACTCAACCAAACATTTCTTTACAAAGGATAAAACGCAAGTTGAAATTTAAGAATATTCAAAAAGTGGGGGTGAACTTATGAGTGAAACTATAGTAAAAAGAGAAGAAATCAGCGAGGTATTAATCGAAAAGGCGCGTTCGCTGCAAAAGCAATTACGTGATGCAACCCTTGAAATTGATCAAACGAGCAAAATATCAGACGAGATTATTCAGGCGATACGTGAGAACGGATTACTGAAAATCCTTCGACCAAAAATGTTCGGAGGCTTTGAAACAGATATGCGTACGTATTTTGATGTAGTCACAGAAATTAGCCGCGGAAATCCGTCAGCCGGCTGGTTCGTATCGTTAAGCAATATTCGTGATTACATGATTTCATATGCATTTGGGCGCGAAGCTCTGCACGAGATTTTTGGACCGAATCGTGACCAGGATGTCGTTCTAGCCGGGAACTTCAAACCGATTCGTATTGATATTGAAAAGGTCGATGGTGGTTATTTTATCAAAGATGCACAATGGCCATTTGTTTCTGGATCTCCATATGCAGACTGGTTCTACTTTGGGGCACCGGTAGATGATGGGAATGGCGGAGTAGAAATGGCGATTTTAGTCATCCCACGGAGAGATGTAGAAGTAATGGATGACTGGAATGTAGTTGGTTTACGTGGTTCAGGCAGTAATAGTGTAGTAGTCAAGGATGTCTTTATTCCTGACCATCGTGTGTCATTAGATCGACTGGCACAGCAAGGTCACTATATTATTGAAGAATTACAGGGGAATCCATTATATCGAACGCCGTTTGTGCCATCCTTAACCTTGTCTATTGCAGCCCCAGCACTGGGAATTGCCCAAGGTGGATTTGATCTACATAAGGAGCGTGTGTCAAAAGCAAGCATTGGAAATACCTTTTATTCCAAAATGAGCGAGGCTGCCGTGACACATTTACAAATTTCTGAGACTGATATGAAACTGGAATGTGCTCGCATGCTGTTTAATCAAGCTATCAATGATTTAGATGATTATTCAACACGCGGACAGGATTTCACACAAAAGGAAAGTATTCGAATCAAAGCTATGTTTGGATATGCCAACCAGCTCTGCAAAGAAGCTTTTGATCTCATGCTTGCAGGAGCAGGATCTGTATTTGCTTACAATAATAATGTATTCCAAACCTTTTATCGTGATTTTATTTCTATGCATTTACACGGCTTCATTACTCCATCGAGTTTATTAGAGACATATGGACGCACTATGTGTGATTTGGAACCAAATACGTATTTTGCTTGATTGATAAATAGGAGGTAGGGAAAATGAGTAAACCGGAAATTTCAAAATTAGGGCATTTTGGATTAGTAAGTACAGATTTAGAGAAATCATTATGGTTCTTTAAAGAAGTTATTGGTTTGGAAGAAACAGATGTTCAGGATGGTGTGCATTATTTGCGTGCTTGGGGGGATTTTGAGCATCATACATTAACGATTCGTGCAGGAGAAGAATCCCATTTGGATCATATTGCCTGGCGTACAAAACGTCGTGAAGATGTGGATCTATTTGCGGAGCAGTTGCAAAATAGTGGTATGACAATCGAATGGGTAGAAGAAGGGGCAGAAAAAGGACAGGGGAAGGCATTTCGCTTTAAACTCCCTAGTAATCATACATTTGAAATTTACTTCGATATGGAAAAAACCTTGGCTTCACCTGAAACACGTTCTGTATTAAAAAACCAAACACATAAGTCTTGGAATCGTGGGGTTTCACCCCGAAGGATTGACCATGTTAATCTATTAAGCTCTCTTCCGGCTAACGAGCTATCCGATTTTATGCAAGAACACTTAGGTTTCAATTTACGGGAATATGTAGAAGCACCGGACGGTACCTATGTAGGTGCCTGGTTAAGTGTGACACCGCTTGTCCATGATATTGCATTTAGCTTTGATCCGAATTCACCATCCACACATGAAGTTCACCATATTGCCTATTGGTTGGATAACGCACAGGATTTATTGCGTGCAGCTGATATTTTGAAGGAGAATGGAATTTACTTCAAAGGACCAGGGAAGCACGGAATCTCGCAGGCTATGTATATTTATGCCATTGATCCAGGCAGTGGGGTAAGGCTGGAGATCTTCACAAATGGTTATCTCATTTTTGAACCGGATTGGGAGCCAATTCGTTGGACAGTCGAAGAAATGGAGATTGGTTTCACCTATTGGGGAGACCAAATGGACGCCAATACTGAAAACAATCCAACCATTAAAGCATAAAAAGGAGGTTAACCAAATGGATGATCGTTTATTTCGAAATGCAATGAGTAAGTTTGCTACGGGCGTGACCGTCATAACAACAGAGCATGAAGGACAGGCTCACGGTATGACAGCAAATGCATTTATGTCCGTCTCACTCGATCCGAAATTGGTTGTCATTTCAATCGGTGAAAAAGCGCGTTGTTTAAATAAAATCCGTGAAAGTAAACAGTTTGCGGTCAATATTCTGGCAGAGGATCAACAAGACTATTCAATGATTTTTGCTGGACAGAAGAAAGACGGTGCTGCTATTACATTTGATCGATTGGCGGATGTTCCGGTATTAAGCGGTGTTTTGGCACAGATTAGTTGTGACGTTGTTTCAGAGTATGTTGAAGGAGACCATACCTTATTTATTGGTAAAGTCCGGGCAATCCAGCTTGAAGATAAAAATCCCCTTGTATTCTTTGCGGGGCAATACAGGTTATTAGAGTCTTTAACCGTTTAAGGAGGCCATTTAAATTGGATATTCAAAAAGCAGCTTTCGATTTACTTGTAGCTGAACGTTTGAAAACACCGATTGAACCTTTTACATCGTCAACCGATCTCTCGGTTGACGATGCTTATCGTATTCAGCTTTTGCAAATTAATGAGAAGTTAAAAGATGCACATTTGGTAGGAATGAAGATTGGTTTAACAAGTAAAGTTATGCAAACGATGTTTAATGTCGATACTCCTGATTTTGGGCATATTTTAAATACGATGGTATTTGAAAATAGACAGACACTTTCGGTTTCTCAATTTATTGAACCGAAAGTTGAATTTGAGCTGGCCTTTGTTTTGAAGGAAGATTTAAAAGGTCCTGATGTGACCAGTGAACAAGTTTTGGCAGCGACTGAGGCAATTGTCCCTGCCATTGAAATCATTGATAGCCGTATTAAGAATTGGCAATTTAAATTTCAGGATACGGTTGCAGATAATGGATCCTCTGCCGGTGCAGTATTGGGGGAAAAACACCCTGTGCCTTCATTGGAGCAATTAGCTAATATTCGAGTTGTCGCCAAGAAGAATGGTGAAGTATTTGATGAAGGTATGAGCAGTGCAGTGATGGGAAATCCGGCCAAAGCGGTGGCCTGGTTGGCCAATATGCTTGCAGACTATGATATTACTTTGAAGGCAGGGCATTTTATTTTAGCCGGTGCGATTACGGCTGCGGTACCATTTGAATCAGGAGATGTCTTTGAAGTGGATTTTGGTTCCTATGGAGAAGTGAAACTATCTTTTACGGAATGAGGTGAGCATATGGAAAAGTTGAAAGTAGGAATCATTGGTTCAGGAAATATCGGGACAGATTTAATGTATAAAATCGAACGATGCGATGCTTTGGAAATGTCAGTTATGGTCGGGATTGATCCTGAATCGGAAGGTTTAAAGCGAGCCCGTGACCGGGGATATGTCACAATTGATAACGGTATTGAGGGTTTATCTGAAAAAATGGAACTGGTCGATATCGTTTTTGATGCAACAAGCGCTTATGCTCACAAGGCAAATTATGAAGCTGTTAAATCAGCGGGAAAGAAAATGATTGATTTAACACCGGCGGCAATTGGACCATACACGGTGCCGCCGGTTAATTTAATGGAACATTTAGATAAAGATAATGTCAATTTGGTAACTTGCGGAGGCCAGGCTACGATACCAATCGTTCATGCAATTGGCCGGATTGTTCCTGTAGAATATGCAGAAATTATAGCAACAGTCGCAAGTAAAAGTGCAGGACCGGGCACACGCGCCAATATTGATGAATTTACAAGGACAACCTCTAAAGCAATAGAAGTTGTCGGAGGAGCTAAGAAAGGTAAAGCAATCATTATATTAAATCCAGCAGAACCGCCGATTATCATGCGCGATACGGTTCATGCCATTGTGGAAGCGTCAGGACAGGAAGCGGAAATTACACAGTCCATTCAAACAATGATTAAAGAAGTTCAACAATATGTACCTGGTTATCGGCTGCGGGGAGAACCTATTTTTGAAGGGAATAAGGTTTCTGTATTCCTCGAAGTAGAGGGTGCAGGAGATTTCTTCCCTTCCTATTCTGGGAATCTGGATATAATGACAGCTGCGGCTGCCCGTGTAGCTAATGAAATGGCGAAGAACATTGTGATGCAGGGAGGTGCTATTTCATGAGAGATATTCACGTATTAGACGTATCCTTACGTGATGGGAGCCATTCAATGAAACATGCTTTCACAGAGCAACAAGTCCGGAATATTGCGAGTGGTCTGGAGCGAGCGAATATTGAATATTTCGAAGTGGCACATGGAGATGGACTAGGTGGTTCAAGTCTGCAATATGGTCTATCTGCGGTTGATGAACTGAAATTAATAGAAGCTGCGGTAGAAGAATGCACCAATGCAAAAGTGGCTGTGTTACTCATTCCGGGAATTGGGATTAAAGATGACCTGAAAGAGGCGGTAAAAGCAGGTGCTAAAATGGCAAGAATTGCGACACATGTAACGGAAGCTGATATTGGAGCGCAACATATAGCCATGAGCCGTGAATTAGGTTTGAAAACGGTTGGTTTTTTAATGATGGCCCATATGGCACCGACAGATGTTATCGTGAAGCAGGCTCAATTATTTGAGAGCTATGGAGCTGAGATCGTATATGTGACCGATTCGGCAGGAAATATGTTACCTCATCAGGTGACAGAGCGGATCCGTGCATTGAAAGAAAATGTCGGAATTGAAATTGGTTTCCATGCACATAACAATCTATCTCTGGCTATGGCTAATTCATTAGCCGCGATTGAAGCAGGTGCCACGTATATCGACGGCTCACTGCGTGCACTTGGGGCGGGCAGCGGCAATACACAAACAGAAGTCCTGGTAGCTGTTTTGCAAAGACTTGGTATTCAAACGGGTGTTGATTTATATAACATAATCGATGTTGCCAATAAGATGGTTGCGCCCATCCTGCCAAGACCGCAAGAAATCTCAGGTTCCAGCCTTATTATGGGCTATGCGGGAGTTTACTCAAGCTTCTTATTACATACAGAAAAAGCTGCCCGACAATTTGGAGTGGACGAACGAGATATTTTAATAGAATTGGGTGAACGCAAAACGGTTGGGGGACAAGAGGATCTTATTTATGAAGTTGCCCAGCAATTAATGTTAGCTAAATAGATCTATAGCAATCTCTAAGAGAAAAGAAGGAAGATTAATTAGCGATCTTTCTTCTTTTTTCAAATTCTATCGATTTTTTGAATCATGAATGGTAGTTCCACTAAGAATTTTACCATTTGTAAGATTAATTGGCAGATAAGGTTTCAGGTGGTAGGGGAAATACTTTACTGGTTTTTAGATTATGGTGATGATGGCTTCTGTAAGGCACGGACATCCGAGTAAATGGATTTCATGCAGTTAAATTTTAATGAGGGATGGTGAATAGAAGAACTTCGATTAAATTGACACACTATCCATAAACGTAGGTGATGAAAATATGAAAAAATGTGGACAGTATCGTGCTAAATTTGGTAAAGGCCCCATTTGGCACGAAGCGTATGGAATTATGTGGCTGGATATCGCTTCTAAACGAATTATTACGTATAATCCCGCAACTGAACAAGAGAATGTATATGATGCTTTAGGCTGGATTAAGGCGATCATTCCATTAAAGGATGGAAGATTTATTGGTATATATAAAGACGGTTTATATCATTTAAACTTTAAACAGGGAATTAAGTCTCCTTTTGTTATACAGGAATCATGGAATAATATGTGTTATTTGAATGATGGAAAGTGTGGACCTGATGGACAAATTTGGGTTGGTTCATCGGATGGCTTTTTTAAAAGCTTTAAAGAATCACCTCATACTGCCTTTTCGCAATATCCTTTTTCGAATTCAAAATTATATTGTATAAATACGTTCGGTAATGTTTCAGTACAAGTGGATGGAATCACGCTATCTAATGGATTAGATTGGGACAGGAAAACAAATAAATTTTATCATATTGATTCGTCGAAATACTCTATTTACCAATATCAACTTATGGAAAACGATCAGATTCAATTTGAAAAAATTGTGTATACATTTGAGATGGATGAAGGGTTTCCTGCTGGCATGGCAGTAGATGGAGAGGGAAACTTGTGGGTTTCCCTTTTTAAAGGTGGAATTGTGGCATCCATTTCAAAAAAGCCGACTCGTATTGTTTGTATCAATCCGAGGAAGATGCAGGTTATTAAGGAAATTGTGATTCCCTTATCCCATATATCTTCGTGTACGATTGGCGGAGAGAAAATGGATACCTTATTTGTTACCACGGCCTATGAACCACTTTCTGAAGAAAAAGTGAAGCAGGAACCGTTTGCGGGTTATTTATTACAAATGAAGATTGAATCTATCGGTGTAGCAAACTATGAATTTGCACTGAATAATGAAAATAGTAAGAGATAAAATTCGGTATATTTTTATGGAAAATCAATTAGTTTTAAGAAAAATGCTGTGTAGCTATCCGTATTGTTGTTTTGTAAGATTAAAACGAAGTAAGCGGAAGGCTCAGATAAATAGAATTGTAGCAAGGAGGTCATGGAGAAGATGAAGCCGGAAATTGCAAAGCTTGGGCATGTTGCACTTGTGACAAGTGATTTAGAGAAGTCACTATTCTTTTTTAAAGAAGTCATTGGTTTGGAAGAAACAGAAGAAGTAGATGGTGTCCATTATTTACGCGCGTACAGTGATTTTCAACATCATACATTAAGTGTTGAAGATGGTGACAGCGGTTACATTAAGCGGATCGGCTGGCGTACAAAAACACCTCAATGTCTGCAGGGATTTAAACAGCTGCTGGCAGATCAAGAGGTTGAAGTAACAGAATATCCAAAAGGGACAACAGTAGGTATTGGAGAGTCCATACGTTTTAAAATGCCAAGTGGCCATACTTTTGAATTGTATTATGATGTTGAAAAGCCAAAGGCACTCAATGGGCATGCTTCCGTTTTGAAAAATCAAGTTTATAAGTCATGGAGGAAAGGGATCTCTCCACGTCGTTTTGATCATGTTAATATACACACATCTACTGATGCTGATCAATCTTATGACTTTTTAATCGATGTCTTAGGATTCAATATGAGAGAGTATATGCGTGGGGATGAGGGGATTTTGGCAGGATGGTTAAGTGTTACCGCATTGGTACATGATGTTGCCTTATTAAAGAAAGACACGTTACCAACCCCTGCACGCCTACACCATATTTCATACTGGTTGGATGATTCGCAGGATATTTTACGTGCAGCTGATATTTTAAAAGAAAACGGAATGACGTTTATCGGTCCTGGAAAACATGGTGCATCACAAGCAATTTACTTATATGTCATGGACCCGGGCAGTGGCTGCCGGGTGGAACTGTTTTCCGGCGGTTATTTAATTTTTGAACCAGACTGGGAGCCGGTTGAATGGACATTGGAAGAACGCTCATTATGTAACACATATTGGGGAGATACCGTCCAGGATAAAGAGCTTAACAATATTACTATCGAAGCGCGGTAATACCTAAAAAGGCAGGGGAGGAATATGAAAACGATTATTGTCAACGAGAAAAATCTATCCATAGTGCAGGAGAATAGTCAGCAGAATGTCATGGCTTTAGGATTTTTTGATGGAGTTCATAGAGGTCATCAAAAAGTAATTATGCGTGCTAAAGAAATAGCAAATGAGAAAGATTGTTCTCTTGCCGTAATGAGTTTCTTTCCACACCCCAAAACGGTGTTTTCAAACCAGGAAGTTGATTATTTAATGCCAATGGAACAAAAGGCAGAGCGGCTAAAAGAGTTGGGTGTAGATATTTTTTATATTACTGAGTTCACGAAGGACTTTGCTGCTCTTTCACCAGAAACATTTGTACAAGAATATTTAGTGAAGATGCAAGTGAAACATGCTGTGGCTGGCTTTGATTACACCTATGGTAAAAGGGGAGCTGGCACCATTCATACGATTGCCCCGCACAGTCAGTTTAAGATTGGTGTTGAAGTTGTTGAAAAGTTTGAGATGTATGGCTCAAAGGTGAGTTCAACCAACATCCGGGAACTTCTTCAAAATGGTCAGATCGACACCGTCACAAAGTTACTGGGCAAGCCTTATCAAGTCAAATACTCCTTTAAAGAAGGCGTTGCGCCGTACTATACACTTCCTGAAAAAGGTCTGTATTATGTAAGCATTATTTTTGAAGGAAGAATGGTTTCGCAAACAATTTATGTACAGGATTGCCACACTATACTTTTTAATCGAGAATTCTCCAATCAAGATTGTACAATCATTTTTCATCAGCGAGTAACCCAGCATGAACAAGTAATTAGTTAAGGGATTGAACTGATATGATATCAAAAACAAAACAGTTTCAACATTTATTAAATGGTTCTGAAACATTTATTTTGCCAGGTGCTTATGATGCGATGACTGCCCGATTAGTCGAAGAAGCTGGATTTGGAGCTATATATGCGACAGGTGCAGGAATATCAAATGCCCAGCTAGGTTGGGCCGATGTTGGTTTAACCACGTTAACAGAAATTGCACAGGTAGTTGCCTGGATGGCTGATGTAACAACTGTTCCTCTTGTAGTGGATGCAGATACGGGGTTTGGCAATGCCATTAACATGCAAAGAACGGTCAGAATATTGGAGCGTGCCGGTGCGGCAGCCATTCAGATCGAGGATCAGGTGATGCCCAAAAAATGTGGTCATTTTAATGGAAAAGAAGTGATCTCTAAAGAGGAGATGATAGGAAAAATAAAAGCAGCCCTTGATGCTCGGGCCGATGAAGACTTTGCGATTATCGCGCGTACAGATGCACTGGCGGTCCATGGGATTGAAGAAGCGGTTGACCGAGCGAATGCGTATAAGGAAGCTGGTGCACATGCCATATTTGTTGAGGCACCAACTGCCATCGATCAGATAGCATCCATTCCAAAGTTAGTGCCGGATATTCCTTTAATATTAAACTTGGTGGAAGGCGGTAAAACACCTCTTATTTCAAAAGAAGAAGCCCAGGCAATGGGATATAAAATTGTGCTTTGTGCCAATACAGTGTTACGAGGTGCCATTAAAGGGGCAATGGATGCACTGCGAGTGTTGCAGCAGGACCAATCACAAGAAAATATTCATGACTATATATGCTCATGGAAAACAAGACAGGAGTTATTTAAATTACATGAAATAAATGAATTGGAAGTAAAATATTCTGAATCTTTAAAAAGTGGTGATTCCAGATGACTGAAGTAGATTACGATTTAATTATTGTTGGTTGTGGTGCAGCCGGAACAGCCACGGCTTTGGCGGCTGCTGAAAAGGCTAAAGAATCAGGAGAAAATATGTCAATTGCTATTCTCGAACGTGCGCCATTTGAAAAACGAGGCGGGAATACACGGTGGACAGCAGCTTATATGCGCATGGAAAACATTGATACACCTGCTCCAAACTTCGTTGAAGACATGTTGAATTTTTCGGATCAAGCGATGGGCCGCGAATATGCAGAGACCTTACAAAGCGAAGCAGGACCGACACTGCGTTGGGTTGAATCAAAAGGGGTGGATTTTGATTTTCTGCCAACCATGTTTTTGACAGCTTCACGTCCGCGTTTACTGCCTGTTGGGGGTGGGCGTGCCATCATCGATACCCTAAGTCAGCGTGCCCGTGCTTTGGGAGTAGAAATTATTTATGAAGCAGCAGCCTGGAATTTGTCCCTAAATGATGAAGGAGCTATTAACGGAATCTTCGTACGTTCTGCAGATGGAAGCAGTATGCATTTGAAAACAAATGCTGTTGTTTTGGCTGCTGGTGGATTTCAGGGAAATAAAGAAATGATGGCCCGGTATATAGGCCATGACGCTCATAAAATACCTCCCGTATCAGAAGGAGGGCTCTTTAATAAAGGTGAAGCTATTCGAATGGCTTTAAATATTGGGGCAGCGGGGAATGGCCAATTTGATTCCTTCCACGCTGAAACGGTTGATCCACGCAGTAAACGTGAGGAAGCCGGAGTCATGTTGTTTCCGTATGCTATTTTAGTAAATCAAAATGGAGAGCGTTTTACGGATGAGGGTGTAACCACCATTGATGAACAATATGAAGAAGTGGCCCGTAAAATCTTCTATACCTGTGAAAATCATATTGCCTATATGATTACAGATCAAAAAATGTATTCGATTCCAAACTATGAAGAAGCACTTCAGACAGATATACCAGCAGTTGTCGCTGATTCTATTGAACAATTGGCCGAAAAACTAAATGTAAATTCAGAGAATCTCGTAAAAACGGTGGAGGAATTTAATAGCGCTTGTCCGGAAGGTGAATTTATCTATAACCGGTTAGATGGATTAGCAACCAATGGATTGACTTTAAATAAATCCAATTGGTCCATTCCTATCAACGAAGGTCCCTATATTGCTTACCCAGTTCATTGCTGCAATGTGTTTACAAATGGCGGATTAGCTACTGATACAGATGGAAGGGTGTTAACGGGAGATGATATTGCTATTCCGGGTTTATATGCAGTTGGTGAAACTTCAGGCGTATACTACGGGAAATATCCGGGTGGTACATCTGTGCTTCGATGTCTGGTATTTGGTCGACGGGCTGGTAAACATGCGGTCTCGTATATTTCCAGTTTCCAAACAACCCGGTAAAAAGGAGATGATTGGGTGGAATTAAAGGGAAAAGTGGCTCTTGTCACAGGTGCAAGCCGTGGAATTGGTAAAGAAACCGTCGCTTTATTGGCTTCTCGTGGCGCGGATATCGCCATCTGTGCACTGGATCAGGAAGAGTGTGAAAAAGTTGCTGATTTTATTCGTACAACCTATTCAGTAAAAGCGATAGCTGTATCTTGTGATGTAGCCAATCAAGAGGAAGTAAAAAAAGCCGTATATGAGGTTAACAAGCAATTGGGACCGATTGATATATTAATTAACAATGCAGGTGCCATGCTGCTAAAGCCATTTACAGAAACGACAACCGCAGAATGGATGAACATGTTTGATGTTAATGTACACGGACCATATTATTTCTGCCGTGAGGTTGTGGACTCGATGAAAAATCGCCAGGAAGGGATTATTATAAATATTTCTTCCATTTGGGGAACAAAAGGCGGTCCCAATCGCAGTGCATATATTTCCTCTAAGCATGCAGTTATTGGTTTTTCAAAGGCATTGGGAGAAGAATTGAAACCTTTTGGCATACGCGTTAATGCAGTTTGCCCCGGTCCGGTAGACTCACAAATGACGGATGCATTGGGGACTAACATTGATAAAACAGGCTGGCTGCAGCCGATTGATATTGCTCATGTTATAGCTGATTTAGCACTGCCAAAAAGCAAAGCTATTACCGCTACTTCGGTTGAGGCTTTTGGTGCCGGAACGCCTGTCGGTATAGCAAAATAAATAATAAAGGGGATAGGATCATGAAAGAATTTACTTATGCTTACACGCAACAAACGATTACATTGGAACTAGCCAAAGCTATGCTTGAAAAAGCAGAGGAAAAGGGAAGAGAACTGGGAATGAAATTTGCGATTTCTATTGTTGATAAAGCAGGTAATTTAAAAGCATTTTCAGCAATGGATGGAGCACCTGTATTGGCATTGGAGATTTCTCAAAACAAGGCATTTTCAGCTGCAGCATACAATCGTGCAACCCATGAGTGGTATGATCGCTTAAAAGATGATCCACCTTTAATGACAGGTTTAGTACATACCAATCGCCTGGTCGTTTTTGGCGGCGGTTATCCAATTCACGTTAATGGTGAGTGTGTAGGCGGAATAGGCGTCAGCGGCGGTCACTATACGCATGATATGCAGCTTTGTGAGGCAGGATTAAGTGTAGTCGAGGCAGTAAAGGAAGTGTAGCTTTTTGAATCAGTTTGATTTGATTATTGTTGGTGCTGGCATGGCAGGTCTTTGTGCAGCTGTTGAGGCATCAGAGCGAGGTGCCAATGTTGTCATTTTCGAAAAGCAGGCAGACATCGGTGGCAGTTCATTGCTTAGCGGTTGTTTTATGGCGTTTGCTGAAACAGAACTTCAAAGTAAGCTTGGCATAAGTGATACTACCGAGAGTTTGATGAATGATTTGTATGTTGTCGGTCAATTTAAAAATGATAAAAATCTGGTTCAGGCATATGGGAAACATCAGCTTTCCACTTATAACTGGTTAGTTTCACATGGAGTAATATTTCAAAATTGTCAGGCCGTAAGTGGCCATTCAAGCCCTCGGGGGCATACGATCATTCCTGATCAGGCCATTCAAACACTGAAAAACCATGCTTTGAATAATGGTGTTTCACTGCATGTTAATAGTCCTGTCGTACGTTTGCTAACTGAGCAACAAAAAGTAGTGGGTGTACTTTATCAACAAAATGGCGAGCAAAAGGAATGCTATACATCTAAAGGGGTCGCTTTAACCGCAGGTGGATTCTCACAAAGTGAAGATTTATTAGGAGCCTTTGCACCACAGCTTGAACACACAATCAGGTTAGGTGGAGAAGGGAACCATGGAGATGGCATTAAATTAGCAGCTTCCGTAGGTGCCTGGTTAGAGGATTTTCCATACTTAAAAGGAACATACGGCTTTCATCCGAGTTCTACTAATCAAAAGAAACGGCAGGCTCATGCCTTTTATAAAGGCGGCATCATTGTGAATGAACAGGGGAAACGATTTGTTAATGAGTCGATTTCCTACAAATTATTGGGTGATGCTGCATTGCAGCAGCCTAATCAACATACATTTCAAGTTTGGGATCAAACGGTTATGGATCAGGGTGTCGAACATGATGCGCTATATGATTTTCAATTATTGTTTAATGAAGGCTTAATTATCCAGGCTGAGACACTTGAGGAATTGGCCGAAAAAACAGGTCTCCCAAGTCAATCTCTTCACCAAACGATTGACTCATATAATAGGCATCTTATTACCAGTGATGACCCATTCGGTCGTAACACATTGACCCATACATTTGGTAAGCCACCCCCGATTCAAACCGGTCCTTTTTACGCAATGGAAACAGTGACTGCTATGCTCGCTACATATGCAGGAGTTCGTGTAAACGAGGATGCAGAAGTTTTAAATCCGTTCGGCGACCCAATTAAAGGATTATATGCAGCCGGAGAAATGGTGGGTGGCTTCCATGGAGCGGGTTATATGACAGGGAGCTCGCTCGGAAAGGCAGCTATTTTTGGACGTATTGCTGCTGAACAAGCCCTTCGAATAAAGGAAGAGGAGGTAGCGCGATGAAAATTTGGCATCAAAGCTTAACTTCCATTGAAGACATACCTGAATATCGTGATGCGGTCATACAGCATGTATCCAAAATTGCTCGACCAGATGTTGATGTCGTCTTACATGGAATGACAAAGGAGACTTATCCTGCTCAATACCCGGGGCACTATATTACCTACAACTATCTGCAAAGCCTGCATAAAGAGCAATTTATTCGAAACACATTGATTGCTGAAAGGGCAGGGTATGATGCTGTTTTTATAGCTACCATACCGGATGTCGGCTTGATTGAGGCTCGTTCATTAGTGGACATCCCGGTTATTGGCTACGGCCAGGCATCCATGCATATTGCCTCAATGCTTGGAACAAGAATAGGCATCGTGAATTTTTTAGCTCCACTGGCAGATCAGTTACGTTTTAATGCGAAGCAATATGGTCTTGAACAAAAATTGGGCCCGATTATTCAGGCGGATATTGGATTTTATGATATTTTGGAAGGATTTAAAAATCCTGAGCCGATTTTGGAGAAATTTAAAGCTGCCGCAAAAACAGCTATTGCCGAAGGGGCAGATGTCATTATTCCTGGAGAAGGTCCGATGAATATATTTTTAGCAACCCACGGTATTCATCATATTGAAGATGTCCCGATTATCGATTCATTCGGCTCGGCCATTAAAATGTGTGAATCACTTGTCGATTTGCAGAAAATTAGTGGTATGACGACTACGCGAAAAGGGTATTATCATGCAAAACCACCCGAAGAGATTGTTGAAAAACTGCGTGACTATTATCAGTTGCAAGCTATAACCAAGGAAATGGATTTTGGATTATCCGTGCGTGAGTTTGCTGCTAATTAATACAATTGAGCATGATTATATTGATAGAATATAGCATAAAAGGTCTTTCCTAAGTTTTTGGAAAGACCTTTTGCGTACATTATTTTGTTGGAGCTGCTTCTTTTACAGACGCTACTCTAAATGTAGTTTGTTGGCTTCCTAACATAGGAGAGTCCTGTTTAGCTTCATCCGGTTTGCCTTCCGGACGTTTGTGCGCTTTTTTGAAGGAGTCGCTGTTTTTCCAGGCAAGGAAGCTTTCTTCATCCTCCCAGTACATATTGACGCTCATCTCATCATATTCTGTCAGGCCCTCTGTAAGTAAAACCTCTACTTTAACAAATCCTTTAAATTTATCTAATTCGTTACCGGAAGTGAAACGGCCTGCCATTTTTTCTGCGAAACCTGGTTTGGTTTTAATTTTGTTTTGAACAACAATCATGTGATCATTCTCCTTTTATTTTTATTTTTCTGGAAAATATATCAGATTACTTCTTTGAAAATCACTCTTACACTGCTATTATATATCTTTTTCGAAGATTTTGAATTCATTATGCTTTAGGATTTGCTAATCATGGCTCTATCATATTTTTTCTATATGATTGAAAAGCATTGCATGATGAAATAACCAACATAGTTCGTTCATCCTTCTATATAACCCTTCAAATAGATTAGTAATCAATTTTTCTATTATTTTTTGCAAAAAGATCTTAAATTAAGAGTTTTCGAGACTTACGAGTCAAAATTTGAGTGACTAAATGACTGTATAAGCTAGATTAGTCTAGTAATCCAGCCGATTTTCGCAGGAATTGAGCGGAAATTGATATTAATTGAGCGGAATTCCATATAATCGAGCGGAAATGGAGTGGAATTGAGCGATTTTCGTAATAATTGAACGAAACTCAACATAATTGCTCTAATTTACTTATTTATGAGCGAATTGAAAAGGAGAAAAGTGAAAATAATAGTAGATGAAGCGACTGTTTTTAAAACGTTTTCGTAAATTTTTATGGTGAACTATGTCCGTTGTCTTAAAGTATTTGCACGCTTGCATGGACTTATACATAAATTGTAAATAATTTTCCATTGAACACGAACGTATATTCGCTTATCATTAAGAATATAATAAAGACGAACATACATTCTATTTAAAAGAAGGTTTTTACATGATTGATTACAGTACTTTACCGCATCATTATGTTATGTGCGTGGATATGAAAAGTTTTTTTGCCAGCTGTTCAGCGGTGATGATGGGACTGGATCCGCTTGAATGTTATTTGGCTGTGGTGAGTGACACGGAACGGAGCGGCAGTGTGGTGCTGGCTTCATCGCCCAAAATGAAGAAAGAGTTTGGCATCAAGACGGGCTCAAGATTGTTTGAGATTCCGGATGATCCGCGCATTATAAAGGTTAATCCTAATATGGCTACGTATTTGCGTATCTCTACTGAAATCAGCCGTTTATTCAATCGATATGTACCTAAAAGCGCAATTCATACGTACAGTGTGGATGAAAGCTTCTTAAAGGTGGATGGGACGACTCGTCTATGGGGAGATATCGTAGAAATTGCTGAAAAAATCCAAGATGAAATCGATCGGGAATTCCAGCTTCCATGCGCGATTGGGATCGGTCCGAATATGCTGCTTGCTAAGCTGTGTCTTGATTTAGAAGCCAAGAAAAAAGGAATTGCCCAATGGACCTATGAGGATGTACCAGAAAAATTATGGCCCTTATCCCCCTTGAGCGAAATGTGGGGAATCGGAAAGCCGATGGAAAAGAAACTGAATGGAATGGGGATTTTTTCAATCGGTCAATTGGCGCGTTATGATCTGGAGACGCTTGAAAAGAAGTTTGGGATAATGGGCAATCAATTGTACCACCATGCCTGGGGTGTTGATTTATCGGATATCGGTGCTCCGATTATGGAAGGACAAATCAGCTTTGGAAAAGGCCAGGTATTACTGCGTGATTATAAAAAGCCTGAGGAAATCAAGCATGTCATTCTGGAAATGAGTGAGGAAGTAGCAAGAAGAACACGTGCAAGCGGGATGGCGGGCAGAACCGTCAGCTTGGGAATTTATTATAGCCAGGATGAATTTGGAGGCGGATTTCATCGCTCTATGACAAGAGAAACGCCGACCAATATTACGATGGATATTTATGAAATGTGTTTAACCTTGTTTGAACGGTTTTATACAGGCAAAACAGTTAGGAAAATTTCTATTACACTTTCGAATGTTATCCCCGATCGAGAGATGCAAATCAGTCTATTTGACCAGGATAGCTGGCGCAAACGCGAACTTGGCTTTGTGATGGATCGAATGCGTAAAAAATTTGGATCGAATGCGATTTTACGTGCCGTGTCGTATACAGAGGCAGGAACGGCCAAGCATCGAAGTACGTTGGTTGGAGGACATAGAGCATAACAGACAAGTGAAATGGAGGCTGCAGGGAATGATTCGAGATCGCGGAAAAATAAAATGGACATCAATGATGCTTCCTGAACACGTAACAATGCTTAGAGCATGGGCACATGAGGACAGCTATGAAACAAGGAATGAGCTTGATGAACAGCAAGTGGAAGCGATGAATACGATAATTATGGAGGCTTTGGAATATGGGAAGCCTGTGATGATCCGCTATTACCGTACAGCCAGTCGCCGGTACGGTACGGTGGAAGGACATATTCATTATTGCAATGAACAGGCTCAAAAGCTTCATATCGTTGATGAGGACGGAGATGTTTGTTTTGTATTTTATCAGGAAATTATGGACGTACAATTGAAAAATTGATGGCCTGCAATTTGCTATAAGCTTATGCATATGTTGGTTATGGCTCTTCTTTTTTGTTCTAAATAAACTTTACTACCCAATTTTGAGGACATGAAAACGCAAATATTAGACAAAATTCCACAAAAAGTTTACTATGTATATAGACCTAGAAGTAAGAAATATACAGATAATGAATTTTTAACATCGATTTCAGTTCTGATAACTTTGCCATGGGATATCAAAACAAAAGGGGTAAAGAAAAATGGAAAAAGAAAAATATAGCACGATTTATCAAGCACCTTATGGATTAGTTATAGGAGAGTTAAAAAAAGAAATGACTAAAGAAGATGCTGTAGCATTAGGGCAAAAATATTGCTCAGAGAATGGTTTCAGTTATAAAGGTACGTATACTGGCGATGAAGCAGTGGCGGCTTTACAAAGTTTGATACAAAAACATACGAGAGCAGTTCATTAAGCTGAACGTTCATTTTTAAGACATAGAGGCAGTGTTCATTGAATGCTGCTTTTTTTATTTCAGATTTAATTATTAACAGGTTTGCGGGTTAAGTGAAATCGGGAACCTATGAGATAAATAGAGAGAAAGCATGGTGGACAACAGTGGAAATTACATGGACAGACGCAGCATTAGAAAAGGTAAAAGACAAGCTGACAGATCAAGAAGGCGTATTTTGTTTGAAGTATGAAACAGAAGGCTGTGGCTGCGTAGTAAGCGGTGTAACCAATTTATATTTTGTTAAAGAAACTACTTCTCAAGAAGTAAAATGGGAAACCAATGCCTATCCTGTATGGTTAAATAAATATCATGAAATCTTTTTAGATGAAAAGCTTATTATTGATTATTCCAGCAGTACAAATAGCTATCAGCTGAAAAGCCCTAATCAGTATTTAAATCCAATGATGAATGTCATCTTTCAATAGGCTCTATAAGGAGAAAATTCAAAAGGTTCAGTCAGAAATTTTGACTGAACCTTTTTTTAAACGAAAGCAAAGGGAAATCCCACTCATTTTTTTGTATAAAACACCTTAGAAATAAGCAGCCCAATTACGCCAAGTATGATGAATAATATTGCTTTCCAAACTACATCTATACCTGATAGGTCGTAGAAAGTAACTTTTAATAGCGTAATAAACAGGAATATTAAGCCGATGTTTTTCCAAACTTTTTCTTTAAAGTAACTAAATAACCCGTATGTTACTCCAACGATAATGATCCAAGATAATGACAAACCGATATTCTTAATCATTAAAGAAGAATCATCTGTGAAATAGTATGCCATTTTGCTTATAAATATGATCAGTAATACTTCTATTATATAGGGTAAAGTAGATTTCATTATATTTCTGTCGATGATTTTTGTTATTGTTTCTTTTATATAGAGAACAAAGAAGAAGCTGATTATGATCATCCATACAACAACAGTTTCTAGTGATAGCATGTATCCCGGCTTGTCGAATAATTGTACCAATACGGATAAGAGCAGTATTATGCTAGCTATTGTCCCTAATATACTCTTCCTTATTTGAGCAAAATAGTAAACTAGTACGGCTTGCATGGTAAAGAGGATTAATTTTGATGATGGATCAATCACTATATCGTTTAGCAGTATAAATATGTAGAACATCGAAATAACAAAGAAAATGTTTTTTAGTTCAGTGTGACTTTTATTTTTCACGTAACTAAGCAAAGAGTATACGATGGCCATTATTGAATAGAACGTGTATTGGTAGCTTGCTGTATGATCAAACACATCAACGCCGATTAAGAGCATGAATAATGAACCGATCGTGATAGCTGGAATATACATATTTTTAACAAATATGTTGTTTGTTTTAAATGTTAAATAAATAATAAAGAAATGCTGAATAGCGATTGTGAGGAACGTTAAGGTTGAAATTTCCCCACTGCCTACTAATCCAAAAAATAATACAGTGAACATAAATGCATAGTTTGCCACATTCCAAGTGATTTTATATTGCCCTCTAAGAGATTCTAGTATTAATCCTATAAATACAGCAGTTTCGTATATATAAAATACATATTCATTCCCTTTGTCTCCTGCAAATAGGAAAGGGTAAAAATAAGCACCTACTCCTATAATGGTAAGCAAGGATTGAGATTTGTATTTTCTCGATAGATAAACTCCTATATATATTCCGAGCGCTAATAAACATACAGTCACATAGAATGGGATAATGTGGTACAAAACATTACCGGAGAAGACAGATATAAGATAAACAATTATACTTCCGCCTAACAATACTATTCCTAACGTATTCTTTGCCTTTTTATATTGCTTTTCTCCAATGATATATAAGAATCCAGCTAATAAGAAACCAACTATTACACGAACCACGGGATTTATCCATCCGTTTTCAGATGCTGCCATAAAAGCCCAAATAACTCCTAAAATAAAAACGAATATAAATATTCTAGGTAACCAAGTTGAGATCATAGATTCAAAGCTGATTAATTCTTTTTCTGGTTTTATTTCAGGTTTTTTGATATTTCTTTTTATCTCAACTTTTTCACTTTTGTTTTCCACATTAAGATTAACTTCATTATGTATGGTTCTTAACTCTTTTTTTAACTCCACTAACTCTTCTTCCATATATCTTATTCGTTTGGATAAATCATAAATTTTATCGTCCAACCATTCCGCCTCTTCTCTGTTTAATCATTTACACACCTCTAAACTCAGAATTTTCAGTATCTCATTTCCCTTATTATACCAGTATTTTTTCTGTAAACATATGCTAAAAGGAGGTGGGTATTAATAATTCAATCTTTATGTTATTTACGTTTCGAATCCTAATATGTTTATTTAAATTTTCCCTTTTTCACTAAATAGGTCTAAGAGTATGGAAAAAACAACTTTAAATATTCAGATTATTGTGTTAGTGTTAATCATCTTTAAAATGGAATTTTATAGGAGGTTTGTTATGTTAGTCTTTGTCCCGGTTGGTTTAGGTGTAATTATTGGCATTATCTTTATTGTTATAACTTATTTTCTTAAGAAATATCAAAGCGCTTATACAAAATTGCCCCCTTTTTTATCCTTACTAACTTCTGTTGTGATTTTCATCATCAGCTTTCAAGTAAGGGGTTTTGAAGGTGCTGCATATGGAATACTTGCAATTACTCTTTTATTTTTCACACCGTTTATCTTTGCTATGTCTTCTATAGGCAAAAAAAGGATGCATTCTTGTAAACAATGATTAACAGTTTTATCAATAAATTGTTAGACGTTGAGAATAAATGTATTTAAACAAACAGGGCGTTGATTTAAGAAGAATTAATGCCTTTTTGTGTTGAATTTCTAATGGAAGTAGGGGCAGGTGAGCTCTAAAGGGACTATGATAAAATTACAATAATAAATGTATATAAAAACCAATTAAGGTTTTAATCCGGGGAGATAAAGTTAATCGAAAACGATTTTATGGGGGATATTTAAATGAGTAAATATAATGAAGGTTATTTATGTGGCTGCTGTGGAAAGTTCCACGATGAGCTCCCTATGAGCTATAGTAGCCCTGTTCCTGACTATTGCTACGATATACCGTTAGAAGAACAAGAAGAACGGATTGAAATGAATGAAGATTTGTGCATAGTGAACGATGAACATTTCTTTATACGTGGATGTATAGAAATTCCTGTGAAAGACGGAGATGGACCGTTTATTTGGGATGTCTGGGTTTCATTGAGTGAAACAAATTTTAATAAAACAATTGAATATTGGGCTGTGGAAGGAAGAGAAGATAAACTAGAACCGATGTTTGGTTGGTTATCAACTGATATTTCTTGTTACCCCAATACAGTAAATTTAAAAATAAATGTACACACTCGACCACTTGGAATCCCCCCTTACATAGAGATGGAACCAACTAACCATCCCTTAGCTATTGAACAAAGAAAAGGTGTAACAATGGAACGTATAAAGCAGGTTGCTGAAGAATTATGTAATGAAGAGGAACAATAATACCTCATTCTAATTCAGCTGACGGAGGCATTGATTCAAGAAGGTCAATGCCTTTTTATAATGGGCTTATAATTGGATTGGTAAAGATCAACGAAGTATCAAACAAATAGGGCGTAATAAAAGAACTCATAAGATAGGATATCAAAGGAGATTCTAAATAATAGAATTGCTTTTTTCGACATGGACAAATTTTCAGAGCTAGTATTTACCAAAATGGTAATTATATTTAAGGAGATGTGATAAATGCTTGGTATTTTACTTTTGATTTTGGGCTTGGCGGCGTATCTATATTTTAAGCGTCAAAAAGAAAGCCCAGTAAATCGAAATCAACAAACGACGCGTGAGGCTGAACCAATAAAACAAGAAACTATACAGACCGTTATGCCGCCAAAAAATGAGACTGCACAAGACGCTGAAATCTTAAAACAAGAGCAAGTGCCCGTTGAACCTAATGAATCTGTTGAACAATCAAGTCCGATCGAAAAGCCGGAAAAGGAAACTGTTACTGTTACATTTTCAGATGGAACAACTAAGGAATATAACCTTAACTTAACACTTAATGACACCCATATTTGCTTGTTATCTGACGGCGGGAAAACGTATCATACACACGTTAATTGTTTTAAAAACTGGCCTGCTGAATATCAAGAAAATTTTAAAGGATGGAAAGCAATAACAACAGATGAAGCAGAAAAAATGGGCTACAGAAAATGCAAATATTGTAATAAAGCTGATAGAACAGAATGGGACTATTACAAGGACAGGAAACCCCTTAAAACTTTCACTGTCACTCATAGGGGAGAATTTGCTATTACAGAGATTTATAACGTAGGTAATGAAGTAAATACGGGCTATGATTTTGAAAAGGACAAAGACACGTTAGAAATAGACTATGAAGAAATTTGTTATATGCCAAAAAGCGCAAGAGATTTCTTTGATGAGAATTACGGCGAGTATAAAATGTTTGTGTTAGATGTGTATGAAAATGATAATGGAAAAGTGAAGATTAAGATTGGAATATTTGAGGAATTAGGGAAAAATAATTGATGATAAAGCATTAAACCGCCTAATGTATAGGCGGTTTTTATTATATGTAAGGCGAGATGTATCCTTAAATCAATTTTTCTCGTCATATATAATCCTCCTATTCATTGATATATCCGAATTACATCTATATCTCATTGAAAGGGTGATCTTATTTCTTTTTTGGTTTGAATAAAGCACTGTATGTTTTAACGTCCGGGTCATCAATCAACCAACCGTATTTCTGTAAAAAGGATAATTTTTCTGTTACTGTTTCAAGTAATTGTACAGACTGTTTTCCCGGAACTCGTACATTTTCCTTGTTATCAAAAAATTTACTATCTGCTCCAAAGCGGAGAATTTGTGGTATCCCATCCTTTATGATTTTACGGTAAGTTACTTTGGCATAATCTCCTGTTACAAAATCATTTCCTACTATACCGTCCAACAAACCTTTGTTTAATTTTGCAAGAACTATTTTCTCTAATTCGTCTACCTTCATAATTAAAGCTCCTATATCTGATTATTCTGAGTTGTTTGTCTGTTTATCTTTATAATATCATACGTTTGTAAAAAGATTAACATGAACAAACCGGTGCGCTGATTCGAGGAGGATTAATGCTCTAGTTTGTTGAATTCTTTATTCTACAAACAGAGCAGGTTAGCGAAAGAAATAATTATTATAAGATATATAATACAAATGCCGTATAAAAGGAGGAGAAATGATGGAGCTTTTTGTTGGTCTTATCACTGCAGGGTTTCATTTTTTGCTTGCTTATATCATTTGGGGAAAGGGGAAAGTTCATATTTTAGCAGGATATGTGGAAGGTCAGGTTAAAGATAAAAAGAAACTTTCAAAGTATGCGGGCATATTATTTATTGGCCTGGGCATTATATCTGTTTTTTTTCCTTTAGTTCCGGACAGTTTTTTCTATTACGTATTTGCATTATATATTTTATGGCTTTTGATTGGTATTGTTGTTATCAATGTCAAAATAAAATAGAACATATCCTTGGTCAACCTTATAATACGAATGGGGTTTAGTTGAATAACGAGTTAAATGAACAATAGCAAAAATAATCCTTACGAAAACAGCCATTAAAAAAGTGCCACCCTAGAAGAAAGGGGGCACATGTGCTTTAAGAAAAGAATCGATTACTTTTTCATAAGCTTCAGGATTCGTATTATAGGATTGGGCATGTTGGCCTTTTTCGGCTAGGTATAGCTGTTTCGGTCCTTTTTTGTGTTCATATAATTCCTCGCTCATGGTTGAGGGAATATACGCATCCTCTAAACTATGGATAAAAAGAACAGGGCTTTTAATATTCTCTACTGCCTTTAAAGGAGAAACCTCTCTAAATGAATAGCCATCTCTCCGTTTAAGCCACCAATCCCCGAAGGGAAGAACCATCCATTTTGGAAGACGAAAGTCTTTTTTTAGGCGGTAAGCTATTTGCTCGGAGAATTCGGAGAATGGACAATCCGCTATGTAAAAATCAGCTCCATCCTCAACGGTGCCGGCATATAGTAACAGGGTGACCGCACCCATTGATTCACCGTGGATACCAAGCAAAATATCATGACCCTTTTGAGCCTTTAATTCATCAACAATAGCGGCAAGATCATCTTTTTCATAATATCCGTAGCTGCTTGTTTTTCCTTCCGAATCACCATGGCGGCGATGATCATAAATGACGGTGTTAAATCCTTTTTTTTCAAATAAATTGACATAGCGAATCGAATTCCATTTATTTTCAGTGATTCCGTGCGCAATGATCATCCATTTTTTTGATTCCTTATGTGGTTCTGCAAATATAGCATGAATCCGGTATCCATGTTTGGATTGAATCCATTTCTCCTCCTGAGGCAGTTTTTGAAAGGAAGCAGTGTCAAAACGGCCTGCCTCGATTTCACGTTTCCGAACGACCTCAACATCTTTTCGTTTCATATACATCAGCATGTTAGAGAAGAATACGCCAATTCCGATTATGTATGCAATCATGACACCGAAGATAAAATACCATCTTTTCTTTTTCAAATGAAACCCTCCGAAAAACACATTATCATCCTTTAGTTTACCATTCTGCAGAGAAAACAAACATTGAAATAATAGGCAGATTCACAAACGAAAAACCCTATATTGCTATAGGGATAGATGCTAGTGTTTAATTATTGTTTAGTGGCATGCATGAGCCAGACAAATGTATTTAGCTGCTCAAATGTTACATGAAATTGATGCTTTTCCAGGATTGATTTCAAGTAAGGGATCGTCGTGTAATATTCAGTTCGTAAATCCTCTGCTAATCGATCGAAATTGTTGCGCTCAGCGTTATCAATGACCGCCTGCTGATCCTCTTTCGTTAAAAACATCGTATCCGCAAAAACGATTTTTCCGCCTGGTGTTAGAAGATTGGAGTATAGAGCAAAAGCTTTCTCTTTTTCCTCATCGGTTAAATGGTGAAAGGCATAGGTGCTTACAAATGTGTCGACTCCATTTTCAACCGGAAAGTGAAAGAAATCACCGTCTACAATTGATAAGGATCCGAGCTTTTTCTTTGCCTTTTTTCTCATTTCTGTGGAAGGCTCAATTCCGAGAACTTGGTTTCCTTTTTCCAGTAGCCGTGCAGTCAAATTCCCTGTTCCGACTCCGAATTCGATTACAGAGCCTTCCGCATGGGATGCAACTGTTTCTAGGATTTGTTCATAATGTAAAAAAACATCGGTATATTGGTCATCAGAACCGGATACCGTTTCATCATAATTAGCAGCCCATTCATCAAATAGCTGGTCAAATTCTCTGCCCATCATACCCCTCCTTTAGTTCCTAATAAATCATATCATATTTATATGAATAATATGGTATAAAGTTACAATTTTTGCCTTAAATAGGAAAAAAGGAAATAGAGGCTATTAAAAAGTATTAAAACCATACCTGACTTAATTTGACTGACCCATTATAATAGAAAGAAAAAAGGAGCTAATATCCGATGATGAAACATAAACCATCCAAGAAAAACGATGATGGCTCAATTAGCTTGGGAGATCTGCTAAATCAAGATATTTTGAGCCAATTGCAGAATAAAAAAGGTGAATTAAAGGAAGAAGAGCAACGTCGAATACAGCAAATGGAAAAACAAAAGCGTGAGGAACGAAAACGCCGCGAGAAAAATAAAAGCTTTGAAGAGCTATTAAATGAGAGCAATCTGAACTGGAAGCAGTTTAAGGGATAAAGGAAGGGACCACCCTAAATGTAATGCACTCTTAAAAGGAAGTTGAACACTACCTTTTCGAGGCACTGCAAAGCAGGGTGGTCTTTTTATTTGTATAAGTAAATAGTTCTAACCACTATTTACCATTATTTCTGCAAAAAATTATAGGTTTCTCCACAAAATGGTTACATATTACGCAGAACTGGCCGATATAGATAACGGGAAGATATATCGGGAATTTTTGGAGGAATTTTAGAGATGAATATCAGGCGAAAAATTGTTATCACTTTTATCAGCGTTACTGGTTTAAGTTTAATAGTAGCTGCTGTTCTCGCTTACAATCTGTATTCGAATGAAAAGCGCATTCAGGAAATAAATAAGAGTTCCTTAGAGATTGTACTACTAACAGATCAAATGAAAGTCAATGTTATTCAGGTGCAGCAGGTATTCAAAGGAATCAGTGCTACGAAAGGCTCGGACACGATTGATACTTATTCGTTGGCTGATACGTATGCAGAAGAATTTAAGAATCATGCCGAGGATTTAAAAAAACTGGGTGTATCATCCGGAAAATTGGATTCATTAGCAGATTCCTTTACCGAGTTTTATCAATCCGGGCAGCTAATGGCTGAGAGTTTCACAGAAAAGGGGATAGAAGCTGGTAATGAGCCTAAGGTGATCTTTACTCAATTTGAACAAACTATGGAACAGCAGCTTGGTGACTTACAGAAACAGGCTGTTGATGGAATTCATAAGGATATAAATCAATTGACAGAGCAGACGAGAAAGGCCTTAACGACTGCGTTAACGGTTTTTGTTATGAACCTAGCGATCGGCTACACCATGGTTTATAGAGTGACACGTCCGGTTACTCGGGGAATAGAGAAGTTATCTAAACAAGTCATGTTGATTGCCAAGGGAAATTTAACAGAACCAATTGTTGCAGAAACAAAGGATGAAATCGGCACACTTGCGAGTGGAATGGAACAAATGCGTACAGAGCTTGTGTACTTAATAGGTGCCATCAAGGAATCATCTGATAAAATCCATGCCAATACCGTTAAGATGGCAGAGGGTACTCAGCAAACCGGTGTGGCTGCTGATCAAATTGCCACCACTGTTTCGTATATCGCATCTGGAATTGATACTCAATCACATAAAGCTAACCATATCTTTGAGACAATGGTGAATATTACAAAACAGGTTGAAACAGGGACTTATTTTACAAAAGAAACATTGGGCAATGCAGAGGAATCATCACTTATAGCAAGGGATGGACAAGTGATGATTCTCGAAGGACTGCAGGTATTAGTAGCACTTGGTGACGATATTGCTCATGCCAACGAACAAGTGAAGCATTTAGGCGAACGAGCAAATGAAATTGAAAATATAATTCGGTTTATTACAGATATTTCGGCCCAAACGAACCTATTGGCTCTGAATGCAGCTATTGAAGCCGCAAGAGCGGGGGAGCAAGGGAGAGGCTTTGCAGTAGTGGCAGATGAAGTACGTAAGCTGGCCGAACAGACAAATAAAGCTACTGAAGAGATCAAGGATTTAATTAATAAAATTCAAAAAGACACATTTAACACGATGAACGTTATGGAAAATAATTTAAATCAGTTCCGTACTCAGGTTGAAACAGTGATGGAAGGCAGCAGTACACTGACAATCATAAATGAAAAGGTTGGGTATACAAAGAATCATTTAGAGAAATTAACTGAGTCCTTTCAAATGATTAATGAAGATGTTAAAAGAGTTGAGGGCATGATTGAAGAGACATCCACAACCATTCAGGAATCAGCGGCTTCTGCTGAAGAAGTTTCTGCATCCGCAGAGGAACAGAATGCGATGGTAAAAGAGACAGCAGAATATGCTAATGGACTTGCTCAAATTACAAATGAACTTATTGCTCTGACAGGGAAATTTAAAACTGAGAAATCAATGGAAGAATAATGGAAGGCCCTCATCACTGAAAAGTGATAGGGCTTTTTTGTAAGAAAGTACTATTTTCTCCAAGGCAATAACCAATAGGCTTTTTATTCATATACTGTTACTGACTTATGCAGATAGAAGGTGAACAGGATTGCTGAGGGCAAGAATTGGAAATCATCAGCGAGAATGGTTTGGAGAGCTGGAGCAATATTTCCATGATTTTCGCAAATACATTATAGGAAATGACAAAACGTTTTCAACCCCATACGGAGAAAAGCCGATTATATATGCGGACTGGACAGCAAGCGGAAGATTATATAAACCGATAGAGGATAAAATCACGAAGGAATTTGGACCGTTTATGGCAAATACCCATACGGAATCAAACCAAACCGGCTCATTCATGACGAATGCGTATCATCATGCAAAGAAAATCATAAAAGAGCATGTAAACGCTGATCCGGATGATGCGATTCTCCTTGATGGCTTTGGAATGACGTCGGTCATTAACAAATTTCAACGTATACTTGGCTTGCGCATACCAGAAAAATGGGAATCGAGGCTTGAACTAAAGCCTGAGGAAAGACCGGTTGTATTTATTACCCATCGGGAACATCATTCCAACCATACCTCCTGGCTTGAGACGATTTCCGATGTAGTTATCGTGGAACCTGATCAAAAAGGGAATGTCAGTCCGGAGCAATTAGAACGGCAGTTACAATCCTATTCAAACAGACCGTTGAAAATCGGTGCTTTTACCGCATGCTCCAATGTAACCGGACTCATTACTCCATATCATGAACTGGCAAGCGTGATGCATAAGCACGGTGGTATCTGTGTGATAGACTTTGCTGCATGCGCTCCATATGTAAATATCAATATGCATCCCGAGAATCCTGCAGAACAGCTGGATGCGATTTGTTTTTCTCCGCATAAATTCCTGGGCGGACCCGGTACGAGTGGTGTTTTAATTTTTAATAAAAATTTGTATCACAACCACATACCTGATCATCCTGGCGGCGGCACTGTCAATTGGACGGATCCGTGGGGAAACAAAAGCTATTATGAGGATATTGAAACGAGGGAGGACGGTGGAACACCAGGAATCCTGCAATGCATTCGAACAGCATTATGTATAAGGCTAAAGGAGGAAATGGGGGTAGACAATATGTTGGCAAGAGAGAAAGAATTGCTTTCCATCCTTCTTCCGGGATTGTTATCCATACCTGAAATTAAGGTTCTCGAACCAGAGAAAGAAGAACGATTGGGTATTATTTCATTTATGATTCCGGGGGTACACTATAATCTGATTGTTAAACTATTAAATGACCGGTTTGGAATTCAGGTACGGGGCGGATGTTCCTGTGCGGGAACGTATGGGCATTATTTATTGGGAATCTCCAAGGAGAGTTCCCAACAAATCATGGAATTGGTTGATCAGGGCAATTTAGAGGTTAAACCTGGATGGATTCGATTTTCCATTCATCCAACCATGACGAATGCGGAAGCCTACCAATTTATTTCAGCCATGAAATGGATTGTTGACCATTTCGAAGAGTGCCAGCAGGATTATGTGTATGATTCAAAAACGAATGATTATTTTTATTGTGATTACCAACGGGAAGATTTCGACTGGTTATTCTATGTATAGGATAAAAATAAGAAAAGGAATCAGGCTATTTAGATGAAATAGCCTGACTCCCGTTTAATCGCGATGTGTCTCATATTTATTTGCTTTAGTTAAGGAGCGCAATAGTTCCAGCTCTTCGGCTGCTAACGGTTTGCTGTTTATAGCCTTTATATTTTCAAGTAATTGTTTTTCGCTGCTTGCCCCAGGGATCACAGCAGCTACCGCTTTAGAAGAGAGGATATATTGTAAAGCCAGTTCATTCATGGAACGGCTCGCTATTTTTTCTTGAATGGATGGAAGCAGAGACTCTAGCTCCTCATATGTATAGTCCAAATATCCATTTTCACGGATAGAATCGGAAGCTTTATTTAACATTTCCTCTGTTAAAAGGCCTTTTGCTACAGGGCCTCTAGCAATGATGCTGATTTGATGCTCCTCCAGTAATGGCATCCATTCCTCCGGTCTTCGATCGAGAAGACTGTATTGCATCATGACCGATATGATGCTTGAGCGGTTTGCAAATTCCTTAATGACATTGGGACGGATGGAGGAAATGCCGTACTCACGTATATAGCCTTCTTTCTTTAATTCCTCAAATGCGGAAATGGTTTCATCCAAAGGATCGTCTATTGTACCGCCATGAAGCTGGTATAAATCGATATAATCGGTCTGTAAACGCTTTAGGCTATCCTTTACGGCCTGCTTAATATAGGTTCGCGAAGGGTCCCAGGACCATGAAGTTTTCTCGTCATTCCATCTGTTACCTGCCTTTGTAGCTAATATCAGGTTCTGTCGATATGGTTTTAACACCCTTCCGACCATTTCCTCATTAAGGCCAAAATCATACAAATCGGCTGTATCAAAATAGTTGATTCCGTGTTCGATAGCTGTCTCCAGTATTAGTCGGGCTTGTTTTTCGTCTTTGCCGAGAGACATGCATCCTAGTCCCATCTCCGTAACATATAAGTCAGATTCTCCAATTTGTCTCTTTTTCACAGGAAATCTCCTTTCGCTATTACAGTGTGTCTTTTCTTTATTGTAATGGAAGGAGTTAAATCCGTCATTTTATTTGCCGAGCGGCCTGCAGCCAGTCCGTAACATACACATATTGATTGCTATATTGCTTTAATTTCTCTTTTACTTCCCAAGCTTTTCCGCTCAAAATGATTTGATTGTCACTGATCCATATTTTCATAACGCACCCCTTTGGACATGCTATATGGTAAAATGTATGAACAGAGGAATGCTTTTTAGAACAAAAGGAGAGATTTAACGATGTACAAATATGAAGAGAAAACGATCAAATCAGAACCTATTTTTAAAGGAAGAATTTTAGATGTACGTGTGGATGAAGTGCTTCTTCCGAATGGAAAGACGTCGACCAGAGAATTAATTAAACATCCTGGAGCGGTCGCAGTGATTGCCGTTACAGATGAAAATAAGCTCGTGCTTGTTGAGCAATACCGTAAGCCGATGGAAAAAGCGTTAGTTGAAATTCCTGCCGGTAAATTGGATGCCGGTGAAGATCCAAGAGATTGTGTGGTTCGCGAGATGGAAGAGGAAACCGGATATGCCTGCGAGTCCATTGAACATATTATTTCCCTCTACACATCGCCTGGATTTGCAGATGAGATTGTACATATTTACCTGGCTAAGGGTCTTTCTAAAAAGGAAGATGCAAGAGGCCTTGATGAGGATGAATTCGTGGACTTGATGGAAGTCACATTAGAAGAGGCTTTGGAACTGATTAAAGAAGAGAGAATTCAGGATGCCAAAACAGCCTATGCGGTTCAATATTTACAGCTCCAAGAGGCACTGTCTAAATAAATGAAGACATATTACGCGGATTTTCATATTCATGTGGGGAGAACGAAATCTGGGAAGCCTGTCAAAATTACAGGAGCGCGGACCCTAACGATTTCAACTATTCTTGAATATGCTGCGACAAGAAAAGGACTCGATATGGTTGGGATCATCGACTGCCATGTTCCTGAGGTGATAGAAGAACTTGAGGGGCTCATGGCAAAAGGAGAGATGAAAGAACTCGAGGGCGGCGGTCTTCAACATAAAGACGGTACCGTTTTGATTCCTGGGAGTGAGATTGAAATCAATGATGCAAACTGCAAAGGGCCCATTCATGTGCTGGCTTATTTTCCTACTCTTGAAAAAATGAAGCTGTTTTCGGAATGGTTTGCAACGAGAGTTAAAAATAATACTCTCAGCTCTCAGCGTATTTATGAGAGTGCTACCGTATTGCAGAAAAAAGTAAAGGATTTGAGCGGGTTATTTATCCCTGCACATATTTTCACTCCCCATAAAAGTTTGTACGGCAGAGGGGTCTTAAAGAGCCTAAACGAGGTTCTGAATCCAGACTGGATTGACGCTGTTGAGCTGGGGCTCAGTGCTGATACGACAATGGCATCCAAGTTAAGCGAGCTGAACCGCTATCCCTTTTTAACAAATAGTGATGCACATTCGTTGCCAAAGCTGGCTCGTGAATATCAAAAACTGTTGCTGCAGGAGCCTAACTTTACCGAATGGCATAAAGCACTTCAACAAGAAGAAGGACGTGCCATTTTAGCTAATTACGGACTGAATCCGTATTTAGGTAAATACCATGAAACAGTTTGCGAGAATTGCGGCGAAACTCTAGCTGTGTATTCAGAGCGCTGTCCTTATTGCGGCTCTAATCAGGTGACACGTGGAGTAGCTGAACGTATCAATGATCTTGCAGATGCAGAGCTGGGAGATGTTCTGCAAGAGAGACCGCCTTATATTCATCATATCCCGCTTGAGTTTATTCCAGGGCTAGGACCGAGAACATTGGATAAATTAGTAGCTGGTTTTGGTTCAGAAATGGCTGTCATCCATGAAGCCAGCCTGGAGGAGCTAAAGGGGCTAGTTCCTGAAAAAATAGCCATGCTCATCTATCAGGCACGGGGTGGTACATTGTCTCTGCAAAAAGGCGGAGGCGGTATTTACGGGAAGATTATTACGGATTAATGGAGAAAAAGGGCAGTGAATAGCATTCACTGCCCTTTTTTCTATTTTACAAATCACTTCTGATTTTAGAGAAAATGCATGTATCACGAAGGGAGGTACCTGTAGAATCATAGCTGTCGTGTCTTAATGTCCCTTCAAGAGTGTAACCCAGTTTTTCAGGAATCCGTCTGGAGTTTATGTTTTTTGAATCACAGCGAATTTCCACCCGGTTAGCTAGTAATTTATCGAATGTGAAGTTCGTCAATAATTCAACAGCCTCTGTCATATATCCTTTTTTAGTGTAACGAGAATCCATCCAATATCCGATCTCGAACTTTCTTGTTTCCCAATTCATTCTATGTAGTCCGGTGGAACCAAGGAAAATATTATCTTCTTTTCTCATCACATATAGACGTATATCTTCTCTTAAAATAAACTCTGCCTGTGCTCTTCGTAAATTGTCCTCTGTCTCCTCTAATGTCTGATCTCGATTAGCCCAGGGCATCCAGGGTTTTAAATCTTCTTTTGAAGCCAATATGGCATCATGGACCATAGGCCCGTCTCCCGGCTTGCAAGAACGCAAATAAATTCGGCTTCCATCAAGTTTTTCTGGTATGTCCATCAGGATCGGATTCATGCCAATCTCCTCCTTTTATGTAAATTAAAGAGATTATATCATACTATTTAGACTAGTAAGAATTTATTTTTTACTAGAATACAATCTCTAGTAAATACATAGAATCTAGTAATGGAACCGGAGAGGAGAATTCCCCTGTGAAAAAATCGTATTATAAAAGAGCTTTGCTTTTTCATATTAAAGATCATTTATCTATTTTCATTTTTATTATGGTCCTATTCCTGATGGGAATCATTTTTGGGGCAATTATTGTCAACAGCTTATCTTTAACTCAGAAAGAGGACCTGTTTTATTATTTGTCTCAGTTCTTCGGAGAATTAAAGCAAGGGAAAGTCAGTGCAAGCAGTGAAATTTTCATCTATAGCTTTCAGGAGAATGCGAAGTTTATTATCTTAATGTGGATTCTTGGAATCTCGATTATCGGGTTACCAATGATTTTAATCCTTCTTTTTATAAAAGGAATCGTGATCGGCTTTACTGTCGGTTTTTTGGTTAGCCAAACAGGGTGGCAGGGCTTTATGCTTGCGTGTGTATCCATTTTACCTCAGAATATCATCCTTGTACCCGTAACCATTATCATGGCATCATGCGCCGTCATTATCTCCATTAAAATGATTAAACGCCAATTTTTAAAATCAAGCCGCGAAAAATTAAGGCCTTATTTTTTCCAGTATTCTCTGTTGCTTGGAATGGCCTTAGTGTCTTTTGTTGTTGCAGCCTTGATTGAATCCTTTTTATCACCGGGGCTAATGAAAGCTGTAATTGATAATATGAGTTAATAATAATTATTAGATAATAATCATTATTATAAGTTGTTTATAATTATTATATTTTACATGGACGTTTTTTTTGCTATACTATAAATGGTGATAGAAGGCCGGACTCATAATCCCTTTTTGCCTTCTTCTATAATATGATGATGAAATCCGGACAGATTCAGCGGCGAGGAGGAAAAGGGTTGGAATCTAGATTAGATCGAATAAAAAAGCAATTACATTCTTCAAGTTACAAGCTGACGCCGCAGCGAGAGGCCACGGTTAGAGTGTTGCTCGAGAATGAAGAAGACCATTTAAGTGCAGAGGATGTATATTTGCTCGTTAAAGAAAAAGCACCGGAAATCGGTTTGGCAACTGTATATAGAACGCTTGAATTGCTTACTGAGCTTAAAATAGTAGATAAAATTAATTTTGGTGATGGGGTATCCCGTTATGATTTGCGACAAGAGGGAGCAGCGCATTTTCATCACCATTTAGTCTGTATAGAATGTGGAGCAGTAGATGAAATTCTTGAAGATTTATTAGATGATGTAGAACCGATTGTTGAACAGAAATTCAGATTCAAAATTAAGGATCATCGCCTGACATTTCATGGGGTTTGCCATCGTTGCCAAGATAAAAAAGAAGAGCCGGAGACTGCAGGGTCCGGGAATAACCATGCAAGATAAGCCTTTCCGTTGTGGAAAGGTTTTATCTTTTACTCATAAAACGTGGATGATATGTATAAAACATGTCCAAACAGGCATAAATTGATAAAAAGGCCTGGAGGACTAGAGAATTATGAGAAATTTGATTAAATTATTTTGGCAAACAAGCAAGGTATTCATCATGTTTGTTGGCTTTACGATATTATTTTATTTTGCTATTGTTTGGTTTAATGAGGAATATGAAAATTATCATCGCTATGACGAGCCTAAGGGAACGGCTGTAAAGGTTTTTCAATCCATCAATGATGAAGAGGAGCCTGGATGGAGAGAAAGACTCTTTCTATTTTATTTAGATGGGGAGTAAATGAAAATGAAAGATCCATTGCAGGATTTTATCCATTATTTAACAATCGAAAAAGGGTTGGCTAAAAACACCCTCCTATCGTATAAACGAGATTTGGATTCCTATTATAAGTTTTTGAAAAATCAACAAATTGACAACTGGAAGGACGTTTCCCGTGTTCATATTGTCCAGTTCCTGGGTAAATTAAGGGATGATGGAAAATCGTCCAAAACGCTGGCACGCCATACAGCTTCCATTCGATCCTTCCATCAATTTTTATTAAGGGAACGTATTTCGGAAACAGATCCGTCTGTCTTGATTGAAAGCCCTCATACTGAGAAATCATTGCCAAAGGTTTTAAGCCAGGAGGAAACGGAGGCATTGCTGAATGCACCTAACCCAGCTGACGCTTTCGGCATACGGGATAAGGCTATTTTAGAGCTGCTCTATGCAACTGGTATGCGGGTTAGTGAATTAATAGAGTTAAATATTGATAATGTACATATAGAAATGGGATTTGTTCGCTGTATAGGGAAGGGAAATAAAGAGCGAATTATCCCGGTGGGGCAAATGGCTCTTGATTCGATTACCACCTACTTAACATCAGGTAGACCTAGATTGGTTAGCCAAAAGAATAAATCGGATGCTTTATTTTTGAATCATCACGGCGGACGTCTCAGCCGCCAAGGGTTATGGAAAATTATCAAGAAGCTTGCTGAGCAGGCGAATATTCAAAAGTCATTGACACCTCACACCCTTCGCCACTCATTTGCCACTCATTTACTAATGAATGGTGCGGATTTGCGGGCTGTTCAGGAGATGCTCGGACATGCTGATATCTCGACAACACAAATATATACACATGTCACGAATGTTCGTTTAAAGGATGTATACAGTAAGTTCCATCCCCGAGCTTAAAAGGGGATTCTCTAAGTTTAGGATAGTTACGGCGGCTTCCGGTAAGGTGCCGTCTTTATTTTTGAACACGTTTCTAAAAAGAAATAAGCAGTAGGTCTAAAGACTTTTTGAATATTGAGTGAATACCGAAAAATAAAACTATTAAAATTTGGTAAACTTAAATTGGCAACGTTTCCCCGGTGATGTAAAATAAAGAAGTCAGACCTCTGACGCCTGCAACTTTTGACCCGTAAATTCTACTGAAATTTATGGAAGATTACAGGCGTTGAGAAAGGGTAACCTACATATAAAAGAAGCTGGAGGTTTCAGGTATGAAATTTAAGCGAGTATTTTTAACTGTAATGGATTCTGTTGGGATTGGTGAAGCGCCTGATGCAGAGAAATTTGGCGATAAAGGTTCGGATACACTTGGACATATAGCTGAAAAAATGAATGGGTTGAACATGCCTGTCATGGGTAAATTAGGCTTGTCAAACATCAGAGAAATTAAAGGGATTCAAAAGGCAGTCAAGCCAATGGCTTATTATACAAAAATGCAAGAGGCATCCAATGGGAAAGATACGATGACTGGCCACTGGGAAATCATGGGGCTGCGCATTGATACACCGTTCCGTGTATTTCCGGATGGATTTCCGCCGGAATTAATTCAGGAGCTGGAAGAAAAGAGCGGCAGAAAAATTATTGGGAATAAACCGGCGAGCGGTACAGAAATCCTAGTAGAATTGGGAGAAGAACACGTAAAAACCGGAGCATTAATCGTGTACACTTCTGCTGACTCCGTTCTGCAAATTGCAGCTCATGAGGATGTAGTACCTCTTGAAGAGCTCTATCGTATCTGTGAAATTGCCAGAGAAATGACTCTTCGTGAAGAATATATGGTAGGCAGAATTATTGCTCGCCCATTCGTTGGAGAGCCTGGTGATTTCAAACGTACGCCAAATCGCCATGATTATGCGTTAAAACCATTTGGACGCACGGTAATGAATGAGTTGAAGGATAGTAACTTTGATGTAATCTCCATTGGGAAAATTGCTGATATCTACGATGGCGAGGGCGTAACAAAAGCGCTTCGCACAACAAGTAATATGGATGGAATGGATAAGCAGGTCCAAACATTGGACATGGACTTTACTGGTCTAAGCTTCCTGAACCTTGTTGATTTTGATGCTGTATTTGGCCACAGACGCGATCCTATTGGGTACGGTAAAGCATTAGAAGAGTACGATGGAAGATTGCAGGAAGTACTGGATAAAATGAAGGAAGACGATCTGCTAATTATTACAGCAGACCATGGTAATGATCCGGTTCATCCTGGAACAGACCATACGAGAGAATATGTTCCTTTACTTGTATACTCCAAACAATTTAAAGAAGGTAAAGAACTGCCGATCCGCAGTACATTTGCGGACATTGGTGCAACCGTTGCTGATAACTTCGGTGTGAAAATGCCTGAGCATGGAGTAAGCTTCCTTAAGGAACTAAATTAAAAGGAGAGAACAGAATGTTTGAAAAAGTAAATGAAGCAGCAGCGCATATTTTAGAGGTATCCGGTCAAAAGCCGGAACTAGGATTGATTCTTGGTTCAGGGTTGGGAGTATTGGCTGATGAAATTGAAAATGCCACTGTAATCCCATACAGTGAAATACCTCATTTCCCAGTTTCTACTGTTGAAGGACATGCCGGCCAACTTGTTGTTGGAACGCTGGCAGGCAAAACAGTAGCGGCTATGCAGGGGCGTTTCCACTATTATGAAGGATATTCCATGCAAGAAGTTACATTCCCGGTACGTGTTATGAAGGCAATGGGAATGACGCATATACTTGTAACAAATGCAGCAGGCGGAGTAAATGAAAGCTTCAAGCCTGGTGATTTGATGATTATCACAGATCATATTAATTACATGGGCGCACACCCATTAATTGGACCGAATCACAGTGAGTTTGGACCAAGATTCCCTGATATGACAAGTGCTTATACAAAATCATTAGTGGAATTGGCAGAACAAGTTGCTTCTAAACAAAATATTGCGATTCAAAAAGGTGTTTACATTGGATTTACAGGTCCTACTTATGAAACACCAGCAGAAGTAAGAATGGCACGTATTTTAGGCGGAGATGCAGTGGGAATGTCAACAGTTCCTGAAGTTATCGTTGCTGCTCATGGAGGCATGAAGGTACTCGGTATTTCATGCATTACAAACATGGCTGCTGGAATCCTGGATCAGCCTTTGGCACATGACGAGGTAATTGAAACGACTGAAAAAGTAAAATCTACGTTCTTGAACTTAGTGAAATCAATCGTATCAGAAATGAAAATTGAAGCGTAAGTAAGTTTTAACAGGAGGCTGTCTAATAGTTTTTATTAGATAGCCTCTATTTTTTTACGGTTAATAGTAGGAGTAAGATGCCATGCGTAATGACATGCTAGGGTAAAATGAATAAATAATTCGCTTTTGCCTGATATAAATTGCTCTAGTGTCCAAATTTGGTTCAATTACTGTGTAAATCGTTCGTTCAAATGCTTAATGATCGCACAATAGCCATGCTAATCGCTTAAGAGTCTTACATGATCGCTCAATCACCGGAATTCCCGCTCAATTAACCTCATTTTCCGCTAATTGCTTTACCGTTCGCTCAATAAATTGAAATATCGCTCAATTCATCGAACTATTGCTATAAAATTTCGCTCAATTGTTTATAGGTTGCCTGTTATATAGATGAAATTTAAATACTGATTATAAAAAGCAGACTGAAAAGTCTTCACTTTAACCAATTCCCTTTAAAAATAAGGATGTTTTTATGATTTACAGGCTCAAATTTCTCTCCTCTCGAGTTTTGCTCGATAATTTAATTTCAGAACATCTAATGTTAGTTAATTTGGTTCCTACTAACACAGAAATAGCTAGAGTTCCCTTTGAAATTAAGACTGCATATTTAAAATCTTCATTCAAATTAGTTAGGTCCTCATCAGGAAATATAATTTTATCTGAGATAAGATTCTGGACTGTATAAAAGTGGTGTTGTTGGTAAAACTGGAATTTATCATGAGTAGGAGGTCTGTCCATGAAACGGTATGTTTCAGCTTTATTAGTAGTAGTGTTCACTTTAAGTATGTCTGTACCATCATTTGCAGCCGAAAAAACAAAAACGGCGGAATTAGATTTAGCACCTAAAACGAAGTCAGCAATACTGATAGAAAAGGATACGGGTTCTGTCATATATGATAAAAATAAAGATGAGCGGCTGTCTCCCGCCAGCATGACGAAGATTATGACTATGCTGTTAATCATGGAGGCATTAGATCAAAAGCGTATAACGATGGAAGATAAAGTTCGAACAAGTGAATATGCTGCCTCAATGGGTGGTTCGCAAATATTCCTTGAACCAGGTGAGGAAATGACAGTTGAGCAAATGCTTAGAGGAATTGCGATTGGTTCAGGGAATGATGCCTCCGTTGCCATGGCTGAAAAAATTGCTGGAAGCGAAGAGGAATTCGTGAAAAGAATGAATGCCAAAGTGCAGGAATTGGGATTGAAGAACACTAAATTTCAAAATTGTACGGGACTGCCGACAACTGATCATTACAGTTCAGCATTTGATATGGCGACTATAGCAAAAGAGTTACTAAAGCATGAGGAAATCACAAATTTTACGAGTTTATATGAATCTTACTTACGTGAGGATTCAGATAAAAAATTCTGGCTTGTGAATACGAACAAACTGGTGAAATTTTACCCAGGTGTGGACGGATTAAAAACAGGTTTTACACATCAAGCAGGATATTGCTTAACCGCAACAGCTAAAAAAGATAATTTACGAGTCATTGCAGTTGTATTTGGAGCTGAGAATCCAAAGGAACGAAATTCTCAAATTACAAAAATGCTGGATTATGCCTTTGCTAATTATCAATCACGTCCGGTCTATAAGAAAGAACAGCCTCTTGCACTTTTGAAAATTGAAAAAGGTCAACAGAAGAAAGTAAGTCTGGTCACAAACGATTCAGTTTCTCTTTTAAATAAAAAAGGGGAAGACAATGTGAATATCCGTCCGAATATCGTACTGAAAAAAGATGTACAGGCCCCAATCAAAAAAGGGGATCAGCTTGGTGTCTTAAAAATGATGAGAGACGACAAAGTAATTTCAGAAACCCCTCTTATTGCATCAAAAGATGTAAAACGAGCAAGCTGGTTTGATTTATTTAAGCGTTCTTTCGGCATGTTTACCCATACCGGCGACGAATAAGCATTGGTATGCGAAATTAAACGAATAGAAAGAGAATATCACTAGTTTTGTCTTTAAGAAGGAATTGAAGTGGAGCTTGGCGAAAATCACCACTATACTTTCTTTGAAGGGGGCAAAGGTACTGTGAGTCTAGAAATTGATATGAAGACGATTGAGGATATATTATGTATTCGCCTGAAGGGAGAATTGGATCATCATACGGCGGAGGATTTAAAGAACAAGGCATCTCAATTAATAGAAACTGGTGGCATTCGCCATATCATTTTAAATTTGGGCGAGTTGAGTTTTATGGATAGCTCCGGTCTTGGGGTGATCTTAGGCAGATATAAACAAATTCAGCAATTTGAAGGGGAAATGATTGTTTGTGCCATCTCGCCTTCTGTTCATAGGTTATTTGAGATGTCCGGAATGTTTAAAATTCTTCGTCTTGAATCTTCAGAGGAAGCAGCTATACAGGGATTGGGGGTAGCGTAAATGAAAAACGAAATGGCTATAGAATTTTCTGCATTGAGTCAAAACGAATCATTTGCACGGATTACGGTGGCAGCTTTCATCGCGCAATTGGATCCTACACTTGATGAGTTAACCGAAATTAAAACGGTTGTATCGGAGGCGGTCACCAACGCGATTATCCATGGATATGAGGGAGATGCCAAGGGCAAAATCTATATCACTGCGATATTGGATCTTGAGGAAGAAAGAGTGGAACTGACAATCCGGGATAATGGCATTGGAATCAGAGATATCGATGAAGCAAGGCAGCCTTTGTATACAACAAAGCCAGAATTGGAAAGGTCCGGTATGGGCTTTACCATAATGGAGAACTTTATGGATGAGATTTATATCGATTCATCCAGAGGTGAAGGAACAGAGGTAAGGCTTATGAAAAATCTTTCCAAAAGCAAAGCTTTATGTAATTAAGGAGACTAATACAATGGATGTGGAAGTCAAAAAGGGTAAAAAGACCGCCCAGCTTAAGGACGAAGAGGTAAAAACACTTATACTTCAAAGCCAGCAAGGTGACCAATTAGCTAGAGACGAAATCATCCAGAAAAACATGAGGCTTGTATGGTCAGTTGTACAAAGATTTCTTAACAGAGGATATGAACCAGATGACTTATTTCAAATAGGGTGTATTGGTTTATTGAAATCTGTAGATAAATTTGATTTATCCTATAATGTTAAATTTTCAACCTATGCAGTTCCCATGATTATTGGAGAGATTCAGCGTTTCATTCGTGATGACGGCACGGTAAAAGTCAGTCGTTCATTGAAGGAAATGTCCAACAAAATCAGAAGAGCGAAGGATGAATTATCTAAGCACTTCGGACGGACGCCAACCATTACAGAAATCAGTGAGTATTTGGATTTATCACCTGAGGAAATCATTATGGCACAGGAGGCAAGCCGATCGCCTTCTTCAATCCATGAAACGGTTTATGAGAATGACGGCGATCCGATTACCTTGCTAGACCAAATAGCAGATAGTTCAGAGACAAAGTGGTTTGAAAAAATTGCTTTGAAAGAGGCAATCGCCTTATTGGATGAACGAGAGAAATTAATTGTTTATTTACGGTATTATAAGGATCAAACGCAGACGGAGGTTGCAGAGAGGCTAGGAATCTCCCAGGTACAAGTATCTAGATTAGAAAAAAAGATTTTAAATCAAATGAAAGACCGTATGGACTAGAGTGCTGGTTCGTACGGTTTTTTTTTGCGATTGAATGTATCTCTCTATAAACTAATTTATGATTTTTGGTATGGTTCCTGATTTTTCTAACCATACTATAAATACATGTGAATTTAGGAAATGGGGATGAAAATATTCATGGAGGAATGTGTTTATATCCGTTTAAAATATCGGGCGAAAGTTTTGCCGAACCATCCGATAAGACTTTCGGATATTGCCAATATAATTGGGACAGACGAAGTAAAAGAAAAGGTTGGAAGTTTAGTTCTGGGTGAATTTTCGAAGAATAAAAATGTTTTTATTCTGGATGTAACGGTTGTTCTCCAAGCAATTTTTCAGCATTTTCCCGAAATGAAAATGGACACCTATGGCCCATCGCAAACAATTGTAGAGGTAGAACGTAAAACGAAGAAAGTATCGAACCTTTTGTTTATTCTTGTGTGGATTGTCCTTTTTATAGGGGCTGGCTTTGCGATTATGAATTTTCATGAGGATGTCAGTATGAGGGAGCTGCATGAACGTCTCTATTATATGATTACCGGTAAGCATTCTGCAAATCCACTTGTATTTCAAATACCCTATTCATTTGGACTCGGAATTGGGATGATTTTGTTCTTTAATCATATTTTCACAAAAAGATTAAATGATGAACCAAGTCCAATGGAAGTAGAGATGTTTAACTATCAGCAGGATTTAGATCAATACATCATTATGAATGAAAACAAACATTCGATTACTTCCGTAAAAGATGACTGAGTTCGTTTTTGTGCTGATAGTTGGATTCTCAGGTGGGGTATCGGTCGGAGCCGGATATGTGGCTTTCCTGACTGTCCTTAATATTATACCAAGGCTTACACAGCTTACGAAGGTTAAATCTGTTCATTATTTTGAAAGTGCGGTTATACTCGGAGCAATAGGTGGGACCATATCCAGCTTATGGGACTTTTCATTGGGATTAACTCCGATACTCCTATCAATCATGGGCATATTTAGCGGCGTTTTTAACGGGATGCTAGCAGCAGCTTTGACAGAGGTTTTAAATGTCTTTCCGATCTTGGCAAAAAGAATCGGAATGCAGGAGCGGATTCTATATATTCTGATGGCGCTTGTTCTCGGGAAAATAATGGGCTCACTATTTCAGTGGATTGTTTATAATCAATAAAAGTCATAGGGCGGTGAAAGAGTTGAAAGGGAAGCGAAATATCATCATTATCACAGATGGAGACGAATATGCGAAAAGAACGATCGAACATGTAGCAAAAGAAATCGGCGGTCGCTGCATTTCATCCTCCTATGGAAATCCAACAAAAATGGGCGGAGCTGAACTGATTAAACTCATTAAATCTGCAGCCCATGACCCGGTGTTGGTTATGTTTGATGACAGTGGTCTGGTCGGAGAAGGGGCTGGTGAGCAGTTAATGAAATATGTTGCGGAACACCCTGATATCAATCTTCTTGGAATTCTTGCCGTTGCTTCAAAAACGAAACAGGAAGAATGGACAAAAGTAGATGTCTGTATTGATCGCGAAGGGAATCTTACCGGATTTGGCGTTGATAAATTTGGAATACCAGAAATGGATGTTAAACGAATTAATGGAGATACAGTCTATAGTATCGATTCTATTCATGCACCTATTGTTGTCGGTATTGGTGATATAGGCAAAATGTCTAAATATGATGATATTGCTAAAGGCAGTCCCATAACACTTAGTGCTGTAAAACTGATTCTCGAAAGGAGTGGATACCATGCAGGCCAATCAAAAGGAGAAAACACCCATATCGAGTGACATACAGGCCGTAAAGCAATACATGGAGAAAAATGTGGGTCTTGGAGTAAGTTTTGATTTAGGAGTAAGAGAAATCCTGATTCGCGATACAATGATGCAAATGTATTATGTTAATGGTTTGTGTGATACCAGTTTTATCATAGAGATTTTAGAGACATTGACTGATATTAATGAACAAGAAGACAATGCCTTGGATGTCCCTATCTATGACCTGGTTAAAAATCGGCTAGTACAACAATCTGTCGAGGTTGTTCAAACGATGGATGAAATGGTAGATCAGGTATTGTCAGGCTTGATTTCCATTATTGTTGCAGGCAGCGGAAAAGCTCTGATCGTAGATGTGAGGAGTTATCCGGGGAGACAGCCCCAGGAACCGGATACAGAGAGGATCACAAGAGGAGCAAGGGACGGTTATGTTGAAAATATTATTATTAACACTGCCTTAACACGCAGGAGAATTCGCGATGAACGTTTGCGATTCGAAATTATGCGTGTTGGAGAACGCTCCAAAACAGATATTGCGATTGGATATATTGATGGGGTAGCTAATCCGAAGCTCGTTAATATCATTCGGGATGAACTGAAATCAATTGAAATTGATGGATTGACGATGGCCGAAAAAACGGTTGAGGAATATTTGGTCAATCAAGGGTATAATCCTTATCCAATGGTTCGCTATACCGAGCGGGCAGATGTAGGAGCCAACCATTTACTCGAAGGGCATGTCCTTATTTATGTAGATACGTCGCCAAGTATCATGATTACACCGACGACCTTTTTCCATCATGTCCAGCATGCAGAGGAATACAGACAGGCAGCTTCAGTGGGCACCATTCTTAGATGGTTCCGTTTTCTCGGTATTTTTGCTTCTCTTTTTATATTGCCATTATGGTTATTATTTGTATTGGAACCCCATTTGCTACCAGAAACTATGAAGTTTATTGGTCCGCAGGATGATGCACATGTTCATATTCTATTACAGATTGCTGTAGCGGAGGTTGGAATTGAACTGCTCAGAATTGCTTCGATACATACACCTGCTCCTTTATCATCAGCCATGGGACTTATTGCTGCCGTCCTAATTGGTCAAATAGCCATTGATGTTGGTTGGATGGTACCTGAGGTATTACTATATGTAGCCATTGCATCGATTGGCAGTTTTGCCACTCCAAGCTTGGAGCTCGGCTTGGCCAATAAATATATGCGGTACCTGATTTTAATTTTTACTGCTTTGTTCCATGTACCCGGGTACATGGTTGCCAATACGCTCTTCGTTTTTTTCCTAACCAGATTAAATACGTTATCTACACCTTATTTATGGCCGTTTATCCCATTTGCACCTAAAGCGCTTTCGAATATTATTATCAGAAGGCCGGTGCCTGGCAGACATTTAAGACCGCGGATTTTACATCCGGTGGATCGTACAAAATAATTCATTTTGAATTAGGGTATTAGTGTGATAAAGTAGTTATACTATTCAAAAAATAGACAGCATTAATGGCTGTCTATTTTTGTTATAACGTCAAGGAGGAGTTTACATGCACTTTTATGGGACAGGAAAAATGAGTGAACATGGCCATTTAGAAATAGGGGGAGTAGATACTGTTTCTCTTGCAGAGCAATATGGCACTCCCTTATACATATATGATGTGGCTTTAATTAGAGAACGGGCAAGAATGTTCAGAGATACGTTTGGCAGGCTGGGTGTTGATGCTCAGGTGGCCTATGCGAGCAAAGCTTTTTCTTCCATAGCGATGTTTCAGCTTGCTATGGAAGAAGGGCTATCTTTGGATGTAGTTTCTGCAGGCGAATTGTATACAGCCCTCCAGGCCGGATTTCCGGTTGAACGGATTCATTTACATGGAAATAATAAAAGTGTTGATGAATTAGAAATGGCGCTTGAAGCGGGGGTTGGCTGTATCGTAATTGATAATTTTCACGAGATTGCTATTTTAGAAGAGCTGTGCAAAATGAAAGGTAAACGATGCTCCATACTTTTACGGGTAACTCCTGGAATTGAAGCGCATACTCATGATTATATTCTAACAGGACAAGAGGATTCTAAATTTGGATTTGATCTATGGAATGGCCAGGCGGAACAAGCTCTGCAAATTGTACTGCGGAGCGAGTATTTTGACGTACTGGGTATACACTGCCATATTGGTTCACAAATATTTGAAACAACCGGATTTATTTTGGCCGCTAAAAAGATTAGTGAACAAATTGCGAATTGGAATCAAACATATGGATTTTCACCAAAGGTTTTAAATTTAGGTGGTGGTTTTGGAATCCGTTATACAGAAGAGGATGAGCCTATTCCTGTCTCTCGCTATGTAGAAGAAATTGTGAGTGAAGTAAAATCCGATTTTGAAGAAGCTGGTCTGTCTATGCCGGGAATCTGGATTGAACCAGGGCGCTCATTGGTGGGGGATGCCGGAACAACCATTTACGAAATTGGATCAAGTAAGCATGTGCCGGGAACTCGTAAATATTGGGCGGTTGATGGAGGAATGAGTGATAATATTCGTCCTGCTCTCTATCAGGCAAATTATGAAGCTGCTCTTGCCAATCGCCTGAATGATGAAGTATTTGAAGAAGTAGCCATAGCAGGGAAGTGCTGTGAAAGCGGGGATATGTTAATTTGGGATCTTCCGCTGCCTAAGGTTAAGCCTGGGGATCTGCTGGCGGTCTTTTGTACAGGTGCATATGGTTACTCAATGTCCAATAACTACAACAGGCTCCGTCGTCCTGCGGTTGTGTTTGTAGAAAATGGGGAATCGCGTCTTGTTGTGAAAAGAGAGAGTCTTGAAGATCTAATAAAAAATGACCTGCCATTATATGAATAAATAATTAGAGGCTGCCATTTCCGGCAGCCTCTAATTGTATTAGGAGAATAAGGATTTAATTGCGTCGATTAGACTTACAAAAAATGCTTTTAATTTATCAAGGAAGGATTGCCCTTCTTCTGATTGAAGATAATTGGTCACTTTATCTTTAGCGGCATTTATTTGCTCTCCAACTTTGTTCCAGTCAATTCCTAGATCCTGAAGCTTGTTAAATAAATCGATTAGGCTCTGGATCTGTTGCTCCGTTAACGTGATGCCAAGCTGCTCTGCTGCCTTTTCGATGATGCTGCGCAAATCAGCATCATTTTGAGGCGGGTTAACAGCGATCTCTTCTTTAATGGACTCAACCAGTGATGTAGCTTCATCTGTACCGATTTGGTCACCTAGTTTGGCTGTTTCAACCATTTCTTCATTGGCGGCTTGTTTTTGTTCCTCAGATATTTTGGTGTCTGTTGTCACTTCGTATGCTTTAATTAAGCCCGTTAAGGCAGCTGTACCGGAAACTTCAAAAGGAGCCGTAACATAAATCTCTGCATCTTTTATACCGGCAGTTGCCAAGGCGTTTTTATACATATCTTCTGTTACCCAATTGATATTTTTCGTTTTGACCGTAATCCCGGAACCTTTGGCAGCAATCGTAATGGATGAAGAGGAGATTGCTTTTGTTCCAATCAGTCTGCTTGCAATTTTACCATCCAAGTATTTATGCTCTTCTGAATTAGAAACTGTTACAATCTCTACATCCTTTGGAGCGTCCATTTCAGCTAACAATAATTTTTTTTGTTCCTGAGTCAGGTTTTCGCCAAGTGTAACGACCATGTCGCCTCTTTGCATATCAGCCAAAGCTACACTTGGGATGAGAAAACTAACTGCCAACAAAACTGACATTAATTTTAAAAGCTGTTTTTTCATTGTGATAACCTCCCGTACCAGTTAGACGTAAAAAAATGATAAAAGTTTCATTTTTTTATGTAGTTATAGTAATCTAGGCAAACAAATTGCCAATTGTGTTAACTCTGTCATATTATAATGGAATTGGAAGATTGTCTATTCTTTCTTGCGTTCTTTTACAGTTATTTCTATCCATTTTGGCTATATTGTATAGGGTACGAATCGTTAGAATTGTATATATAAAGCCTTTTTGGGATAAAATGTATGTCTGTTGTCTAGCATGGCAAAGAAAGGACTTTGCATTTGTGTCAGTTGAATTCATTGTTAAAAACTAGTATGATAAGAAAGATTATTAAATACCATTCTATTATTCTCATTTAATGAGGGATCAAACATGTTAATTAGATACAAGAAGAGCTTTGAAAAAATCGCAATGGGTTTATTATCTTTTATGCCTGATGAAAAAGATTTAAAGAAGCTCCAGAATACTGTTAAATCATATGAAACAGAATCAGACAGGCAACTATATCTTTGGAAACAAGATGAGGACATTATAGGTCTGATCGGGGTAGATTTGGATGGAAAGACGGTTACGGTAACCGATTTATCCGTTAATCCCTCTCATAGGGGTCTGGGAGTTGGCCATGAAATGGTAAACTGTCTGATTGAATTATATGAGGGATACGAAATTATTTCCAGAGATATAACAGCGGAGTTTATTTCAAAATGTCTGGATTGTGAAGCCGATAATAAAGCATGAAAATAGAGAAACCCTTATTTAAGAGGGTTTCTCTATTTATTTTTGCTGCGCTTTTGAAGTTGCTTGAATCGTTCCTGAATGACATCTGTACGATCACGGGTAGAATGCCTATTCACTAATAATGGATCAGTAAGATTGCTGCTGCAATTCCATGAATATCCATATTCTTTGCAAATGGTTTGGCAGGCCGCGAGCAAATCTGGATCTTCAATTGGCAAAAATGGACTTTTGTATGGTTCATTGTTTTTTAACCTATGTATGGAGTCAGTCAGTAATTGGAGTAAACCATTTGAATCCATACCTAATTGATTCATTTCTTCGGTATGTTTGTTTAAAATTTGCTTTGATTTTTGTAAGGTGCGAATAGCTCCTGATTCATTATTTCTGCGGTAATGATACATACCGACGGCCAGCTGGATAAATCCGACCCATACAGATTCTCGATCTAACGGGAGATGTTTTTTCCAGTACTCTTCAAGTATTTCATGGCATTCAAAATAATCTCTGCTTCCATGAAATTCGGCTAAGTACTGAATGAACTCAATTGGGTAGTTCATTTGGTTATTGTCACCTCAATATCTCTCTATGATTATAGATAAATATACATGAACGAACATGGATAAGAAAAGAATAAGGATTTTAAATGGTGAGAAGAGCGGGATTATCTAGCTGATAACAATAGAAACAGGCTACCTAGTCGACAGCCTGTTCCTTAGATTCACCATTTAATTAACACCAAGCTACTCCAACAATTACGAGTAGAATGAATAACACTACGATTAGCGCAAATCCGCTACCGTAACCTCCAACTGCGCCATCTCCCATTTGTGAATCCTCCTCTTTGGATCTTTTCTTTACATTGTCATACTATGTAATCCATACTGGAATGTATGGGCTTTTGCCCACCTTTTAGAAAATCAATTTGTTCATTCTATTGGAAAGAAGCTTGAGTTAAATTATACTTAAACTAGTTGAAATAAGTAGGAGTGCCTATAAAGAGATGAGTTATAAAATAAAGATAGATGCATTTGAAGGTCCACTCGATTTATTACTGCATCTAATAAATCGATTAGAAATAGATATTTATGATATTCCTGTTTCTGAAATCACCGAACAATATGTTGCCTATATCCACACCATGAAGGAGCTGGAACTGGATATAGCCAGTGAATATTTAGTCATGGCGGCAACACTTTTAGCTATTAAAAGTAAAATGCTCCTACCCAAACATGAAGAGGAATGGGATGAGGAAGAGGATGAATTCTTGATGAGTGACGATCCTCGTGAAGAATTAGTTACACAGCTGCTTGAATATAAAAAATATAAAGAGGCGGCTGATGAGTTTAAAAATATGGAAGCTGAAAGGGCGTTATTATTTACTAAACCTCCGATTGATTTATCGCCATATACGGAAGATGTAAAAACGGAACGCCATGACTTAGATGTCAGCCTTTATGATATGCTGAGCGCCTTTCAAAAATTAATGAGACGAAAAAAATTAAGAAAACCGTTACAAACTCGAATTACACGTCAGGAAATTACGATAGATAAACGGATTCAGGAAATAAAGGATTATCTTAAGGAAAAAAGAGAAAAGGTCTTATTTACCTCTCTCTTTAACACAGAGGAAAAAGAGCAGTTAGTTGTCACCTTTCTTGCTGTCCTGGAATTGATGAAGCAAAATGAAATTCAGGTGGAACAAACAAATAACTTCGAGGAAATTTTCATAGAATGGAAGCAGGAGGATTTTACAATTGGATATTGTTAATTGGAAATCAATATTGGAAGCACTACTTTTTGCGGCAGGTGATGAAGGGTTATCTCTTGAGCAAATTTCATCCGTATTGGAAGTGACAGAAGAAGAGGCAAAAGATGCGTTATATGATCTTAAAGAGCTGTATCAAAATGAAGATCGGGGAATCTGTGTTGTTGAATTGGCCGGTGTCTACCAATTGGCGACAAAAAAAGTGCATGCCCCCTATTTGAAAAAGCTTGTTGAAACACCTTCGGCAAACACACTATCGCAGGCTTCCTTGGAAACATTGGCGATTATCGCCTATAAACAGCCTATAACCAGAATTGAGATTGAGGCTATCCGCGGTGTCAAAACGGAACGTCCTTTACAAACCTTAATGGCCAAGGCTTTAATTCAGGAAACAGGTCGTGCGGAAGGGGCGGGAAGGCCCTATTTATACGGAACGACCAAGGAGTTTTTGGATTACTTCGGTTTAAAATCTTTGGACGAGCTGCCGGCGCTACAGGATGACACAGATGATGGATTTAATGACGAGGAAGCAGATTTGTTTTTTCATAAATTCCAAGAGATGGAATAAGGAGGATGAAGCTTGAAAATCTTGTCTTGTATAGGATATGAGTTAGAAAAGGAAAAACCCAATTCACCTGAGGATTTTTTCAATCGTTCAACCGTGACATACAAGCAAAATGGAAAAATAAAAGAATTTCAGGTTATTTATCTTCGGTATTTTGAAGAAGTTTTGTTAGAACAAGAGGGTGAGTGGGTGTCCGAGGTTCAGGAATTACTGACAGGATATACGTTAAAAGATATTATTGCCCTCCTTTGTTTGTTGCAAAATTCGCATTTTCATGCAAGGAAACGGGTATATATAAATTCTGAGGCGATCTTTTTAACTATTTTCAAGGATTTACCATATGCCCAGATAAAAGAAATTTTAAATAAAATGCAGAAAAATCCAGAAGTTTGAGCTTGAATTGTCGTATAATAATGTAAAATATTCCTCCCTGAACGTTAATCAACAATAAAAAGTAGGTTGAATATGGTAAACTATTTAGTAACTGAGCTTAAAAGATACGATTATGGCCAGGGAAGGTTAAGAGTTTGTTTGTCCTATTAGAAAGTAAATGAACACAAGGAATAGTGGAGTTTTACATGATCAAAGGGTTTGAATTTTTAAGGGAGGGTTCCGGTTGGGTAATACATTAGTGAAGAGCCAGTTGGAGGATGTAACAACATTTTTGGAGCAAACAGTACAAACTCTCGAGATTTACATGAATGAAATGACAATTGAACGTTTGATGGAGGAAAAAAGCGGCGATGAGCTCTATTATAAGGGCTTGTTTTCAACAATCCGTAAGCTGCTGGTTTATTGTGAAGAAGGCTTAGAGGCTTGCAGGATTGTCCTTAAAAACGAACCATTTAATAAAGGTGCTGCAGAGCGAGTTCTTTACCGCGTATATCATAAATGTATTGAAGAATATTTTGCTCCAAAAAGTGATTTATGGTTTGAGGACAGCCGTTCAGCGTATACAGGGCGCAATTGTATAAAATTCCGTGAAGAAGCACCAGAAAGCTTGAAAAGCCTGATTACAAAACTGGAATTTGATGTTCAAAAAATCAGAGAAGAACTTGAATACTATGAAACCGATTATCGAACAAAGATGGTTCAATCAAATTAACAGGATATGAAGTGCGATTACGTATAGTGTAATCGCATTTTTATTTGGGTTTATTTTTAATTGGAAAGTCATACCTATTTCATTGAAAAAATAAGAATTAAGTCAACCTCCTTTTGAATATTGTTGTATGACGGGGAGGTTGATGAATATGAATCCTTTTAAAAAGTATTGGGAAGAGGTAGATAAATGGAAGACTGCGATTGTTGAATGGGCAACCAATCAAGAGGAGTCATTTCGAAGCTTGATCATGGAGCGGGTTGATAATCTCACGGCCCTTTTAAACAGCATGAAAAATAAAACTCCATCCCAACATGAGCTAATAAAGCTTCAAAATATGATGGAGGAGCTGGATGAATCTGTTCAAAAGGCACATAATGGCGATTCATATGTACCGCCTGGAAGACATGCCTTGCCGCCATTGCCATACTCCTATGATGCTTTGGAGCCCTTTATAGACCGGGAGATTATGAAATTGCATCATACTATTCATCATCAGACATATGTAGATGGTCTGAATAAAGCCGAAACTAAAATGAAAGAAGCCCGCGATAAAGATGATTATGACCTTTTAAAGCATTGGGAAAGAGAAGCTGCTTTTCACGGATCAGGACATTATTTGCACACTATATTTTGGTACAATATGAAGCCTGATGGCGGTGGGGAACCAACAGGTGAATTAATGAACTTTATTAAAAGAGATTTTGGCAGCTTCACAAAATTTAAAAAGGAATTTACCGAAGCTGCTAAAAAGGTTGAGGGTGTAGGCTGGGCGATTTTAGTTTGGTCCAACCGAGCCCATCGGCTGGAAATTTTACAATCTGAACGGCATATGATTCTGACGCAATGGGATACAATCCCTTTATTAGTATTGGATGTTTGGGAGCACGCGTATTATTTACAATACAAGACTGACCGTCCGGCTTATATAAACAACTGGTGGAATTTGGTTAATTGGAACAATGTTAGCGAACGATTTGAACAGGCACGGAAAATTGGCTGGAAAATATATAAGAAATAAAAGTACGTTCAAATACGCCAGGTTTATTTTTGAAGGTTGACCAAGACTTTGGTTGACCTTTTTAGTTGAGGTCTAGTTTATCCCCTTATACTTCCTTACCTGAGCAAGTCTATTACTTCCATTATTTGTGATAATATGATGGGAGGGAGGGATAGGCATGAGTTTAATAGAGCATCGGAGATCGGCTCCGGATTGTGTGAAGGTAATGGTGCTTACGGTAAGTGATACAAGAGATGAGCATACGGATCGAAGCGGGCAGCTTATGATGCGTTTGTTGCAGTCAGCTGGACATATCATTACGCGCTACCAAATAGTGAAGGATGAGCAGGATGTTATTCAGCAGGAACTCTCAGCTGGGTTGGAGGATAGAGAGGTTGATGCCATTATAAGTAATGGCGGTACTGGGATTGCCTATCGGGATGTAACTATTGAAACAATTAAGGGTTTACTAGATAAAGAAATGCCAGGGTTTGGTGAGATTTTTCGAATGCTGAGTTATCAGGAGGATATTGGTTCCGCAGCTATTTTATCCAGAGCCATCGCTGGAGTAACTCAAGGGAAGGTAATCTTCGCAACACCTGGTTCCACTGGCGCAGTGGAGTTGGCAATGAATAAATTGATTTTGCCGGAGTTAGCACATGTCGTAAGAGAACTGAAAAAGGATCTATAAGGTATAAAAAAGATGAAGCCTTCATGTAATAGGTTTCATCTTTTTTAGTCAAATAATGATTCACTGGTGAGGTCTATTGTATTTAATTTTCTGATAATATAAAATGGAATACAATCCATTATCTGGTCGGCAGATTGGAGAACGTGTAAGACTATTAAAGAGATGAGTAGATAGTTCGTTTAAATAAAGGAGCCAATGAACATGGGTACCCGATTTTCTAGGCAAGAGTTGTTTAAGCCTATTGGCTTCGATGGTCAAATACGCTTGGCTGAATCAACAGTAGGTATTATCGGTTGCGGTGCACTTGGAACGGTAATAGCGGAGACACTTGTTCGTGCAGGTATAGGGGCGATACATTTAGTGGATCGTGACTTTGTAGAAATGTCCAACATACATAGACAGCAGTTATTTGTGGAGAAAGATGCTTTAAATCTGACAGCTAAAGTGATAGCTGCTGAGCAACGATTGAAGGAAATCCGTTCAAATGTTCACCTCTTTACGTATTTAGAAAATGCAGATGGTACACTCATTGAAGACATAGCAGAAAAATGTGATATCTTGGTAGACGCAACTGATAATTTTGAAACAAGAATGGCTATAAATGATGCTGCACATAAATATGGGATACCTTGGGTGTATGGGGCCTGTGTAAGTGCGAGTGGCACTGTTTTCACTTTCATACCGGGTAAAACGGCTTGTTTCAGATGTCTTTTCCCGGCTTTGCCCTCGTTAAATGAAACCTGTGATTCGGTTGGAGTTATTGCTCCAGCCGTTCAAATTACAGCAGCCCATCAATGTACAGAGGTTATGCAATGGTTAACTGGTCATCCGGAGAAGCTGCGGGGAAAAGTATATCATTTTGATGTTTGGAATCATACCAGCTTAGAGGTTGGAGTATCTCGTATTAAAAAAGAGGATTGTCCTACATGCGGACATTGTCCTGTATATCCTTCGCTCGAAAAAAGCGAAGAAATGAAATCTATGGTGTTATGCGGGAGAGACACTATACAAATCATCCCTCAAGCTAATCGCCGTGTATCTTTAGAAGATGCTGAGCGACTGGCAATAAGGCAGGGATATCGATTTAAAAAGACTCCTTATTTTATCCAATTTCATACAGAACAATATCGAATGATCTTGTTCACAAATGGGAGACTGTTAATACATGGGTTACAGGATAGCACGGAAGGACTAAAATTATTTCATCAAATGTTTGTGTAATACAGTGTCGGAAAAAGGTCATGGAAGACTGGACAACTGTGTCTAGCTTGCTGCAGGAGAAATGGAAGGAAGTCCATTCGGTTAACTTTTATAAAATATATAGCTAACCGAAAAGTGTAGCTAAACCTTCAATTTATCTCTTCAGCTACGCGTGTAATCACCGTTTTTGCCACCAGTCTTTTTCAAAAGCATGGTTGGCCCAATGACCATTTCTTTACCGGAGGCTTTACACATATCATAAATGGTTAATGCTGAAACAGATGCTGCCGTAAGTGCTTCCATTTCGACACCGGTCGCACCTATTGTTTTAACTTCAGTAAGAATACTAATTTCATAATGGGAGTTTGCTTCATCTATTTCCCAATTGAATTCGATATTGATACCAGATAGCGGGATAGGGTGACACATAGGAATAATAGAAGATGTTTGTTTGGCAGCCATAATTCCAGCAACCTGGGCAACGGCAAAGACATCTCCTTTTTTATTTGAATAATCAAAAATTTGAGCATAAATATGTTGGTTTACAAGAATAGAAGATTTAGCAAGAGCAGTCCGAACGGTTTTATCTTTATGGGAAACATCAACCATTTTGGCACGACCCTGTTCATTGAAATGAGTGAATTCTGTCATGGAAAAACATCCTTTCTATATGATTTATCCATAGTATAGCATTCTATTTGTAAGGAGATAAAAGAATGGTAGAAAAAAGAATACCAATTCAAATTTCAGCAGCAATAGAGAAAATTATGAAGGAAATACAACCTGCTTCAGCTGAAATTGTCCCTTTGTCAGAAGCATATGGCCGAATTTTAGCGGAACCGATTATTGCTAAACATGATGTTCCTCCATTTGATCGATCGGCATATGATGGATTTGCCATTCATTCCTCCGATTCAGTTGGAGCCTCAGACGGGCATCACGTATCCTTTCAGGTAATTGATGAGGTTGGAGCTGGATATATTTCTAAAAAGACACTTGCTCCCAGAGAAGCCATTCGGATTATGACCGGGGCGATGATGCCTAAGGATGCAGATGCTGTTGTTATGCTTGAACAGGTGATAGAACAGGAAGATCACATATCTATTTATAAATCATTTGAAATGAATGAAAATGTTTCTCCTAAAGGAGAAGATGCCAGGAAAGATGAACGGCTTATTGAAGAGGGGGCGTTCATTACTCCAGGTGTGATTGCGTTGTTGGCGACCTTTGGATATACGCACGTGAAAGTAGCCAAGAAGCCAGTAGTTGGTATTTTATCTACAGGTACAGAATTATTGGCAGTAGAGGATGATCTTGTACCAGGCAAAATCCGCAATAGTAACGGACCCATGATTGAAGCACAGCTGAAACGGATGGGAATTGAAAATCATACATATGGTATTCAAGCGGATAATCTAAAGCAATCCCTACAAACAGTGGAAAGAGCAATTGAAGAGACAGATTGTCTTATTACAACTGGTGGTGTTTCAGTTGGAGATTTTGATTTTATGCCAGTCATTTATTCACATCTTGGAGCGAATGTCTTATTTAATAAAGTAGCCATACGCCCAGGTAGTGTTACGACAGTAGCAGTGAATAATGGAAAGTATTTATTTGGTTTATCTGGAAATCCATCTGCCTGTTATTCGGGCTTTGAATTATTTGTTCGTCCTACCCTGTTAAAAATGATGGGTAGCTGTAAACCGTTTATGCCAAACGTAAAGGCTGCATTAGCAGAAGATTTTTTGGATGCTAATCCGTTTACTCGTTTTATTCGAGCAACGTATGAAGTAACTTCTTCAGGATTAAGCGCGACTCCTGCTGGTTTTAATAAATCGAATGCGGTTACATCCATTGCTAGGGGAAATGCATTTATCGTTCTCCCCGGTGGAAAAAAGGGCTGGAAGGCTGGAGATGAAGTTGATTTATTGCTATTGGGAGTAGAGGAAGGTGCATCTCGATGGATGCTATGAAAGTTTGATTAATCGTAGGTTTATAAAAATAGGGGGAAACAACACTTATGGGAACCGGTTGGATATTATCAAAAAATCTATGTCCGTCAGTAAACATATGATGTCGCAGTCGGTAGAAGAAGAGTCATTGAATAGATGGATGCTAGTGATGGATGCTAGATTATACAGGGATGTGATGATCATGAAACCATTTGAAATAGTTCAAGATCCAATAGAGGTTCAAAAATATGCAGATTATGTATTACACGAGGGAGCGGGCGCAGTAACCGTGTTCTCCGGTCATGTAAGGGAATGGACAAACGGTGTTCGAACATTATCCTTGGCATATGAAGCGTATGGACCAATGGCTGAAAAAAAGCTGGCGGAAATTGGTAGAGAAATTGAAATGAAATGGCCGGGTACACGAGTGGCGATTGCTCATCGTATTGGACAATTGGAAATATCAGATATAGCCGTTGTTATAGCTATTTCTTCACCTCACAGAAAGAATGCTTATGAAGCAAACGAATATGCGATTGAACGGATTAAACAAATTGTTCCAATTTGGAAAAAGGAGATTTGGGAAAATGGGGAAGTATGGGTGGGGAATCAACATAAAAAGCCATTATCAGAGGAGTCAATAAAATGATAAAAATTCTCTATTTTGCAAGTATGCGAGACTTGACCGGTAAAGCGGAAGAGAACATCGAACGAATGGAATGGTCTGTCCGAGAGTTGCTGCAATGGGCAGAAGAAACCTATCCAAACTTCGAAAAGCATTCAGTCCTTGTTGCGATAAACGAAGAATATGTGACAGAAGATGAGAAAATTAGAGATGGAGATGTGGTGGTGTTTATACCTCCAGTTAGTGGAGGTTAAAGAAAACGCGTTTTTACAGCTGTTAAGGACAGTAAGAGTTAGATGGATAAATGAAATTCCGCCGGAGAATACAAAGGGTGGTATTTGATAATATCAATGACCTGGAAACCGAATGAAAAGAAGGGAATAACCATGACCTCACAGTCTTTATTGGATAAATTAAAAAGACCGATTCGTGATTTGCGGCTATCAGTTACGGATCGCTGCAATTTCCGCTGTACATATTGTATGCCTAAAGAAATCTTTGGAGATGATTATGCGTTTTTAAAGAAACAAGAGCTTCTGACATTTGAGGAGATAGAACGAACAGTCCGTTTATTTGCAGGTCTTGGTGTAAAAAAGCTGCGTTTAACAGGCGGGGAGCCCTTATTACGAAGTCATTTATCTAAATTAGTTGAAAGGTTAGTGAAAATAGAGGGAATTGAGGATATTGGTTTAACTACGAATGGTCTTTTGCTTTCAAAGTATGCTCATGACTTATACAATGCTGGGCTAAGACGTTTAAATATTAGTCTTGATTCTTTAGATAACGAAGTATTCGGTCAGTTGAATGGTCGTGGCATTCAGCCCTCTATTATTCTTCGTAATATAGAGAATGCCGTTAACCTTGGCTTTCAGGTCAAGGTTAATATGGTCGTACAAAAGGGAGTCAATGATCATGATATCATCCCAATGGCTTCTTATTTTAAAAAGATGGGTGTAACTCTGCGCTTTATCGAATTTATGGATGTAGGTAATGATAATGGATGGAGTTTCAAAGAGGTTGTAGCGAAAAAAGAACTATATGAAAAGCTGTCTAAGGTTTTCGATTTAGAGGCTGTTGATGAGCAATATTTTGGAGAGGTAGCTAAACGCTATCGCTATAAAGATAGCAAGAGCGAAATTGGTTTTATCACATCCGTGTCGGATTCTTTTTGTTCTTCCTGTACAAGGGCACGGGTTTCATCGAATGGACATCTTTATACGTGCTTGTTTGCCTCAAAGGGCTATGATTTAAAAGAATTAATCCGTAGAGGTGTAACAGATGAGGAACTGCTGGACCACATTCGTCAAGTTTGGGAATTGAGGGCGGACCGTTATTCTGATGAACGGACGGAACAAACGATATCTAATAGAAAAAAGATAGGGATGTTCTTTATAGGTGGTTAATAGATCAATTTACTAGATTTTTTTAGTGAAGTCCTAAGAAGGACTGTTCAAGGAACATAGGCTAAGAATATCACGTTATGAGGCTAAGCCTTTGTGACCCACACCCCCTGTTACCCATCTTAAAGGGGATCCATAAACCCTTGAGGAACCAGGAGACTAAGCTGGATTAAGTGAAATCAGAAACGCTCTTCATTAAAATTAGACTGAATCTTGAGATGATTTCTGTTTAAGTAGGTATACATCAAGGAGGATTACATGAAAAAATCTGTATCGATTTTTACAATGCTATTCCTTTTAGTCATTACTCTAGTTGCATGTTCTGAACAAGAAGTTAAAGAAGAAAAAGTAGAACTAAGAATTTCAGCTGCAGCTAGTTTGCAGGATGCGCTAAGAGACATTCAAGCTGTTTTTGAAAAAGAAAATCCAGAAATGAATATTACATATAATTTTGCTGGCTCCGGTGTGCTTCAGCAGCAAATCATGCAAGGTGCTCCTGTGGATTTGTTTTTATCATCTTCAGAAGATAAGTTTGAATCATTAATTACGGCAGAAATGATTGCGGACGGGGAGCATGTCAATTTATTAGAAAATGAACTTGTTTTAATTGCTCCGAGTCCTAATGAAACTAACAAAATTAGTGGTTTTGAAGATTTAATGAATGGAACAATCGATAAGATCGCAATTGGTATTCCTGAATCTGTTCCTGCAGGAAAATATGCCAAGGAAACATTAGAAGTACTAGAAATATGGGATGAGGTAGAGAGTAAACTCATTTTAGCAAAAGATGTTCGACAAGTTCTGTCGTATGTTGAAACAGGTAATGTAGACGCTGGTATTGTATATAAAACAGATGCTCTTGTATCAGATAACAGTAGGATCATCTCGACGGCAAATAAAGAACACCATACACCTATTATGTATCCTTTAGGTATTCTAAATGATACAAAATTTCCTGTTGAAGCAAAGAGATATTATGACTTTCTTCAATCGAAGGAAGCAACGGCTATATTTGAGGAATACGGATTCATAGTGAACTGAGGAATGAATATGTTACATGAATTTTTATCACCTATTATTCTTTCAATTGAAATAGCAGTGGTTTCGGGAATAATTGTTATCATATCAGGGACATTTATTGGCCGCTATTTAGCTATGAAATCTTTTAAGGGAAAAGCGGCTTTTGAGACATTTCTTATGTTGCCTCTAGTTCTGCCGCCATCAGTAGTAGGATTTATTTTGATTGTCTTGTTGGGAAAGCAAAGTATCATTGGACAAGCAATTGAGTGGATTTTTGAGAAGCCAGTTATATTTACTTGGTGGGCGGCTGTCATTGCTGCTACGATTGTGGCTTTTCCCCTTATGTATCAATCAGCTAAGTCTGGTTTTCAAGGTATTGACCATGAAATCGAAGATGCTGCTCGAGTAGATGGAGCAAGTAAATGGCAGGTTTTTCTTCATGTTTCCCTTCCGTTAGCATCGAGAGCGCTTATGACGGGCGGTATTTTAAGCTTTGCTCGAGCATTGGGGGAGTTTGGCGCTACTTTAATGTTTGCTGGAAATATTCCAGGCGTTACGCAAACAGTTCCGATAGCTATTTATACAGCCCTTGATTCGGGCAACATGCTCATGGCATGGATGTGGGTTTTAGCTATATTCTTACTATCTTTTCTCATGCTGTTCGTGATTCAATTAAAAAAAGAGTGAAGATTCATCACTGATCGTAAATGGGCAACGAAGTTTACATAAACTTTTAGTTGCCTTTTTTTTAGTAATTATTACCTGAAGAATTTTAGCATCCTCCTTCATACATAATCTAATTCACTTATCACTCACCCTGAATAACCTGTCTTCGAATATTTAAGAAATTAAGCGCATAGACTTGTACAAAAACATGAAGGGGACGAGTGTGGTGAAAGTGTACTCTTTCAAATATAAACGTAAGAAATATAACTCGAAACGTAATCTTTCAGTAAAGAACGATCCAATCCGCTTAGTGTTATGGAAGCTGGCAGGCACCATCCTCATTATGATTTTGTGTTTGGCAAGTTTACTTTCGCCGATAAAAACAGTTTCTGCACAAGCGCAAGAACTTGAAAGAATCCAAACAGGGGCTAAAAGTGCAATTATGATTGAGCAGAGCACCGGCCGGATTTTATATGAGAAGGATGCCCATACAAAACGAAGGATAGCGAGTATTACTAAAATTATGACCGCAATTCTTGCGATTGAATCGGGGAAGATGGATAAAACTGTAACGGTGACAGATGCGATTTTAAAAGCAGAGGGATCGGCGATCTATTTGCAGGTAGGAGAAAAAATAAAATTAAGCGACCTTGTTTATGGACTTATGCTCAGATCAGGAAATGATGCGGCGATTGCCATTGCTGAATATGTGGGAGGAAGTGTGGAGGGTTTTTCTGCATTAATGAATCAGAAAGCAGAATGGATTGGCATGAAGAACAGTCATTTCACCAATCCGCATGGTCTTGATGATTCTGATAACCATTATTCCACAGCCTATGATATGGCAATCCTAACTAAGTATGCGATGGGGAATAAAATGTATCAGAAAATTGCCGGAACTAAGATCCATCGGGCACCCAACCCGAATGAAGTATGGGACCGTGTTTGGAAAAACAAAAACAGGCTGTTAACGGAAAAATATAAATACACCACAGGCGGTAAAACAGGTTATACAAAAAAAGCGCGCCGCACGCTAGTGACAACTGCATCCAAGGATGGATTGGATCTTATTACGGTTACTATCGATGATTCTACAGATTGGGCTGATCATATAGCTCTTTTTGAGGCGGGATTTAACAATTACACATTAACTGAAGTAGTACCGCGTGGAGACATAAAAACGATAAAAAAAGGATTTTATAAAAATAAAGCTTATTTAAAATCATCGTTATCCTACCCGCTTACGCAAAAAGAACAAGAGGAGGTCGAAGTAAAGTATGAACTGAAAAAGCCCAAAAAACAGTGGAAAAAAGGAAAAAATCTTCCGGCTAAGGTTGGAAAGGTGAATTTAATTCTTGATGGACAAACGCTTATATCTAAACCGGTTTATCTACATAAAAAAGATCAAACTGTCTTCGATATATGGAAAGACGTCTTCTATACTTTTTCAGGTGTAAACACAAATGGTTAATTATATATGGGTCGGAATCAGTATAATTGGAATCATTTATGCGATGTTTACTGGAACAATGGCGGAAGTTAATGAAGCGATCTTTAAGAGTGCAAAAGAATCGGTCACTCTATGCTTCGGCCTTATGAGTGTCCTTGTTTTTTGGCTGGGCATCATGAAGATTGCAGAAGAGGCAGGTCTATTGGATAGTTTAACACGTTTGACAAAGCCAATCGTATCCAGGCTTTTCCCAGATGTGCCGCCAAATCATCCGGCAATGGGATATATCGTATCCAATATAATGGCGAACACATTTGGACTGGGAAATGCAGCTACACCCCTGGGTATAAAGGCGATGGAACAATTAAAGGACTTAAATGGCGGAAAGGATACAGCAAGCCGCTCTATGATTACGTTTCTGGCATTGAATACCTCTGGGCTGACGCTTATTCCAACAACCGTCATAGGAATCCGCATTCATTATAATTCAGCCAATCCGACAGAAATTGTCGGCCCGACCTTTTTGGCAACCGTCATTGCAACGATAGCAGCTATTATTTTAGATCGGTACTTCTACTGGAAAAGAGTAAGAAAGGGGATGGATTGATGCACTGGATCTCAACCATATCAATTTGGATGATACCTGTGGTTATCTTGCTCATCCTTGTCATGGGTGCCATAAAGAAGGTCCCGACCTACGAGAGTTTTGTGGAAGGCGGAAAAGATGGGATAAAAATCACATTTTCGATTATTCCCTATCTCATTGGTATGATGGTGGCCATTTCTATTTTTCGTGCTTCAGGTGCTATGGATTTGCTGATAGGCTGGATGAAACCGGTATTAAACTTCTTAGGTGTGCCTTCAGAGGTAGTACCTTTAGCCTTAATAAGACCCATATCGGGAAATGCTTCTCTCGGCATGGTCAGTGATTTGATTGCCACATATGGACCTGACTCTTTTATAGGGAAGGTTGCTTCCACAATCCAGGGGAGCACGGATACAACCTTATATGTCTTAACTGTTTATTTCGGTGCAGTAGGAATTAAGAAAATGGGAGATGCTTTAAAGGTGGGATTGTTAGCTGACCTCGTCGGGATTGGTGCGGCAATCTTATTAGCTGCTATTATGTTCCAATAGACACAAATTTGTCACAAAATGCTAAAAGAAGTGAAAAAAATAGTCAGATTTAACAAAAATCGGTATAAAAAGCCGATTTTTTTGTGTTTCTTAGTAAGTAATGAAATAATATGCGTGATAGGACATATCACTTTCTGCAAAAACAAAGTATAATGAACAACTAGGTAGAATGCCTATTATTTGAGTAAAGAATACAGAAAAAGTAAAATTAGACAGGTGATTAAAATGGAAAGATTACAAAAAGTGATAGCACAGGCAGGAATCGCCTCCCGAAGAAAAGCGGAACAGTTAATCGTAGAAGGCAAAGTAACTGTTAACGGTAAGATTGTAAAAGAGCTTGGCGTTAAGGTTGGCCCAAATGATCAAATAGAGGTAAGTGGAGTACCTGTAGAAAAGGAAGAACCGGTATATTTTCTGCTTTATAAGCCAAGAGGTGTCATTTCCGCTGCCAACGATGACAAAGGGAGAAAGACCGTAACAGATTTATTTCCACTGATCAAACAACGGATTTATCCAGTAGGCAGACTGGATTACGATACATCAGGTTTGATCCTGCTGACGAATGATGGTGAGTTTGCCAATGCCCTGATGCATCCAAAGTACGAAATAGAAAAAACGTACGTAGCGAAAATTCAAGGTATTCCATCCCGCGAAATAATAAAGAAATTGGAACGTGGTGTTCAATTGGAAGACGGTAAAACAGCCCCTGCGAAAGCTAAATTGCTATCAATGGATCGCAGAAAACAGTCCTCTATTGTAGAGCTGACGATTCATGAGGGCAGAAACCGCCAAGTCCGCCGTATGTTTGAAGCGATTGGGATGCCCGTTATCAAACTTAAACGTGAAAGATATGGATTCTTGACGCTGCACGGTGTTAGTCCTGGAGATTACAGAGAGTTAACACCACATGAAGTAAAGCAACTGCGTTCTATGGCGCTTCATAAAGATAAGTAAATACAACCGTAGCGCTGCCCTAAATTAGTGCCTTTCTGGCAGCGCTATATTCTTGTGTGTCTAAAGCATAGCGGGAGGGAACTTTTTTGACCAAACAAAAGCGTAAATGGATGAGAATAGGGGTTCTGGCCCTTTTAGCTGGAGCCGTCATTTATGTGGTATTTTCGAGTTTAACCATGGACAAGGAAAAAACCCTTAAAATGAATGAAACCGCTCCAAACTTTGCTCTGACAGATCTTGAAGGGGTTAAGCATGTGTTAGAGGATTATAAGGGGCAGGGAGTGTTTCTGAATTTCTGGGGGACGTGGTGTAAACCATGTGAATATGAAATGCCTTATATTCAAAGTCAATATGAAGTGTTCAAAGATAAAGGTGTACAGGTATTAGCTGTCAATGTAAATGAATCTGATTTTGTCGTGAATAAATTTGTTCAAAGACATGGGCTTACTTTTCCGGTTGTCATCGATAAGGACAATCAGGTGCAGCATCAGTATCTGATTAATCCCTTGCCGGCCACATTTTTAATTGATAAAAATGGTAAGGTCGTAGATTCAACCACTGGTAGTTTAACTGAAGAGAAGATTCAAAAGATGATGGAGAAAATACAGCCATAACAAGGGGTAATAAGGATGAAGGAAATAACTTGTGAATGTGGTCATGTTAATCCATATGGAACGATATTTTGTGAAGCATGCGGTAAGGTGCTCAATAAGGAAGAAGAAGAAAAAAAATTATTGGATATGAAATATGAAGGCAGTGCCAGAAGATCGCAAACCTACAATAAATCAGTAGTTGATAAGATTTGGAATTTTTTCTCATCCGTAAAGGTTGGCGTAACCTTAATCATTCTTCCATTAATTGCAGCTTCTATCGGTACCATCTTCCCGCAAGAAATGTATATTCCAAATGGAGAACCCGCTGAAACGTTTTATGAAAGTAAGTACGGCTGGTTTGGTGAAGTGTATTATGAGTTAGGATTACATAATTTATATAGTTCATGGTGGTTTTTACTGTTAGTGTCCCTCTTAGGAGTTTCACTTGTTATCGCCAGTCTTGACCGCTTTATTCCGCTATTCAGAGCTTTAAAGAATCAGAGAGTAATCAGGAATGAGGGTTTTTTACGCAGACAGCGGATTTTTGGTGAAGCTGATATAGCAGAGGAAAAAGAAAACTATGAATTAATCAAAACGAGATTAAAAGAAAAGCGTTATAACATAAGAGAAGAGAACGGCAATATTTTAGCAGAGAAGAACCGTTTTTCGAGGTGGGGTCCTTATGTTAATCATATAGGCCTGATCATTTTCTTAATTGGCGGAATGTTGCGTTTTATTCCAGGGATGTATGTGAATGATTACCTCAGAATTCAAGAAGGTGAAAAGAAAGCTGTACCTGGAACGAATGGTGAGTACTTTATTGAAAACCATAAATTTACTGTAGAAGTTTATGATAAAGATAAGGAAAAAGAAGAGTTTGAGGCAACGCTTGACCGGGTTGGTACGGTCGTAAAAAATTATCAAACAGATGCCACTCTTTATCAAGCGGTAGGGGATACCTTGCCAGGGGAAGAAGTAAAGCTTGAAAAAGTTAAAGATTATCCGATACGTGTAAATGAACCTTTGAAATTTGATTCCTTTGCTTTATATCAAACATCCTACGAGGAAAACATGACTAAAATGTCATTCACCTTAATTGATAAAGCAACTGAAAAGGAGCATGGCAACTTAACCGTTGATTTGAATAATCCGAAAGATAGCTATGACCTGGGTAATGGGTACTCCGTGCACCTGGAGAGTTATTTTCCTGATTTTGAATTTAATGAGAATGAGCAGCCGACAACAAAGAGTCGATTTCCAAATAACCCTGCGTTTATCTTCAAAATGGTATCACCAGAGCATCCAGAAGGAGAAGTTAGCTTTGTTGCGATTAAACAAACCCTTGAGCCTTTGGGTGAGACCGAATATAAACTTAAATTCAAAAATATAGAGACAGGTTTTGCAACTGTATTAACAGTACGTAAAGACCTAACTTTATGGGTACTTGCGCTCGGAGGGCTTATCTTTATGATTGGCGTTATACAGGGGGCTTATTGGAATCATAGGCGTATTTGGATTCAAAAGAGTGGGGATAAAATATTTGTGGCCGCTCATACGAATAAAAACTGGTTTGGTATCAGGCGGGAGATTAATGAAATATTAGAGGGGACTTCTATTCCATTACCGTATGATCAAGCCGAAGGGGAAGAGATTCAAGAAAGAGGGGGAAAACAGAGTGGCGACTTTAAGCAGTAATTTGCTATATATTGCTTTTGTGCTGTACTTAATAGCAACTTTTGTATTTGCGGGATCCATAAAAGGTAAGAACGATAAGTGGAGTTATGAAAAATGGGCAAAAGCTGGAATTATTATCACTATTATTGGATTTATTGCACAGCTGGGTTATTTTATCACACGTTGGATAGTGTCAGGACATGCTCCTGTCAGTAATCTATTTGAGTTTACAACATTCTTTGGAATGATGTTGGTTGGAGCATTTATAATGATTTATTTCATATATAAAACAGCCATTCTGGGAGTATTCGCGCTTCCGATTGCGCTGTTAGTTATTGCGTATGCCAGCATGTTTCCACGGGATATCTCGCCGCTTATTCCGGCATTAAAAAGTGATTGGCTATATATACATGTTACTACTGTAGCAGCGGGAGAAGCTATTTTAGCAATAAGTTTTGTGGCCGGATTAATTTATCTGATACGGGCTGTTAAACAAACGAAAGCATCAAAAAGTACGTTTTGGCTGGAAGCCGTTTTATTAGGATTAATTTGTACGATTGGTTTTGTTGTATCTACTACTATGTTTTCTATAGCTGATTATAAAACTGAATATACTTGGGTCAATAAGAGCGGTGCAGAGCAAACAGAGGAATATAATATGCCGGCGTTGTTTGTCCCGAAGGAAGCAAAATTGGTTTCCGGTACAGGGATGAATCCGCTAATTGAACTGCCATTAATAATCAATTCAAAAAAACTGAATACAGTAGTTTGGTCCATCATGATAGGTGTCGTGCTATATGGAGTGCTGCGTTTAATTTTACGTAAGCGTATAGGAGCAGCTATACAGCCGTTGGCAAAATCAGTGAATTTAGATTTACTTGACGAGGTTGGATACAGATCCATTCTAATCGGATTCCCTGTATTTACTTTGGGAGGGTTGATATTTGCCATGATTTGGGCCCAAATAGCCTGGTCAAGATTTTGGGGTTGGGATCCTAAAGAAGTATGGGCTTTAATTACATGGCTATTTTATGCAGCATTTCTGCATCTGCGCATATCGAAGGGGTGGCATGGCGAAAAGTCAGCCTGGCTTGCAGTTATAGGATTTATTATCATTATGTTTAATCTTATCGCGGTGAATTTAATTATCGTTGGATTACACTCATATGCTAGTAATTAAGAAAAAAGAGGACTTCCAAGTATGGAAGCCCTTTGTTCTTAACTCTTCTTTAGAAAATCAGGCTTAAGCTATTAACTGCAATTATATTCCGATTTATGATGCTTTTACTATTTTTAAGTTGGATGACAACTGAATAGGAAGTTAGGCAAAATCTTATATTAAAAAAATCTGGTTGTATGATAGATATTATTTTTCTATAAATTTAACTTTATAGAATCGCTTTATTTATGTAAATATTCACTTTTCTATTCCTAAATATTTAGTATGCATGTATAATAAAACTGATATCGTGGATAAATTTGTATCGTTATTAGTTAATGCTTAAGGAGGTCCGGGTGATGGAAGAGAACAACATACGATTGCTTATAGTAGATGATGAGGACCGTATTAGAAGACTATTGAAAATGTATTTAGAGCGCGAAAAATATACAATTGATGAGGCTGCTAATGGGGAAGATGCTTTAGAACTTGCTTTGGCGAATGATTATGATTTAATCCTTCTGGATTTGATGATGCCTGGCAAGGATGGAATTGAGGTTTGTAAAGAACTGCGTGAAAAAAAGGCAACACCTGTTATTATGTTGACTGCTAAAGGGGAAGAAATAAACCGAGTGCAAGGTTTTGAAGCAGGCACGGATGATTATATAGTAAAGCCTTTTAGTCCAAGGGAAGTAGTCTTACGAGTGAAAGCATTGTTAAGAAGGTCATCGAAAAATTCCTATATTCAATCAGAGACCTCAACTAAAGATGTTGTCGTCTTTAATCATCTAACGATCGATAATGATGCGCATAGAGTATTGGCGGACGGTGTAGAGGTTGCATTAACACCTAAAGAATATGAACTATTATACTTTCTCGCTAAAACCCCGGATAAAGTGTATGATCGGGAACAATTGCTAAAAGAAGTTTGGCACTATGAATTCTTTGGGGATTTACGTACCGTTGATACACATATTAAAAGATTAAGAGAAAAATTAAATAAAGTATCTGAGGATGCAGCTAGAATGATTGTAACCGTTTGGGGTGTTGGTTATAAATTCGAGGTAGTCAACGACTAATGTTTTGGAAAAGTGTAGTCGGGAAACTTTGGATGACCATTATTTTGCTGTTTTCCTTCGTTCTATTCATCTTAACTGTATTACTGCTGGAGTTTTTCCATAATCAAAGTATGGAGGAAGCTAAATCTTCTTTGTTTCGAACAGCCAAACAAGTTGAAATGATTTTAGAGGAACATTCAGATATCGAGCAATCAACACAAATTGTTTGGCAAATCATCGATCCGAATAAGGATATTGTTATTATTTTAGATGATACCAATATATACAGCAGTTTGAATGATTTGAATAAGAAAGAAGTCTATCAACTCTTTTCTCGTGATGAAACCTTAAAAAAGTCATTAGTGAATGATAGACAAGTTTCAGAAACCACTTATCTATCGTCTATTTTGGGCGGGGATAATGTTACTCAGGGTACAATTGTCGGAATTCCAATCACTAATGACGGAATGGATGGCGCCATCTATGCATTTCAGTCTGTAGACTCGAGTGAGAGTACAAACGCACAAACGACAATCTTCATCTTGATAGCTGTCGGGATAGGGATTGTTTTAACGACGATTTTTGCGTTCTTCCTGTTATCAAGAGTGACTGCTCCGCTTAGAAAAATGAGGGAAGCAGCATCTGAATTGGCCAGAGGAAAATTTGACATGAAGGTTCCCATTTTAACAAACGATGAGATTGGCGAATTGGCGATTGCATTCAATCAAATGGCACGGCAGCTGAAGTATAATATGACGGCATTACAGCAGGAGAAAGAGAATTTATCGAATATTTTAATTAATATGGCTGATGGAGTGATCATGTTTAACAGAGACGGTGAAATTCTTGTAACGAATCCTCCAGCAGATGACTTTTTAAGGTATAGTTTTTTGGATGAAACCAATCAAAAAAAACAGTCTGGAAACCAAGTCCCTGATGCATTAAGCGATTTATTCCTCGAGGTTAAGGGAACGGGAAAAGCTAAAATAGCCGAGATTACCACGCAGGGGCACGATTGGGTAATACTTATGAATCCCCTTTACCGTCAAAATGATATCCGTGGAGCTGTAGCTGTATTAAGGGATATGACGGAGGAACGCCGGCTTGATAAGATGAGAAAAGATTTTATTGCCAATGTATCGCATGAGCTTCGTACGCCTATTGCTATGCTTCAAGGATATAGTGAAGCAATTATAGATGATATTGCGGAAACAGCAGATGAGAAAAAAGAAATGGCACAGGTCATATATGATGAATCATTAAGAATGGGACGCTTGGTTAATGAACTCTTAGACTTGGCTCGAATGGAAGCAGGACATCAGACTTTAAATATTGAGGAAGTAGAAGTTGGCAGCTTTCTTGGTAGAATATCGAAAAAGTTCCAGCGGGCAGCTCAGGAAAAAAATGTTGATGTCTATACAACCCTTGACCATCCTGAGGCGCTTGTTGAGCTGGACCCTGACCGCATTGAACAGGTATTCACCAACTTGATTGATAATGCCCTGCGCCATACACCTGGGGGAGGTGAAGTGCAAATTATCCAAAGAACATTGGATAATGGTACTCAATTTGACGTGAAGGATTCTGGTGTAGGTATTTCTGAGGAAGAGCTGCCTTTTGTTTTCGAAAGGTTTTACAAGGTTGATAAAGCAAGAACAAGAGGGAGATCTGGCACAGGCCTTGGCCTTGCAATAGCAAAAAATATTATTCATGGTCATGGCGGTAAAATAGATGTCTACAGCAAGGTTGGACAGGGTACGACATTTACATTTTTCCTGCCAGCGAAAAAGTAGAATTAAGAAGATAATTCTTGTTACACAAGGAACTGTTTGATGAAAGCATATCACTTAGGTGATGTGCTTTTTTGCATTCTGATACTGGACATTTTATAGGAGAGCTATTGAATCCTGATACTGGTATTTAACATGAAAAACTCTACGGAACGGTGTACAAGCACTTTTCCGGATACACCTGGGAGGATCGCTACAGACACTTCGCAGAAATTAGGAATCCGATTTGGGGAGACTATCAAATTATATGCCGAAAGAAATGACCTTCAAATAACTGATTTAACATTTATTCCTTTAACGATTGCGGCTTGGTGCCGGTATCTACTTGGTGTGAATGATGCTGGTAAAAAAATGAACATCAGTCCTGATCCTATTTTAGAAGATTTGCAGCAGTATCTTCATGGAATCGAGTTCGGCCAACCTGAATCAGTCAGTAACCACTTACAGCCTATTCTTTCAAACGAAAGAATTTTTGGGGTGGACTTGTACGAAGTTGGCTTAGGAAATACAATCGAAGAATTTTTTAAGCAACTGATTGGGGGACCCGGAGCTGTAAGAGAGACATTGCATGAGCAAATCCAAAAACATGAGAATAAAGTGGCTTATTGAACTGAGACTAAGTAATTTTAATAGAATATAAGAGGAAAGGGCATCGATAAGCTAAGCCAGCTTATGAGATGCCCTATTCTTATTATTCTATGCCTCACTCAAATTAATTGCTTTGGCGACGGATATTTCATCATTGCCGGCAAGTTCATTTATGACGGAATGAGGAATTTTTTCATCAAACGTAAGGATCATAATGGCTTCACCGCCGGCTTCTTTCCGTCCTACCTGCATGGTGGCAATATTGAGATTAAGATCGCCGAGTTTTTTACCGACAATGCCAATCACGCCTGGTCTGTCGTGGTGCTGGATATATAGGATATGGCCATCAGGGTAAAAGTCGATTTTGAAGTCATCGATGGCAATGATACGCGGCCCATATTCTTTTATATAGGTTGCTTTCATTTCAATTTGTCTGGTATCGCCTTTAATTCTTACCGTTATACTATTTGAATAACCATATGTTTCGTTTGAGATTTTTTCACCTATAGTGATGGAACGTTCCTTAGCGTATAACAGGGCATTTACTTCGTTGATGGTGACATCAGCCCGTTCTTTAAAAAATCCAGAAACAAGTGATTTTGTTAAAATTGATGAATCAAAATCAAAAGCATCACCGCCATATGTAATGGAAATTTCTTTTATGCCTTCGTTTATATATTGTGATAGGAAAGAGCCAAGTTTTTTCACTAATTGATAATATGGCTGTATTCTATTAAATAATTCAGCAGGTATAGCTGGTAAATTGATGGAGTTTGACACTGGTATTCCATCCACAAATGAGACTACTTCTTTTGCCACCTGCTTAGCCACATTTAATTGCGCTTCAGCAGTGGACGCTCCAAGGTGAGGTGTTACAATGATTTGATCCAAGGACAATAATTTATTATTCACCGGAGGTTCTTCTACAAATACATCCAGTGCAGCTCCGGCTACTTTTCCCTCAAGAATAGCATCATATAAAGCGTCCTCGTCAATTATGCCTCCTCTGGCGCAGTTGATAAGATAGACACCATCTTTGCATTTATGTATCGTATTTTTGTTTAATAAGCCTCTTGTATCCTTATTTAATGGGGTATGGACGGTGATGAAATCAGATACTTGAAGCAGGTTATCGAGTGAACCGACCGTTATGCCTAATTCTTTTGCCCGATCTGTCGTAATGAAAGGATCAAAGGCAAAAATATTCATCTGAAAAGCTCTCGCCCGCTTGGATAATTCAGTACCAATTCTCCCCATACCAACGATTCCTAACGTCTTACCTTTTAATTCAGCTCCGGCAAAGCGGTTTCGCTCCCAAGCACCATTTTTTAAAGATTGGTGAGCCTGAGGAATGTTTCGGGCCAGGGATGCCATCATGGCAAAAGTGTGTTCAGCGGTAGAAATGGTATTGCCATCAGGTGCATTGACCACAATGATTCCACGACTTGTACAGGAAGGAACATCTATATTGTCGATCCCTACGCCAGCCCGGGCTACAATTTTTAGGTTTGTCATTTTTTGAAGCAAATCATTTGTTACTTTTGTAGCACTTCTAACTAAAAGTGCATCAAACAGATGCAATTCACTGCTTACTTCATCTATCTTTTTTTGGACAACCTCGATGTCATTCCTGCCAATGAATGGTGTTAAACCATCAGGCTTTATTGAATCAGCTATGAGCACTTTAAACAATCTTGTCACCATCCTGTAGAAGTATTTAATCTTGTTTCCACTCTACAAGACTTATAATCTGTGTGTCAATCAAGATTCAACATTGCAAGCGCTTACTATTTTAAAATTTTGGAAAAGTCTAATTTTTGTTGCCGGCAGATACTAAAAAGACTTCATTTTCTATAATTTAGACTGCTTAGTTGGTTCGAGGAAAATAGAGGTGAGGCCATTAATTTATGAATTTTTTACAAATATATATTTTTTGATCTATTTATATAGTGATTCTAATCTCTTGTATTATTTAGTTTAGTGGGATAAAATCAATATAGAAATGGTCTAGTTAAATATACAGGTGGAATGTCTAGCCTGATTATTTTTCTAAAGCATTTTACTAATTAAATACGGTCTATCTTCGGGGCAGGGTGAAATTCCCTACCGGCGGTGATGATTTATAATCTAAGCCCGCGAGCCTGTAAAGGCAGGATTTGGTGAGATTCCAAAGCCGACAGTATAGTCTGGATGGGAGAAGATGGAGGTCTCTGTTAACGTTCAAAAAACGATCTTTCGTGAACGTTTTGTTTCACATTGCCTTTTTCTCCCTTTATCTAATTAAGATAAAGGGATTTTTTATGGCATGGCTTCATGATTGACGTTTTAGGCAGAGCCTTTCTTCTGGAAGAGGTAGTACCAAACCTAAAGGAGAGAGGAAATAATGAAAAGCAGTGGTGTAAGTAAGATTCAAAAAATGGTTACGATTGGGATGTTGGGTGCGATTGGATATGTTCTGATGATTATTAATTTTCCATTCCCTGGTTTTCCAACATTTCTACAAATTGATTTTAGTGATATTCCAGCTTTAATTGCGGCCATCATTTTTGGGCCGGTTGCGGGTATCCTGGTAGAATTATTAAAAAATATTCTGGATTACATGATGACAGGAAGCGACACAGGAATTCCGATTGGGCATTTTGCTAACTTTATCGGAGGCGTCGCGTTTATCCTTCCAGCCTACTATTTTTATAAAAAAATCGGCACCAAAAGAGGCATGGTGTACGGACTTGTAGGAGGCACAATCGTATTAGCTTTATTTATGAGTCTTGTCAATTACTTCATTTTGCTGCCAAGCTACAGTGTGTTAATGAATTGGAACATGTCTGGTACAGAGATTCGAGCAATGATCACCACGGCGATCATTCCTTTCAATTTAATAAAAGGAACCTTAATTGCCATTGTATTTATGCTGTTATTCACTAAAATGCAGGGCTGGTTTTCGAAGCAATCTGTATTGCGAAATGTATAAAATAGATTAAATAAAAGCCTCTGCGAAACCGCAGAGGCTTTTATTAATGGGAGACTATTCGAATTTTAATGCGTCTCCGTCAAAGGATTCGTCAGCAACTTTAATAGAATCTGTTGGGCAACCTTCGAAAGCATCCATCATGTCATCAAGCAGAACATCTGGAATTTCGACAATACCTTGGTTATCATCTAAAGTAACAAATGCAATACCTTCATCATCATAATCGTAAATATCTGGAGCTGCTGCTCCGCAAGCACCACAAGCAATGCAAGTTTCTTTGTCAACAATAGTAAATTTAGCCATGCTAAATACCTCCCAGGTAAAAAAATATATATTTTGATACCGAACTGGATATCAAACCCCTCACCTTATTGTAAAACTCATGGTATAACTTTTCAATAGCCAATATTTCGCGTGTTTTTAGCGAATAAAGGAAAAATAGGCTATTGAATTTTAAGCATGAGGGTACAACTATTTGGTAAGATAAAAAGTGTCAGACATGTAGGATAAAGGGGTTAAAACATGATTATACCATATTTTGACGGATTAATACTGTATTTAATAAATGCATTAAAGGGGCAAAGAACAGTATATTCCCCTTTACATATACTTAATGGGAAAAAATCCTCTCAGCCCATTCAAGATGCTCGTTTGTTTAATATATCTCGGTTTTTTGGCGTACTTCCAAAGTTAAAAAGAGAGACTTGGGATCAAAAGATTATTGAATTAACCAAAAAAGGATATATAAAAGAAACAGGTATTAATACCTATGTCTGTACGCAGCATGGTAAACAAGCACTTTCCTTTTGGGAAAAGGATTATCCTCAGTTAACTAACCTGGATGGTCGTACCTTTCAAGATGCAGCTCATGGATTTTGGATGAGGCTGCAATTATTGGTACAAACGTCGTCCTGTTTGCTAAATGGCAATCATTCTTTCATTGCGGTTTCCCGTAATCAAGAGGAACAACTGTTAGTGAAAAAATTATTTAAAAAGATTCCTCTCTCTTCAATGGAATTGGCCCAGCTTCTATATCAGGAGCTTGATGATTTATTAAGTAATGTAAATGAAGCCGGAGCAGAATTAATTGTTTCAGCCTTCTCAGGTCACCAGCATGCGGGTTTGACAATCGAACAGGCTGCACGAAAGCTTAATATAGATGTATTTTATGCGAGACTTCTCTTTTGGGATACTATTCATTATATGCTTAAAGCCAGTGTTCAGTCTCCTTATATACTATTGAAAGAACTTGTGCTTATAGGTAAACCTGTTCAATCTCTTTTAACTGCTTCTACGCAAAGAACATTAAAAATGCTGCAAGCCGGGATGTCCAAAGAAGAAGTAGCAGCCGTACGGAATTTAAAAACGAATACGATTGAAGATCATCTTGTTGAAATCGTTTCAAACGTACCTGATTTTCCGATAGATGATTTTGTAAGTGCAACAGAGAAAGAACAAATCAAACAGGCCATTGCTACTAATGAAACAAAACAGTTAAGATCTTTAAAAATGGTCCTTCCATCTGAGATAACTTATTTTAAAATCAGGCTCGTTATGGCAACTATAAAGGAAGTGTAAGTATGCAGCCGCTAGAAGCTCAATTAGAAAAAATGTTCGGATTCCAAACGTTTCGAACTGGACAGAAGGAAGTGATAGAATCCATTATCACCGGCAAAGATACACTTGCTATGCTGCCAACTGGGACCGGTAAAACCTTGTGTTTTCAGATGCCCGGATACTTGATGGATGGATTGGTTATTATCATTTCACCATTGTTGGCTCTTATGCAAGATCAGGTAGAACAAATGAAGGCGAAAGGCGAAAAAAAGGTTGCCTCCTTAAATTCATTTTTAACCCTGCAGGAACGGGATATGGTGCTGAGGTCATTATCATTATTAAAATTTTTATATATCTCGCCAGAAATGCTGCAATCCAGATTTATTTTAGATAAATTAAAAAAGCTCAACATTGCATTGTTTGTTGTAGATGAAGCGCACTGTATATCACAATGGGGTTATGATTTTAGACCGAGTTATTTGCAGCTCGGCCGTATTAGAGAAGAACTGAATAACCCATTGACCTTAGCTTTAACAGCTACTGCTACTCCTGAGGTTCAAGAGGATATTTTAAAAAATTTATGTATGGAGGATGCGGCGAGAGTAATCCATAGTGTGAACAGGGAGAATATCAGTATCCTGGTAGAAGAAGCCGCTGATTATCAGCATAAGCTTCAAATTTTAATTGATGCACTGAATAAAGTGCCAGGTGCAGGGGTTATATATGTATCCAGCCGAAAACTTGCTGAACAATTAAGTGGATTTCTACTAGAAAAGGGCTTTGATGGTGTTGCTTATTATCATGGCGGTATGGAAACTAGTGACCGAATCCTGATTCAGCAGCAATTTTTATCTGGGCAGTTAAGAATCATCGTGGCCACCAATGCATTTGGTATGGGGATTAATAAAAATGATATACGATTTATTTTACATGTAAACATGCCGTTGAGTGTGGAGGCATATGTACAGGAAATAGGCAGGGCTGGAAGAGATGGATTGCCGGCAGTGGCCATATTGTTATATTCAGAAGGAGATGAATGGCAAGCTTCCCATCTGATTGAAAGAGATTTTCCAATTCGTTCAGAAATTGAATGGGTTATTCATCATGAGGCCTCCAATCTTACAGCTGAGGAGTTTATTGGTGATGACAAAATAGAACGGATAAAAGAATTAAATAAGGCTTTATTAAAGGGGAATATTCTTGACCCCTATGAACGAATTGAGCGAATAGATGTAGAACTGGAAAATCGAAAAAAAGAAAAACTCATGAAATTATATCTATTGAAAAAATGGATTCTTTCCACTGAGTGCAGAAAGAGCAGCATCGCTTCCTATTTTAATCAGGAGCTACAGAATAAAACAAAGACTTGCTGTGACCGGTGTGGAGCAACACTAGATGCACTTATCGCTATCCTTCCAAAACAACGGCAAGACATTCCTCGGGAAGATCAAAATTGGCGTATGCAATTGAAACAATTATTTACTGGAAGGGCAGAGTAAACAAATGAAAAATAAACAGGCAGAGCTCGTGAGTCAGTTAAAGGATGAAGAACTATACAAGGCATTGATTCAAACTCAATTGCTTTTGCTTATAATCTCCTCTTTTTTGGGGATATGGGTCTTTGATGATATACAGGAGTTTTTATTGTTATTTGATTTTCAAGATTGGTCTATCCTTCTTATAGGAATCCCAGCAGGATTGCTGGTAGTTCTCTACGACTTACTTTCGATGAGGTATCTTCCCGAGAGATACTTTAATGATGGCGGAATCAATCAACGTATTTTTAGTTCTCTCAATGGACGGCAACTAGTCTTTATTGTCCTTTTAGTTTCTATCAGTGAGGAATTATTATTCAGGGGAATCATTCAAACATATGTTGGTTTATGGATGGCCAGCCTCATATTTGCACTAATCCATATAAGGTATTTATATAATGTATACTTGTTTGTGAATATCTTACTGTTAAGTTTCTTTATTGGGTTTATCTATGAGTGGACAGGCAATTTATTTGTTACAATCGCGATGCATTTCACCATTGATTTAATCCTTGGATTTGTCATAAATAAGCAAGCTGGCAAGGTAAAAGCAGTCTTATAATAGATTTAGTAAAAGTAAGCATGTATAGGGAACGGGTAAATAAATAATGGACAAGAATTACATAATTGACCGCTTCTTTTCATAAACATGATTATGAAAAGGAGAGGTGGTTTATGGAAGCGTATATCAATGATTTGGACGAACATACCGATGAGGCTACAAAAATAATGCTCAACAATGTGGTGAAAAGAAAACGCAAGTTCGATCATTATAAATCCCGTCATTTTTTATTTATTTACATTACATTAGGTTTAACAGCAATTCTAGTTGTTTATGTATATAAGAACATTATTCCTCTTTATTCTTATTCTTTTATGTCCATGTATAACTATTTTTTTGACAATGAGTTTATCATTCTCTGTATGCTAATGCTTGCCTTTATGTATGGAGGGATGCTTTATTACAAAAAAAAGATGGACAAGGCAGAAAAGGAATTTCACGCACTGCGATGTGAGATTATAGATAGGAGTAAGGATCTATGGAAAAATGATGTAGCTTGGAAAAATAGACATATCCTCTTTAATAAATTTAAAGATTTATATGATATTAATCTTTTTCACGAAAATAAATAATTTTTCACAAAATAGGCAGGTAAAGTCTGAGATTTGTCGAATAAGTATCAATTATAGGGAATGTTTATACTAGATTGCGGTGGGGGTGCTTTGATGTTTGTAAAGAATATCATGATTTCAAAATATCATTGTCATACGGTTTCTTACAATGATACTCTTCAAGAGGTTTTCTCGGTGCTGGATGAACATCAAATTGAGGGAGTGCCAGTTCTTAAAGGAAATAAGTATATAGGTACGATCACAAGGTATCGAGTATACAAAGCAGCCTTCTTATCAGAGCTGCCGAGAGATATTTTTTTAAAGGAAACAAAAGCAGAATCGATCGCTGAGGTAAACAAAACATTAAAAGAAGACGAAATATACGAAAATATATTTTTGGACTTAAAAGAGACACCTTTATTAGCCGTAGTGGATGATTACGAGTATTTCCATGGCATTGTTACGCGCTATGATATAATTGAACAATTCCAGAGTACCTTTGGCGTTCATGTACCTGGTGTGAGGATAGCATTAACTACAGTCGAAACCAAGGGGCGTATTGCCAGGTTAACTGAGATTGCAAGGCAATATCAGCAACAAATAATTTCATTAGTTACCTTTGATGAAACCGATAAACTTTTAAGGCGCATTGTCATTAAAGTAGTGAAAGCGCCGAATGTAGATAAATTTATCCGTAAATTAGAGGAATCAGGCTTTAGAGTCTTGCATATTGATGAAAAAGTTTTGCATATTGATCAAAAATAAAGATATAAATAAATGTAGAGCTAGTCATTTATTAGGCTGGCTTCTTTTAGTTATAAGATATAAAGGATTGAAAGGGAGATACTATGGCAGTGCTGTTCTTTTTTGGTTTATTAATTGCTTTATGTGTGTGCTTACTCATATATATGTACAGGCTTGCGCATCAGGACCGAGTGATTGATCATACGTTTGAATTCAGTACATTTCCAAGTGATGAGACCATCACAATCTTTTTTATTTCAGATATACATAGGCGGGTCATCAGTAATGAAATTATTGGGCAGGTAAAAGGGAAGGCTGATTTTGTTTTAATTGGCGGTGACCTAGCTGAAAAAGGGGTACCGCTAGATAGAATAAAAGAAAATTTAACTAAATTAAAAAGTGTAGGTCCTGTTTATTTCATATGGGGTAATAATGATTATGAAATAGATAGACATGAACTGGATGCACTTTTTGTAGAGTTGGATATCCATGAATTACTAGATACAAGCGTACTGTTTGAAACAAAGGATGGCGGTAAAATACGCCTGCTTGGAATTGACTTTTATGATGAAGAGGAACAAACGGGGCGGCTTGATTTGGCAATGGAAGAAGCGGAATCTGACAGTTTTAGAATTCTAGCCAGTCATACTCCTAAAATTGAAAAGGAAATTGAGAAATCATATGGAATTGATTTAGTATTGAGCGGCCATACACATGGGGGGCAAATTAGGATTTTTGGAATGGGCAGATATAAATTGGGCGGCGTCAGCGAGAGGAATGATACGACCATCCTAACAAGTAATGGATATGGAACAAGCTTACTTCCGCTGCGATTAATGGCAAAACCTGAGACTCATTTAATCCATTTAAAGAAGTTAACTCCTTCATGATTTTAAAACAAGGTACCGACTGTGACTCCCTTCATACAATGGAATGGAGAGAGTAGCTACAGGAGGATTTTTTCATGAAGCTTAAACAAATCAATCCGACATTGTTCAAACTATTTATTCCCTACGATGAATTGGAAGACAGAGGTGTTACCTGTCAGGTGCTAACCAGTCATTCGGTGGAAACCCATAGCTTTTTTTATCATATTATTCAAGAAGTGCTTGAAGAATGTGGGAATTTGGTTGCTGGATTTTTTCAGATGGATGTATACTCTTATCCATGCTACGGAATCTATATAATTTTAAAAAGGGATGCGTACAATTTAAACGAAGATCTCGAAGAAGAAGAAGAAATAGAAGGGTACCTATCTGTTAATATAATGAAGCGAGATCAAGTCATATATGAATTTGCGGAGTTTGATGATGTGGTACAAGCTTGCAGAATTATAAAGACTAGCTGGAATGTGAAAGGAATCCTTTATTTTTGGAAGTCCAAATACTATTTAGAGATAAAAGAAGATACTCTTATAAACCAAGCAACTCTTATGTCTATTCTTTTGGAGTTTGGAGAATTCTCGACCTTGAGTAAAGAATACCTGTCGGATTACGGACACAGGATAAGTAAAGAGAATATAATTACTATTATAAAAAAATATTTCCTATCATAATCGCATCTAAAAGATGTGGTTATTTTTATTTAATCTAAGCGTGTTTATAAAGGCCAAAACAGTACTCTTGCACTTTCCAGGCTTTATTAAGTATACTGAATTTATAAAAGCGAATAATAAATCTGAATATTTTTTCAAAAATTTTTGTTTTGTAATTTTTAACCCTATTATTCTATTATTTCACTTTCCAGACAATTGCCAAAGTTGTATACTTATGCTGGTAGGAAAATATTACTTATTATACATCTGTAGGAGGTACTATAATGACAGCCGACCATCATTCCACTGAGGACAAACTAGATGTTTTAAAATCGACTCAGACTGTCATCCATAAGGCTTTAGATAAGCTTGGATATCCAGAAGAGGTATTTGAATTATTGAAGGAACCGCTTCGTATGCTAACTGTGAAAATCCCTGTTAAAATGGACGATGGTTCTGTAACGGTTTTCACTGGTTATCGTGCTCAACATAATGACGCTATAGGTCCGACAAAAGGTGGAATTCGTTTTCATCCTAATGTTACAGAGAATGAGATTAAAGCTTTATCCATATGGATGAGTTTGAAATGTGGCATTGTAGACTTACCGTATGGAGGGGCAAAAGGCGGTATCATATGTGATCCGCGCAATATGTCTTTTCGGGAATTGGAAAGGCTTAGCCGTGGATATGTCAGGGCGATAAGCCAATTGGTCGGTCCTACAAAAGATATCCCGGCACCGGATGTTTTCACCAATTCACAGATTATGGCCTGGATGATGGATGAATACAGTCGTATAGATGAATTTAACTCTCCGGGATTTATTACCGGTAAACCGCTTGTTCTTGGCGGTTCACATGGCAGGGAATCAGCCACTGCCAAAGGGGTAACTATTTGTATCCATGAAGCGATTAAAAAACGTGGAATGGATTTAGTAGGAGCGAAAGTTGTTGTCCAAGGCTTTGGAAATGCAGGAAGCTTTTTGGCAAAATTCATGCATGATGCCGGTGCCAAGGTAATCGGTATTTCAGATGCAAATGGGGCTTTACATGATCCCGATGGCCTTGATATTGATTACTTGCTGGATCGTCGAGACAGCTTTGGTACAGTAACCAACCTATTCACGAATACGATAACCAACCAAGAATTACTTGAACTTGAATGTGATGTTTTGGTACCTGCCGCAATTGAAAATCAAATTACAGACGAAAACGCTCACAATATACGAGCGAAGATTGTCGTTGAAGCTGCTAATGGTCCAACCACTTTGGAAGGAACGCGTATTCTAACAGATCGCGGTATACTGTTAGTACCGGACGTTTTAGCTTCTGCCGGTGGTGTTACAGTATCTTATTTTGAATGGGTACAGAATAATCAAGGATACTATTGGACTGAAGAAGAAGTTGAGGAAAAATTACAAAAAGTAATGGTTAAATCATTTAATACCATCTACGATACAGCTCAATCCCGCCGTGTAGACATGCGCCTCGCCGCCTATATGGTTGGGGTACGGAAAATGGCCGAAGCATCGCGTTTCAGAGGCTGGATTTAATACTGCAAACAATAAGAAAGTTTTCTGTCCCTCGTGAGATAGAAAACTTTTTTGCATGTGGTGGATGAGTTTAGGTTCTAAAAATGTTATTCTAAAAATGTTATTCTAAAAAGGTTATTTAAATATTCATTGAGAAGTACTAGATACTACATACAAATTGAAATTCCAGTTTACGGTTATTTGGAGGAAAGAAGTATGCACTATGAAGAAGCAATTGTGATTGGCGGCGGACCATGTGGTATGTCAGCTTCCATTAGTTTAAAGGAAATTGGTAAAAATCCATTGATTATTGAAAAGGGGAATATTGTTAATTCGATTTATCATTACCCAACACATCAAACCTTTTTCTCAACCAGTGAGAAATTAGAAATTGGGGATGTCGCTTTCATTACTGAAAATCGGAAACCTATTCGACTCCAGGCATTAACATACTATAGAGAAGTAGCGAAGAGGAAGAATCTCAGAATAAATACATATGAATGTGTGGAAGTAATAGAAAAGCAGAAGAATGGATTATTTAGAATAAAAACAACCAAAAATGAATATGAAACACCATACTGTATCATTGCAACGGGCTATTATGATCAACCAAATATGATGAATATACCAGGTGAAAATTTGGATAAGGTATACCATTATTTCAAAGAAGGACATCCTTTCTACGATATGGATGTGGTTGTGATCGGTGGCAAAAATTCAAGCGTAGATGCTGCGCTAGAGCTTGTAAAAGCGGGAGCAAGAGTAACAGTCATATATCGGGGAAATGTTTATTCAAAAAGCATTAAACCTTGGATTTTGCCCGAGTTTGAATCATATGTCCGCAACGGAATTATCAAAATGGAATTTAATTCAGTCGTAAAAGAGATTAAAGAGCAAACTGTCATTTATGAAAAAGAGGGGCAAATAATCGAAATACAAAATGATTTTGTTTTTGCTATGACAGGGTACCATCCGGATTACAGCCTTCTAACCAATGTAGGTGTTGAAATACAAAGTGATACAGGGAAACCAATGATTGATGAGCAAACAATGGAAACAAACATAGAGAACCTATTTGTGGCTGGTGTGATTGTGGCCGGAAATAATGCTAATGAAATTTTTATTGAGAATGGAAGATTTCATGGTGGACAAATAGCAAATGCGGTAAAAGATAAGGAAGGGTTGGAGTAGCATTAAGAATGCTTGATTACTTGTTAAGAGGTGTAAAATGAAGAAAATTTCACTAATTACGACTGGTGGAACGATTGCCAGTAAAGAAATCTCTAAAGGACTTCTGAATTCGGGTGCTATGAGTGGTGAGGAATTAGCAGCACTCTGTCAGTTGCCGGAGGGTTTCGATATAAAAATTATAGATTTAATGCAAAAGCCTTCCATGCATATTGGTTTCGAAGATATGGTTTTAATAAAAGAAGCCATTGAAAAGGAATTGGAGGATGAAGGAGTTTGTGGAGTGGTAGTCACTCATGGAACGGATTCGTTAGAGGAAACGGCTTATTTTCTTGATTTAACAACTAAAGATCCAAGACCAATAGTGGTAACAGGCTCACAGCGCTCCCCTCAGGATGTCGGAACCGATGTATATTCCAATTTACGGAATTCAATCTATGTAGCCGCAAATCAACACTTAAAGCATAGCGGAGTTTTGGTTGTCTTTAATGAGCGGATATATTCTGCAAGATACGTGAAAAAAGTCCATGCTTCGAATCTCCAGGGCTTTGAATCATTTGGTTATGGATATCTTGGAATCATCGATAATGATGTAGTCAGCGTCTATCAAAAGCCGATCTATAATGAATCTTACAAAATCGGTCCGGAAATACCGCGCGTTGATATCGTAAAATGCTATACAGGTGCAGATGGGATTATGATTGATGCCGCTGTAAATGCCGGCGCACGTGGAATTGTGCTAGAAGGAGTCGGCCGTGGGCAAGTAACACCTTTAATGGTCAACTCAATCCAATCTGCTTTGGATAACGGGATAACAATTGTTATCAGTACAAGTGCGGAAGAAGGAAAAGTGTATCCTGCCTATGGATACCACGGCAGTGCGCATGACCTGCAAAATAGGGGTGTGATTCTAGGTGAGGATTATGACAGCAAGAAGGCAAGATTGAAATTGGCCATATTATTATCCAATGGTAATGTCGATATCAAGGCTGCGTTTAAGTTGTAGGGTTCGAATTACACTAATCACATGAAAGCTGTGAGAATTCTTGATTTTCTTTTTTTTTCGTCCGTGTTACGATTAAAGGACGAAAGAGTAAAAAAGAGAGGGTAATCCATGTTAAATATATTAACAGCGGGCGTTGCACCTGGTATAGCCTTGCTAATTTATTTTTACCTGAAAGATCAATATAACACTGAGCCTGTATCAGTTGTATTTAAAGTATTTATCTATGGTGCGTTATTTGTCATACCTGTTATGTTTATTCAATATGTCATCCAGGCAGAAGGGCTTTTTCTTTCTGTTTGGGCTGATGCCTTCTTTGAAAAGGGAATGGTAGAAGAGCTGATTAAGTGGGCTTTATTCCTTTGGTTGATCTATGGCCATGTTGATTTTGATGAACCCTATGATGGAATTGTTTATGGAGTTTCTATTTCTTTGGGGTTTGCAACATTGGAAAATATCCTCTATTTATTTTCGAATGGGCTTGAATATGCATGGGGAAGAGCGATGTTCCCTGTTTCAAGTCATGGACTGTTTGGGGTCATCATGGGCTTTTATTTTGGGAAAGCCAAATTCCAAACCCAGCCCAGGTTAAAGCTGACTTATATGCTGACAGCCTTGTTCATTCCGATTGCCTTGCATGGTTCCTTTAACTATATATTGATGGAGCAGGAAAAATGGTATGTATATTTAATTCCATTTATGTTCTGTCTATGGGGTCTCGGACTTTGGAAAGTAAAAAAGGCAAGAATTTTAACAGAAAAGGCTTTTAAACAGTCATTTGAATCAGTTTAATAAACTGTAAACTGCAGTAAAATAGAAACAAACACTAAATCTAAATCTGCTTCTTTTTAGGAGTAGATTTGATTAGGGTTTGTTTTTTTTATTTTAAAGGATGTTTTATCTATTTATGTTGTCTGCGGCTTTAATCCTCCAGGGTAAATAAAGGTCATGAATTCATCCTGAAATTGTTGCTTATTATGTTACAAAGAATATGCTTCATACCCCACTGCTTCTACAATCCTAAATGATTTTTCCCTACCTCCATTCAACTTTGCTTTTCTCTGCTATCAGCTCAAAAAGCTTTTGTATGCAACTTATTTTTATAATCATCAATCCTCTAGTTTGAAAATGATTTTCATGTTGGACTGAATATTTTATATGTGTTTGCAAAAACTACCCTTACTGTCATTAATTCTACAGGAGGGCATGAAATGAAGGGTTTAGTAAGGAAGTTAGTATCCTTTTCAATAATTGGTTGTTTTTTATTCCTCTCACCCATTTTTGATATCCAGACTGAAGCATTTACCAATCAAGTGATTCAAAGGGGAGCTGTCGGAGATGATGTCATCGAATTACAGGCGCGTCTTCAAAATATAGGCTTTTATCATGGAAAAATAGATGGGGTCTTTGGATGGGGAACATACTGGGCATTGCGTAATTTTCAGGAACAATTCGGCTTACCTATTGATGGGTTAGGTGGAGCAAAGACTAAAAGTAAACTGGTTAGCGCCTCTAATTACAATGCTTCCTGGGTGAAAAAACAAATCAATTCAGGAAATGAGTTTACTTATTATCAGGGAACTCCAATTGAGCATCAAGTTAAGCCAAAATCATCATCGAATAAAACGACAAAATCAACAAATACGGCGAAAAAGAACACATCCACAAAGACGACCGGTACAGCTGCAAATATACCAGCTGGATTTTCGGAAAGTGATATAAAGTTAATGGCGAACGCAGTTCATGGTGAAGCGAGAGGTGAACCATACGAGGGTCAGGTAGCAGTTGCTGCGGTTATTTTGAATAGGGTCCAAAGTTCATCGTTTCCAAATACAGTTTCAGGGGTTATATTTCAGTCGGGAGCATTTACTGCGGTAGCTGACGGACAAATCTGGCTTGAACCTAATGAGAGTTCAAGAAACGCAGTTATAGATGCTATCAATGGTTGGGATCCGACCGGTGAAGCTGAATATTATTTTAACCCGGAAACAGCGACAAGTTCATGGATATGGAGTCGTCCGCAAATAAAAAAAATCGGCAAGCATATATTCTGCAACTGAGGTGAATGTAATGATAAGAAATATCGTGATTGCTGTATTGCTAATCGGTTTAGTTGGAACAGCGTACTGGGCATATCAGGATCATCAAGAAAAAATAGCTATCATGAATCAAACCGAGAATAATTATCAGCGTGCCTTTAATGATCTGAACTATCAAATTGATGTGTTAAATGATAAAATCGGGACGACATTGGCTATGAATACAAAGGATTCTCTATCTCCGGCATTGGCTGAGGTTTGGAGATTAACAAGTGAAGCACATAATAATGTTGGTCATTTGCCCCTAACATTAATGCCATTTCATGAAACGGAGAAATTTTTAACTAATATCGGTGATTTCGCCTATAAGACATCTGTGCGAGATTTAGATAAAAGTCCGCTATCTGATGAAGAATATAATACATTAAAAGCTCTGTATAGTGACGCAACGGAAATAAGAGATGAGCTAAGGAGTGTTCAAAGGAAAATCAGCGACAATGATTTACGTTGGATGGATGTGGAAACAGCTTTGGCGGATACGAAGGGGGACAGCCAACGGGACAACCAAGTTATTGATGGACTTAAAACGATAGATAAAAATGTAAAGTCAATTGGACAAAAAAGTGAATATGGACCTACATTTACATCTGTGGAGGAAAAAAACATAGATTATAAAAATTTGTCCGGAAAAGAAATAACCCGTAAGGAAGCAATTGAACTGGCAAAAAAATATACAGGTGTCTCTAATGCTAAAACTGTCAGCGTAACTGCAAATAAGGATGGTTCAAAATACGAGTTCTATCATGTGAATTTGAAGAGTGCTTCTACAGGTAATATGATTGGAATCGATTTGACTAAAAAAGGTGGACATCCAATTTATATTATTAATGATCGTCAAGTATCCGATGCTAAGATCGGGTTAAACGATGGATATAAGAAAGCTCGGCAATATCTGAATAACATGGGCTATCAGAATATGGAGTTATTTGAAAGTACTCAATATAATAATGTTGGTGTTTATACGTTTGTAACGGTTAAAGATCAAGTGAGGATCTATCCTGAAGCAATCCGTATCAAAGTAGCACTAGATAATGGAGATATCATCGGATTGGGAGCAGACGATTATCTTCAAAATCATGATAAGGAAAGAAAAATTAATAAACCGGCTATCACTGAAAAAGAAGCTGAAAAGCAAATCAGTGGAAAAGTAATGATTATGGAAAAAAGATTAGCCGTTATCACAAATAATTTATATGAAGATGTACTCTGTTATGAATTTATGGGAACAGTAGGCGATGATACCTACCGAATTTTTATTAATGCTGAAAACGGGCATGAAGAAAAAGTAGAAATCATGCATGAAGCAAGAAAAGTGTATGATGATGTCTCATAAAAAATAATCTAAGGAAAAGGCTGGAAACGGTCTTTTCCTTTTTTGTATTCTCTGTCATAATAGTACATAAGTCCTTGTTTTGGAATATTCTTACACATGTCAGAGGGGAAATGGTTTAACTATGTTAACAATCGGAATGACCATCATACTTGAGAAGAGCCAATTAGATCAGCCTGAAACATATAGATGCAAGTTAATGGATGTTAGAGATGGGATTCTTTATATTGATTATCCAGTTAATATATATACGAACAGAATAGATTACTTAATAAATGGAACGAATTTCAGGGGAACATTTGTTGGAAAGGATCAAAATACCTATCTGTTTAATACGGAAATCCAGGGAAGAGTAAGGGAAAATATACCTTTGCTGCTTTTAGATTATCCTGGTGATGAATATCTGGAAAAAATTCAGCGAAGAGAATATGTGCGTGTAAGCTTGTCCACAAAAGTAAATGTACAGCCCATTAATAATGAATTCCCCCCCTTTACGGCATTAACAACGGATATTAGCGCAGGAGGAGCAGCAATCATTGTTCCTCAAAATTTAAAGATTGATACTCATACTAATCTAATACTGCAGTTTACATTTGAGATGAGAAATAGGGAAGTGTGTGAACTACCCATTCAGGTACAAGTGAAAAGAATTGTCGAAGTTTTGAATAATAGAAAAAAAGTATCTGTCGAATTTACCGAAATCACTGAAGCAGAACGGCAAATTTTGCTGCGTTATTGTTTTGAAAGGCAATTGGAGGAAAGAAACAGAGGTTTTGGGGATTAAATACATATCTGTATGGACAAACTCATAAGTAAGAGGAGGATTGTTCCATATGAATGCGGTAGAGCGATTTATCAAGAAAATGGCTATCATTCAACTTTTATTTTTATTATTTTTTCAGCTTGTTTTTCATCGTGAACATACCTTTACTAAATGGAAAACACTCGCAAGATATGAAGGCGTCATCGAAAATAATTATACAGCGATTATGGATGCAATTTCCAATAAATGAATATTTAGGTTTTCTAAAGACAAAGTAAAGTACTTTGTCTCATTTTTTTACATTCATATTGATTTATATCCTGTAAAGCTGTGTTAAAATAGTCATGATTAATTTTTGTGTACAACAAGGAGGAACAAATGAAAAAGAAATTATCGATTGCTATTGATGGTCCTGCTGCTGCAGGTAAAAGCACAGTAGCGAAAATTATTGCTAGAAGGCTAACATACATATATATTGATACAGGTGCAATGTACAGGGCTTTAACTTATAAGGCATTAAATAATGGAATAGATCCGAATAACGAAGCAGCTCTTTATGATCTATTAATGTCTACGGATATAAAATTGCAGAATAGTGAACAAGGACAAGATGTACTGGTTGATGGAGTTATTGTATCTGAAGAGATAAGAACGCCGAATGTAACTAAAAATGTTTCCGCTGTCTCTCAGCATAAACTGGTCCGTGAAGAAATGGTTCGACGACAACAGCTCCTGTCTGAACAAGGCGGCGTTGTAATGGATGGCAGAGATATAGGTACTCAAGTTATGCCAAATGCTGAAGTCAAAATCTTTATGCTTGCAAGTGTAGATGAGCGTGCCAAAAGAAGACATGAAGAAAATATCTTAAAAGGGTTTGACTCGGATATTGAACAATTAAAACAAGATATTGCGGCCCGTGATAAATTTGATTCAGAAAGAGAAGTATCTCCTTTGAAAAAAGCAGCAGATGCAATTGAACTTGATACAACAAGTCTTTCAATTGATGAAGTGGTGGATGCTATTATGAAGATAGCGAATGAGAAAGGAGTATATGGATGAGCTTTTATAGATTTGCCAGGGGCGTAGTAAAGATAGCTCTAACTCCCTTATACCGTGTCTCAGTTTCAGGAAGAGAACATTTTCCTGAGACAGGCGGTGTTTTATTATGCTCCAATCATATCAGTGAATTAGACCCGCCAGTTGTAGGGATGACGTGCCCGCGGGATGTTCATTTTATCGCTAAAGAAGAACTGTTTAATGTACCTGTTCTTAAAACTATTTTACCGCGTGTTCATGCCATTCCTATTAAAAGAGGTATGAGTGACCGGAATGCCTTGCGAAAGGGATTGGGTGCTTTAAAAGATGGACATGTCTTAGGTCTGTTTCCTGAAGGAACTCGCAGTAAGACAGGTGAATTGGGAGAGGGTCTTGCGGGTGCAGGCTTCTTTGCGTTGAGAACGGACGCTAAAGTTATTCCCTGTGCCGTGATTGGTTCCTATAAACCATTTTCTAAAACAAAAGTTATATACGGTCCTCCAATTGACATGGAAGAATACCGTAGTCAAAAAGCCTCCCCTGAGGAAGTGACGAAAGTCATAATGGCTCATATAAAGCAATTGATTGATCAAAACCGCTAAACATCCTGCTTGACAAATAGTACAAATTATAAGAAGTTAGAAAAAAGAGATTATTTAGAATATTGTTTAATACTGGCGGATTAGTGGTATTAAATATAAATTGAAAGGTAATTGAACCCGTGATCGTTAGGAGGAGTACATATGACAGAGGATATGAACAATATTAATGTAACCGAGTTTAATGTAGGCCAAAGAGTGCGTGGGACTGTAACTAAAGTTGAAGAAAAACAAGTCGTAATTGAAGTTGAAAATAGTAAGCATGATGGCATTGTCCCTATCAGTGAGCTCTCCAGTCTGCACGTTGAAAAAGCTTCAGATGTGGTGAAGGAAGGGGACGAGCTTGAGTTTGAGATTATCAAAGTCGAAGATGAAGCTCTGATTCTATCGAAAAGAAAAGTAGATGCAGAAAAAGCGTGGGGAGACCTGGTTGTTTCATTTGAAAATGGTGAAATAATTGAAACTGAGGTTAAAGACGTTGTAAAAGGCGGTCTAGTTGTTGACTTGGGAGTACGTGGATTTGTACCTGCCTCGCTTGTCGAAGATTATTTCGTTGAAGATTTCTCTGACTACAAAGGGAAAGAGCTAGCGTTTAAGATTGTAGAGCTGGACCAAGAAAAAAACCGCTTAATCCTTTCACACAGAGATGTTGTGCGTGAAGAGAAAGAAAAGAAAAAAATTGGCGTTCTGGAATCTTTACAGGCTGGCCAAGTCCTTGAAGGAACGGTTCAGCGAATAACTGATTTCGGCGCATTTGTTGATATTGGAGGTATTGATGGTTTAGTTCATGTATCTCAGCTTTCTCATGAACATGTGGACAGACCTTCAGATGTTGTCTCAGAGGGAGACAACGTCCGAGTCAAGATTTTATCTATTGACCGTGATACTGAAAGAGTTTCATTATCCATAAAAGAGACCCTGCCTGGACCTTGGTCAGATATTACTGATAAAGCAAAAAAAGGCAGTGTTTTGGAAGGGACGGTTAAACGTCTTGTATCCTATGGTGCTTTTGTGGAAGTATTCCCTGGTGTAGAAGGTTTGGTGCATATTTCTCAAATTTCACATAAACATATCGGCACTCCTCATGAGGTTATGTCTGAGGGAGATGTTATTAAAGTTAAAGTGCTTGACGTGAATGAGGATGAGCACAGATTATCTCTAAGTATTAAAGAATTGCAAGAAAATCCAGCTGCTGAAATGGATAACTATGAACTCCCTGAAGAAACAAGAGGCTTCCAATTAGGTGAAATGATTGGAGAGCAGTTAAAGAATTTAAAAAAATAAAGTAATGTGTTAGATGCCCTTACAGGCTTGCATGCTTTAGGTTTAATATTAAGTAAAAATCAGCCCTTCTCAGGTATAGAGAAGGGCTGTTTCTATGTATAAACAAAAAATCGAATAAAGTTACCAATCAGCGTTATGCTTCACTCTGTATTATTTAGTTTTGTGAAATGACCCGAGGATTAGAGTGTAACTTGGTCGTGATTGCGATTAAAGGGCCAGAATTAGCGTGGCTGAAAAAATCTGTTATGTAGAATATCTGTTTATGAAAGTGAGGGTGTCTTTGGGTATCTACTGAATTTATAGAAAAGAATCGAATGCCCTGCTTACCGAAGATGTGTTAATAAATCAATTTCCTATTACATTTGAAATGTTTAAAAAAATTGAAAGTTGGCATACTGCTAAGGGAGGTTTTTATGCATGAAGGTTATTTATTTTTCAGTTTAATGTGGCTTGGGTGTTGGTATTTTATTTTTATATCAGATGAATCGGTTAAGATAAGACGGAGAGGAATGATCAGACTATTGGCAGGGATTTGCTTTGCCGGTCTGTCCATCCATATATTCAGTATACATTTAAATCTGTTTTTTATTGCGGCCCTGCTTTGGTCTTTTTATCAATGGAGACATTGGACGAATAAAGAATTAATTAGAATGACAGTCGCTATTTTTTTTATTACTATTGCCTTTATATGTATTAGAATTTATTCAGTTCTATATCCAGTATGGTTTATTGTAAACTGGATTTATATTGCGGCCGGTATGCTGGTTGTACTGAGTATAATCTTTTTAGAATCAACTAAAAGGGTCAGTATACTTAGTGTTGCCATTATACTTGGTGAAGCAGTTTATTCAGGGATTTTATATGTTTACGGGTTTCCAGTTAAAGCGATAGGTACATTTGAATCATTGGACCTTTTGTTACTGGCGATAACCATTACTATCCTTTTAAATAAAACCAATAATCTATGGACAAAAAGAATACCGAGGCGAAGGATTTATCATCAGCAGCATGTAGGGTTAAAAGGTAAGGGCGTTAGATAAAAACCTGTTGGATAAATTCCATTAAGAAAAGTAATTTAGTTTACTTTTTACCGAGAATATTGAAAGGAAAACTCCAAGGGAGTTTAAATTTCACGTCAAAAATAGTAAGGAAATATAGCAGAAGAGTTGTTACTTTGCGAAACGTTTGCTATCATAATATAGTTAGACCCTTCTTTATGATTAAGAAGGGTTCTTTTTTCATAAAATATAAATACATTAAACATGCTAACAATTCAGTGAAAATAAACAGGAATTTAGCTAGGATAGTTGAAAGGATGAACGACCATGCCAAAACCAGTTGTAGCCATAGTAGGCAGGCCGAATGTAGGGAAATCTACAATATTCAATCGGATTGTAGGAGAAAGAATATCAATTGTAGAAGACGTAGCCGGAGTAACCAGAGACAGGATTTATAGTTCTGGAGAATGGTTAAACCATGAATTCAATATTATTGATACAGGCGGTATTGATATAGGGGATGAACCGTTTTTAGAACAGATTCGTCAACAGGCAGAGATTGCTATTGATGAAGCGGATGTTATTATTTTTATGACGAGTGGCAGAGAGGGATTGACTTCTGCTGATGAAGAAGTGGCAAAAATTCTTTATCGTTCAAAGAAACCAGTAGTCGTTGCTGTAAATAAAGTGGATAACTTTGAGATGCGCGATCAGATCTATGATTTCTATGCATTGGGCTTTGGTGAACCAATAGGAATCTCTGGCTCTCACGGAATTGGAATTGGGGATTTGCTAGATGCTGTTGTACAAAGCTTCCCTGATCACCAAGCACCTGACTATGACGAAGATGTGATTAAGTTCAGCTTGATCGGTAGACCGAATGTTGGAAAATCCTCATTAGTTAATGCGATTTTGGGTGAAGAGCGCGTTATTGTAAGTAATATCGCAGGAACAACAAGAGATGCGGTCGATTCTCCATATAAATATAATGGCGATGATTATGTCATCATTGATACCGCTGGAATGAGGAAAAAAGGTAAGGTATACGAAAGTACTGAAAAGTACAGTGTTTTACGTGCATTACGAGCTATTGAACGTTCAGATGTTGTCCTAGTGGTCCTCGACGGGGAAGAAGGCATTATTGAACAGGATAAAAAGATTGCTGGGTATGCCCATCAGGCAGGACGAGCTATCGTTATTGTAGTGAACAAATGGGATGCAGTTGAAAAAGATGATAAAACGATGAAGAAGTTTGAAGAGAAAATCAGGGCTGAATTCCAGTTCCTTGACTATGCTCCAATTGTGTTCTTGTCTGCTAAAACGAAAGCACGTATCCATACTTTGCTTCCAATGATTAATTTGGCAAGTGAAAACCATGCACAGCGTATCCAAACGAATGTCCTGAATGATGTTATAATGGATGCAGTAGCAATGAATCCAACGCCAACCCATCACGGCAAAAGGTTGAAAATATATTATGCTACACAAGTGGCCGTTAAGCCGCCATCCTTTGTTGTCTTTGTAAATGATCCAGAATTAATGCACTTCTCCTATGAACGCTTCCTGGAGAATAAAATTAGAGATGCATTTGGATTTGAAGGAACGCCTATAAAAATATTTTCTCGACTACGTAAATAATTTTTTTGAGGAGTGGAGTCTATGCAACAATCAGTCACCATTTTGGGAGCAGGTTCGTGGGGAACTGCACTTGGAATTGTCCTTGCAGATAACGGACATGCGGTAAAAATCTGGGGGCATGAGTTAGAACATGTCAATGAGATAAATCGTGAACAGGCAAATATTCGTTATTTACCTGATGTCAAGCTCCCTTCCGCTATTAAGGCATACTATGATTTGGAAGAGGCATTGTCTGGCTCAGAGGTTATTGTTTTTGCTGTACCGACTAAAGCAATTCGTGAAGTGGCCCGCAAGGTTAAAGCGATTGTCCAGGATAAAGTGACAATCGTCCATGTAAGCAAAGGGATAGAGCCAGATAGCTTGCTGCGTATATCTGAAATGATAGAAGAAGAAATTTTGGATATAGCAAAAGATATCATTGTTCTCTCCGGCCCAAGCCATGCTGAAGAGGTAAGCAGAAGGATTCCTACAACCGTTACGGTTGCTTCTAAAAATATGGAAGCAGCAGTGCGTATTCAGGATTTATTTATGAACCAAAATTTCCGCGTGTATACAAACCAAGACTTAGTTGGTGTGGAAATTGGGGGTGCCTTGAAAAACATTATTGCCTTAGCAGCTGGGATTACGGATGGACTTGGATACGGAGATAATGCCAAAGCCGCTTTGATGACTCGCGGTCTTGCAGAAATCACTCGTCTGGGTGTGAAGATGGGAGCAAACCCGTTAACATTCCTTGGATTAACAGGTATCGGTGACCTTATTGTAACATGTACAAGCGTCCATTCAAGAAACTGGCGTGCCGGTAATATGCTTGGAAAAGGAAAGAATCTTGAAGAGGTTCTTGAAAGCATGGGAATGGTTGTTGAAGGCGTGAGAACAACGAAGGCAGCTTATCAGTTGTCGGAGAAATACCAAGTGAAGATGCCAATTACGACTGCCTTGTACGATGTCCTGTTTAATGACAAGGATATTAAGACAGAAGTAGATGATCTTATGACTAGAAGCAAGAAGCATGAAATGGAAGATTTGATGGATAGCATGATTAATAATCATTAATTAATGATTTTGTCAAAAAATAGGCATTTGTTACTTGCTGAGATGGTCATTTAAACATAGTATACTTTATAAAAGACTGAGCCAGCATAAACTTAGTCTAAGTCTATATATTTAGTCCAGGACGGAAGTTTGGGTATATAAAACCCGAGCTTCCGTTTTTGTTTTCTTTTAGGTATATTTTGGGTTATAATAGCGAAGGTTGAAAAAATATTATTCTTTTTAAAAATATGGTAAAAAGAATTGATGAAAAAGGGGTGCCGAATATTGAGCATAGCAATGCAAAAAATGTGGATTTCGATTGCTGGGATGGGCTTAATGGCAATCGCAGTGCTGGCTATATATCTAAGCAGATATAAATTAAAGGGTATATTAAAATATCTTTTAGCCACGATAGCCTATGTATCTATGTTTATAGCAGCCATTATTATGGTCATTATTATTGTGAGTGGTCCTACAAATGGATAAAGTGTTGAATAAGAAACTACATAACATATCTGGAATGACATTCTTGTTGTGTACAATTCTTTTTCTATCCGGGTGTATGTATCCGCAGGAGAATTTACAGCAAAACCAGGTACCCTATGAAGATCAGGTCGAATCCGTTCAGAAAGCTGTTTTGGAATATAGAAAAGATAATGGCGGCAACCTGTTGCCGATTGTGACAAAGGATCAAGATACACCGTATTATATGAAATACATAATTGATTTTCAGAAATTGGTTCCAAAATATATGTCTGAAATTCCGGGAAATGCCTATGAAAATGGCGGGATTTTTGAATACACACTCGTTAATGAAGAAACAAATCCAACTGTTAGGCTGATTGATTTACGTTTAGCCGAGACAATACGGGATACCAAGCTGCAAATTCAATCACAGGGCTATCCTGCGTTTGAAGAAAAAATTGGTACCAATGTCTATGCGCTCAACTATAAAAATATGGGATTTGACAAGGAACCTACCGTGAAAAGTCCCTTCACAGGTAAATCGTTACACCTTGTTTTAGGCGAAGATGGCGAATTGTACATTGACTATACACCGGATTTATATGATTTACTTATTGATCGTTCGGCGGGATTTAAAAAGGGTGAAGATATAAGAGCAGAGTTAGTGAAAGACAGCCTCTTTGTTCCTGCCTATTCATTACCTTATACATGGGATCAAATAGCAAATAAACCTGTCTTTATGGCAATTGAGGAATAACCTTTCTTTTACAAAATATATTGTAAAAGAAAGGTTTTTTTTATTCCAGATTGTATTTTAAATTTTGACATCTCCTGAATAATTCGGTGCTTTATCATGATACTCCGAATAATTGGTTCATTTTTAATCAAAATAGCAGTCGGTTGTTTACATAAAAGGAGAGGAGAGAAAAAACTAGTCATAAGTTTAATGGGCTATAGCATAAATATATAGTGTCCAAGTTTATAAGACTATCAATAATTACGTATATGTACTCATATATGGAGGAATCGGGAGGGGATCTCTTGGAAAGGGTCGATATATTTAAGGATATAGCCGAGAGAACCGGCGGCGATATATATTTAGGAGTAGTTGGAGCCGTTCGGACGGGTAAATCTACATTTATTAAGAAATTTATGGAGTTGGTTGTTCTTCCTGGTATGAAAAGTGAAGCTGAAAAAGCACGTACGATTGATGAATTACCACAAAGTGCAGCAGGAAGAACGATCATGACTACGGAACCTAAATTTGTGCCGAACCAGGCAGCACAGGTTCAGGTAGACGAAGGGTTAGAGGTCAATATTCGTATGGTTGACTGTGTAGGATATACCGTTCCTGGTGCGAAAGGATATGAGGATGAGAATGGGCCAAGGATGATTCATACGCCTTGGTATGAAGAGCCAATTCCGTTTCATGAAGCAGCTGAAATTGGCACTCGTAAGGTCATACAGGACCATTCTACAATTGGCGTTGTAGTGACGACAGATGGGTCAATAGGAGAGATACCAAGGTTAGACTATGTAGATGCTGAGGAAAGGGTCGTAGAAGAGCTAAAAGAGGTTGGAAAGCCTTTTATCATGATTATTAATACAGTCAGCCCTTATCACCCGGATACAGAGATTCTGCGTGCTAAGCTTCAGGAAAAATATGATATCCCGGTGCTTGCCATAAGTGTTGAGAGCATGCGGGAAGGGGATGTGTTAAATGTCCTGCGGGAAGCATTGTTTGAGTTCCCTGTTCTGGAAGTGAATGTGAATCTACCTAGATGGGTTATGGTGCTTAATGAAAATCATTGGCTGAGGGTCAGCTATCAGGATGCTATAAGAGAAACGGTTCAGGATATTAAAAGGCTTAGAGATGTTGATAGACTCGTCCATCTTTTTGAAGAGTATGAGTTTGTTGGTCATGCTTCATTGGCTGGGATTGAAATGGGCCAGGGAGTAGCCGAAATAGATTTATCAGCACCTGATGAATTGTATGACCTGGTTCTAAAAGAGATTGTGGGTGTTGAGATACGAGGGAAGGATCATTTGCTTGAATTAATGCAGGATTTTGCTTACGCGAAAGCGGAGTATGACCAGGTCGCGGATGCCCTTAAAATGGTTAAACAAACGGGTTATGGTGTTGCTTCTCCTTCTCTGGCGGATATGAGTCTGGATGAACCGGAAATCATTAGACAGGGATCCAGGTTTGGAGTTAGGCTGAAAGCTGTGGCGCCATCCATTCATATGATAAAAGTAGATGTTGAATCAGAATTTGCCCCTATAATCGGAACAGAGAAACAAAGTGAAGAATTGGTTCGTTATTTAATGGCGGATTTTGAAGATAATCCTCTGAGCATCTGGAATTCAGATATATTTGGCCGCAGTTTGTCTACTGTAGTTCGTGAGGGAATCCAAGCTAAATTAAGTTTGATGCCGGAGAATGCACGATATAAATTAAAGGAAACGCTTGAAAGAATCATTAATGAAGGATCTGGCGGATTAATTGCCATTATTCTTTAACAGATACAGAGGGTTTTACGGACCGTAACGGATCCGTAATCCTCTGTATTTTTTTGCAAAAATCAAGTGTTTTTATAAATGCTTTAACTTTCAAAATACCTCAAATAAGAAGATATGGCAATAAAAATAGAAAAATAACCTACATTATTCGAATAAATGCCTGTAAATTCGCCAATTTACTTGATATGGTCTATGGATTATGATAATCTTTTATCAGAAATCAAGTTCAAAGCAAAAACCCTTATATATCAATGTTTATCAATGGTTTTTTATGTTAAAAATGATTAATGACAAAATATTTCAAGTTTTTGTTTTGACTGATGAAAATATTTCATTACAACTTAAAAAGTATTGAAGTAGAATGGAAGCATACTTTGGGAGGAGGTGAATGGCATGAACAAAACAGAATTAATCAACGCTGTTGCTGAAGCTAGCGAGCTTTCTAAAAAAGACGCAACTAAAGCAGTAGACGCAGTGTTCGAATCCATTTTAGAAGCTCTTAAAAATGGAGATAAAGTACAATTGATTGGTTTCGGTAACTTTGAAGTTCGTGAGCGTGCTGCTCGTAAAGGACGTAACCCGCAAACTGGTGAGGAAATCGAAATCAGTGCCAGCAAAGTACCTGCATTCAAACCAGGGAAAGCACTTAAAGACGCTGTTAAGTAATTTTTACATACGATTTTACTTGAATAAGCGCTATACGCGATTAGAGTCATTACCAATTTCTTTGGTAATGACTCTTTTTCTATTATGAAGTCCATAATCTATGGCTCTAAGAATAAAATGTGCTACTATGGAAATAGTTGAAATTAGGTATAGCAATGGGAGGAAGACATAAAATGAGTGAAATCAATCGCGGTAAAATAGAAGAAGCAGTGACAATGATTTTGGAGGCTCTTGGGGAAGATCCAACAAGGGAAGGGCTCCTGGACACACCTAAACGTGTAGCAAAAATGTATGAAGAGGTATTTTCCGGATTGAGACAGGATCCTAAAGAATATTTTGAAACGGTATTCGGTGAAGATCATGAAGAATTAGTCCTTGTTAAGGATATCCCTTTTTATTCTATGTGTGAGCACCATCTCGTGCCATTCTTTGGAGTGGCACATGTGGCCTACATACCAAAAGGCGGACGTGTTACAGGTTTGAGTAAATTAGCCAGAGCGGTCGAAGCAGTGAGCAGAAGGCCGCAATTACAGGAACGGATTACATCAACTGTTGCAGATTCTATTATGGACACACTGGCTCCTCATGGAGTGATGGTCGTAGTTGAAGCTGAGCATATGTGCATGACTATGAGAGGTGTTAAAAAACCAGGATCGAAGACAATTACTTCCGCAGTAAGAGGAACATTGGCGACAGACTCAATCTCCCGTCAGGAAGTATTAAGCTTAATTAATAAATAATCATGAGATAAAAGTTGAAAAGGAGTAAGAGAATGGAGAACCTTCAATCAAATGATTTTGTAGTTATAAAAGCATTGGAAGATGGAGTGAGTGTTATTGGATTAACCAGAGGTGAGGATACTAAATTCCATCATTCAGAAAAGCTTGATAAAGGTGAAGTGTTATTTGTTCAATTTACAGAACACACATCAGCTATGAAAATCAGAGGAAAAGCGGTTATGTACACGCCATACGGTGAAATAGAAAGTGAAAAGGAATAACCGATTATCTATTCTCTCCTTTTAAACCATTCGACAGCAATTTAAAAGGATAGTAAGATGAGTATGATGAATACGTAATGTGCCGATTATGGTACGGAATCAGAAGTGGAAGCATGGGTGATTACCATTGGATAGCATCAATAATGAAGTCATACAATTTAATAGTGAGATAAAGAAACTTATCTATCATTCTTTAATATTAGATCATATTGATCGGCCAGTCATAAATGATGATATGATAGCGGTTATGGTTAAAATTCTGCGTGATGCTAATGTGGATCAAAAGTTGATGCCATATTACATAGTATCTGTCATGCTTATGCAAATTGCCCTGGATACCCATGAGGGAGTTTCAAACACAGAGGAATCCGAAAGTCCGGCAAAATTAAGGAAACGGCAGTTATCGATTTTGGCTGGAGATTATTATAGCAGTATGTATTATCATATATTGGCGAAAACAAAAGATATCGAGTTTATTAACCTAATGTCCAGGGGAGTTCAGGAAGTGAATGAGGCTAAGGTACACTTATATATGGATAAGGATGCTGATATAGATACATTAGTAAAGTATCTTAAACAGATTGAAACCATACTGGTCGAAAAAACAGCTGAGTATTTTAACGTAATTGAACAAAAGGATTTGTTTATAGACTTTTTATTATGGAATAGATTAATGGCAGAATTGGACGGTTATCAAAATAAGTGTAACTCTAAATTTATTCAAGCCTTACAATCAATACATAGTGTAAATGATGAAACTGCTGATAAAATATCAGATTTACTTAAAAGGGAAATTACAAAGGTAAGTGATAGATTAAGATCAGCTATGTTGCAATACAATTTTAAGGATGAAATGGTTTTACGGATTGAGACAAGTATAAGGTAATCTTGAAAACATATAAAAAGACGATGTGGGGAAAGGGAATTCATAATGAAACAACAAACAAAAGAGGAACGTGTACACGGTGTCTTTGAAAAGATTTCTGATAATTATGATTCTATGAATTCAGTAATCAGTTTCCAGTTACATAAGCGTTGGCGTGCCGATACGATGAAAAAAATGGATGTTAAACAGGGAGATCAGGCACTGGATGTATGCTGCGGTACAGCTGACTGGACGATAGCGCTGGCGAGACAGATTGGCGACTCTGGTAAGGTAACGGGTTTGGACTTCAGTAAAAATATGCTCAAGATTGGCGAACAAAAGGTTAAAAAGGAGCAGTTAAATAATGTGGAACTGCTTCATGGGAATGCAATGGAGCTTCCCTTTGAAGATAATACATTTGACTTTGTCACAATTGGATTTGGTCTTCGGAATGTCCCTGACTACTTAACGGTATTGAAAGAAATGAACCGTGTTCTGAAACCGGGTGGCATGGCTGTTTGTTTAGATACTTCTCAACCGACGTTACCGGTTTACAGACAGCTATATTATTTTTATTTTAAGCATATTATGCCTCTCTTGGGTAAATTATTGGCTAAGAGTTACAAGGAGTATTCCTGGCTGCAGGAATCTGCATCTGATTTTCCAAGTGCACCGGCATTGAAAAGACTCTTTGAAGAAGCCGGTTTTGTGAAGGTTAAATATAAACCTTATTCCGGTGGTGCAGCTGCGTCTCATTTTGGATTCAAACAATCAAAATAAAGGGCGCATATTAGTTTAACGGGAAGTGGAACTATGAAATTACCAAAATTGTATTCAATTTTCAGACAGGATATCCAATTAATCGAAAAAGAGCTGCGTTCATCGATACAAACTGAATGCAGACCACTTCAGGAAGCATCTATGCACACTCTGAAAGCTGGAGGCAAACGCATACGCCCTGTTTTTGTACTGCTCACCGCAAAATTTGGAGAGTATGATATTAATCAAATTAAGCATGCTGCAGTTGCTCTGGAACTTATTCACTCAGCATCATTAGTACATGATGATATCATTGACGAAGCCAAACTGCGTAGGGGATCACTGACGGTTCGTTCCAAATGGGATAATAAAATGGCTACTTATACAGGAGATTACATATTTGCCAGGGCTCAGGAGCTTATGACTCATATTAAAGATCCATTGGCACATCAGGTAGTAGCTAAAACCATCATGGAAGTCAGCATTGGCGAAATAGAACAAATACGTGATAAATACAATTTTGATCAAAATCTACGTAACTATTTAAAGCGTATTAAACGAAAAACGGCTGTCTTAATTGCGGCCAGCTGCCAATTAGGTGCGATCAGTGCAGGGGTATCGGAGGATATACACAAAAAATTATTCTTGTATGGATACTATGTGGGCATGTCCTTTCAAATAATGGATGACATACTTGATTTCACGGCCTCTGAAAAAGATTTGGGGAAACCTGCGGGTAGTGATTTGTGGCAGGGGAATATTACCTTACCTGTTTTGTATGCCTTACAGCAACCGCAATTGGCCAAGCTTATCCGAACTGTTCACGAAGATATGAGGTTAGAAGAGTTGCAGCCTATACTCGAATCTATCAAGCAATCAGGAGCAATCGAGAAATCCATCGACTTAAGCAATGCTTACCTGGATAAAGCATTTGATATTCTAGAATTATTGCCAGAGTCGAAGAATACGGATTATTTATATGAAATAGCAAGATTTATCGGAAAAAGGAAATACTAAAATGCTATTTCCTTTTTTGTTTGCTTTATACATGTAAATAATGGTATTATTCTTTCTGAAAGCCCATACATACGAACAGAGGTGTAATTATGGAAAAAACATTTTTAATGGTTAAACCAGATGGTGTACAAAGAAATTTAATCGGGGAAATTGTATCACGTTTAGAAAGAAAGGGCTTTCAGCTTGTTGGAGCGAAATTGATGATGATTCCAACAGAGGCGGCTGAAAAGCATTACGAGGAACATAAAGAGCGTCCTTTCTTTGGTGAATTGGTTGACTTTATTACATCAGGACCAGTTTTTGCAATGGCATGGCAAGGGGAAAATGTGATTGCGACTGCTCGTCAAATGATGGGATCTACCAATCCAAAAGATGCTGCTCCTGGTACAATTCGCGGAGATTATGGTGTAACGGTAGGCAAAAACATTATCCATGGCTCTGATTCACCTGCAAGTGCCGAGAGAGAACTTGGAATCTTCTTTAAAGAAGAAGAGCTTGCTGAATATACAAAATTAGCGAATGAGTGGATTTATTAAGTAGATAGATAAAGATTAAGGGCTGTCAACAAGGTTGGCGGCTTTTTTAATTGCATATCTTACCGGTTTATGGGGGTTTATAGAATAGATCATGTGATCGTTATGGGCATACGTAATAAGTGTGGTTATATCATTGAATCTGCTAATTTTGTATACTTATAGTAAAAGAATTTATTGGAGTCGTAGGGGTATATGATAAAAATTAATGATGACTATCAGGGGTTTGTTAAAGGGATTAACTATTTAACAGGAATCAATTTATCTTTATATAAGGAAGCGCAAATGAAAAGAAGAATTACCTCCTTATATGAAAAACAAGGTTTTAATGGGTTTCAGGATTATTACAATCATCTTCGTAAAGACCAGTATTTATTAAATGAGCTTCTGGACCGTATGACGATTAATGTTTCGAACTTCTTTCGGAATTATAGAAGGTGGGAGGTTTTGGAGAAGGAGATTCTGCCAGAATTATTGTCTGAAAAAAAGACTTTGAAAATTTGGAGCGCCGCTTGTTCAACTGGTGATGAACCCTATTCACTTGCCATGGTGCTAACCCGCTTAAATGCCCTGAATCGTGTCTCTATCCTGGCAACCGATATAGATCAGAATGCCTTAGAAATTTGCAGGAGAGGCATTTATTCAGAAAAATCTTTGGGGGAAGTACCAGTAGAGTTAAAGAATAAGCATTTCGAATTCGTGGATGGATTTTATCATATTAATCAACAAATAAAAAATGCGGTCACGTTCAAGAAACATAATTTACTGGCTGATTCGTATGGCCAATCATACGATTTAATCATATGCCGTAATGTTTTGATTTATTTTACGGATGAAGCAAAGGGTTTATTATATAAGAAATTTTCCCAATCACTTCGTCCTGGCGGAGTTTTGTTTGTGGGCAGTACTGAACAGATCTTCAACCCAACTGTATATGATTTTATCAGTACAAATACGTTTTTTTATAAAAAGAGAAATCATCATAGGGTACATAGCTAATAGACATACTGAAATGAAAGATAATCAGGAGACGTCGGCAGAGAGTGAATGGTAGTACCTTGTTAATCTGATGTACAATATAAGCAAGAAAATTACCATAAGAATAACAGTATATGATATATTATTACATAAATGCTTTAAAGTGATGAAGGAGGAGCCTTATGAGATATATAACTGCTGGGGAATCCCACGGCCCCCAATTAACAACTTTAATAGAAGGATTACCTGCAGGAATGCCGTTGTCTGAGGAAGATATCAACAAGCATCTTGCCAGGAGACAAAAGGGATATGGACGCGGTAGAAGAATGCAAATTGAAAAAGATACAGTAGAGATTACAGCAGGAATTCGTCATGGCAGGACATTAGGATCACCTGTTGCTCTGCAAGTTAAAAACCGGGACTGGACTCATTGGACCCATGTCATGGGAATTGAGCCAATAGATGAAAAGGCAGAAGACGAAATTAAACGTAAAATCACAAGACCGCGCCCAGGGCATGCTGACCTGAATGGCGGTATGAAATATGGACATAGGGATTTGCGCAATGTTTTAGAGCGCTCGTCTGCAAGAGAAACAACTGTCCGAGTGGCAGCGGGAGCTGTTGCGGTGAAACTGCTTAGTCTGCTTGGTATAGAAATTGTTTCGCATGTTGTTGAAATCGGTGGCATTAAAGCAGCTGAAACAGAGGTTAAGGATATTAAAGAGATCCAACAGCTGGCAGAGGATTCTCCAGTTCGCTGTCTTGATGAAAAAGCTGCTGAGAAGATGATGGAAGCCATTGATTTGGCTAAAAAGAATGGCGATACATTAGGTGGTGTCGTTGAAGTAGTGGCGACTGGAATGCCTGCTGGTGTCGGGAGCTATGTTCATTATGATCGTAAACTAGATGCAAAAATTGCAGGTGCAATCCTTAGTATTAATGCATTTAAGGGTGTCGAATTCGGGATTGGCTTTGAAGCGGCCAGAATTCCAGGCAGTCAGGTGCATGATGAAATCATTTGGGAGGAAGGACAGGGATATAGCCGTAAAACGAATCGCCTAGGCGGTTTTGAAGGCGGAATGACAACTGGAATGCCTGTAGTAGTGCGTGGAGTCATGAAACCAATCCCTACCTTGTATAAGCCGCTCAAAAGTGTGGATATTGATACTAAAGAGTCATTTACAGCCTCGATAGAACGCTCTGATGCATGTGCTGTTCCGGCAGCGGCAGTCGTTGCTGAGCATGTGGTAGCATGGGAGCTTGCCAATGCAATCATTGAACAGTTTTATTCTGATCGGATGGAGACATTGGTTGAATCCGTTAATCAGCAAAGAATGTATGCGAGGGAATTCTAATGGAAACTATTCAAATTAAAACTTCTTCAAAGGAGTATCCGATTTTTATAGGTGATGGAGTGATTGAAGAGCTCCCCATATTTTTGGAGAAAAATTTCAAAGGAAAACCAAAAGTATATATGATATCGGATGAACTGGTATCGTCTCTTTATTCTGAGCTGATTAAAACGTTGTTGTCCAAACGTGGCTATGAAGTAATCATCCATGCCGTACCAACAGGAGAAAGAGCAAAATCATTCTCTGTATACGAAGAATGTTTAACGGTAGGATTTGAAAATAAACTTGATCGTGACAGCCTCGTGTTAGCTCTGGGCGGGGGAGTGGTTGGAGATTTAGCTGGATTTGTAGCAGCGACCTATATGAGAGGTATTCCCTATATTCAACTGCCAACAACCTTGCTGGCTCATGACAGTGCAGTTGGAGGAAAAGTGGCTATTAATCATCAACTGGGTAAAAATCTAGTAGGCTGTTTCTATCAACCGGAGGCAGTCTTCTATGATAGTTCCTTTTTATCCACTTTACCAGAGAAGGAATGGCGCTCAGGATTTGCCGAGTTAATTAAGCATGCCCTACTATGCAGTAAATCCTTTTATGACGATTTAAGAAATCAGTATTGCAGTATTTCTGACCTGCAATCCAAATCATTGGCTTCGTATATAAAAAAAGGGATTTCTGTTAAAGCTACTATTGTATCGGAGGATGAAAAGGAGAAAGGCTCGCGTGCTTTTCTTAATTTTGGTCATACATTAGCTCATGCGATTGAAGGGGCAGCTGGATATGGAGTGGTAACCCACGGGGAAGCTGTAGCCTTTGGTATGTTATTTGACCTATATTTGAGCCAAAAGTATGCTGATTTTTCTTTTAATCTAACTGCATTTAAGGATTGGTTAACCAATTTAGGCTATCTACAAATACCAAAAGAAATTTTATCAGCAGAATTATTGCTGCCATTTATGAAACTTGATAAGAAAAATAAACAAGGGACAATAGCGACGGTCCTTTTAAATGATTATGGCAGCCCAGCCTTACATTCCTATTCTGATACGGAAATACAAGACGAATTAACCTATTTCTTAAACAATATAGTCGGAAGGGAGAATGGTTATTCATTATGATGAGAGGCATCCGAGGAGCCATTACCATAGAAGCAAATAAAAAAGAACTCATTGAAAATAAAACAGAAATCTTACTTCGAGAAATGATCGAACAGAATCATCTTCAGGCAGAGTCTATTGCATCTATATTCATATCTGTCACAGATGATATAGATGCAGGGTTTCCAGCTGCTGTTGTTAGAAAAATAGATGGATTTACATATGTTCCCGTTATGTGCATGCGTGAAATTCCAGTACCGGGTTCCTTATCATTGGCCATACGGATTATGATTCATGCCAATTTGGATACAGCCCAAAAGAATATCAAGCATATTTATCTGGAGGGGGCTACGGTCCTTAGACCTGATTTAACAGAGAAATAGACAATAAAAAAGGGGGAACTGGAGCTTTGAAATGGAAGAATCATTTATATACATTAGAGCCTTATAAGCCAGGCAAACCAATTGAGGAAGTAAAAAGGGAGTTTGGGTTGGAGGAGATCATCAAACTGGCATCAAATGAAAACCCATACGGATATTCATCCGAAGTCGCAAAAACGCTGAAGGAAACAGAATGGTCACTTCCCTTGTATCCGGATGGCGGAGCCGTTAATTTGCGTGAAGTCTTATCTAACTATTTAGGAGTTGAAAAAAATCAGCTTATCTTTGGAAATGGTTCAGATAATATCATCCAAATGATAGCAAAGGCGATTCTTGCTCCAGGTGTGAATACGGTTATGTCTACGGGTACCTTTAGTCAGTACAGCCATAATGCCATTTTGGAGCAGGCAGAGATCAGGGAGGTGCCGCATATAAATGGCAGACATGATCTTGACGGCATGCTTCGTCAGATTGATGCTGACACGGGGATTGTGTGGATTTGTTCTCCTAATAATCCGACAGGCGAATACATAAGAGGTGAGGAGCTTCTCCCATTTTTGAGTCAGGTTCCTAACGATGTATTAGTTGTATTTGATGCAGCTTATTATGAGTACGTCACAGCTATAGATTATCCTGAAATCTTGCCGTTAATTAATCAGTTTGATAATTTAATCCTATTGCATACTTTTTCCAAGATTTACGGGATGGCGGCTTTGCGTATTGGTTATGGAGTGGCTAATTCCGATATTATCCGTATGCTTGAGCCTGCAAGAGAGCCGTTTAACGTCAATGCATTAGCTCAAAAGGCTGCGATTGCTGCTATAAGTGATCAACAATTTATTGAGGAATGCAAACAAAAAAATAGAGATGGCCTTCAGCAATATTATGAATTTTGTAAGATTCATAACTTAAGTTACTATCCATCACAGGCAAATTTCATCTTAATCGATACAGGTCATGATGGGGATGAAGTCTTTCAGTATTTAATGAGAAAAGGCTTTATCGTTCGTTCCGGCCAGGCTTTGGGTTTCCCGACATCCATTAGGATTACAGTTGGTTCTGACCAGCAGAATGAAGCTGTTTTGAAAGAGCTGAAAAATTTCCTTTTGATGAAAGAAAATAAAGAAACCAAATAGATAGTAGGTGAGGTGCCTCCATGCGTGGGAATGTATTAATGATAGGTCTTGGTTTAATTGGAGGATCCATTGCTTTATCTATTAAAAAGGAACATCCGAAGGCATTGATACTAGGGTATGATGTGGATCGAAAACAGGTGCAGCTGGCAAAAGCATTAAAAGTAATAGATGAAGAGACTTTGGATTATAAAGAGGCAGCTGGAAGAGCAGATGTTATCATTATCGGAGTCCCGGTGCAAGCTACATCAACCGTTATGGAAAGCCTGTCAGCATGTACGCTGAAAAAAAGCGTTATAATTACGGATGTAGGAAGTACAAAGGCAAAGATCATGAAAGAAGCAGAGCGTTTGTTTAGCATGAATTATACGTTTATAGGCGGTCACCCAATGGCTGGATCTCATAAAAGCGGAGTAGCTGCGGCAAAAGTGCATCTTTTTGAAAATGCTTTTTATATATTGACACCTTCTGCTCATGCAGGTGTTAAAGAGGTTGCTGAGCTGAAGATGTGGCTGAAGGGGACGAAAGCCAAATTCATTGAAGTGGATGCTCATGAGCACGATTTAATGACAGGTGTCATCAGTCATTTGCCGCATATTATGGCAGCCTCGATTGTTAATCAGGCTGAACAGGCTGAAGCGAAACATGATTTAGTTGCAAGACTTGCTGCCGGAGGATTCAGGGATATTACCCGAATAGCTTCATCCAGTCCTCAAATGTGGAAGGATATTCTGATTCAAAATGATCAAGTATTAATCGATCTTTTGGACTCCTGGATAGATGAAATGTCAGAGGTGAGAGAATGGATTCGTACGAAGGATGAGGAAAGATTATATTCCTTTTTCCAAAGTGCAAAAATGTTTCGTGATGAGATGCCGGCCCGTAAAAAGGGTGCAATTCCTTCCTTTTATGATTTATATGTGGATGTCCCGGATTATCCAGGAGTCATTTCGGAGATTACCGGTTATTTAGCAAAATCTAATATAAGTATTACTAATATAAGAATCATTGAGACGCGTGAAGAAGTTTACGGTGTATTGGTGATCTCCTTCCAATCAGGTGAAGATCGCAAACTAGCGGTGGAATGTTTACGTGATGCAACTAATTACGATACTTATTATGACTGAGATAAAAAGGAGGAAAGGCATGGGAAAAATCCTATTATTCAAAAACCCCCAGTTGAAAGGCACGATTGAAGTGCCGGGAGATAAATCTATTTCGCACAGAGCGGTCATGTTTGGGGCAATAGCGGAAGGGAAAACGACGGTATATCATTTCTTAGAGGGTCAGGATTGCTTAAGTACTATTGAGTGTTTTCAAAAAATGGGTGTGGATATACAAAGAGAAGGCGATAAGGTCACCATCCAGGGTAATGGATATGGCGGTTTAAAGGAGCCGATTGGCTTGCTTGATGTCGGCAATTCAGGGACAACCATCCGACTTCTTATGGGGTTACTCGCCAACCAGCCCTTTTCTATCACTTTCACTGGTGATGAATCCATTGCAAAAAGGCCAATGAGAAGAGTGGTAGATCCGCTGAGGAAAATGGGAGCAAGAATATCCGGAAAAGAGGATGGTAACTTTATACCGCTTGAAATGAACCAAGGTGAGCTGTCAGGTATTGAATATGAGCTTCCGGTAGCAAGTGCCCAGGTGAAATCAGCTATTCTTTTAGCTGGATTACATGCGAAAGGAACCACAACGGTCATTGAAAAAGCAGCCACGAGGGATCATACTGAACGGATGATTGAATCGTTTGGGGGGAGCATCCATATCGACGGCAATATGATCAGAGTTACAGGAAATCAGGTGCTGAGCGGAAAGGATGTTCATGTTCCCGGAGATATCTCCTCTGCAGCGTTTTGGATGGTTGCCGGTACCATTGTACCAAACAGTGAGATTATATTAAAGAACGTTGGGCTGAATCAAACAAGAACGGGGATTATTGATGTTTTGAAAGAAATGGGAGCAAATATTGAAATTCAGTTAGACAAACTCGGAGAACTTGCGGAAGAATCCGGTACGGTTACAGTAAAAACTTCCTCTTTAAAGGGGATAACAATTGCCGGAGATATCATTCCAAGGTTAATTGATGAGCTGCCTGTTATTGCCCTGTTAGCTTCACAGGCTAAGGGAAAAACCGTCATTAAAGATGCTGCTGAGTTAAAGGTTAAAGAAACAAATCGAATTGATGCCATCGCTACTCAATTGGGTGCGCTTGGTGTTGATATAACTCCAACAGACGATGGTTTAATCATTGAGGGAGAACAAACCTTGCATGGAGGTACGGTGGACAGCCTGGGGGACCACCGTATCGGAATGACATTGGCGATTGCTTCACTGCTTTCCAAAGACTCTGTAGTATTAAACAATGCTGATGCCATTTCAGTATCCTATCCAGGTTTCTTTGATGATTTAATTAAGCTTGTATCCATTCAGAAATAAAAGAGAGGGGAACCTCTCTTTTTTGGTACTAAAATTTCTGATAGTTTCATAGCATGTCTAAAAGAAAGTCAATGAAACCCTTGCCTTTACACATGTAAAAATGGTTGATAGGGCGGTGAAAATGTAATCAATTAAATGGATAGATAGAATGAAATGGAAGAGTACGATTCGGTCGCTTTTTGTTAAATGATAAAGTATACTTATATAACCTTAAAATTAAGACTCCAAGCTCTATACCACAAAAAAATCATTTAATTTCCTTATCAGATAAATATTTTTTTCTGGAGTTTCCATTAGCTCTTTATACAGGTTAAAAAAAGTGAGTATAATAGGGGTAATAACAAAATTTTAGAGGCTCCGGATTGGACGAACATTATTTTGCCGAATGACCAGCAGATTTGTTATAGATTTAGGGAAACAGAAAGGAATACCAATGATGAAAATTGAATCAATTATAAAAAAACTGATGCAAGGTGAATTTGAAGAAGCTAAAAAACATATAAATCAGATTAAGCAATCCAACAATGATGACGATGTTTATACCTTGGCGGAAGAAATCGCTTCACTTGGGTTTATGGAAGAGGCAAAGGAGCTTTTTGAAGAATTGCTGAAGCGTTATCCCGATGAAGGAGAGATTTTATTTTCATTGGCTGAAGTATCAACTGAATTGGGGCAGGAAGAGGAAGCATTGTTGTATTTAGAGAAAATTGATCAGGAAGATCCGATGTACCCAGGAGCACTCCTATTATTAGGGGATTTATATCAGGGAATGGGTATGGAGGAGGTCAGTGTTCAAAAGCTGAAAGAGGCCAATCGAATTTTACCGGATGAACCTATTGTAAAATTTGCTCTTGCAGAACTTTATTATCAACAAGGACATTTCCGTTCGGCTGTAGAATTATATAGCAGTATCTTAAAGAATGAGACTGTAATAAATGGCGTTTCAATTTATAAGAGATTAGCCTTATCACTTGTATCATTGGGCGAATTTGAAGAGTCGCTCCCTTATTTCAAGAAAGCTGGCAGGGAGGATGATGACGTAAATTTATTGTTTGAATATGGATTTGCTGCGTATCATGCAGGAGAATTTCCAACGGCAATAGCTAAGTTTACAGAGCTTAAGGAAATAGACCCTGCCTATCATTCACTTTATTTGTATTTAGCCATGGCCTATGAAGAGTCCCTTGATTTGGAAAAAGCACTGGATGTTGCAGAAGAAGGGATTAAGGAAGATCCTTTCAATAAGGAAATATTCCTGTATGGTGCTGAGCTAGCAACTAAGCTTGGAAATACAGAGAAAGCTATTAAATGGCTATCGGAGGCTATTGCGATTGATCCGGGTTACCTCGAGGCAATTCTAACTTTAGGCAAGCTTTATTTACACGAAGAAATGTTTGACCATGTCATCGATTTGGTATCCTCTGTTAGAGCGATGGGGGAGGATGACCCGCAATTTAATTGGCTCCTGGCAACGGCATATTCAGAGCTTGAGGAGTATAGTGAAGCATTATCATGTTACAAAGAGGCACATGAATTTTTTGGAGATAATAGAGACTTTTTACATGAATACGGTTATTTCTTGCTGGAAGACAGTAAATTTGAAGAGGCCAGGTCGATATTTAAGACATTACTCCACGAAGACCCAAGCAATGATGAGTATATTGATATTTTAGAACGAATTTAACTAATTTGTACAGAGGAGGGCTCCACCTTGAAAACCCCTGTTTCTGTCGATGAGAAGAAGGAATTTATACGCTGGTTTCTGAACCATTACCAATTAAAGCGCAGAGAATGTGTATGGATATTAAATTACTTAATGAGTCATGATCAGCTCATGATGAATGTTCATTTCGTGGAAGGAGCTAAGTATTGTCCAAAAGGAATGGTCATGTCCACTCATTGTGTGGAAGATGTGCCATTTAGATTCTATAAGAGTAATATCATGACAACTGACGCAGAGAAGTCATTCCATGATATACGGCTTAATAAGGACGAGGATATCTACATACAATTGAATTTCAGGACAGCCTACTCATCCTATCAGTATGCAGCCGTACTTGAGGAAAATCCTTATCAGCCAAAAAACCTCCCCGGTAATGAACAGGATCAATATATTGCAGAAAATATTTTAAAAATCAGTCTATCAAGATTCGAAGAGGAACGGTTAGCACAGATGATTGATGAGGCAATTGATAACCGTGATATAGAATTATTTAATAAATTAAGCAGTCAGTTGAAAAGAATCCGATCTCAGGAATCTTTTAACTAATAGCAGCCACACATATTTCTTTGAGAGAAAGAGATTATGTGTGGTCTTTTTTATGCTTCCACGCTTGATTTGGCAGTTGCTTATCCCAGCAGGATGAGGAACAAAGATTTCTCCCTGAATTGTAAGCTTATTTGTATATATTTTACTTATTATGTTTTACAATGGAAAAAGAAGTCGAGGGGGAAAATTATGAAATATCAGTCAGTTGATACAGAATTATTTAGTAAATCCAAAAAATATATTGATACTATAGTTATCCCGTTAAATCCGGTTGATTTTGATGATACATTTAGCCAGACGGTATCATCCTATGAATTTATGACATTGCTGACGCATGAGCTCGAAAAAGAATTAAAGGGCCGTCTATTTTTAGCCCTACCTCTGCCATATATTAAAAATAGTAAGACAGAGGAGAAATTAAATCTCTTGTCTGTTTGGGTAGATTATTATAGAGGTCAGGGATTTAAATATATCCAATTTCTCACTACTGACAGTAAATGGACAAGTATAGATGAGAGCGGACATGTTTTATGGATACCGGCAATCCCCATCGAAAAAATGCCTCTTGATGCGATTAAAACAGTTATAAGTGATCAAATGAAACAGCTTGTTGATATACTAACAGAATCCTGGAATAAATGATGTTTTTGTAAGTAAATAGTATATTGGTATAAAACAGGAAAAATAAAACATGTATTTCCTTAACTGGGAGTTTATTGACCTATTAAAAATATTAGGATATTATTGTAATGTCCTAGTTTTATGGAGTTTGTGCAATTTTCTATTTTGTATGACTTTTTCGATATAAGGGGGGGAGAAATTTTATGAGCAGCCAAAAAGTATCAAGACGCCAATTTCTGAATTATACGCTTATGGGCGTTGGGGGGTTCATGGGAGCGGCAACACTTATGCCTATGCTGCGTTTTGCAGTCGATCCAGCTTTGAAAGCGAATGCATCTGGGGAGTTCATTAATACTGGAATGAAAATATCTGAGATTACTGAAACACCAACTCGTGTCGATTATAAAACTGAGGTTAAAGATGGTTGGTACGAAGCTGAAGAGACAAGAACAGCATGGGTTTACAAAGATGAGAACGGCAAGATAGTTGCCCTTTCTCCGGAATGTAAACACTTGGGGTGTACGGTGAACTGGGAAGGATCAGAAGATCATAAGAATGAATTTTACTGTCCATGTCACGGGGGGCGTTACGAAAAGAATGGTAAAAACATTCCGAAAACACCTCCAATCGGGCCGCTCGATGTTTACGACAAGCAGGAAAAAGATGGAGTATTATACTTGGGCAATGCAAAAGAAAACGAAGTGTAGGGAGGCATAATCAATGCTTAATAAAATGTACGATTGGATTGATGAGCGATTGGATATCACGCCATTATGGCGCGACATTGCTGATCATGAAGTCCCTGAGCATGTAAACCCTGCCCATCACTTTTCGGCATTTGTTTATTGTTTTGGGGGATTGACGTTTTTCATCGTAGTCATTCAAATTTTATCCGGAATGTTTTTAACCATGTATTATGTGCCGGATATTAAAAATGCATGGGAATCTGTTTATTATTTACAAAATGAAGTTGCTTTTGGTCAAATTGTTCGGGGCATGCATCACTGGGGAGCAAGTGTCGTCATTGTCATGATGTTTTTACATACTCTTCGTGTGTTCTTCCAGGGTGCCTATAAAAAGCCACGTGAACTAAACTGGATTGTTGGAGTATTAATTTTCTTTATAATGCTAGCTCTAGGATTGACAGGGTATCTGCTTCCTTGGGATATGAAAGCGTTATTCGCTACAAAAGTAACGTTGACCATTATCGATTCGGTGCCATTCATCGGGCCATACTTAAAAACGTTGCTTGCTGGTGACCCTACGATTGTCGGGGCGCAAACCTTAACGCGTTTCTTTGCGATTCATGTATTCTTCCTTCCAGCGGCGCTTATTGGACTAATTGCAGCTCACTTCTTAATGATACGCAAACAGGGAATATCAGGACCGCTATAAGATATTAGTTGAAAATGGAAATGTTACGAAGGAGGGGATATCCTTATGCATCGTGGTAAAGGAATGAGATTTGTAGGGGATTCAAGGATAAGCGCAGATAGAAAACCGAATATTCCAAAAGATTATTCAGAGTATCCAGGAAAAACAGAAGCCTTTTGGCCCAATTTCTTGCTGAAAGAATGGATGGTAGGTGCTGTATTTTTAGTAGGTTTTTTATGTCTTACAGTTGCCCATCCATCACCGCTCGAAAGGATTGCTGACCCAACAGATACGGGATATGCGCCTTTACCTGACTGGTACTTTATGTTTTTGTATCAATTGCTTAAATATTCATATGCTTCCGGGCCATATAATTTAATCGGGGCTTTGGTTATTCCGGGACTAGCTTTTGGTGCATTAATGCTTGCACCGTTTCTGGATCGCGGACCGGAACGCAAACCAACTAAACGGATTTTCCCAGTAGGTTTTATGTTGCTTGCATTTGCAGCTATATTTTACCTAACATGGGAAACTGTTTCTCAACATGACTGGGCAGCAGCAAAGCTGCAAGGACAAATTGTTGAGGATGTAGCAATCGATAAAGAGTCAGAGGGATATAAATTATATCAAGGCCAAGGCTGTGTAAGCTGTCATGGGGACTCCTTACAGGGTGGAAATGGTCCTAAATTACTTGGTACAAAATTAGAGGTTGATGAAATCGGTCATATCGCTGTAAATGGTACCGAAAATAAAAAAATGCCACCAGTTTTTAAAGGTTCTGATGAAGAATTAAAAACTCTGGCAGAATTTATTAAGGGAGCAAATGCAGGCGGAGATTCAAAAGGGGAATAATGTTTTTTTGAGGGGTACTCAGATGAGTACCCCTTTTATCTGCTAAGATGATTGTCATAGTCGTCGTAATCATGTTGACAAATGAGGTGTAGTTATTTGTATTATTAATAATATGGGATGGCCAGTGAGCTTCCACCTGAATTGAAAAGCTCATATTTAGAGAGAAATTTAGAGTAGGGATGATTTGGCTGAAAATCAAGTAATCGAGCAACTTTATTTGGAATAATTCAGATTGTGATGGAGGATATTATGAATAGCTGGCTTTATGCTGTATTAAGAAATCGGACATTTTTATGGATTTTATTCACTGTTAATCTTTTGGGAACAATATACGGATATTATTGGTATAAAGGGCAGCTTGAAATAACACCAGTAGCCTTTCTTGCTTTTGTACCAGACAGTCCAACTGCCAGTTTATTTTTTTGTATTGCTGTTATTGGCTGGCTTTTAGGGCGCAATTTTGGTTTATTTGAAGCCTTAGCAATCGTTTCTCTATTTAAATATGGTATTTGGGCAGTTGTCATGAATATTTTAACTTTCTCTGTAGAGGGTTATGTATCTTTGATCGCTGTCATGCTGATTCTATCGCATGCTGCAATGGCAATTGAAGGAATTCTTTATGCTCCATTTTATCGGGTTAAACCATGGCATTTAACCGTGGCTGGGATTGTCGTGTTACATAATGAAATCATTGATTATGTTTATGGGATGATGCCGACGTATAGTGTTTTGAATCAGTATATCCCTCAAATTGCTTATTTCACTTTTTGGCTGAGTGTACTTTCGATTGGAGTAGGGTATTGGTTTACTCTTCGTAAAAATCGGGAAATATACTCCATTCATCTCAGGCAATAAATGGTTCTAGTCTTGTCCCTTCACACATACGATTAAGTAGTATGAGGAGGGATATTTTTATGAAGTTTAAATCTTTATTTATCTCAATAGCCATTATAATATCATCAGGATTCATTACGACCTATGCTAACGGACCTGATAAACAAAATTCGTTAGAGACCCTTGCTGATCAATCCCTTCAATTTGCAAAAGTAGATAGACGTGATGAAGCAGAGCGTTTATTGGAAGCATTTTCAGATAAATTTTATGATCAGGCAATTGAGAGCTCAAACTATACAATGGATGAAATTAATATTATAACGATTGCCTATGAGGAAGCCATTCAAACTGTGAAAAATAAAGAAAAAACAGATGATGAAGTAATCAATGAAATAACGAAATTCCGATTAGTACTTGATGCTGTTCATAGTGATGGCGCACCATTATGGGCGAGTTTAAAGGATAGCATGATCTCTGCTGCAGGGGAAACAAAGGTATCGATCCAGAAACAGGATTCCATTGCTTTTCAGGAAAAATTAAATCATTTATTAACGATTTACAATATTATATATCCATCGTTGAAAATAGATGTAACACCTGAACGTTTTCAGCAAGTGGATGCCCATATTCAATTCATTGATCAATATCGTCCGCAAGTCTTTTCTGATCAATCACAAACTGATATGATTTCCTTAGAGGAGCAGCTGCGTGATATATTTGAGGAAGCAGAAAAAGATGATGCAGATCCATCCCTTTGGTGGGTAATCATTTCAACTGGAAGTATTATAATTATGACCTTATCCTATGTTGGATGGAGGAAATATAAAGCTTCAGATGATCAGCTTCATACAAAAAAGAAAAAACAGAATTTTTGATAAAATTTTGAATAATATCTATCCATTGACAGATGTAATACGACATTATTACAATTACCATAACACAACTATAAATAACAGAAATGAAATGGAGGATATAAATGAGCTTTTTAATTTATTTTATACTGCTTTTAATTATCCCAATTTATGCACAAATGAAAGTTCAAAGGGCTTACAAGAAATATTCACAGGTTCCTGCATCGAATGGTTACACGGGTGCGGAAGTTGCCCGTAAGTTGTTGGACGAAAATGGTTTGTACAATATACGAGTAGAAGAAACACATGGAGTATTAAGTGACCACTATGATCCTACAAATAAAGTGGTAAGATTATCATCAAGTAACTATCATGGTCATTCACTCGCCGGCACCGCTGTCGCAGCTCATGAGGTTGGCCATGCCATTCAGGATAAAGAAGATTATTCCTTTATGAGAATCCGTCATAAGCTAGTACCAGTTGCTAATATCGGTTCTAACTTTTCCTGGATTTTAATTTTAGCTGGGCTGTTGCTTGGCAGCTTAAATCTAGCATGGCTGGGAGTATTGTTTATGGGGGCAGCCGTGTTATTCCAATTCGTTACACTGCCGGTTGAATTCAATGCTTCTAACCGTGCTATGAAACAGGTTGTTGCTTTAGGTGTAATCAGGGCTGATGAAGAAAAAGAAACGAAAAAAGTCTTAGATGCCGCAGCCTTAACATATGTTGCAGCTGCAGCAGTTGCTGTACTTGAATTGTTACGATTTGTATTTATGCTAACCGGCATGAATGGTGAAGATTAATAAGAGAAACCCCCTTCGTATATGAAGGGGGTTTTCCTATATTGCTTATTTTTCAAGCGGATTTTTATTTTCATCCAACGTAAATCCTTCACCAAGTACATCATGTACGACAGATACGGAAACAAATGCATGTGGATCAATGGATGTAATAATGCTCTTAAGGCGTACAATTTCATTGCTGCCTACAACGCAATAAATCACATCGCGCTCCTGTTTGGTATATGAGCCAACCCCTTTGAGTAATGTAACACCGCGTTCCATTTGTTGATTAATCTTTTCAGCTATCACGGAATTGGAGTTGCTTATGATCATCACACCACGGGCTGCATATGCACCCTCTTGGATAAAGTCAATTACACGGCTGCCAATATAAACGAGGACAAGTGTATACATGGCTTGTTTATATTCCAAATACGTTACGAGTGATAAAACGATAACGCAGAAGTCAAACATAAACATGGTTTTTCCCATGCTCCAGCCTTTATATTTGAACATGAGCCGTGCGATGATGTCGACTCCGCCAGTCGTTCCGCCGTAACGGAAAATAATTCCTAAACCGACGCCAATGCACACACCTGCAAATAAAGCCGCGAGCATTAGGTCATCCTTTAAAGGAATATGTATTTGATATTTTTCGAAAATCGCAATAAATACAGATACAGCGATGGTACCGATAAGTGTATACAAAAAGGTTTTTTTGCCCAACAGTTTATATCCTACAAAGAAAAGAGGTATATTTAATAAAATATTGGTAATTGAAGGGCTAATACCAGTTAAGTTATAAATTAAAAGGGTAATCCCTGTAAATCCCCCTTCACCTAATGCGTTTTGCATATTAAAATGAACAAGGCCAAAAGACATTATTGCAGCCCCTAATAATATCAGTATGACGTTTTTAAGCTTTAAGTTGAAAAACACATTCTAACCCCTTTCTTGCTAACTCAATTATTATTATAGTGTACAATTGAGGAAAAATAATGAATGATATCCTTTTGCATTCTATCATATTTATTGTTCGATAACTAAGAAATACGCTAACATTAAGAGAAAAGGGTGTAACTGTATGGAACATAAGAAAACAATCGCTGACTTACAGCAGGAAGTAGATCAATACATAGGGCAATTTAAAGAGGGATACTTCAGTCCGCTTGCCATGACAGCGAGACTTACTGAAGAGCTTGGAGAATTGGCGAGAGAGATTAACCATTATTATGGTGAAAAACCCAAAAAAGAATCTGAAACAGAAAAAGCAATTGAAGAAGAATTAGGAGATGTTTTATTTGTGCTAATTTGTATGGCCAATTCGCTGAATATTGATTTACAGGATGCACATGACAGGGTGATGGAGAAATTCAATTCCAGGGACAAAGACCGTTGGACAAGAAAGGAAGAATGATTGATGATTAATGTCATAATTGCAGGGCCGCGAGGTAAAATGGGGAAAGCAGCAGTAAATTTAGTGATGAATACAGAACATTTTCATTTAGTAGCTGTATTGGATCATAAGAATGATGGGTTGAAATTAAGTGAAATAGATGGATTTACCGGTATAGATGTTCCAATTTATACAGATCATGAAAAATGTTTCTCTGAAGTTAAAGCGGATGTACTGATTGATTTGACCACTCCGGAGTCTGGAAGAATCCATACATTATCAGCATTATCACACCATATCCGTCCGGTTGTTGGAACGACCGGCTTTTCAGATGAAGATTTAAATGAAATCAAAAGAATTTCAAAAGAAAACGGAATTGGGTGTATTATTGCACCGAATTTTGCTGTTGGTGCTGTGTTAATGATGAAATTTGCCAAGCAGGCAGCTAAATATTTTCCGGATGTCGAAATTATTGAATTGCATCACGATCAAAAACTTGATGCTCCTTCAGGAACAGCTATAAAAACAGCACAATTAATTTCTGAAGAAAGACAAATAAAAAAACAGGGACATTTAAATGAAAAAGAAACAATAAAAGGTGCACGTGGTGCAGACTATGAAGGAATGAGAATACATAGTGTACGCTTACCTGGACTTGTTGCGCATCAACAGGTCATGTTCGGCGGAGAAGGTCAGACATTTACTCTAAGACATGATTCATATGATCGAAACTCTTTTATGAGCGGAGTTAAATTGTCGGTGGAAACCGTCATGAATATAGAAGAATTAGTATATGGATTAGAAAATATTATTGATTAAGGAGCACTGTTCCATGAAAATCGCATTGATTGCACATGACAAAAAGAAAGACGACATGATTCGATTTACGCTTGCGTATAAACATATCCTAAAAGAGCATCAGCTTTTTGCTACCGGTACAACGGGAAAGCGAATACAGGATGAAGCAGGCCTGTCAGTTCATCGTTATCAGTCCGGACCACTCGGGGGAGATCAACAAATTGGGGCGATGGTTGCAGTAAATGATATTGATATTATTATTTTCTTCAGAGATCCATTGACTGCGCAGCCGCATGAACCGGATGTGTCCGCTTTAATGCGTTTGGCGGATGTTTATTCCATTCCATTGGCAACTAATATGGGAACGGCTGAAATGTTAATACATGGTTTAGAACGCGGAGACCTTAAATGGAGAAATATAGTTAGGGAAAAGGAGTAATATGCCCACAATGAAGACAGACATACTATGTTTTGGCGCCCATTCCGATGATGTGGAAATCGGAATGGGGGGCACAATAGCAAAATATACAGAATTAGGCCATTCCGTTGTCATCTGTGACTTAACCGAGGCGGAGCTTTCATCGAATGGTACTCCCACAAACAGATTGAAGGAAGCCAAACAGGCAGCTGCTATCTTAGGTGTAAAGGAACGCTTGAATTTAAATATCGGAGATCGGCAATTATATCCCACACCTGAAAACATCTCAAAGATTGTTTCTGTTATAAGAACATACAAGCCTGAAATCATCTTTGTACCCGCTGTTCCTGACCGTCATCCGGATCATGGACATTGTGCAGCTTTGGTCGAAGAGGCTGTCTTTTCAGCTGGTATTAGGAAATATGAGGATGAAAGTAAGCTGGAGGCCCATAAGCCGAAGCATGTTTTTTATTACATGATTAATAGCTTTCATCCGCCCGATTTTTGTGTGGATATCAGCAGCTATTTTCATTGTAAATTATCCAGTTTAAAAAGCTATTCCTCTCAATTTATTAAAACGGATGATGGGGTTGTGACCCCTCTTACAGAAGGATATCTCGAAGCAATCGAAGGCAGAGAGCGGGCATATGGAAGAGAGGCAGGCGTGTTATTTGCAGAAGGATTTAGAACGAAAAAACCTCTCTTACTTGATCAAGATTTGTTAGGTGGAAAGAAATGAAAAAGTTAAAAATTGGAATTGTTTGTTATCCTACTGTCGGCGGATCAGGGATTGTTGCGACCGAATTAGGAATTAAGCTGGCGGAGAAGGGACATGAGATTCATTTTATAACATCCAGTGTACCGTTCCGCTTAAAAAAGCGATACTCAAATATATATTTTCACCAGGTTGAAGTTAATCAATATGCCGTTTTTCAATATCCTCCATATACCTTGTCATTGGCCAGCAAGATAGCCGAGGTGGTCAAAATGGAAGAGCTTGATATCATTCATGCCCATTATGCGATGCCGCATGCCGTTTGCGGAATTTTGGCCAAGCAAATGACCTCCTCTGGCCTAAAGGTAGTAACGACTCTCCATGGTACGGATATTACGATACTAGGGTATGATTCTTCTCTGCAGGACATGATTAAGTTCGCTATTGAAAAATCCGATGCGGTTACGGCCGTGTCTCATGAACTTGTTAAAGAGACATATGATTTAATTCAACCGGATCAAGAAATTCAAACGATTTATAATTTTATCGATTATCCGGCGCCTGAACCGGATGCTGGTAATGTGGCTAATTTAAAAGCAGAGCTTGGAATTAAAGAAGATGAAAAAATTGTCATTCACGTCTCGAATTTTCGGAAGGTGAAGCGTGTACCTGATATCATAGACACTTTTGGAGCCGTGGCAGACAAAATACCGAGTAAACTTTTATTAGTAGGCGACGGACCGGAAATGTCTTTTGTAAGTAAAAAAATTAAAGCAATGGGCTTACAGGAGAAAATAATTCTGTTAGGAAAACAGGAAAATCTACAGGAGCTCTATTCCATTAGTGATGTATGTGTCCTTATGTCAGAAAAAGAAAGTTTTGGGTTAGTACTTCTTGAGGCGATGATCTATGGCGTTCCATGTCTTGGAACCAAAATCGGGGGAATTCCTGAGGTTATTGAAGATGGGATTAACGGATACACCATCGAGCTAGGAGATATCGAAGCTGCCTCTATGCGATTGTTGGAATTGCTTGAAAATGATTCGCTGAGAATGAATATGGGTAATAACGCTATTCATAAAATTAAAGATCATTTTCAAACCGAACATATCGTGAATCAATATGAGGACTTGTATTATTCATTATTGAAAAATGGGGAGAAGGATGAATGAACCAGGAATTTATCAGAGCGCGTCCTGTTTTGGATCAGTTAACGGCGAAGGGGTATGAAGCCTATTTTGTTGGTGGAGCCGTTAGGGATACTTTAATGGGGAAGGAAATTGATGATGTGGATATTGCTACCTCCGCCACTCCCGAGCAAGTAAAGGAAATTTTCACCCATACAGTAGACGTTGGTATTGATCATGGAACTGTATTAGTGCTTTATAAAGGAGACTCGTTTGAGATCACGACATTTAGAACAGAATCTGCATATAAAGATTATCGACGGCCAGATTCAGTCATCTTTGTAACCTCTTTGCATGAGGATTTAAAGAGAAGAGATTTTACGATGAATGCAATTGCCATGGACCAGGATGGAAAATTGTATGATCCATTTGATGGAGAAAAAGCAATACATACAAAGGTAATCGAGACGGTTGGTCCGGCGGATGAACGATTTAGTGAGGATGCGCTAAGGATTCTTCGTGCTGTTCGATTTGTAAGCCAGCTAGGGTTTACATTGCATGAAAATACACGATCGGCATTACGGAAAAATGCCGATTTACTCTTACATATAGCACAGGAACGGAAAACAGCTGAGTTTCAAAAAATGGTTCTTGGGCAATATCCAGAAAAAGGGTTAAAAATTGCTGCAGACGAAGGTTTGCTAGCCTATTTTCCGGGTTTTGGTCAATTTGCGGCTCATATAGAGCAGTTTCTTGCACTACCCTTAAACCGTTGTGAATCATTTGAAGAATGGATGGCTTTGATTGCCCTCTTTAATGGTCAGGATCAATCCCTATACAGTCACTGGAAGCTTTCTTCAAGTCAAATGAAAAAAATAGGTCTGTTGATCCGTGAAACGAAGAAAAGAGAGAGTTCCTCATTTACTCCCTATACCATTTATCAGCTTGGCCTTGAAAACACCCTGAGCGTGGAAAGGGTTTGGTCAGTATATCATCATGCGGACCCAGACTACGACGCAATCACTGATCTGCATGCTCGTATGCCAATTCATAAGGAAACTGTTATAGAGGTTTCCGGAAACGACCTGATGAAATGGGCTGATAAACCAGGTGGACCGTGGATTAAGGAGCTTATGCATGAAGTGATTAACGGAATTCTGGATCATAAGGTCCCGAATAAAAAGGAGTTAATTAAACAATGGCTCATTCAAGAGAACAAACTTTAAAGCATGAGATTGCCAAAGCATTTGCGAAAGCTGGAGAGGATTATATATCAGGACAGGCATTAGCTGATTTAGTTGGCTGTTCAAGAGTGGCGATATGGAAGCATATTGACCAGCTGCGTCAGGAAGGCTACGAAATTGAGGCTGTAAAGAAAAAGGGGTATCGGCTCTTGAAAAAATTAGATTCTCTAAGGGCCACTGATATTCTAATGGGGTTACAGACTGAATTTGTAGGACAATCTATATATTCTTATGATACAGTCTCATCCACTCAAGTTGTTGCCAGAGAACTTGCGGGAAGCGGTGCTAAAGATGGTACAGCTGTGATTAGTGATGAACAAACGGAAGGTACAGGGCGATTAAAAAGAAAGTGGCATTCTCCTTCAAATGGAGGGATCTGGTTAAGTATGATTATGAGACCTGATATTCCTCCCTACCATGCCCCTCAGCTCACGTTGTTAACAGCTGTAGCTGTTGTTCAGACACTAAACAAATTTGGTGTGAATGCAGGAATCAAATGGCCAAATGATGTGTTGGTAGAAGGAAGGAAGATTGCGGGAATACTAACAGAGCTTCATGCGGAGTCCGATCAAATTCATCATGTGATTATCGGCATTGGCATGAATATAAACCAGCCCCTTGAATCGTTTCCTGATGAGTTAAAAGAGATCGCTACTTCTGTCTTAATCGAGAAGAAACAAAGAGTAGATCGATCTGAATTTTTACAAAGCTTTTTTAAGAATTTTGAAGATATATATCTACTTTATTTAGAAAAAGGTTTTGAACCAATAAAACAGCTTTGGGAAAAGCTTACCATTACCATTGGGAAGAAGGTCACCGTCCAAAGCCTGCGAGGATCTTTAACTGGCTTGGCAACCGGAATTAATGATGATGGTGTATTGATTATCATGGATGATGAGCAAAAAAGCCATTTGGTTTATTCCGGAGATATAACTGTGCATCAATAATGGACAATATTAAGCGGTTGTTTTTAAAAAAAGAAATTAATTGAAAATGAGTTAATATATGGCATATAAAAATGACTGAATGTTATAATTCATAGAAGGGCGGGAGCGGAAACGACCTGCACCTTGTATAGTAGTCATTTTAAATAGATTTATAATTCTGCCTGTATCCAAGAAAGGACCGGGACAGAGGGATAAAAGCTATTATGCCAATCCATCCTTCTGTAATTAGAAGGATTTTTTATTTGGTAAATAGGTTTTTCTCTCCTCGGAATGAAAAGGAGGAAAGAAAAAATGAAATTTGCTGTGGATTTTTTGAAACTAAAAGAAAACAGAGAAAAAATTTCAATGCTGACTGCGTATGATTATCCATCTGCTAAACTGGCAGAACAAGCGGGGGTCGATATGATTCTTGTAGGTGACTCTCTTGGAATGGTTATTTTAGGATATGATTCTACTGTTCCTGTCACTATCGAGGATATGATTCATCATACGAAGGCTGTTAAAAGAGGCGCACCTAACACATTTATCGTGACGGATCTGCCGTTTTTGACGTATCACACAACAAATGAGGAAGCGTTAAAAAATGCTGCAAGACTTATGCAGGAGGCAGGGGCTGATGCGGTCAAAATGGAGGGTGCCGGAGATGTTATTAGCAAAATAAAAGCGATGACAGATGCAGGTATACCGGTAGTGGCGCATTTAGGCTTAACACCGCAATCAGTTGGTGTACTTGGAGGTTATAAAGTCCAGGGTAAAACAAGTGAGGCGGCAATTAAACTTTTGGAGGATGCGAAAAAGTGTGAAGAAGCCGGGGCAATGGCCGTTGTGCTTGAATGTGTACCTTATCAGGTCGCTGAACATATATCGAATGAACTAATAATCCCAACAATCGGGATTGGTGCTGGTAACGGTACGGATGGTCAGGTTCTCGTTTATCATGATGTTTTATTATATGGTGTAGGCAGAGTGGCCAAGTTTGTAAAATCCTATGCTAATCTAAATGATGTGATTGGCTATGCTTTGTCTGAGCATATAAAAGAAGTGAAATCGGGAATTTTTCCGGATCGTGATCACTCATTCACGATGAAGGAAGAAGAACTAGCCTCATTGTATGGAGGAGAAAAATGAAGATTATCAGCCAGATAAACGAACTGCGTGAAGTACTTGATTTAGAGAGGGAAAAGAAACATTCCATCGGATTTGTCCCAACTATGGGATATTTGCATGAAGGACATCTATCACTTATTCAAGAAGCAAGAGAGAAAAATCATGTGGTAGTTATCAGTATATTTGTAAATCCGCTTCAATTTGGTCCTAATGAGGATTTTGATAAATATCCACGCGATATGGAACGGGATGAAGAGCTGGCACGAAATGCAGGGGTGGATTATTTATTTTATCCAACAGTTCAGGAAATGTATGGGGATAAGCAAACCCTGACGGTAAAAGTGCATGAGCGCACCGATGTACTTTGCGGAAAATCCAGACCGGGTCATTTTGATGGAGTGGCGACTGTTCTGACAAAATTGTTCACTATTGTCCATCCGACCCGAACTTATTTTGGACTGAAGGATGCTCAACAGGTTGCTGTAGTAGAAGGGATTATCCATGACTTTAATTTCCCGATTGAACTGGTTGGTGTTGAGATTAAGCGTGAAGAGGATGGTCTTGCATTAAGCTCCAGAAACATTAATTTAACAGAGCAGGAAAGAGAAGAAGCTCCATTTATCTATAAAAGTCTTTGCAAAGTGAAAGCTCAGCTGCAAAAAGGTGCCAGTCCCGCGGAAGCGCTTGAAAAGGGGAAAGAGTATTTGCAATCCCATATCAATGGTCAAATCGATTATTTTGAAGGATTATCCTATCCGGACTTGAGTGAGATTACAGAGCATGATCAAAGAATCATCTTTGCAGTGGCGGTTCAATATACGTCTGTTCGTTTAATCGACAACATTATCATAAATTTATAGTCATATAAGGGGGTAAGATTATGTTTCGCAATATGATGAAAGCAAAGCTTCACAGAGCAACAGTTACTGAGGCAAACTTAAACTATGTAGGCAGTATTACAATTGATGAAGATTTATTAGATGCGGTAGATATGCTTCCAAATGAGAAAGTTCAGATTGTAAATAATAATAATGGTGCACGTTTTGAAACATATATCATTCCCGGTAAGAGAGGCAGTGGTGTAATCTGCCTAAATGGAGCTGCTGCCCGTCTAGTTCAGGAAGGTGATAAAATAATCATTATATCCTATGGATTAATAGAAGAAGCTTATGTAAGAAGCCATCGGCCTAAAGTGGCTGTTCTTGATGAGTATAATACAATTGTTGAAATGCTTGGAGCCGAACCAGAGGCAACGATCATTTAATGACTTTGTTAATGAACAAACGCTGATCCCCTTAAATCTTTAAGGGAACCAGCGTTTGTTTTTTATTAACCAATAGTCTTCATTCTTCTTTGATTAATAAGGCTGGTTTTGATATAACAGTAGATAATGGGTAACGATAAATGATATGAAGAGTGTATGATAGGGGACCCAAAAAATAAAATGGAAAATAAGGTGCCATTGTGAATTTTTCCATCAGCTAAACAGAAGCAAGTTAGAGAAGAAGTGAGCAGGTGTTAAATATGAAAAGTAAGTATGTAGTAATCGACTTGGAGACTACAGGTAATAATCCTAAAAATGGTGATCGCATCATTCAAATTGCGGCTAACGTCATTGAAAATGGTGAAATCACATACCAATATTCATCTTACATAAATCCAGGGAGGTCCATCCCTCTATTCATACAGGAATTAACCGGTATTACGGATGCAGACGTGGAGAATGCACCGACATTTAAAGAGTTGGCACCCTACATTATTGGTGTATTGGATGAGGCTGTTTTTGTTGCTCATAACGTATTATTCGATTTGACATTTTTACAGGCTGAATTGGAACGTGTAGGGTATGAGCGTTTTCTTGGATATACCGTAGATACGGTGGAACTAGCAAAAATCGTCAATCCTGGAATGTCGAGTTTTAAACTAGAGGAGTTAGGAAAAGCCTATGGCTTTCTTCATGAGCGGCCACATCAAGCAGACAGTGATGCTTATGTAACGGCTCTTTTGTTTATCGAGTTTTACAAACAATTAAAGAAATTGCCGAAACCTACCATTAAATCATTATACAGATTATCATTTTTATTAAAAAGCGAGCTTAAAGAATTATTGGCTGAGATATTAAATGAATATTCAACGATGAGTGAGCCATGGAGACCAGATCTAGATATTTATCGTGGTATCGCAATTGTTAGGCAGAAATCAATTGAAAGCCTAACACAACAGGAGAATGAAAAAAAACATATTTCTCTTGATGAATCAGCGTTACATAACATATTAAAGAAGAGCTTTAAGAGTCATAACGTTAGTTTAGTAGAAGATGGGACACGGGATTTTACCGGACATATAAAAGCCTTTTATGAATATGCCAATGAAAATCATGTACAGGTAACCATAGCTGCCCATACTAAACATACAGCTGAACAGTTAATGGGTATTTTTCAGAGGGATTATTCTTCTAAAATGATTCAAAATCAAGTTAGCATATTGCATTCTAAGGAGCAGTATTTAAGTTTGCCGAAGTTCGAGCAATCGATGCGGGAAAAACAACAAAATTATGAAAGTACAATCGCAAAAATGCAAATATTAGTCTGGTTAACCATGACAAATACAGGCTGTTTGGAAGAGCTTAATTTATCCTCGGGGGGAAGAGAATATTGGAAGGAAGTAGCCCACCATGCCCATTTGCATCCACGCTTGCTTAAGCCGTGGACGGAACGGGATTTCTATTCGAGACAGATGCTGGCTGCTAAGCAGGCAAAGATTATTCTTAGTACTCATGACAGTCTAATTTCGGATATTCAAACAGGGGATTTCTTAAGCGAGTGCCCTAATATAGTACTTGAGGAAGCTAATTATTTTCCATCCTCTGTTGAAAGCGGATTAACGAAAGAGCTGAGCTATGTAGAAGTGAGGAATCTCTTGAATAAAATTGGAACTTTGGATAATCGGCAATTACTGAGATCTGTCATATTACTTTTAAAGGAAAAAACAACCGGTCCATATAATGAAAATCAACTGGCTGTTTTATTGGAAGAAATCGCATGCAGTGTGGAGAGTTTTTTTGAGGCATTGTTCACATATGGAATGAAAAGCAAAAAGGATATGGACGGACCTAGAGTGCAATGTAAGCTTGATTTTTCTGAGCTGGAGAATAAAAAATACATGGATCAATTATTAAAAGAAGCCAATGATCTGTATGACTCTCTCGGTTTATTAGTAGTACAATTTCAACAGATCCTTGGTGAGTTGAACCAAGTACCAATTGAAAAATTAAAGCGAAGTCAATTTAACATTATTGATGAATTAACAAAATTATCGGGGGAAATAAATTTAATCCGAGTTACTTTAAATAGGTTTTTTAAGAGTCTGGATACAAATGATGAGGTTTGGGCGAGTTGGAATGTAAAGGGAAATAGAAATTCAGTCCAAATATATGCCCAGCCCTTATCGGTCTCAAAATGGGTTAATCGAAACTTATTAAAGCCGGATAGCCATATTTTATTTATTTCAGATGTCTTGACGGTAGGTGGATCCTTCCATTTTATTTCACAACAATTAGGTGTTCAGGAAAACAAGTTGAGTAGCCTGGTGATCCCCCCGGTAAAAGAGCAATATTTAACGATATTGACTCCATTGAAGGAAAAGTCGGGATATACGCTGATTGATTTTGTGAAAAAGCAACAAAAGCCCTTAATCCTTCTTTTTCAATCACAAGAATCATTAAAAACAAGATATAATGACATGAAGGGATTAGCAGAATTTACGCACATACAGTTGCAGGCTCAGGGACTATCCTCCGGTTCTGCCATGAAAATGCTGCGAAATCATCTTGCTGTTGACCAATCAATTCTCTTAATGAATTACACTGGCTGGGATCAGGTTTGGCATACTTATAATGGCCGATCAATGATTTTAATGGTTGAGCCTCCAGTCGAAATGAACAGCACGATTCCAGATGAGGATTTAATATCTGAGTTAATCATTAATTTAAGAAGCTTGCTTAATACTTCTCCGAATTATAAAAAAGACAGCAAATGGGTCTTGATCGAGAATGATTTGATTCGGAGTGATAGAAGTATGTTTGAACATGGTCTAAATTACGTAAAGCCAATATACAGGAATATGTAAGGAATTTAATGTTTGGCTCGCTTTTTTAGTAAAGTAAAGCTATTTGCAATTTTATTTTGGTATAATGTGTACGAGAGCGCTACGTTTTGGGAGGACTTACAATGGAGAGTAAGGTAGAGCTATTATCAAGTGTTAAATTGACATACACGAATGATTTATATAAAATCGTTGATTCTTTAAATAAAACGTTGAAAAAAGAGAATTTAATGTTTGGCTTGGCATTAGATAAACAAGATCAACAAACAGCTGTTTTTTCAATATACCGTACATAACTTGAAAGGAAATAGATATGAAAAAAGTAATTTGGAGCATAGTGATTATTATCCTGATTGGCAGTGGCTTTTTTATTCAGGCTATCTATGCTGGTGACAGCACCAGGAAAGACGCTGAAAAGAGTGCAGAAGATATTGCCAGAGAAACAGCTGGAATGACAGAAGTGGATGATTTCTATTTATATAATGGAAATGAGACATGGAGTGTAATAACTGGCAAAACAGCAGATGGCAAAAAAATCGGTGTTTGGGTGCCGGATGATAAGAAAAAGAAAAGCCAGATTATTGCCCTCTCAGAAGGTATTAGTAAAAATAAAGCCATTGCAATCGTGAAAGAAAAAAAGAATGTGAAGAAGATTGTGTCTGCCCATTTGGGAATGGAAAATAATCAACCCTTATGGGAAGTAACCTATAAAAATAATAAAGACCTTTATGGGTATTATTACCTGAATTTCAAAACAGGCAATTTAATACGTAATTACGATAATCTGTAGGATGGAGATGGAACCGGATGAAATTAGCAAAAAGAGTATCAGCATTAACACCATCATCAACACTAGCAATAACAGCCAAAGCAAAAGAGCTTAAAGCCCAAGGTCTGGACATTATTGGACTTGGAGCAGGAGAACCAGATTTCAATACTCCAGCTAACATACTCGAAGCAGCGCAAAAGTCCATGCGGGATGGCCACACAAAATATACACCTTCTGCTGGATTGCAATCCCTGCGCAAGGTTGTCGCAGATAAACTGCAAAAAGATCAAGGACTAACATACAGTAACGGCCAAATTTTTATCGCTTCAGGTGCCAAGCACGCTTTATATACACTTTTTCAGGCAATTTTGGATGAAGAGGATGAAGTGCTGATTCCTACTCCATATTGGGTAAGCTATCCGGAACAAGTTAAATTGGCAGATGGAGTGCCTGTTTATATTGAAGGTAAAGAAGAAAATCAATTTAAGGTAACGCCTTTACAGATTGAAAAAGCAATTACTGAAAAAACGAGAGCGCTTATTATCAATTCACCAAGCAATCCTACCGGTATGATATACACAGCTGAAGAATTACAGGCGATTGGTGAGGTATGTTTAAAACATGATATTATTATAGTTTCAGATGAAATTTATGAGAAATTGGTCTACCACAACCATGAACATGTATCGATAGCAGAGCTTTCCGAAGAGCTTAAGCAGCAAACAATCGTCATTAACGGTGTTTCCAAATCCCATTCTATGACAGGATGGAGAATTGGTTATGCGGCAGGTGACCAAGCGTTAATTAAAGCAATGACGAACTTGGCAAGCCACAGTACGTCCAATCCGACAACGACCGCACAATATGCAACAATTGAAGCCTATACAGGACCGCAAGATCAAGTTGAAATTATGCGAAGTGCGTTTGAACAAAGATTGGATGCTATTTACGATCAATTGCTTGAGATACCGGGATTGACTTGTCTGAAACCTCAGGGGGCATTCTACCTGTTCCCAAATGTCTCAAAAACGGCAGAGATGTGTGGATTTAACAGTGTAGATGATTTTGTAGAAGATCTATTGGAAAATGCTCTGGTAGCCGTAGTTCCCGGTTCTGGCTTTGGTGCACCTGATAATATACGCTTATCGTATGCTATATCGTTAGAAGCACTTCAAGAAGCTGTTAAGCGTATAAAGGAATATGTGATAAATAAATCAGCAACAAAGGCTGAATAAATAGGATTCACAGGGAGACGGTAAACGAAACGACCCCTTAAGGAAAATTCCTGGATGATCTTAAAGGGGTTTTTTGAGTGAATGGTATTAATTTAAGCCGCTTCATTACCTTACTGACTGATGGTAAATGAGGGGGTTAAGGATTAATTTAAAAAACGAGCAAGCGAGAATGGATGTTTTCTGCAAAGGATCGATGAAATAATGGATTATTTCATGTACAGGTGAAATTTTGTATTTGCTTGTCCATTTTGGTACTTGTATAATGAATAGGGTACATAACCTGGTTTTGTTTAAGCTTTGGAGGGAAAAAATGTGAAATGTACAATTAATGAAGTATATAAATATGTTAATGAAGAAGTTAAGATAGGTGCTTGGATTGCCAATAAACGTTCTTCAGGAAAAATTGCTTTCTTGCAGCTGCGCGATGGTACAGGCTTTATTCAAGGCGTAGTTGTCAAAGCAGAGGTTGATGAAGAATTATTCAATACCGCTAAGAAGATTACTCAGGAAACGTCCGTATGGGTGAAAGGTATTGTTCAGGAGGATGAGCGTTCCCCATTTGGTTACGAACTACTTGTAACAGGACTTGAAGTAATTGCAGAAGCAGTTGACTATCCGATTACACCGAAACAGCATGGCACTGAGTTCCTTATGGATCACAGACATTTATGGCTTCGTTCAAAGCGCCAGCATGCTGTCATGAAAATTCGTAATGAGATCATTCGTGCTACGTATGAATTCTTTAATAAAGAGGGCTTTGTAAAAGTTGACCCGCCGATTCTTACAGGAAGTGCTCCAGAGGGTACTTCAGAATTGTTCGCAACGAAATACTTTGATGAAGATGCTTATCTATCTCAAAGTGGACAATTATATATGGAAGCGGCAGCAATGGCACTTGGGAAAGTATTCTCCTTCGGTCCAACATTCCGTGCTGAGAAATCCAAAACGCGACGTCATTTAATCGAATTCTGGATGATTGAACCAGAGATGGCATTTGTTGAGTTCAATGAGAACTTAGAAGTTCAAGAGCAATATGTTTCCTATATCGTTCAATCTGTACTGGAAAATTGTGTGATTGAGCTGAAAACGCTAGGAAGAGATACTTCCAAATTAGAAAATATCAAAGCACCATTCCCTAGAATTACCTATGATGATGCAATTAAATTCTTGCATGAGAAGGGCTTTGATGATATCGAGTGGGGCGATGATTTCGGTGCTCCTCACGAAACAGCAATTGCAGAAAGCTATGATAAGCCTGTGTTTATCACCCATTATCCTACAGGAATTAAGCCGTTCTACATGCAGCCTGCTCCTGACCGTGATGATGTTGTCTTATGTGCAGATTTAATTGCACCGGAAGGCTATGGTGAAATCATTGGTGGATCAGAACGTATCCACGATATGGATCTATTAAAAGCAAGACTTGATGAACATAATTTAAGTATGGATGCTTACAAATGGTATTATGAATTACGTCAATATGGTTCCGTTCCTCATTCTGGCTTCGGTCTTGGGCTAGAGAGAACGGTTGCTTGGATAAGCGGTGTGGAACATGTTCGTGAAACGATTCCATTCCCTCGTCTTTTAAATCGTCTATATCCTTAATAGTCAAATAAAACCTGGCAATTTATTTTATTGTCAGGTTTTGTTTTTCCGTACTTCAAAATCAGCATACATGGTATACTAAAAGGTGAGGTGTCGAATTATGACTATAAAAAATCTGTCGAATTGGATTAAGCAGGCGAATGTTGTCATACCCTCTTATTTGTTAAGCAGTTACAAAGAGATGGGATTAAATGAACAAGAGATGATGCTTTTACTACATGTTGAAAACTTTTCGATGAACGGGAATTCATTTCCCACTCCTGCTGAAATTTCTTCTGTAATGAACCTCACTGAAATGGACTGTACTAACCTGCTCAGAAAACTGGTTCAGCATGGTTTCTTAGATATTACAGAGGATGAAAAACCAGGTTATGAGAGCTATTCAATCAAGCCATTATTTGAAAAATTGGCCTATCATTATTTAAAAGAAGCTAAGCAAACCGACTTTGAAGAGAAAGTAATTAAGAGTGAATCCTTATATACCGTATTTGAAAAGGAATTTGGCCGGCCCTTATCACCCTTTGAGGGTGAAACATTAACGATGTGGCTGGATGAGGATCAGCATTCACCTGATTTGGTTAAGGCTGCTCTTAAAGAAGCCGTTATCTCCGGAAAGCTCAGTTTCAGATATATAGATCGTATTTTGTTCGATTGGAAGAAACACAGTATCAAAACGTTGGAACAAGCCAAGGCGTATAGTGAACGCTTCAGAAGCTACACGAAAAAAAGTCCTGCTAAAACTGTTCCCGTTGCTAAAGAGTTGCCATTATATAATTGGCTAGAATAGACTTTAATCGATAGACCAGGATAGATCCTTTTATCCGGTCTTTTTATTCGCGAAAAATAAAGAATAAAGGGAGGGGGATTTAGATGCTTACCAATACACAAATTCGATATTGTCTCGACGAAATGGCAAGAATGTTTCCTGAGGCCCATTGCGAATTAAATCATTCCAATCCATTCGAATTAACCGTGGCGGTAGTATTATCGGCACAATGTACGGATGCTTTGGTGAATAAAGTAACGAAAAATCTCTTTCAAAAATATAAAAAACCAGAGGATTTCCTTTCAGTACCGCTTAGTGAATTGGAAAATGATATTCGTTCAATTGGTTTATACAGAAATAAAGCGAAAAATATTCAGAAGTTATCGCAGATTATTCTGGAAAAATACAATGGGGTAGTTCCGAATGACCGGGATTTATTAGTTGAGCTTCCCGGAGTAGGGAGAAAGACAGCGAATGTGGTTGTTTCAGTAGCGTATGGAACACCTGCAATCGCTGTGGATACACACGTGGAGAGAGTAAGTAAAAGGCTTGGTATATGCAGGTGGAAGGACTCCGTCTTAGAGGTTGAAAAAACGCTGATGAGAAGAATCCCAGAGGAAGAATGGTCGATTACCCATCACCGATTAATTTTCTTTGGTAGATACCATTGCAAAGCTCAATCGCCAAAATGTGAGGAGTGTCCTATGCTTCTACTGTGCCGTGAAGGGAAAAAAAGAATGAAAGCAGCAGGAAAAGGAAAATGAATATTCCAGAATTAAATCTTAAACCTTTTAATTTTGAGTACAATCAACTTGATAAAAATGATTTTTTGAGATGGAATAAAGATATTTTTAATCTTGGTTTTCCATATGATTATTATTATTATAAAGGCAATGATCTGTACAGGCCCTGGGAGGATTTCTCTGTTATAAGGGAGCAGCTGACGAATGAATGGGCGGAAATCGTTCGACAGTTGGAAATAATGTTCGCTAACAGAGAAAAGCAGGAAATTAAACCATATATGTTAAAAGGAATTGTACTATATGTTTCGTTTATGTATTGGTCGAATCAAGTACCTGTAAATTTATGCGGCTTCCCTGCATGTCTAAAGGAATTAAAGGGGAAACCGGTTAATGTGGAAGAGCGTTTGCCCTTTATATTGGCAAGGCCATACTTTTACCCAAGCTTTATGCAATTAAAAAGCCTAATGGAAGAGCAAATCAAGATTGCGGCCAAAATGGCAGCTTTAAATAAGTATACAAAATGATGTATGTTAATAGTAGTAAATAGAAGCCACACAGGTTTTAATAACTCTGTATGGCTTCTTTCTATATTGTAATTATATGGGATGGCTTTTGTCCTCCTATAAATATAGCAATTTTCCATATTGGTTTGCGGATTCTTGCTCTTTTTCTGCTATATATATGGTTTCTTTTGTGCTTTCTAACGGAATTGCATCTTGGGCACTGGTATTCAGCCTTATTGCTTCAGCGAAATGTTTAATTTCGAGATAATAGCCGTCTTCTTTTGATATATCAGGCACAAATTTTTTACCCTCGGCAGGATAGTCAGTTAGTACATTGTTTTCTAAAATAATGGTTCCTTTTTCAAAGTTCACTCTGTAGCGCATTTCAAATCCAAAATCACCTTTAATTGTCCAGTCATCCTGGGCATTTACTACTTTGCCATCGAGATAGTGATAGTTGGTAGAGACAATGTCATATCCATTACCTTCAAAAATCACTTTTCCGCTTGTAGATACAGCTACAGGTTTACCGAATAACCAATTGATAGTGTCCACATCATGGATATGTTGATCGAGTAAGCATCCACCTGATTTCTCCTTTTGCAGGAGCCAGTTTTCCCAAGACCATATAGGTGTTGAACCGCCTCGGAAGAATGAAGCACTTATTACAGGACCATATCTATTTGTATCAATTGTTTCTTTTAAGTACTGATAACTTGGGAAAAAACGAAGAGTCTGGCCTATCATTAATTGCCGGTCATATTTCTTAGAGGCTTCAATCATTAAGGAGCAGTCCTTTGTTGAGATTGCCATCGGTTTTTCACACAAGACATGGACACCTAATTCCATTGCTTGAACGGCCAGTGGAGCATGTAGGTACGTTGGAAGGCATAAGTCTACATAATCTAGTTTTTCTTCCTTAATCATGTCTTCCATTTTTTCATAGAAGGTGAACCGTCTGAAATCTACCTGCTCTTTACCAGTCTCCAAATTCCCCTCCACTACTTTACCATGCCGCTTTTTTTCATCCACATCACAAATAGATACTAATTTAATGGGGTATCCTTCCTTTTCCAGTCTCAAATACTTCTGTAAATGAGCATTTCCCATAAAACCTAATCCTACAATTCCTACTTTTAACATGGGCAACCTCCTCAGTCGGTTTCAAAAGTATTTTATTTAAGATATAAATCTTCTTTAACCTTAACTATCAAGAAGTCTTTTGATATTTAGAATTAAAGCCCCATTTCTTGTAAAAAAGGACTGAATTAGTAAAAAGTAGTACCTATATTAGGGAAATACTGTAATAATTGGAAATAAGTATTCTGAAATTTCCGATAAAGGTGGCGATTCTTCTGAGGGCTGATTTTTTTAAGAATATTTATCCACCGCAATATCTAATTGAAATTGAGAAGATTTTAACATTATATTATTTTGAGTTCTCTAAGGATTATCGGTATACGGGTGAAAAACATGATTTTTGGGAATTTGTCTATGTAGATAAGGGGAAGTTAGAGGTTTCTGCTGATCAAGAAGGCTACGAATTAAAAGAAGGAGATATTATTTTCCATAAACCGAACGAATTTCATAATTTGTGGGCGAATGGAATTTGTGCTCCTAATGTCTTAGTCATTAGCTTTGTTTGTAAATCTCCAATCATGTCTTTTTTCGAAAATAAAATCATGAGGGTCGCAACTGGAGAAAGAGAATTGTTGGCTAAAGTTTTAAAAGAAGCAAAAGATGTATTTCAGCCAAGTCTAGGAAGGATATATCGAGACGATATACGCCTGCCAAACCCTAGGGTTGGAGCGGAACAGATGATGTATTTGTACTTAAGTGAGTTTTTAATACGATTGATAAGAGATGAGACTTCGGAAATCAATCAGCAACGTGTCAGCGGAGCAACTAAGAAAAAGTTTGAAAAAAAGATTGTGAATGACATTATCGATTTCATGAATGAACGATTACATAAGCAATTATTTTTAGATGATATATGTACCCATTTTTTTCTTAGTAAGACATATTTGAAGAAAATATTTAAAGAAGAAACGGGATATACCGTGATGTCCTTCTTTAAGGCGCTTCGAATGGAAGAGGCAAAAGTCTTAATCAGAGAAAATAACTTGAGCTTTACACTTATTGCTCAAAATCTAGGGTTTGATTCAGTTCATTATTTTTCGAATTGCTTTAAACAACAAACTGGATTAAGTCCGAGTGAATATGCCAGGTCGATTCAAGCATTTGAACATAAATTGAGGCTGAAAGAAGAAGGGGAGAAAGCAGTTGATTAGGTTCGGAGTTATAGGATTAGGCAATCGAGGCAGTAAATTCGCTCTTCAGTCCCTAATTCCTCATCCAGAAATAGAAGTAGTCTATGTATGTGATCAACAAGGCACAAATTTTAACTTATTTGAAGAAAAACAAATTCGATCAACCACTGATTATCGAAACTTGCTAAAGAGCACGGAGGTGGATGCAGTTTTTATCGCTACTCCGGATGATACCCATGCTGAAATTATTTTAGAAGCGATAAAATTTAGCAAACATATTTTATGCGAAAAACCTCTAGATATTTCATTGCAAAAAATCTCTATGATTCGTTCCGCCTTAAAAGATTATAAAAAAGTTTTTCAGGTTGGTTATGTCCTGCGATACGCACCATTATATTTTAAAGCAAAAAGCTTAATAAGCAGTGGAATTATCGGCGATATATTCCTTGCAAATGGAACAGACCACATTAACTATGGTGGTTACGCATTCTTTCATGATTGGCATAGGCTTAAATCTAAATCCTACAGTTTATTACTTCAAAAGGCTACACATAGTCTGGATATTTTATCTTGGATGATTGGAGCCAAGCCGGTAAAGGTGGCAGCATTTGGAGGTTTAGAAGTGTTTGGTGAACCTGGGTCCATCAAAAAATTTGGATCTCCTTTAAAGGAAGAACTGCACTGTCGAACATGTCAGCATAAATGGACATGTGAGGAGAGCCTAATTAATATCAAGAAGCATAAAGGAATTGAGTGGCAAGAAAGTTGGCCAGATCACTGTGTGTTTGATTCTGAGGTAAATGTAGATGATCATCAGGCTCTGCTAATTCAATACCAAAATCGAGCGAAAGTTACGTATACATTATGCCAATTTGCAGCTTATTATCGGAGGGAATTTCAGTTTTTTGGTACGAAGGGTGAGCTATACTTTGATGATGAGAACAATAGAATCATAGTTCATGATCGTTTGAAAAAAGAAAAGTTAGTCTACGAAATAGAGAATACAGTTGGCCATGGTGGAGGAGATGCTGAAATGATTTTGGATTTTCTTCATTGTATTCAAACAGGGGCTCAACCGCGTTCTAATCTGGAAAGTAGTTTCACCGTTTCTGAGCTAGTCATTGCTGCACAACAATCAATTGAAGAGGACAAATATATTGTAATGGAGGGTTCTCTGTGAAGTTAGAAGATCAAGCTGCCCTAAGAGAAGTCCGGGAAGGAAATGTAGGAAACGTTACCTTTATTCGATATAACTTCCATGCTCCAGAAAAACCATTAGAAATCATCACCCAGCATATAAAGGAAGCTTTATATTGGATATCCAATATTCATATAAAGCAAGATTTAAAAGATATTAATACTTCTGCAAACCATGAAAAAAATGTTTGGCTAATCACTTGTCAATTTACAGATAGGACGGTAGCTAACCTTTTTTTTGATTTTTCACTAAGTCGATCAATCTACATAAAACAAATGGAGATAGCCGGAACAACTGGGTTGTATGTGTTTGATTCGTCAGTTGAACAAGCTTTACAATCAGATTTTCTGCAAGTGCTTGAGATTAATCCTGAATATATGAAGGATGATCGTGTTGAGAAATGGTGGGGTAAAGCAATCCAAAGTCTTCAGACAGGGCAAGTGGCTTTGGTAGAGAAAGGAGGATCTTCATGAAAGTAGGAATCATTGGTTGTGCTCATATGCACGTGTATAGCTACACATTATGTTTAAAGACACTTGGAATTGAAATTGTCGGTATTTATGATCGGGATAAGGAGAAAATGTTTCAATTTAGTGAAAAGTATGGGATTGCCCCATATGAACAATTGGATGACCTTTTGCAAACAGATATTGATACGGTTCTGATCTGTTCAGAGAATGCGTTTCATTGTGAATATACTGTTTCAGCCGCTTCTTATAAGAGGCATGTGATTGTCGAAAAACCGATGGCACTTACGGTTGAAGATGCCGAAAAGATGATTTCGGATTGCTACGCCGCTGGTGTTAAATTGATGATTGCTCATCCAGTTCGCTTTTCTCAACCTATGCAGTCCTTAAAACAATTGATAGACGAAGGGACATGCGGAAAGCTAATTGCAATTAATGCCACGAATCATGGAAAATCACCTGGTGGTTGGTTTGTAGAGCAAAAACTCTCTGGCGGAGGAGCTATCATTGATCATACGATTCATATGGCAGATCTAGTAAATTGGTTTTTTGCTCCTCAAATAGATTCCGTATTTGCTAGAGGGGAGAATTTACTCGGTGAGTCATTTGTGGAGGATACAGGGCTCTTGCATGTGACATTTACGGATGGGACATTTATGAGTCTGGATACATCATGGAACAGACCTAAAGAGTATCCAGTATGGGGTGATGCCTCACTTACATTGGTCACAGATAAAGGGTGGATTCACGCCGATGGATTTGGGAGAAAGGCATTACTCTACAATCAAAAAGCAAGTCCGGCTTTTACATATTACGAAGAAGATATGGATATGGCCATGATAAAAGCTTTTAAAGACACCATTGATCAAAATATGCCTTCACCAGTATCAGGTGAAGATGGCCTATTCACTGTAAAGATGGCGAGAATGGCCTATCAATCGATTGAAAAAGGATACAGAGTAATTAATTAAAAGGAGGTTGGGAAAGTGAGAAAAGGTATAAATAGCTGGTGTTTTTCACCTGATTTATCATTGGAAACTACTTTTAAAGTAACAAAGGAAGCTGGATTCGATTCAATTGAACTGAATATGTCTGAAAGTATGCCTCAGGATTCCATTACTTCTGAATTAGGGTTAATAGATAACCCAGCTTTAACCCTTGAAACTACAGAGTTAGAGCTTGAGACAATCAAAAATTTATCAGTGACTTATCAGTTACCAATCAGTAGTATTGCGACAAGCTTACATTGGACATACCCTCTGACCTCATACGACGAGAAAGTAAGGGTAAAGGGATTAGAAATCGCTAAGAAAATGATTGAGGTATGTGCTGTCCTTGGTGGAGATACTGTATTAATCGTCCCTGGTGTTGTAACGGAAACAAATAGTTATGATGACTGCTATGACTTGGCTCAATCGGCTCTAAAAGAATTAGCTATATATGCAGAACCACTCGGAATTGTTATAGGTGTGGAGAATGTTTGGAATAAATTTTTACTTAGCCCACTTGAGATGCGTCGTTTCCTTGATGAAATCAATCATCCTTCGGTAAAGGCTTATTTTGACGCAGGAAATGTGTTGCAATTTGGCTTTCCAGAGCAGTGGGTGCGCATTTTAGGTGAACGAATCACGAAGGTACACATTAAAGATTTTCGCCAGGATATAGGGAATATACGTGGATTTACGGGTCTTTTAAGCGGAGATATGAAATGGTCGTCTCTTATGGAGGCTCTAAGAGAAATAGGATACAACGGGGATGTGATTTGTGAGTTAAGTCCTTACAAAGAAAACTCGATACAACTAGCATATGACACCAGCAATGCTATGAAATATATATTAAGCAAGTAAGACCAAATTAAAGGGGGATATTTATGAAAAAGGAAGTAAAGTGGTTAGCAGTCTTTTTCTTGATTATCAGTGCAATGTTGGTTGGTTGTTCGAATGATTCTAAGTCCGATGCTAAAGGGGACGGAAAAGAAATTACTTATGCTTTATGGGATAAGGAGCAAGCGCCAATTTATGAAGAGCTCGCAAAAGAATTTGAAGAGGAAACAGGTATTAAAGTAAAGTTTGAAATCACACCGTGGGCGCAATATTGGACAAAATTAGAAACAGCCATAACAGGAAATAATGCCCCAGATGTTTTTTGGATTAATTTCCCGCGTGTACCTGATTATATTGATAATGAGGTTGTCCTTCCCTTAGATGACATTGAATTTGATAAAGATAAGTTCCCTCAACAATATTTGGATTCCTATACAAGAAATGGGAAGCTATATGCAATTCCAAAGGATTTCGATTCACATGCACTTTACTATAATAAAAAGATTTTCGATGAAGCAAACATTGCCTATCCGGATGACACATGGACTTGGGATACATGGAGAGAAGTAGCCAAGAAGCTTACAAATAAAGACAAGAATATTTATGGCATGGCTGCGCCAGTAACGTGGCAGGGTGGATATTATGAAACGTTATTACAGAGTGGAGGAGCTCCGTTTGCTGAGGATGGGACAAAGTCTGGTTTTTCTGATTCAAAAACGATAGCTGGCGTACAATTTTGGTATGACTTTGTTAAAGAAGGATCCAGTCCAACAGTTGAAGAAATGGCTAGTACGACAGTATCCGAATTGTTTTTAAATGGACGTATTGCTATGACTCTGGATGGTTCTTATATGGTACCAACGTATTTTACTGATGAATACGGGATAGAGAATATTGATGTTGCACCTATGCCAAAAGGTGAAATCCGAGCTACAACGTCAAATGCCTTAGCGAATGCTATTTCTGCCAAAACAGAAAATGAAGAAGCTGCTAAAAAATGGGTTGCTTACCTTTCTACTAAAGAAGCGAATGAGCATACCGCTAACTCAGGAAAGGTTCTATCAGCCTATGAAGGCTCACAAGAGGGATGGATGAATGCTTATCCAGATAAAAACCTAAAAGTATTCATAGATGCTGTCGAGTATGCAGTACCGCTTCCGAATAAGAAAAATAACTCAGCTGCCATTGCAATTGAGGCTGATATACTAACAAAAGCATGGACAGGTGAAATAACAGTGGAAGAAGCGTGTTTAGAATTGGCCAAGCAAGCGGATGAACTATTGAAAAAATAATCGAGTAGGGAATGATTGATTTGGCAAAAAACGACGGTAACGTAATCCCTTATAAAAGATCGAAATATAAGAGAAGAGATATATTGGCAGCTATATTTTTTATCGGCCCTCTATTTCTTGGATTGTTCGTTTTCTATCTTTTTCCGATGATTCAAAGCGTTTTCTATTCATTTACAAAATGGGGCATGTTCGGTGGAAATACTTTCACCGGACTTGCTAATTATAAGAAGCTAATTGGAGATGGAGAAGTATTATCAGCTTTGAAAAACACCATAATCTATTCTATATTTACTGTACCTATTTCGATGGTCATTTCATTATTAATCGCAACTCTTTTAAATAACAAAATAAAGGGTGTATCTTTTTACCGGGTTATCTACTTTCTTCCGGCTGTTACGATGACATCTGCAGTCGCTATGATTTGGAAATGGATGTATAACTCAGACTACGGAATTATAAATCAAATCCTTGCTCAGGTTGGTATTCAGGGACCAGCTTGGCTGACAAGCTCAAACACAGCCATGATTTCTTTAATTATTGTAGGTATATGGAGTTCCCTTGGTACTTCAATAGTTATATTCTTAGCTGGATTACAAGGAATATCGAGATCTTTCTATGAAGCGGCAGAAATAGATGGGGCTGGTTCCTTGCAAAAGTTTTTTAAGATTACGTTACCGATAGTAACTCCGACAATCTTTTTTAGCTTGATTACGTCGCTGATTTCTGCACTGCAGGTGTATGACTTGATTTTTCTAATGTATTCCCAGACTAATCCGGCTCTTGAAAGTGTCCAATCCCTGGCCTATTTATTTTATAAGCATGCGTTTATATTAAATGACAAAGGATATGGCGCCGCTATTACCGTTGTTTTATTACTTTTAACTATGATCATTACCGTTATTAATTTTGGATTTCAAAAGAAATGGGTGCATTATGAATAAGAGGTGGACAAGATGATGAAGAAAAAAAACAAAGGAAAATGGGTTGTTCACGTATTACTTATATTTGGTTCCATTATGATGGTGTTCCCCTTTATTTGGATGGTGCTAACTGCACTCAAGACAAAAAGTGAATCAATCAGTATTCCTCCAAAGTTTTTTCCTGAAGTTGCCCAATGGAATAACTTTAGCGACATCTTTACACTTTTACCTTTTAGTCAATATTATTTAAATACTTTCGTTTCTACGGCGGTCATCACATTAGGACAAGTGTTTCTTTCTGCAATGGCGGCTTATGCCTTTGCACGAATTGAATTCCCCTTTAAGAAGACATTATTTATCCTGATGTTATCCGTTTTAATGGTTCCTGGGCAAATATTTTTACTTCCACAATACTTAATCATCCAAGATATGAATCTATTAAATACAATTCCAGCTTTATTTATTCCAGGTCTGTTTTCAGCTTTTGGTACATTTTTGCTGCGACAGTTTTTTATGACAATCCCAAAAGAATTGGAAGAGGCCGCCGTTATTGATGGTTGCTCCAGGTTACGTATATTTTTCAGTATTATCCTGCCTTTGTCTAAACCTGCGCTCATTTCAGTATCGATTTTTGCGTTGCTATATGGCTGGAATTCTTTGCTTTGGCCGTTAATTGTAAATACATCCCCAGACAAAATGACGCTATCTGCGGGCTTGGCAACTCTAAACGGACAATATGCTACTAATTATCCTTTAGTGATGGCTGGATCATTCATGGCAATTATTCCACTAATTATCGCCTTCTTTATTTTCCAAAAGCAGTTTATTGAAGGGATTGCATTAAGTGGATCAAAAAATTGATGTAGTAGTAATTGTATCTTTTGAGGATTGGAGTATATTGTGGTGAAGCAGGGGGGATGAAATAAAGGTGACTTCTGCAGTTAGATAACTTTATCTATAGGCAGAGTTATCTATTGTGATTAGTTTACAGTAGAAAGTTATTCGCATATATAGCATAAAAAAATGCACTTCATTGTTAGAATAAGTCTAACCATGAAGTGCATTTTAGTTATTGTTTATAGGAATTTGAAACTTTTCATTTCAAAATGACCTGGTATACGGTTTAGGCAATTTTACGTATATGTCTAGGCATTTCTTGAATAGCAGGTGGAATCAGATAGGAAGTTTCGTCAGGCTGGGAAGTACTATTACTTCTCGCAGCAGGTCGTTCTTGCGCATCCTCATCCTGTGGTTCTGGCTGGCCTTCACGAGGGTTGGTACCTTCGGCAGGATTGGTGCCTTCACCAGGGTTAGTTCCTTCACCAGGGTTAGTTCCTTCACCAGGGTTAGTTCCTTCACCAGGGTTAGTTCCTTCGCCAGGGTTGGTGCCTTCGCCAGGGTTGGTGCCTTCACCAGGATTAGTACCTTCTTCAGGATTGTTACCTTCATTCGGATCTTCTTCATTACCTGTGCCATTGTCTGGGTTAGGTTGATTTGGATCTTCTGTATTGTCCTCAGTCGGCTCTTCAGGCTGTTCTTCCTCCTCTGGAGCAGCTTCAGGAATAGAAACAGATGTAGATGCTGAGTCACTCTCCTGGCCGTCTACAGTAGCCGTTACATAGAATGTATACTTTTTCCCGGCTTCTGGAGCATCGAGGCTGAAGGAAGTTTCCTTTGTAGTGGTTAACGTTTGTCTGTCTCCGCCATCCACGGCAACCTGAACATTAAATTCTGCGTCATTAGAAGAATCATATTTCCAGTTCACGTTTATTCGATTGGATGCTTCATCAAAAGCAGCGTTGAGACCAGAAGGCGCATTTGGTTTTGTATATTTTTCCGATGTTTTAGTAGGTTCATGTCCCTTTACAAAGTACTCATATACAATTTGATCACTTGGTGTATATTCACTTGCTTTAGCGTTTGTTCCTTTTTCAAGGGCAACTTTGACAACGGAACTTGGCTGTTTGAAATTATCAGTTGTCACATTCTCAGACATTTTGCCCATCATTGTTTTAAAGATTTTTGCGGCTATTTTTGTTTCCTGCTTACTCATCGGATTTTTTAATTGTTGATCATAGCCCGTCCAAACAGACATGGTGTAATTGGTTGTATATCCAATAAACCACGCATCCGGTGAACTGCTCTTACTGATATTATATTTTGCACGGTCTTCTGCAGAGTAGTTTGTTGTTCCTGTTTTTGCTGCAATGTGAAGACCTGGTATATTGGCTGCAGTTCCTGTACCTTTAGTCACAACATCCTGCAAAATGTTTGTAATCATAAAGGCTGTATAATCCTTCATGGCAACTTGTGGTTCCGGTGCCGTTTCAATAACAGTATCATTGTCTCTTAGAACTACTTTTTTTACGACATGCGGTTTATTATAAATACCCTCGTTACCAAAAGCAGCATAGGCACCTGCCATTTGTAGAGGGGATGCCGCTTTGTCTACACCGCCGATTGCGGATGCTTCGTATATTTCCCCAAAGTCAACACCTAATTTTTTTGCAAATTTACCAGCTTGATCTTTACCAACCTCTTGGAGTGTTTTAACGGCAGGGACGTTTAGTGATTTATAAAGCGCCTCACGAATCGTTACATTCCCTTTATAGGTACCCGTTGCACTACCAATTGATTGGCCGGAACTATATTTATATGGTTCATCTTTAATAATATGAGCAGTCGACCATTTCAAATATTCAATTGCTGGACCGTAATCAAGAATTGGTTTAATGGTTGAACCCGGCTGCCTTGTTTTTAAATCTGTTGCATAGTTAAAGCCACGGGCTACTTCTTGGTTTCTTCCACCGCCCATTGCGTTGATTTCCCCGGTCTTTGTATCCATAAAGACCGTACCAGCTTGGAATTTATCATTCGGGTAGTCGATATATTTATCGCTATTCAGTATTTCATCCATTAGATCCTGTGCATCAGGATCGATGGACGTATATACCTGAAGGCCATCTGTGTATATATTGTAGTCTCCAATTTCTTCCACTTCATCGATGACTTGATCAACAATAGCATTATATTTTGTGTTTGTTGTTTTCTCGCGTTTTTCTTCTGGGACTAAGCTATCTTTAACACTTTCGGCTTGAGCTTTTTCGTGTTCTTCAGCTGTGATGAAACCTGCTTTTTCCATTAGTTTAAGTACGATGTTTCTTCGTTTTTCCGCTTTTTCCGGATACGTAAATGGGTTGTAATTATTTGGGCTTTGTGGCATACCTGCCAGCGTGGCAGCTTCAGATAAGGTAAGCTCATTCAATTCTTTGCCAAAGTACAGCTTGGATGCTGTGGAAAACCCATGGACTCCGGATGACATATATACTTTGTTAACATACATTTCAAAAATTTGTTCTTTAGAATATTTTTGCTCAAGTTGAAAAGCAAGGTACATTTCCTGTACTTTACGTTTAATCGTTTTTTCTGATTTAAGGAAAGAGTTTTTCACTACCTGCTGGGTAATGGTGCTACCTCCCTGAGAGCCGAAGCCGCCTGTTATGTTTCCAATTAAAGCTCCGCCAACGCGAATAATATCAATTCCATGATGTTTATAAAAACGCACATCTTCAGTTGCCAGGATGGCATTTTCCATCAATTTAGGAACATCCTTATAATCGACGTAATCTCTTGTTTCTGAGCCTACTTCTGTATATATATCTCCGTTTTTATCATAGATTTTCGAAGAAATAGGATCAATCAGGGCGCTGTCATCAATCTCAGGAGCTGTGACAGCCCAGTATGCAAAAACTCCTCCAACTGAAATACCTGCAATAATAAATAGTGCAACTAAAACAATTAAGGTTCTTTTTAATAATGATTTTGATTGTTTCTTTTGTTTTTTATTTCTTTTGGAATTTGCATATTTTCTTTTTTCTGTCCTTGTTTTATATTGATCTGACATTGTGTTACATACCTTCCTTTCAGGATAAAGGACCATTTAAAATAGTTGGGTACCATATTTTTTGTCAATTATCTTAATATAGTCAATTCTTGGTGAAAACCCAAGCGGAATCACTTCACCTGTATGTTCAATATCCTTTTTTGGTATAGATTTTCTACCGCCAGATAGCATCTCTTCCCAATAATAGATCAGTGTCTCAGCCGGTAAATAGTAAATTTCCTCTGTTACACTGAAGCGCATAATAATAAAGGCTATCCCACCATGTTTAATGATATTGCGCATATGGACAATTTGGTGTTCATGAAAATTCTTTAAAGGGAAAGAGGTTGTTTGTCTGGTTTCCTTCGCTTCAAAGTCAATGTATCTGCCTTTATATACACCATTATAATCCGTTGTGGAGGCTTGCTTAAAATAGGCTTCTTTTATGACTGCAGCGCTCCTCTTAGGATAAGACACATTAACAATCTGAACGGGTGTTGGCTTTTTGTGAACAATTGCGATGTTATTCTCTATATAATAAAGATTTGTTTCGTTTAAGTCATCCTCCAATGTCATTCCCCGATTAGAATAATTCACTTTTTTCTGTTTCAGTACTTTGCTGCCGGTTTTCGCAATCGGGTTATATTGTTTTCCATTAGGATATTTTATAGACATAGTATCCCTCCAAGCCCATCCTTATCATAACAAAAATAGCATCAAAATTGTAAAATTCATTATTACTTACATAGAAAGTTTAAATAATTAGTACAGATACTCATTTATGTAATTTTATTATAAGATAAACGTGTATTTCTCTTTCAATAAATACTAAATTGATAGAATGTAAACGAAACTAAGGCACTTCGAAGTTTATAATAAATTGGCTGGATTCGTCAAAGGTACTTTTTAGATAAAAAGGTTAGAGTATATGATTATATAGAAGAATGTTATCGAGGTCATCTTTTAAGCGACATAAGTGAAAGAGAATAATAAAAAGCCGGAGAATATAAAATCCTCCGGCTATTAAGTAAGTGGTAGCTAATGTTTTAAGTTGATGGTTTATCTGGACCATCTAGTTTTGGATTGCCTGTATGCTTGCTGGATGCGTTATTGCTTTTCTTTTTTTTCTCTTGAGCAGCTGATGTATTTTTCTTCATGACTACACCTCCTATTCATTAGGTTGTCTATGTTTAGAGAGTTTATGCAAGTTGTCGAAGGAAGCATTTACGTGCGCCGTCTCTGTTTTCTTTGCCGATACTCTTCTAGTTTTGTCGTCTATGAAGGGATTGAAATAGTTAAATCGAAACCTTAAGTGTATAAGAATGAGGAAAGGGTGAGGTGCATGAGTTCCAAAGAAAATATCATCACATTGCTAAGGGAATTGGAGCAGGAAATAATAGCCCTTGAGGAAGAAATAATTAGAAAAACAGATAATGAAGTAAATGATACAATAGCCGAGTTCACGTATACAATCAAAACTGAAGCCAGGAAGATTGATATGGATATGGCAGATATTCAAATTAAAATGAATAATTTTATTGATGATTACAAACATGATACACAACTGTCTATATTGAAATTGGCTCATTTAACGTAAAATACAAGATAGTATCATTTTTTCGGAAATTCTGTTTAGATTAGGTAAAAAGAACAAGGGTGTAATGTAAATGAAAGATAACTTTTATCAAAAGACAATCGATTTGATAGAAATCGTTAAAGATGCTGAAAAAATCTATAGAGAAGCACGCGAAACGGAAGAGCGTGCAGATTTCCACACTGTGATTAAGCCGTTTGCCGACCATACTAAGCAGCTGGCAGATGAATGGCTTATTGAGGCTGAGCAATGGGTAGCTGATAAAAGACCTAAATATCTATCCCTCATGCAGATTAAGAATACCCATAATAATGTTTTACAAGTTTCTGTCCATTGTTACTTTCCGGAGTCAAGCAAGTCGAGATTCATTAAACATTGCAATGCAGCTTTGTTTGTACTCGAACAGATTCGGATGGAAGAAGTGAACGGGGAGTAACGGTATAGCACCCAATCCCAGATGCTGCATACTGTATAAGTATATAGTTAGAGCGGAGGGAGAGTTATGCTTAAACCACTTCTTGAGAAGAAAGCTAGAAGGCGTAATGGTGATTTTAATCCTTATTATGGAATGCCGGCTGCATCCCGCTTGCCTCCATATGAATATCGAAACATCTATCCGGCTGGAACTGGGGCTCCTCAAGTTCAACCACAGGGTAGTTGGGGGCCGGAGAGCATTCAGCAACAACAATTGAATCCTTTTGAAGGAAACCTTGCTTACCAACCCTACTATCCTAACCAAATGTATCAACAGCCATCCTTTAATCCATACTATATGGAGCAATATCCAGGAAGTATGCCAATGTCAGGCGGTATGATGGAGGATCAACATTTTTACGGCTATCCGCAGCAGGAAATGCCGAATCAATACCCAAAAGAACCGGTGAATCCATTTCAAAACCCATTATACTCTAAGGATGAAGATTTTTATCCTTTACAGCAGATGAATACAGCTATTACTAATCCATATCCTAAACAAAGCTTTATGCAAAAAAATCAGGGCAGTAATTTTTCATCGGTTCTTAATCAATTTAAAACACAGGAAGGCAGTATCGATTTTAATAAAATGATTGATACTGCGGGAATGATGTTAAATTCAATGAATCAGGTATCCAATTTAGTAAAAGGTGTAGGTTCTATATTTAAAGTAACCACATAAAAAACTGCCGGTTATAGATCGGCAGTTTTTTATTTATCGGATAGATATGCGTTTCTTTTTTGATTTGGGGACTTTGACTGTTAATAAGCCATTTTCGTGGCTAGCCTCAATTTGTTCTTCGTCAATTGGGTAATGGAATGTAAAGCTTCTCGATTTCTTTTGTTTTTCTGTAGCATAGATTTGATCGCCTTTATTTACTTTTCGTACAGTTTCATATGATATTGTTAATTTACTACCCGATATATCAATTTCAATGTAATTTTTGTCGACACCTGCGATAGGAGCTTGAATAATATAATGGGTTTCTGTTTCTTCCCATTCAACGGGAAAGCTTGCAAACATTTTTTGGTTCTGGAAAAAATCATCCATAGACTGTAATAGTCCGCTCCTTGTGTTCTCGGTTAACAAATCATCCATTTGTGAAATGAAGTTACGGAGCGGTTCAAATGCACCATTCTTCTTGTTTTGAGCCATATATTCTCCTCCTCTGATGATTCTATCTTTAGCATATGCAGGCTATTCTTAATTGTTAAATAATTAGGGTGATAAAGGAGTACGATGTAAACGAAGATATCATAGTCATTTGGCTATATAATGGCGGTTTTGCTTTATATTTAAGCAATGTTATAACAGGAGGGATAATGGTAAAATGAATGGGTAAATATAGAGAAAGTTTTAGAAGTTGAGCTTGTCTCTTTTTAATATCGAATCATACATACATGTAAAAGACTCCACCCTGAACGTAGAAAATATGCGGGGACGGATCTTTAGATTTAATTATCATTAAATGAAAAGGTGTGGAAGTAAATGGAGAATAATCTTGTGAAATTAGCTTTTAAGGAAGAAGGCGCTGGAAAGCCTATTATCTTACTGCATGGTTTTTGCGGAAGCAAGGATTACTGGGAAAAAGTGATTCCTTATTTAAGGAAATTCTACCGAGTAATTGCTGTTGATGTAAGAGGTCATGGCGAAACAGATACTACAAAGATTGGATACGATATTCATGATATGGCAGAGGATTTGTATAATTTCTTTATTGAACATGATTTAAAGGATGCTTATCTATTTGGTCATTCAATGGGAGGATATATTACCCTTGACTTTGTGGATCACCATCCCGATCTTATCAGCGGATATGGACTCATTCATTCCACTGCATTACCAGATTCCCCTGAAGCAAAGAAAAAACGGTCAGCAGGTGTCTCTACAGTAGAAGAACAGGGAGTTTCCTTTTTCGTTAAGGATCTGATCCCTAAATTGCTGTCAAAAGAAACAAGGGAAAACGAACAAGAGATGCTGAAAACTTTGTATGATATTGGCGTTGAAACGAGACCAACAGGCATCATCGGTGCTTTAAAGGCTATGAAAAATCGTGAAGATAAGAATTATGTGCTGCAAAGGAACGATATCCCAGCTCTTCTCGTAGCCGGTGCAAGAGATGAGGTTGTACCGATAGAGAAAGTATTTACTGTGAGCGGAGAGCATATTACACAAATAGTTATTGATAAAGCCGGGCACATGGGAATATTTGAGACCCCGGAGCAAGTATCCACGGCTATTACCTCATTCATAGAAAAAGTGAATCAATAATTGGAAGGTCGTATCTTGAAAAAGATGCGACTTTTTCCTTTTCAAGGGAACGTTCATTCGGTACAATGATGACAGAAATGAGGTGTGCATCATGTTTGGGAAGAAAAATTTAGTGGAGTTCATAGATGATTTTTCACAGGATGAACAATACAAAGACAATATTGCTTTTTGGCATACCATCGATGAAAAAAAAGCTACGTATTCACCCTTTCCAACTGAATTAAATGAAAAGTTAAAGTCTGCCCTTGAAAAAAGAGGGGTTGAAGCTCTATACAGCCACCAGGCCGAAGCTTATAAATATATAAGAAATAATAAGAATATTGTGGCGGTCACTCCTACAGCTTCAGGGAAAACATTGTGTTATAACTTACCGATTCTCCAATCGATTCTTGAGAATGCAGATACAAGAGCTCTTTATTTATTTCCCACAAAAGCATTGAGCTATGATCAAAAATCTGAATTAGAGGAACTGATTGATGCTGCAGATGCAGATATTAACAGCTATACGTATGATGGTGATACACCGACTAGTATCAGGCAAAAAATCCGCAAAGCAGGCCATATCGTAATGACAAATCCGGACATGTTACATTCCGGAATATTACCCCATCATACGAAATGGGTCAGTTTATTTGAAAATCTGAAGTATATTGTTATTGACGAGCTTCATACGTACAAGGGAGTATTTGGAAGTCATACGGCTAATGTGATCAGAAGGTTAAAGCGAATTTGCCGTTTTTACGGAAGTGATCCGATTTTTATTTGTACGTCTGCAACGATTGCCAATCCGAAGGAACTTGCAGAACAATTAACGGAATCTAAAATGATCTTAATTGAGCGGAATGGTGCACCAGCAGGCAAAAAGCATTTTGTGTTTTATAATCCGCCAATCGTCAATAAACCTTTAAATATCCGCAGAAGCTCCATATTAGAGGTCAGAAAGATAGCTAGCACTCTTTTAAGGAATAAAATCCAAACAATTGTTTTTGCGCGCAGCCGTGTCCGTGTTGAAATATTGGTTACGTACTTACAGGAATTAATTTCGAAACAATTGGGACCGAAGGCGATTACGGGTTATCGCGGGGGATATTTGCCGACACAAAGGAGGCAAATTGAAAAGGGATTGCGAGATGGATCAATCTATGGGGTTGTCAGCACGAATGCACTTGAACTGGGCGTGGATATAGGACAGCTCCAGGCATGCATTATGACGGGGTACCCAGGCTCGATAGCCAGTGCCTGGCAGCAAGCAGGCAGGGCAGGAAGGCGTCACGGCGAGGCGTTGATTATCATGGTTGCGAGCTCCAGTCCATTAGATCAATTTGTCATCCAACATCCTGATTACTTCTTTAATAAAAGTCCGGAAACAGCGAGAATTAATCCTGATAATCTGGTAATCCTTGTTGATCATCTAAAATGTGCAGCTTTTGAAATCCCGTTTAAAGAAGGGGAGGAATTTGGCGCTGCAGAGGTTACAGAAATTCTGGAATATTTGGCAGAGGAGCATGTATTGCACAAAAATAAAGATACATGGCATTGGATGAATGATGCTTTCCCAGCACATGAAATCAGTCTTAGATCTGCTTCGCAGGAGAATGTGGTCATTATAGACCGAACTAATCCAAAAGTGCAGGTTATCGGAGAAACGGACCGATTCTCAGCTATGACTCTTCTACATGATGAAGCCATTTACTTACATCAAGGAATCCAATATCAGGTAGAGTATTTGGATTGGGAAGAAAAGAAGGCATATGTACGCGAGGTCAATGTGGATTACTATACGGATGCAAATCTTGCAGTTCAGGTAGATGTGCTGGAAATTGACCGAACAAACGTTAATCCGAAAAGTGAAACTACATTTGGAGATGTTTCTGTTCGAGCTATGGCAACCATCTTCAAGAAAATCAGATTTGACTCACATGAAAATATTGGTTCGGGACCAATCCATTTACCAGAAGAAGAAATTCATACGAATGCATGTATGCTCTCTCTAAAGGAAGGGAGTGTCGATTGGAAGGAAGAGCGGCTCGAGGAAGGGCTAATGGGTGCTGCTCACGCTCTGCGAGGCATCATTCCAGTCTATGTGCTGTGTGATCCGGGGGATATTCATGTTTACCCTCAAGTAAAGGCAACACATAACGAGCTTCCGACTATTTTTATTTACGATCATTATCCGGGAGGAATTGGTTTAAGCAAGCATATGTACGAAAACAGTGAACAAATTATTCAGGAGACGATTCAGGCAATTAGAGTCTGTCCATGTGAAAATGGCTGCCCATCCTGTGTCGGAATGGAAGGCACTGGCTCGTCTTTAAAGGAGGATTCCATTAAAGTGTTATCCATTCTTGGAAACCGAATGGCCGGTGACAAATTACATGTCCATTAAAAATAAACTAAACCGGATGAAAAAGCATTTGAATACAAATGTTGGCGAAGGCTCAAAAAAACGTATGGAAGTATGCTCTGAACCTGAACCCGATACACCTATTAAAAATGTTGACATCCCTTTCTTTGAGCAATGGAGCGAATTCGGGGCCTTTCCTGTTATTTACGAGAATGAATATTGCCTAATCAGGGAGGTCAGCTATCCACTTAATTATCAGCATGGAAAGTATACATTTGATATGCTTGCACAAATTGTGAAGATTTGGAATGAGAGCGACCTAAAGCACCCTCTTTCCGCCAAAGGATTTGAAGCAAATCAAATGTTTTTCTTCGATACAGAAACAACCGGTTTGGGTGGTGGTGCAGGAACTTCCATCTTTTTGCTTGGATATGCTTTTTTGGAAGATGAACATATCAAGGTCAGACAACATTTTCTACCTAGACCGGGCTTTGAAATTCCGTTTTATAAGACCTTTTTAGAAAAAGTGAATTATGAGACGTTGGTCACCTATAATGGAAAGGCATTTGACTGGCCGCAAGTAGTTACGCAGCATACTCTTTTGCGTCAGCACTTGCCGAAATTACCTAATTTCGGTCATTTCGATTTATATCATGCTTCTAGAAGACTGTGGAAAAACAAATTGGATCGCGTAAAGCTATCAGTTGTTGAAAAAGAGGTACTTGGTTTCGAGAGGAAGGATGATGTGCCGGGATACCTTGCCCCTATCATTTATTTTGATTATATTGATAGGAAGAATCCGGAAGCTATTTTTAAAATTATGAAACATAATGAATGGGACGTTTTATCTTTAATCACCTTATACATTCATCAATCCGCCCTATTATTAAATGATGATGCATTGGAGCATGAGGATTCATTTGAACTGGCTAGGTGGTTTTCTTATTTAAAGGATCGAGAGCGTGCTATTGGTTCCTTTGAAAAAGGAATTTCTGAATCCAAGCATGATGAAGAACGATTGAATGTACTATTTCATTTGGCAAACGAACATAAAAAGAATAAAAATGATGAAGCAGCAGTAAAGCTTTGGGAAGAGGCGTGCGATGCACAGACACCAGTAATTGTTTGCTGTTCCCTGATTGAGCTTGCAAAATATTTTGAGCATAAGAAAAAGGATTATGCTAAAGCTCTGGAGTATACAAATAAAGCTTTGGTGAAAATAAGGGAATATTCCTTTCATAAGCATGGTATTCATGAAAAATCAACTCTTCACCGCATTTGTCGACTGGAGCGTAAATTAGATAAAGAAGAAATTGGAATAAAAGAAAACTAAATAATGGTTGTTATGTTTGTCCATCCCATGTAAATTAATGTTATACACCTTTGATAATTTGCAGAAGGAAGTGAACATAAATCGGATGTATAAGGTTGTCTTTTATTTATTCTTTGTTGTTATTGGATTATCGATGGTAATTTTTAATTCTATTTAATTATAATGTAGCAGTTCTGATGCTGAAACATTTTTTTATAAACGGAAAATAGGTAATTGCCTTAGTACAGTCTTATCCATCTTTTCATAGTCTATTTATGTAAGCTATATAGATAATGAAAGGAGAGACGCGTATGTTCGGTCGTCGTCATCAACATCATTGTGGTCCTATTCAAGTACCAGGGTGTAACAAAGTGCAGGTGTGCCCACCGGTTTGCCACCAGCCGATTCAATTTGTTAAGGAAAATTGCTATACACATATAGTTCCGCATGTGCATCCTGTTCAAACTCTTGAAGTAAATAAGCATGTGTATCAACATCAACATCATTTCCCACATTCTTTCCAAAGTGCCAATAGTGTTCATAATCAATCTAATCAATTTGGTACACCAACTCTACCGCGACCTGGTTGCTCAGGAAGTGGTAGCGGACTAGGAAGTGGATTTGGAAGTGGAAGTGGAAGTGGAAGTGGATTTGGAAGTGGCAGTGGCAGTGGATTTTGCTGCTAAAAGTAAGAGGCGTAAAGCCTCTTCTTTTTATGATTTAATGTATAATGTATAAATGGATGTGAACTTATATGGGAAAAGTCGTATTTGTAACAGGATATAAGGCCCATGAGCTTGGTATTTTTGATCAAAATCACGAGGGTATCAAATACATAAAAAAAGCACTCCTGAGTCGCTTGTTAACTCTTCTCGAGGAAGGTATGGAATGGGTAATCATTACAGGGCAACCCGGAGTAGAACTATGGGCTGCACAGGTGATTTTTGACTTGCAGGAAGAGTATCCAGATCTTAAGCTAGGTGTTTTACTGCCCTATTTAAATCAGGAAGATAATTGGAAAGAACCGGTTAAAGAGCTGTATGAAGAGGTACTCCTTCAGGCAGACTATGTTGAGGCTATTTCAAAGAAACCGTATGAAGGACCGTGGCAGTTAAAGCTAAAGAACCAATTTATTGTCGATAAAAGCGATGAAATGTTAATATTGTACGATGATGAAAAGGACGGAAGCCCTAAATATAGCTGGTTTGAAGGTAAAAAGAAACAAAATAAACAGGATTATCCTATTAATCAAATAACATTTTGGGACCTGCAAAGTTTAATTGATGAGGCACAATGGGAAGATTATTAAGAGGAAATTGACAAACAGCACTTTTTTTGAAAAAATATTATATATTAGTCGTATGAATTTGAGGTGAATAAAATGCTCTCAGATAAAACAAAGTTGACCGCAAAGGATATCTTAGAGAAAGAATTTAAAACGGGTGTCAGAGGATACAAACAAGAAGATGTTGATCAATTTCTGGATCTAGTTATAAAGGATTATGAGGTTTTTCATCAGGAAATTGAAACACTTCAGCAAGAGAATATGAAGCTGAAAAAACAATTGGAAGAACAGCCGAAAAGAACTGTACAACCAGTTCAGCAAGCAACAGGTACCACCAATTTCGATATTTTAAAACGCTTATCCAACTTAGAAAAGCATGTGTTTGGAAGTAAGCTTTACGAATAAAATATCTTCCAAATGATAACAGTTGTTTTATAGTTGAAATGAGGGTATAATGAATTTTGCATGTGATAACGTCTGGGTAATCGCTGCAATGCAAATTGTAGAGGAAAGTCCATGCTCGCACAGGCTGAGATGCCTGTAGTGTTCGTGCCTAGCCCAATAAGCTAGGGCAGTCTGTTTCAGGCTGACGGCTGGGAAAGTGCCTAAGTTCTTTTAGAATATGGCACCGGTACCTATAAAAGTGCCACAGTGACGGAGCCTTTTTGGAAACAAAAAGGGTGGAACGAGGTAAACCCCGCGAGCGAGAAACCCAAATTTGGTAGGGGCGCCTTTCCCAAGGAAATGAACGAGGGGAAAGGGCAGACTCGTAGGAGTCTGAAGATAGATGATTACCACCGGAGTACGAGACATTCCAGTCGATTGCAGTACGAAGGAACAGAACATGGCTTACAGGACGTTATCTTGGAAATGTATTATTACCCAAATAAAAGACTTCCGTTAAGGGAAGAATGGAAGGCTGTCGATCTAATCGGCAGCCTTTTTTAATGTGCTGACTATATGACAATCGTTTAATGCTTGTACCAAGTGATGTAAAAACTAAAACCAGACGATTGCTATGTACTGGTCTGGATGTTTCTTTGATATTTTTCTTTATAAAAAAGGCTGAAATATACAAGAGAAGTTCCGACTGCAACAACCAGGCCGATATAAACGGACATCATCATCGGAGCGGCAAAAGCTCCTATTATGATGGTTGATCTTGCAAGTAAGTCGGCGCCATTATAGGAAACGTTACTGAAAGCAGAATAGGAACCTCTTTTATCCTCAGGAATCATATTTGCCTGTTCAGTATTATAAACAGGTGAATAAATCAATTCGCCAATCGTCGCAATAAACCCAAATAATAAAAGCATATACCAGCTATTGGCTGAGGTAACAAATGTATAACCTACACCATAAATAAGCAGGCCAATGATTAACACACGTTTATTTGAAAAACGATTCGTTATATTAGAAACAATAAATGTTAAAAGAACGACTAATAACATATTTTCTATATTCATCAAGCTTAACATTTGGACACCTCCAATTTGGTATCCGAATACAGTAATGACTTCAAAGGATTCTGATAGTCGAACCCCAATATAACTATTTAGTGAGAATTCAGCGGAAAGGATAAACATGAATCCAAGTACGAGTTTTACAAAGCGAGTATCCTTAAGGGCAATTTTATAGTTATGAAGTAAATCAATCAGAAAGTTTTTATGTGATTGCTCTAACTGACGGACCGTACCTTCGATTAGCCAAATTTTATAAGCGATGGCAATGAAGGTGGATGTACACGTTAAGATGATAAATAATTCCAGTTGATGATTACTGTATAAAAGTCCTCCCATTGCTGCCCCAATGGCCATGGATAAATTAACGAGCCAATAATCTAGAGCGTAAACAGATTTTCTTGTCTCTTTTGTAGTAGAATCCATAATAATTGCACTCATGCTAGGTCTTCCAAGACTGCTTGAAATCATATATCCTACATAGCAAATTGCAAATAGCCAAATCCAGTCATTATCTGGGATTAAAGTCAGAGTCATGATCAAAAACATGCAGGCACTTGTAGAGGAAGTTATTAATAAAAGTTTCTTCCTTTTGAAACGGTCAGATAGATACCCTCCCAGCAGGTTAGCAACGAAAGTAATAAGGACAGTAAAAATCAAGAAAACACCTGCCCAAATTTTGTTCAATTCATGGGCAAAGTACAAAGCCATAAATGGCATCACAGAGCTCGATGCCATTCTGTTAAAAAAGGATGTGCCTAACCGTACTTTAATATTTTGTGGTAAATTCTTCAATTCCATATTGTTTCACCCCCTTTGTATCGATTATATTAAACTAGACTGATACTTCTGAAAATAGACAATTAATTGATAAATGTCTACTTTTATGGGAAAGGGGTAGAGGATGGAACCTAAATTACTGACTCTTTGGCAGCATATTCAAACGGGATATGTAAGACAGGCAGAGATAGCGGATTTACTCGAACTTAGTCCAAAGCAAACCTCCAGATATATGCAAAGATGGCATGAGGAGGGCTGGTTTAGATTGCAGCCAGGAAAAGGGCGGGGACATTCAACTAAGATCGAGTGGCTCAAAAATGTGGAAGCCATATTTGAAAAAGAAATGGAATATATGATTAATCATGATTCAATTGAAAAAAGCGCAAAATGGCTAACCCTTCATTGGTCCACTGAATGCAAGCTTCGTCTGATGAGACTCTTTCAAACAAAGCTTGGGTTTAATGACGAGGGAAAGGATAAACTTATCATTCCTAGAAAGGACCCATTTTTGTCCTTTCATCCTCTTGAAGCTCTTGATACACATAGCGCTAACTTAGTTTCCAATATTTATAATCGCCTGATTCACCTGAATGAAGACAATGAAATATTGCCGGAGCTTGCCCATAGCTGGGAAAGCTCGAATTGCCTGTTAAGAATGTACATAAGAAAGGGAGTTAAATTCCATGATGGTTCCTATCTTACAGCAGATGATGTTGTAAGATGCTTGGAATCTTTGCGTGATCATCCAAACCACAGCGATATATGGTTTATTGTCCAAAGAATTTATTCCCCCGCACAGTATGTGGTAGAAATTAATTTGAAACAAGAGTGCAGCTATATATTGCATCTCTTAAGCACCCTAAGCTCAAGTATATATAAAGTAAACAATGGAAAATTAATTGGAACGGGCAGCTTTTATTTAGAAAAAAATGATGAAACAAAAACCATTCTTCGTGCGTTTGAAGACTATTACAAGGAAAGAGCTCTGCTCGATTGTATAGAATTTGTTCAGGTGCCGAGGGGGTTTGAGACTATTTATCGATCCTCAGTAAAAGAGGATGATATTGAAACCTATAAGGTTGAGAGTGAATCAGGTTTTGGTCTTGTGATTATGAATGCGTACCGCAATTCCGATATAAAGAAGCATGAACTAAGAGCATATATCCAATATGTTATCAGTGAACGGCGAAACGAAATTAACCAATTGGATCCAAAAATCATACCGAATCAAAGTGGGATTTTGCGTTCCCCATCTAATCCATACATTGTGGATAAAGCTCCATTCATCGAAGTATCCAAACCACTTATTCTGCAGACTACTCCATATACAGAAAAGCTTATTATTTGGTTAAAGGGGATTTTGGAAGCCGCTGGTCTTCCTGTTGAATTAAAAGAGATCACGTTTGAAGAAAGTCTGCAAAATGGATATACAGATCATGAAACAGATTTGTTTATCCATGGAGAAGTATTTGAAATGAATCAAAGCTTATCTTTATTTCATTTTTTATTGTTGAGTTCCTCTCCGCTTGCTAAAAGCTTAGGGGGTAAGCGAGAACGATTTGAGATATTAAACCAGTATGCTAAGACTCCTTTTGAAAAGTGGAGTGAGCTTCATGCACAAATGGAACGAAGATTAATGAAATCTGCTGTGATCGTTCCGTTATACTATTCTAAACGAAGTGTACTGTTTTCAGATGATATTAGGAATATTAGCATAAAGAATTTTGGCTATGCAGATTTTTCGAAGCTTTGGATGAAACCAACCACGATTTAATGCGGTAATATAGATGAGAATTGCTGATTTGGTTTGCATTCAAAATGTATGAGTTGTATGATAAAAGACGCGAACGACTTCATTTAATGGAAAAGTAATATGAGTAGATAGGGTGAAACAATGAAGATTACATTAATAGCTACAGCAGCAATGGGCCTTGAGGCAATTGTCGCACAGGAAGTACGTGACCTTGGGTATGAATGTACAGTCGAGAATGGACGAGTACTGTTTCAGGGAGACGAGCTTGCCATTGCCAGAGCCAATATGTGGCTTAGAACAGCAGACCGGGTAAAAATTCTTGTAGGGGAATTTAAGGCCTATACATTTGATGAACTATTTGAAGGTACAAAAAAACTTCCTTGGGAGAATTATTTGGATGTTACGGCTGAATTTCCTGTATCAGGTAAATCGGTCAAATCTAAATTATTCAGTGTTCCAGATTGCCAGGCGATTGCGAAGAAGGCCATAGTGGACCGCCTGAAAAAAGCGTATAAAAAAGATGGATGGTTAGATGAAAATGGACCATTGTATCGTGTAGAAGTATCGCTTTTAAAAGATAAAGCCACATTAACGATTGATACAACCGGCCCTCAGGCCCTTCATAAACGTGGATACAGAACAGGGCAGGGTGAAGCACCATTAAAAGAAACCCTTGCGGCAGCATTAGTGAAGCTGACGAATTGGACTCCGGACCGTCCATTTGTTGATCCATTCTGCGGATCGGGTACGATTGCGATAGAAGCCGCGTTAATCGGCCAAAATATTGCACCAGGATTTAATCGTGATTTTATTTCTGAGGACTGGCCTATTATTGATTCATCGATTTGGGATAAAGTCAGAGAGGAAGCAGAAGAACTGGCCAATTATGATCAGGAATTAGACATTTCAGGGTTTGATATTGACCATAAAATGATTGAAATCGCAAAAGAAAATGCTATGGAAGCAGGACTTGGGGATTTAATTAACTTTAAACAAATGCAGGTCCGTGATTTTACAACGACCAAGGAATATGGCGTAATTGTAGGAAATCCTCCATATGGTGAACGTCTCAGCGACCGTCCATCCGTTGAAAAAATGTATAAAGAGATGGGTGAAGCACTCCGTCCATTTGATACTTGGTCTGTTTATATGCTGACTTCTGATGAAAACTTTGAGCAGTTTTACGGCAAACCGGCCACTAAAAAACGAAAGCTGTTTAATGGTTTCATCCGTACGGATTATTATCAGTACTGGGGAAAGAGACCGCCAAGAAAAGGTTAATATGAAGTCATTTCCAGAGGATAATTGATAACTGTATTTACGGGATTTTTCACTGGTATATATACTGACCAATGGATGACAAATAATATAAATAACCTGATTTTATGCTTTACCACATTATAGATTGACGATTCTTATAGAGTCGTCTTTTTTTGTCTTTCTCCATCTTTTTTGTGATGGAGCTGATTATTTTATGTAGTCAAAAATATAATTGGTACATGCCTATTTGGTCTATTTTGCGGCGTGTTGCTATACAAATAAATCATAGTCACTACTTCTCTTCTATTTGAAAGGAGTTGATTCTAATGCTTTGGACGATCGCTGTAGTATTAATCATCATTGCTTGTTTGATTTACATTTTTTAGTCTCATTTACCTGTTGGAAAAAGTTCAAATAGGGGGACTGCTATTTCTCGCCTGCTAAACAAAGCCTTAGAGACGCAATTAGTGACTTCATACAATAAAGGGGTCAAAGGAAATAAGCTGGTTTTGAGGGCAGACACATGCACCCTCAAAGGGGTTTATTTTATGTATACTTATACGCTATAGCTTTATCCGTCCCAATTAATTGTTTTTATTGTCTTTATATGCGAAAAAGTAATCAAGTACAAATATTTGAAATAGTACTCGAAAATGATCATGAAATTCATGTATTACAAAACTGTCTAGAAAAAGCGATAGATAATCAATGATTTTATTTGTACAGATTTATTTTCACTATTGTGGTAAGATGCGCCAAAAAAACACAAAAGGATCTCGTAAGACAATCAGCAATAAAAGTAAACGCTAACCCCAAGGGTTGGCATTTTTTATTTAGTTTGAAATGGTGGAATACTAGGTAATTAGACTTTTTCGGGCCTGTTAGGAAAAGTACTCATATTCGTATATAAAACTATCTACCTAGTATACTTAATATGGTAAAATATTCAGTATACTTTAAGGAGAAGGGGGATCTATATGACAAACCTATTAGAAAAAGAGTTTTTAGACTATATACATACCATGGATGCATTCAGAGAAGCGTCTGCACTGATTGGATGGGACATGCGCACCGGGGCTCCAAAGAAAACGATAGATAAGAGAAGTCAAGTGCTATCCATCTTATCGAAAGAACATTTCGAAATGGCAACCGGAACTAAAATGGAACGATACATAGAAGAGTTATCAAAGCCTGAACTGAAGGAGCAGTTGGATTCAAATACAATTGCCATTGTTGAGGAATGTAAGAAAGAATACGAGAAGATGAGTAAAATTCCGGCAAATGAGTATAAGGAATATGTTGAACTACAGTCCAAGGCTGAAAGTATATGGGAAACGGCAAAAGAAACATCTGATTTTGCTTTGTTTATGCCATATTTGGAACAACTAATTGAGGTGAATAAGAAATTTTTATCCTATTGGGGAAAAGCTGATCATCCTTATGATGGATTACTCGATTTGTATGAACCGGGTATGACAGTTGAGATATTGGATGATGTATTTGCCAGGCTAAGAGAAGAAATTGTACCGCTTGTGAAAAAGATTGGTGAATCGAATAAGAATCTAGAAACGAACTTTATATATAAGTCATTTAGTGAAGAAGCACAGAAAAAATTATGTATGGAATTGATTCAGGAATTAGGTTATGACCTGGAAGCGGGACGTCTGGATAATACAGTCCATCCGTTTGCTACAGCTTTAAACGCCAATGATGTGAGGATTACAACGAAATATGTTGAGGAAGATTTCCGTGTTGCTCTATTTGGTACCATACACGAATGCGGACATGCCGTATATGAACAAAATATTAATAAAGAATTAGAAGGAACACCTTTATGTACCGGTACATCAATGGGTATCCATGAATCTCAGTCCTTATTCTTTGAAAACTTTATCAGCCGTAATCTTAGCTACTGGAAACATAATTTTGATAAATTAAAAGCTGTCTCGCCTGAACAATTTGATAATATTGACCTCGATACGTTCTATAAGGCTATTAATGAATCAAAGCCTTCCTTAATTCGGATTGAGGCTGACGAACTCACGTATCCTTTGCATATTATGATTCGGTATGAATTAGAAAAGGGATTGTTTAATGGAGATCTAAAAGTAGCTGATTTGCCGAAGCATTGGAATGATAAGTATGAAGAGTACTTGGGAATCCGGCCTGAAAATGATGGTGAAGGAGTTTTACAGGATGTCCATTGGGCAGGTGGCATGTTTGGGTATTTCCCATCCTATGCACTCGGATATATGTATGCAGCTCAATTCAAAGCTGCAATGCTGAAGGACATTCCGAACTTCGATGGAATCATTGAAAACGGAGACTATGGCAAAATTACTGGATGGTTAACGGAGCATGTCCATCAGTATGGAAAGTTGAAATTGCCTTTAGAGATTATAAAGGATGCTACGGGAGAAGGATTAAATCCACAGTATTTGATAACGTATTTAAAAGAAAAATATACTGCACTGTATGATTTATAAACAATAAAAAGGTGTCCGTTAAGTAGAAGTTTAGATGCTTGACGGCGCCTTTATTTATTGCTGAGGAAAGGTTTTGGCTTGTTCACTTGCTGTGGAGAATGGATGACAGGGGAAGAAAGAGGCTGATTATGACGGTTGGAACGGATAAATTAGTTTAGCTCAATCCTTAAATAAATCGCTCAAAGGCTATTTTTAAAGCTCAATTAGGCTCAAAACTGCTCAATTATTTTCCCGTTCGCGCAATTAATTCTGATGATGCTCATATAATTAAGAATTCGCTCATTTAAGTTGAAAATCGCACATATATGATGGAATTCGCTCATATACTTCATTTTTCGCTCAATAATGGTTAGCTAATCAGGTTTCTCTTAGATTAGGTAGAATAATTGATACTTTAAAGCGTACACCAATATATGAAAATACAATTTTATAAACAAATAAACTCTCAATTATCAAAATAATTAAAATAACAGATGCAGAAGACATATATGTCATCCGCATCTGCTATAGTTTTTGTCATAGCACCTTTACCAGAGCTTATATCCTTTTGACCCAGGCGGGGCATTTTGGATCATGTCTACAAACGGCAGGGTATAGGCGAGAATGATTAAAACTGCTGTAATGCCAATCCATAGCTTCCAATTTTCAAGGATGAAAGGTGTTTTCTCAGCTTTTTCTGATACTTCACCAATCGGAAACTCTTCATCACCTTTAGGGGCAAAGAAAGCTAGATTAACGAAGATAACCAAAATCAAAATGATACCAATGAAGAGGATGGAACCTCCCACGGCCTGAGCGATTTGATATGGAATCCATTCAGCTGCCTGAGCGGAACCGCCATATGTGGAGTAGGAAGATCTTCTTGGTGCACCCAGCAGACCTGCAAAATGCATGGCGCCTGACATAAAGGTCATCCCAACTGCCCATGTCATCGCCTGGATGATGGCTAATTTATTCATCTTTTTAGTAAGCTTACGGCCAGTTAAATGTGGAACCAACCAATACATGGCACCAAAGTAAGTCAAGACAACAGAGGTAGCAAGTGTTAAATGGAAATGTCCTGTTACCCAAATCGTATTATGTACAACCTGGTTCAATTGGTTGGAAGCATTGACAATTCCACCTGCTCCAGCAGGGATAAAAGCAACCATTCCGATAAAAGGAACCGTAAAGCGCGCATCACCCCAAGGAAGGGCTTTAAACCAACCAAAGATTCCTTTATAGCCTTTTGCACGCCCTGCACTTTCAAAAGTGGCGAACATAGAGAAAGCTGTCATTAAGGATGGAATGATGACCAGGAATGTTAAAATAACCTGTAAAAATTTCCATGCAGGATCAATCCCAGGCTCCGTTAATTGATGGTGGAAGCCAACAGGTACAGAAAACAGTAAGAATAAAATAAACGATAATCTTGCTAATGAATCAGAGAATATTTTTCCGCCAATTACTTTTGGAATGACGACATACCAAACCATATAAGCCGGCAATAACCAGAAATATACGAGCGGATGTCCAAAATACCAGAATAACGTACGGCTAATAAGAACATTAATAGAATCAACCCATCCAAGTGACCATGGAATAATCTGTACCAAAACAGTAGCCGCCACACCTAAAGTAGCTGTAAACCATAATACATTATTGATAATGACCATGAAGGATAATAATGGGCCGACTTTACCCTTATTTTGTTTTCTCCAGTTAATATAAGCTGCAACCATAGCTCCGCCATCCAGCCAGCTTCCCACTACAACAAATACCAGCCCGAAATAGAATATTGGATGAGCCTGTAATGGCGCATAAAATGTATAGAGGACGGATGCTTCATTAAGCAGAATCATTGTAGCTGACATAGCTGTACCGATGGTCATCATCCAGAAACCAATCCAACCAACCGTTCTTGCCTTTTTAGATAGTGTTCCGCTTGTTTTGCTGATTGCTGCAAATTGAAAGCCCATTATAAAAAATGTAGTCAGTATAAGTCCAAGTAAAACACCGTGAACAGTAAGAACTTGATAATATGTAATTCCGGCAGGCAGTGTGTATTTTCCTGATCGTACAAGAACCTGTAAAAGGCCAGCGAATCCTCCAAGAGCCAGTGCGATAAATGCCACATAGAAGTGGGCCATAGCGAGCTTACCATCAGCTCTGTTTACTTTAAGATCAGTTTGATTCCTATTCATTAGTCAACCACCTCGATTTTAGACGTCATCATGGTATGGCCCGTACCACAATATTCATTACATAAAATTAAATATTCACCGGTTTTATCGAATGTCTTTGTATATTCATTCACATAGCCAGGCTCAATCATCATATTGACATTCGTTCCTGCCACTTCAAATCCATGAACAACATCCGTTGAGGTAGCCATGAATTTTACAGTTGCACCTTTAGGAATTTGAACTTCACCTGGGTCAAATTTAAACGCGGAAACAACGAATACTAATTCGTAATCCCATTCTTTCCCTTCAACTTTATGTAAACCCGGTTTATCAAAAGGTTTAGTTTCTGTTACTTTTTCCGGATCGATCGTCACCAGACAGCTTGCCGGTTGGTTTCCATCATAAAATGCACTGACCCCTAATACAGTTAAAAATACAAAAAGTGCTGTTACCCCTAATATAAGCCATATCTTTTCAAATTTATGGATATGCATGACCGATAATCTCTCCCTTCTTCTACAGACGATCTAAAAATAAAAAGTAAACGCTTGCCCATACAATTAAAATGAATGCCCCAAGTGTTAAGACAGAAATCAATGTTCCGGAAAGATTAGTTTCTTCGTTCTTCTTAACCTTGACGGGTACGTTTAATTTAGTTTTTGCCACGTTTTTCTCCCCTCTCGAAAATAATGGAAATGTGCTTTGAGTATATTCTACTAGATAATATTGGAAATGGATGATAGTTATTTCATTTTCACAAATCGTTCACCAATAAGGTTATTACTGTATTAATAGTGTAAAATTGATATAACGAGTGTTTTATGGGTAGGATGAATGAAATAAATATGGCTGAATTGTGAAAAACAGTTTCTTTATAGAAGATTCGTCTTTTATTTGGACACAAATATTGGACAATATAAAAGTAGTTTTTGACGAAAAAACACTTTGCAAACGAGTATTTTGTTGATATAATTCTCAACATACTAATTACATACGCACTCATATAATAGCAGGGATATGGCCTGCGAGTTTCTACCAGATTACCAGTGTGGTTCGCCACCGAAATAATCTGACTATGAGTGGGAAACAAGCGCCCGAGTTAATAATGCGCTGTTCATATTTGTCCGGATATAAAGGACCTATGAATTGTTGTACCCACTTTTAGGTAGGTGACAATTTGTAGGTCCTTTTTATTTGTTCATTTATTTGAAGCAAGGGATTGGAGGAGTAAAAGTTGAAATTGTTAAAAGCTAAAATTATGGAGGAAGGGCAAGTCCTTTCAAGTGAGGTCCTAAAGGTAGATACGTTTTTAAATCATCAACTGGATCCTGAATTAATGGTGGCGATAGGTAAAGAATTCGCGAAGAGGTTTAAGGATGCTGGGATTACGAAAATTTTAACCATTGAGTCATCTGGAATAGCTCCATCGGTTATGGCAGGGCTTGAGCTTCAGGTCCCAGTTATTTTTGCCCGCAAGAAAAAATCATTGACCCTGCAAGACGACTTATATACGTCCATTGTTTATTCATTTACGAAAAAAGAAGAAAATACGATCTGCATTGGCCAAAAGTTTTTAAATGAAGAGGATGTTGTATTAATCATTGATGATTTCCTAGCAAAGGGACAAGCTGCTTTTGGGTTGGTTGATATTGTGAACCAAGCGAACGCCAAAATTGCCGGACTGGGAATTGTTATTGAAAAATCCTTCCAGGAAGGCGGTGAAATTTTAAGAGATAAAGGATATCGGGTAGAATCACTCGCTCGTATCCAATCCCTTGAAAAAAATAAAGTAATCTTTTTGGAGGAGGAAACAGCCAATGCAAATGAATAAATGGAAAACCGCTTCACTGGGTATCCAGCACGTATTAGCTATGTATGCCGGAGCAGTTGTAGTACCTTTGATTGTTGGTGGAAGTATTGGCTTAACCCCGGAGCAATTAACACATTTAGTTTCAATCGATATTCTGATGTGTGGAATTGCGACACTTTTGCAGGTATGGAAGAATCGATTCTTTGGTATCGGGTTGCCTGTTGTCCTAGGCTGTACATTCACGGCAGTGGGTCCAATGATTGCTATTGCAGGAGAATACGGAATACCAGCTATTTACGGAGCCATACTAGCATCAGGATTATTTGTTATTTTAGTAAGCAAGTATTTTAGTAAGCTATTAAAATTTTTCCCTCCGGTTGTGACGGGATCAGTGGTAACGATTATTGGGATGACTTTAATTCCGGTAGCTATGAATAATATGGCTGGCGGGGAAGGCTCGAGTGATTTCGGTTCAACATCTAATATCCTGTTGGCATTTGGTACATTGCTATTTATTATTATTCTTTATAAATTTTCAACAGGTTTTATACGAGCTATCTCTATTTTACTTGGATTAATTGCAGGTACAGTCGCAGCAGCTTTCATAGGAAAGGTGAACATCCAAGCTGTTATCGATGCCGATGCACTCCTAACTCCTACTCCTTTTTATTTCGGGATGCCAACCTTTGAATGGGCTCCAATCATAACGATGATTCTCGTGGCACTTGTAAGCTTAGTAGAATCAACAGGTGTTTATCTTGCTTTATCAGATATATGTGAAAAGGATTTAAAAGAAGAGGATTTTGCTAAAGGATATCGCGCAGAAGGGTTAGCGATTGTGTTCGGTGGTATCTTTAATTCTCTTCCCTACACGACATTTTCTCAAAACGTCGGATTAATCCAAATGTCCGGTGTACGTTCTAACAATGTGATTTATACGGCAGGTCTGTTTCTGGTCCTGATTGGCTTCAGCCCTAAAATTGGTGCCATCACAACGATTATCCCTTCATCTGTACTGGGCGGAGCAATGGTTGCTATGTTTGGTATGGTGGTAGCGGCGGGAATTAAAATGCTAAGCCAAGTAGACCTGCAATCTCAGGAAAACTTGCTGATTATTGCATGTTCTTGCGGAATCGGTCTTGGGGTATCTGTTGTCCCGGAAATGTTTGCCAATCTGCCAGATACATTGAAAATCCTGACTGAAAACGGAATTGTGGCTGGAGGGATAACTGCGATAGGATTAAATCTATTGTTTAATGTAATCTTCAAAAAGACCCAAAAAGATAGTCCACTGATTCAAAATAAGGAAGAAATAGTTTATTAATTCGATTTATTTTGAGGTAAGTTTATCTATTTTAATGCCTAAAAACTGTTGGATTGTCCGCGTGTCCTATCAAATTACTGAAAAGGTAGTATTCATTTTGTTCAACAAAGTAAAGAATAATTAAATAGATGTGAAGAATCAAGTGATATTTGTTTGATAGAGCATAACTCTGCTAGAAGGCAGGGGAATGGCGAAAATGTAAGTGACCGGCTTATTAGTAAATTTCCAAGAGTTCATTTCAAAATAGTGATTAGAAAGTAAAAAGACATGAGCTAGTCATGTCTTTTTACTATATTATACAGGTTATCCATCTTTAGTATCTTGAACATCATCTTTATCCAATATCTAGTCTAGCAACAATAGCCACAAGAATTTGGATTAATACTTGTATATTTAAAGCTATTTGAGTATCCGTACTTTCGACCCTTACACACTTTGAACCAGTAATAATTGTTTTTTGGGTATTTCGTTGTTTAGATTTGAAAAATTGTTTTAAATCTTGAACTACCCCTTTGCCGGCTTCATTATCCCCAACTGATATACTAATAACAATTGCGATTGCTACTTGAATAGCTGCTTGTAAAGATAATGCTACTTGAGTATCTGTTGTATGCACTTCCACATCCTCAGAATCTTTGACGACGATCCATTCATAGGATTGTTGTGTGATTGATGTGATTTGATCAGCTTCTTGTGTGACTTCCGCATCATCATCGTTCTTGCAATTGAAATTATCTAATGCTCTCCAATTCTTTTCACTCATTTTTCTTCTCACCTCTTATTTTATTTTTTTAAATTTACGCGATATCTAATCTGGCTACAATAGCTAGAAGTGCTTCCAGCATTACTTGAAGGTTTGCAGAGATATCTGTGTCAGTAGTTGTAACCCTAACGTCCCTTGAATTTTCGATATGAATTTTCTGTACGCTCTTTTGCTCAGAATTAAAGTGCTGAAGAAGGTCTTGAACAACACCATCGCTATCATCTGAATCTGCAATTGAAATTTCAATTACCAATGCGAGTGCGAGCTGCAATGCTAATTGGAGGGACACTGCTGCTTGAGTTTCTGTAGTTTGAACAAACACGTTACCTGAATCCTTGATAACGATTAATTCATCTGATTCTTGGATTTCAGCAGTGAACTGATCAGCGTCCTGGGCTATCTCTGCCGAGTGCCTCTTGTTCTCATCCCTTTCACTTTCGTAATTGTCACCAAAATAATTTGACATTTTTCTACCACTCCTTTGTGATTTAGTCTTTATAAAATATGAGGATGTCCTTTGTTTTGATTGGACAAAAAGCTCAAATGTGTTTGTCCATCGAAAAAAAAAACGCCTGCTAATCAGGCGTTTTAAAATGATCATTTTTCACTGCTTTTGTTATCCTCGGTTGATGAGGATTTTACAAATGTCTCCACCTGGTTAGTCAAATCACTAACTAACTCTTTTATCATTTGCTTTTGTTCATCGGATAACTTTTCTTTAGCCTTCTCAGCGTTAATTCCATTTTTCCGAAAAAGATCACTTACTAGTAAATTAATTAGCTGCTGAGGGATCAACTGTGGGGATTGATTCTGGTCATCACTCACAAATTTCACTCCTTTTATTAAAATATAATCAGAATCATCATATGTACGTCATTAATATTATTCCTGTACAATCTACATAAAATTAGAACAGATAAAAGTAAATAGGCATATGCAATTGATATAATGCTTCTTTTTGGAGTGGTTTACAGTTTTAATAAAGAACAAAGAGAAATGAATTAATATACTCTAAATTAGGAACCAGCAACCATCATATTACATATACTGTATGTAAAAAAGGTGGATACACCATATGAAAAAGTATTATTGTATTCATTGCCATTCATTACATGAGATGCTGAAAGTCTGCCATGTCTGTGGACAGGACCGATTGAGGGAAATTTTTATAACGATTCAGCATAACGAAAAGAAGAGCGGCAATTAACCGGATAAATCATGAACAATCTGTCTTGGTATTCAGGGGAGATTGTTTACCTGTTGTTTAGAACTTACATAAAGCACAGGAGTGTATAGGTAATATCTGTTTTGAACAGAATTTTGATTGAAAATGATTATCATTGATGATACACTGGAACTATAATGAGAGACGTTATCAATTAACTACATGACAGGGAAGGTGCATGATGATGATTTGGGTATTTGTAGGTGCAACGGTAACAGCCTTTAGCGGAGTCATGGTTCATGTTTTAAATAATGTAGCAAATCCTAAAGTTATAGCAGCTCAATCACAAGCTAATCAAAGTATGTAAGTTCAGACAAAAGTCTGAACTTATTTTTTTACCAAAATAGATATTGATGGGCAACTATTCCAATTTTCGATAAAATAGATAGATAAATGATTATTAATAAGGGGATAAGTATGAGACTGCATACAAGGGAAGTAACACTTAACCAGCTTTACGCTATTTATAAGTACTTTGAACAAGATGGGGATCAAGTACGGGCACAAAAAACGATCGATATTATGAATAAGGTTAATGATAATGAGTATAGCTTGGCATTTTGCGGACATTTTTCGGCCGGAAAATCTACGCTTATTAATTATATTTTGAAACAGCCGATATTGCCTTCCAGTCCCATTCCGACAAGTGCTAATATCGTGAAAATACGGAGCGGCAATGGAGAAGCCAGGGTCACTTTAAATGATCAAAAATGTCTAATCTTTCAGCCGCCAATTGATTTTAACAAAATTAAAGAATTTGCGAAAAACGGCGGTTCTATTCAAAAAATTGATTTAATGATTCAGAATTTTCCGTATGAAAACAACTTAGTCTTATTGGATACACCAGGGATTGACTCAACTGATGAAGCCCATGAATTGTCGACTGCCTCCTCATTTCATCTGGCCGATGCGGTTTTTTATGTGACCGATTACAATCATATTCAGTCAGAAATAAATTTTCAGTTTACAAGAGATCTCGCACGTATGGGGAAAAGAATATATGTCATCATTAATCAAATCGATAAACATCAGGAGGATGAGCTTTCTTTTACATCTCTTAAACAAAGTGTAAAGCAAGCTTTTAAGGATTGGGATATACCAGTAGAAGAGTTTTACTTTACTACTATGAAAGCGGATGATCATCCCTTTAACCAAGCTCACCGGGTAACTGAAAAAATAGCTGAATTAGCTGGTATTGCCCCAGCTTATGATGTGAATTCACTTCTTAACCATTTAATAACGGAGCATCTAAATTGGAAAGAAGCCGATTCTAATCAAGCAAGAAATCATCTCGAGCAGAAGCTGCATGACAAACAGAATCATCACTTGTTAGAAATCATTGATTCTGCTGAAAAATTTAGTAAGAGTATCATTAATTTCCGTGAGCATGAGGAAGATATATTTGATGAACAAATTGGGCTTATTATTGAAAATAGCAATATCACTCCATATGAATCCAGGGAACTGGCGAAATCATATTTGGAGTCAAAGGTTACATCTTTTAAGGTTGGGAGAATATTTGGAAAAAGTAAAACAGAACAAGAAAAAGAAACTCGTAAAGCTAATCTGATTCAAAATATTAAACAGCAGACTGAATCGACGATATTGTGGAATTTAAATGAATATTTTCAAAGAATGATAAACGATTATCCAGGACAAAAACAGGAGAGTCAGAATATCATCCAGTCATTCGACTATGATATTCCCTATGAAACGATCATTGAGGTAGATCAGTTAGCTTCTGTTACCAGTGACTTGGTGTTGAATTTTTCCAAGGATTTGGCATCTTCCATTAAAAAAGCTGCGGGCAAGCAAGCGTTAACTCTTTTCAATACCTTGGTGAGTCAGTGGGAAGAGGAAAGAGAGCAGCGTCTCACCCAGGTGAAGGAGGAATTAAAGTCGGACCATTCTATTCTTCACATTTGGCAGGATTGGCAAGTACAGCTGACTAATCAGCGGAGCTATAAAGATAAAATTATGAATGAGTTGACTAAAAGATCCAGATATACCATTACAGAAGTCATGGAATTCCTGCAAAGCCAGCAAATAGAGGGTTCAATTGTGGAGATGGATATTAAAGAAGTTAAAGATATTGAACCTGAGCCAAAGCCTGAACTGATTACAAAAAAAGTGGAGACGGCACAGTCGATTTATACATCTGAGCAAGTGGCTTTAAAGCTGCAAAAAGCTTCCCAGGCTTTGAACCACTTACCTGGTCTTGAGAAATTAGCGCAGGAGCTGAAAAATAGGGCAGATTCACTGATGAATCAAACTTACACTTTAGCTCTCTTTGGTGCTTTCAGTGCAGGGAAATCCTCATTTGCCAATGCACTTTTAGGGGCAAACGTTTTACCCGTTTCACCGAATCCTACTACCGCTGTCATTAATCGTATTTTGCCGCCAACGAGCATACATAAACATGGTACAGCTACCATTCACGCTAAGACGGAGACCATGCTACTCGATGATTTAAATGAACTGTGGTATGAGGATGGTTTAAAAGTACAGGATCTAGCGATGGCAAGGAAACAGGCGCAAACCATGCTCGAGAAACAAAGCTATGCGCTAGGATTAAAGGTTTCTTTCCTGGAGGCATTTTTAAAGGGGGTTGATTCCTTTGAAGAAAATCTTGGTAAAAGTTTTGCCGTTTCATTGGATGAGTTTTCTGTGTATGCAACAGATGAAACAAAATCATGCTTTATCGAACGCATTGATTTATATTATGACTGTGATTTAACGCGAAAAGGCGTTATTTTAGTAGACACTCCCGGAGCGGATTCTGTTAATGCGAGACATACAGGTACCTCCTTCAATTATATAAAGCATTCGGATGCGATTTGCTTTATTACGTATTATAATCACCCATTCGCACGGGCTGACCGAAATTTCCTTGATCAACTGGGACGGGTTAAGGATTCATTCAGTATGGATAAAATGTTCTTCCTTTTGAATGCGGCTGATTTGGCTGAAAATTTGGAGGAGAGAAAGGTGGTTGAGGGTTATTTACGCAGTGAATTGCAAACTTCAGGAATCCATCATCCACGGATTTATCCGATTTCAAGCCGTGCAGCGCTACAACAAAGGACTGAAGAACTCAATTCAGGAAATGAGGCATATATCGAGCTGTTTTCCCATTTTGAATCAGCTTTCTATTCATTTATTCAGGAGGAGCTTAAAGGTATATTAGTTAATGCAGCTATGCTGGATTTGGATAAGGCACTTCAGCTTACCAGTCGACTTGTCGAGCTGTCCAATGAAACCGAGGAGCAGAAGACGAAAAGACGTGTCCAATTGCATGGAAACTGGGAGCGAGTGTTAGTGATATTAAATGAAAAAAGATTTACTCATGAAATGGCCAGGATGAAGCAGGAAACAGAAGAATTGATTCATTATAGTAAGCAAAGGATTAACCTGAACTTCCCGAATTATTTTAAAGAATTTTTTAATCCCGGTACATTAAAGGACCATCGGCAGTCCCTTTTAGCCTGTACGAATCGTTTACTTGATCAAGTCAGAATTGAATTGGCCAATGAAATACTGGCTACATCCTTGCGTTTAGAGGTTATGGTCAAAAAGACCATGCATGATACCTATGTCCAGTTAGTTCAAGAGATTCAAACCATCCATAAAGATTGGTCATTCAGTGAGCCTAAGTCATATTTACAAAACGAATATAATACCGACCGAGCGCTATTAAATTTAACGGCAGATGATTTCAAAGAAGAACTGAGACTTTTCAAGGGTACCCAGCATTTCTTTGAAAAGAATGGTAGAAAACCAATGGCTGATGCCTTTTTGGAGAAGTTAAACGACTATCTAGATGTTTATTATACAGATCAACAGAACAAATTGTTTGAGCATTTTGAATCAGCCATTCAGTATATAAGTCTTTCATTAATTGAGGAGATGAAAACCGAAGGCAATGAACGATTGAAAAGTATGGAATTGACATTAAACAAGAAATCTAATCCTCAAATTTACCTGGAGGCTGAAAAGCAAATCAAGTTAATTTTAGAATCGGAGGAGGAGAATGCAGTTGCAGCTGGTAAAAGAGTCTGAATGGTTATTTGAACATTTGAGTGATCCTGATTTACGTATCATCGATTGCCAATTCCATTTATCCAATAAAACAGCGGGACGAGAACAATATAGAGAATGCCATATACCGGGAGCTGCTTTTATGGATGTTGCTCAGGATTTGTCCGGTCCAATTAAGGAACATGGAGGAAGACACCCGCTTCCTGCGAGAGAAGACTTTATTGAACTAATGAAAGCCATCGGTATACATGAACAGACAACCGTTATTGCTTATGATGGCGGCGAGGGAGCTTTTGCCGGTCGCTTTCTATGGACAGCCCAATTATTTGGATATGAGCGTGTATATGTACTTAATGGGGGATTAAAGGCTTGGCTGGAGAAAGGATATCCAGTAACCGAGGATATTCCTGTGCTGACACCAACAGATTATGCCCCTGTCATGAATAAGAATCTATTAGTCACTTACCCTGAAGTGAAAGACTGGGCAGAGAATGATAGACCAGGTTATTTAATAGATTCCAGAGAATCAGACCGCTATAAAGGAATCCATGAGCCGATTGATCATAAAGCTGGGCATATACCCGGTGCAATAAATATGGATTGGACTGAAAATTTCAGGAACGGTAAATATTTGCCTGTACCAGAGTTGGAAAACCGTTTTAATCACTTGAACAAAGATGAGCCAATCATTGTTTATTGCGGTTCCGGTATTACAGCAACTCCTAATTATATTGCACTCAAGGAAGCAGGTTTTACGAATGTGAAAATCTATGCCGGCAGCTTTAGCGATTGGATATCCTATCCGGAAAACAGAATAGAAACGGACCAGTAAATTGATTTGATGGGAAATTTTTAAGAAGAGAATAAGGCCCGGATATGGTACAATCTGATAACAGAGAATCAGAACATCAGGGGGATTAGGATGAATCAAAATACCAATACATTATTATTAATAGATGGTTTTAACTTACTTAGCAGAGGTTATTTTGCAACTGCTTATGGGAAAACAGAAGATCAATTATATCGAAATAAAAATGGGATTTATACCAATGCACTGCGCGTGTTTTTTCAAAAAATGTTCAGCCTTATTAAAACTCACCAAGTAACGCATTTAGCTGTTGCTTGGGATGTAAAGCGCGAAGAATCGTCCCGCAGACAAAAATTTGATTTTTACAAAGCGACACGCGGAGAATTGCCGGCACCGCTCATTATGCAATATGAAACATTGCGTTCAAGTCTAGAACGGATTGGCGTTAAGCAGCTGTCTGTGCCTTCCTATGAAGCAGATGATGTAATCGGTGCGATTTCTACTATGTGGAGTACGAATAACATGGGGAAATGCTTAATTTACAGTAATGACCGTGACCTGTTTCAATTGCTGAATGAACATACGAGTCAAATTATTGCCAGTAAAACAGGAGATCGTGTTTATACCATTGAAGATTTTCGTGAGGATTATGGAATAGAATCAGCGCAATGGGTCGATGTAAAAGCACTGCTGGGCGATGCAAGTGATAATATTCCGGGCTGTCCTGGTATTGGTGAAAAGACAGCTTTACCACTTATCCAGCATTACCAAACGCTGGAGGGGCTATATGAACAGCTGGAATTATTAGATCCAAAATTCAATCGATGCAAGAAAAAGCTGGCGGCAGGACAGGAATCAGCCTTTATAAGCAAAGAATTGGCCCAAATTATATGTCAAATAGATGTATTTGAGGATTGGACTCATGAACATCTCATGTATGAGATTAATCATGATATTTTGGCTGATGAACTGGAAGAATTAGAATTAAGAATTCGTGTCAGCTAAAAATATATTGAGTAGTCATGATCGAGCTTTATGCCTGAAGGTTTAGGGCTCGATTTTTTTTTTTTTTTTTGATTGATTCATATAAACATGCAAAATCTTCGCTGTTACATTGATTAGTATTACAGAGCGGTAAATAAAAGGAGAGATGAGATTGGGCTATATTGAAGATTTAAGAGCTATTGTGGGTCATCGTCCCTTAATATTAGTTGGATCAGTCGTCGTTATTTCTGACAAGGAAGGCAGGCTGTTGTTGCAGCAAAGAAAATTTCCGAAGGAGTCATGGGGGCTCTCAGGTGGCTTAATGGAGCTGGGAGAAACGACCGAAGAAGTAGCCAGACGTGAAGTGACAGAAGAAACCGGCCTTACGCTGGGCAAGCTGCATTTTATTAATGTATATTCCGGACCGGAGTATTTTGTAAAGGCTGCTAATGGAGATGAATTCTATTGTGTCACGATTGCGTATTATACAAATGAATACGAAGGTGAATTAGTTGTAGATGAAAGTGAATCTATAAAGTTTGAATTCTTTTATCCACATGAATTACCGGGAAGAATCGTTAAAAGCCATAAAAAAATCATTGATGAATATTTATTAAAATTGGATACCGGGAAATAAGGGAAGGGTTAATTCAGTTGTAAAAGTCACCTGGGTGATCAACCTTTTTCAGACAATTCGACAAAAACCTGTATTCAACTTTTTAAAAATGTTTTACAATAAAAGAGTAATTTTGTGAAGGAGTGTGTTTGGGGGATACATGGAAAAATTAGAAGACTATATTTGTAGATTATCTTCGAAAGGATTTCGTCTTGGAGAAGAGGCAATAGGATTTATCTATTTTGGAAAACAGTTGACTTCAGCACCAGACTGGATCGTAAACATTGCACTGGAAAATACATTGAAAGCTCAAAAGAGATTTGATGGAGGTTTTTATATATCACTGCTGGAAACCTTGGTGAATGGTAAAGTTTCCAACAGAAAAGAAGCAAATCAATTAATGAAGGAACATGGCTTACAGGTATCTTGATTTCAATAAATCAAGGTATTTTTTTGTGGCTATTAATCCATATATAAACTAGTATTGCCAGCTTTATTGCTAAAAGATAGCTTTTTAGGCAGGATTTTTCCTGAATATTGTCTAATAAATGGATGATTAGGAGGGATATCATGTCGAAAAAGCCAAAAGTAATGATTCTCGGAACTTTTCATTTGCGATATACACCGGATTTTCATCGCGGAGATTTCGATGAGTCTATCATAACGGATCAGCAAAGGGAAATTGAAGCAGTCGTTAAATGTCTGAAAGAATTTAAACCGACTAAAATAGCCCTTGAAGTCGTAAAAGAAGAACATACTTCTCTAAATGACGAGTATGATAAATATCTGAATGGTGAGTTGAGAAATGAGGTCAACGAAATCCACCAATTTGGATTCAGGACTGCTGCTGAATTAGGTCATAAGGAAGTTTATGCGGTCGATTGGATGGAATCGGTTGGGAATAGGGGACTTGGTCAGGTATATGATTGGGCAAAAGAAGAACAGCCAGATAAATATGAATTTATTAAGGACCATTACTGGTCAAAGTTAAATAAAAGCTTTGATCACATTGATATTTATGAGTTAGTTAAAGCGTGCAATACAGACTCAAGAATTAAACTAGAGCATGAATTGAATATGATGATTGCACAAATAGGAAAAGGAACAGACTATATCGGGATTGATTGGCTAAGATGGTGGTATCAGCGAAATTTAATTATTTATGCGAATCTTGTTGAAATGACTGTTTCACCCGAGGACAGAACACTTTTAATAATAGGTTCAGCCCATATTCACCTACTGACTCAGTTCATCAAAGAAAGTGGAACAATGGATGTTATTCCTGCTATAAACTATTTTAATTAGTCGTATCCTAAAGGGTTTTCTGAGTTTTTTATACTGAACTGGTAATGTATTTTGGTTATAAAAATGACATTCTTATTACTAAAATTCTCACTTAAATAGTTGGCAAGATGTTCTGGGGTTACAATTTCAACTACTATACATTAGAACAACTAACCTAAGGGAGGTTAGGGTGCTACTAATTCAACTTTAATTCTGTCAGGATCTTCGAAAAAAACGGCATAATGATTTTTCCCACCTGCAAATGGATGTTGATCCTGATAAAGAATTAATATATCCTTTTCTTTTAATTTCTTTGTTAGATCGTCTACCTGTTGCCTGGATTCGGCATGAAACGCCAAATGGTTTAATCCCGTTCCACATCTGTGATAAGGGATATCCATATATTTATCCTCCGTCTGAACGAAGACTATATAGGTATCCCCTATTCTAAAGCTTTGTCCACTATCCCACTCCTGGTAAAGTTCATATCCCAATTCAGCTAGAAGCCAGCCCCAAAAGTCAATGGATTTATTTAAATCTGATACATTGATTTCAATATGATGGATAAGCCCTTGAGACAATGATTTTTCCTCTTTTCTATTTTTATTCCATACCGTTTCAACCGAATGATTATTTCTGCTCGTTCATTTGCACAGCTTGCCGGGATAACAGATCAGCTGATTTGTTTTGCGATTCTGGAATCCATTTGATGAAAAATAAGGAGAATTCAGACGAAAGCTCCAGTGCCTGATTGAGTAATTGTCTAAAGGATTCTTTTTTTACATACTCTTTTTCCATTGCATCCGCCACGTGTTTTGAATCGGTTCGAACAGAGATGACATCGTAATTTTTATCCAGGCATATCTTCAAAGCATGGATCAAGGCTAAGTATTCAGCTTCATGATTATTATGGATGCCAAGGGGTATGGAATATCGGTGGACTTCACCATCTGCTTTTATAAAAATACCGGCACCGCTTGGACCTGGATTTCCTTTAGCTGCGCCATCTACATATACTTCTATCATAAGAAAACATCCTTTCAAGTTAAAAAGTACATGAATTTTTATTAAATGTCTACTGTCATAGTTTTAGTGGTATCAGGATAATTTATATATAATGAATTAATTGTATAAAGGATTGGGAAGGGAGAAAGAAATGAACGTAACAGTAAAGGGTATCTACAATAAATCCAAAATACCTCCTATAACCTTCACATCAGAAGAAATGGAAAGTCAATTTGCTTTAAGGCTTGTCAATGATCTCGAAAGCACGGGAAGATGGCGAGATTTCATTTTTATTGATGAACTGGGACAGGAATGGACAAAGAAACAGTTTCAAAAGCTGACAGAGGAAATAGAAGAAACCCCACAGAATGTAACGATTTATTTTGATGGAAGTCACAGACCGGGTGAAACCTTTGCAGGAGCTGGCATTGCGATTTATTACACACAAAACAATAAAAGGTTTCGCATACGGAGCAATGAAGTCTTTGATTATATAGAGGACAATAACGAAGCAGAATATTGTGCATTATTAGCAGCTGTCAAAAGGCTTGATGAACTGGGAGTTAAACATCAAAAAATTATGATAAAAGGGGATTCTCAGGTCGTATTGAAACAATTAACAGGAGAATGGCCTTGTTATGAAGAAAATTTAAATAAGTGGCTGGATCGGATCGAAGAACAGCTTAAGAATCTTGGCTTGCACTTTGAGACAATGGCAGTTCCAAGAAAAGATAATGAGGAAGCACATCGGCTGGCAACACAGGCACTAGAGGGAATTGAGATAGACGGTCAACTTGAATTACCAAAAATGGGGTGATGTTATCGATGAATAAAAAAAAGGGAAAAAAAGATGCTCTTAAACAGGTTGATTTTTTGTTAAGTACGTATTGTGATGGCTGCTTTCTACACAAACAGCTTGTTCGGGATAACGGCCGTACTCATGCACACCGTTTTTGTATCAATCAGTGTACAGTTGGTGAATCCTTGAAACATATAGGCGGAAATTTAAATAAGAAAACAGAAAAGCCGCCTATCCAATAGGCGGCTGTTAATTTTGGTTTATTATTAGGCTTTTTGTACGTTAGTAGCTTGAGGTCCTCTTTCTCCATCTACGATTTCGAAAGTAACTTCTTGGCCTTCTTCTAAAGATTTGTATCCTTCACCTTGAATTGCTGTGAAATGTACGAATACATCATCTCCGCCTTCAACTTCGATAAAACCAAAACCTTTTTCGTTGTTAAACCATTTTACTTTACCGTTTTGCATAGATTTATTCCTCCTAAAACTGTGGCTCAAAAGCCAATTACTATTTATCATAAACTTTAGATAAGTCATGATAATTTCAATATACAACATTCAAATATACAGTGTCAAAATGGATTTTAAAAAATATTGAAAATTTTTAAGAGGTGACTGGATAATTGGGTAAATATGGTATAATTGTTAAAATGAAATGAAAACATATGTCGGGGTGTCTGATGGATACACATCATAATGGTTTTTCTAATTATTTGCTGGAAAGAGTTTATATGAATCAATTACAAAAAGAAATAAGAGATAAGGTGGAACAAAAAACACCTTCTATCAAAGATAATGGGGAATTCCGAATGATGACGACAGAAGAGGTTTCTTTATGCATGGATCAGGCATGTACGGATATTCGGCATATATTTAAGGATATAAAGAGACGTGGAGAAATTTCCGTCAATCGGGTTAAACAGGAGATTATCCCTGTTATCAAGAGTGCATCATCGAGTCCGCGAATTTTTGAATTGCTTCATCAAACTAAACGTAAAGAGGAGTATACATACTGGCACTCCATTTGCGTAGGAATTCTATCCGGTCTAATCGGGAGATGGCTGAGATTGCCTATAGATGAGCTGGAAGACCTTATGATTTCTGCTGTTTTGCATGATATCGGCATGACCATGGTTCCGGAGAACATCTTAGATAAATCAGGTAAACTTACCTCTCAGGAATATAATATAATGAAACAACATACCGTCTATGGGCATGAACTATTAAGTAGTCTCGACCATATCCCTGATTCGGCTGCCATTGTTGCCTTGCAGCACCATGAGAGAGAAGATGGAATGGGGTATCCTCATGGATTAAAGGGTAAGCAAATTCATTACTTTGCTAAGATTGTCGCCATAGCAGATATATATCATGCGATGTCCTCAGAAAGAGTTTATCACGAAGCAACACCATTTTATTTAATCATCAAACAAATGCAGAATGATGTATATGGAACATTAGATGCTCATATTTTATTGGTTTTCATGGATAGATTGCTTCAGGCGCTGGTGGGCAAAAAAGTAAAGCTGAATAATGGCGAATATGGTTCGATTCTTCTCATAAATCGATATAATCCACTTAAGTCTTTAATAAAGACTGAAAGGGGAATCATAGATTTAATGGCATTTAGGGATATTGAAATCGTTAAGATTATTAATGAAGTATAAGAGGATATTGGATATTAGAAGAAAAAGACAGCTGATAGGCTGTCTTTTATATTTTATATAAGAATTTCTATTGTAAGAATACTTATCATTATTTCCACTGGTAAGGTGTCGTCTGATAGACATAATAATTCAGCCAATTAGAAAATAGAAGACTTGCGTGGCTTTTCCATGTATGAAATGGGAGCTGCAGCGGGTCGTCCTCAGGAAAATAATTTTGAGGAATAGGGGCACCTGAGCTCTTTGATAAGTCACGCTTATATTCATGGGACAAGGTAGCCAAATCGTATTCTGGATGACCGGTTACCATAATTAATCGTTTATCCTTAGAAGCGACCAGGAACAAACCTGCTTCCTCCGATTCTGCTAAGACGATTAACTCCTCATGATTGCGGATCTCTTCTGCTTCAATATCTGTATATCTTGAATGCGGAGCGTAAAAAACATCATCAAATCCTCTTACAAGGCTTTCGAATGGTTTCAATACTTTATGCTTATAGATGCCTGTACATTTTTTATTTAATAATTGCTTTGATATTCCAAAATGATGGTATAGGGCTGCTTGGGCTCCCCAGCATATATGAAGGGATGAGGTTACATGCTCCCTTGACCAATCCATTATGTTGATTAGCTCATTCCAATAGTGAACTTCCTCGAAGTCTAGCTTTTCAACCGGCGCTCCAGTAATAATTAAGCCGTCGAAGCGCTTCGTTGATACTTCGGGGAAGGTTGAGTAGAATTGTTCCAAATGTGTATGGGGTGTGTTTTTACTTTCATGTGTTTCCATTCGTAAAAAGGTTATTTTGACTTGCAGAGGAGTATTGCTTAGTAATCGAAGCAGCTGTGCTTCGGTTTTCTCTTTTTCAGGCATTAAATTTAAAATGAGAATGTTTAAAGGTCGGATATCCTGACTAAGAGCTCTGTTATCATCCATTACGAAAATATTTTCTTCTTCTAAAATTTGTTTGACGGGTAGTTTATTTGGAATCGTAATCGGCAAGATATGGACCTCCTTGTTTGTTTAAATTTTCAAAATATTAAATAATATTACCATTGTATTCATATTTTTGAGAGGTTGTAAATAATAATGTGTGTTTGATATATATTTTTTGTTAAACTAATTATGACTATTGATTTTTAGGGGGCTCAGCATGAATTTGGACACAATTGTAAAAAGTGATATCGAGATTGCTTTAAATGCAAAAATGAAACCCATAAAAGAAATTGCTGAAACGATTGGATTAAAGGAAGAAGATTGGGAAGCTTACGGGAAATACAAGGCGAAAATCTCTCTTGATGTGTTAAAATCCCGCAGCACCAAAAAGGATGGGAAATTAATTCTCGTTACTTCCATCAATCCTACTAAAGCAGGGGAAGGGAAATCAACGGTAACCGTTGGTCTAGGAGATGCGTTTTCTCTTCTTGGAAAGAAAGCAATGATAGCGATGAGAGAACCTTCTCTTGGACCAGTCATGGGTGTAAAGGGAGGTGCAACTGGCGGCGGTTATTCACAGGTACTCCCAATGGACGAAATTAACCTGCACTTTACTGGTGATTTACATGCCATCACAACAGCAAATAATGCACTGGCAGCTCTGATTGATAATCATATACAGCAGGGAAATGAACTGCAGATTGACCCGCGGAAAATTATTTGGAAAAGGGTCCTTGATATGAATGACCGTGCTCTTCGGCATATTGTAATCGGGCTTGGCGGGGATAAGCACGGAATTCCCCGTGAAGATGGCTTTGATATAACCGTAGCATCTGAAATCATGGCAATTCTTTGTCTCGCGATAGATTTAGATGACTTAAAAGATAAATTAGGGAAGATTGTGATTGGATACACCTATCAGGATACACCTGTTTCTGTTTCAGACTTGGGTGTAGAGGGTGCACTAACTTTATTGTTGAAGGATGCTTTAAAGCCTAATTTGGTTCAAACTATTGAACATACGCCTACGCTAATTCATTGTGGTCCGTTTGCAAATATTGCACATGGATGCAACAGTGTACTTGCTACAAAAACAGCCCTTAAGCTAGCTGATTATTGTGTTACAGAAGCAGGATTTGGTGCGGACCTTGGCGGAGAAAAATTCTTGAATATTAAGACAAGCGCTGCTGATCTTACTCCGGATGCTGTCGTTATCGTGGCAACATTAAGAGCCTTAAAGATGCATGGTGGCGTACAATCGGATAAATTAAAAGAGGAAAATCTAAATGCGATTGAATTAGGGTTCCAGAATTTAGTGAAGCATTGTGAAACGATTCAAGCTTTTGGATTGCCTTTTATCGTCGCTTTAAATAAATTTTCTGCAGATACTGATGCAGAGGTGGAACGATTCAATACTTTATGTCAGAAACATGGATTACCTTTCTCTTTAACAGAAGTGTGGGAAAAAGGTGGGCAGGGCGGATTGGACCTTGCAGCAAAACTTGAAGACCTTATGAAGGAGAATACCAATACATTTAAACGTCTATACGAATCAACGGATTCCATTCAAGAGAAAATTGAAAAAGTCGCAAAAATTGTATATGGGGCACAAAAGATTGAATATTCTCCTGAAGCTCTGCAACAAATACATAAATATGAATCAGAAGGATGGGGGCAGCTCCCTGTTTGTATGGCTAAAACCCAGTATTCATTATCGGACAATCCAAGTTTGTTGGGCAGGCCTGAAGGATTTACATTGTATATCAAAAAGCTAAAGCCTTCTGTAGGAGCAGGTTTTATTGTGGTACTTACTGGAGATATTATGACAATGCCTGGATTACCTAAAAGACCAGCTGCTTTAAAGATGGATGTCGACGAGAATGGCAATGCGGTCGGATTGTTTTAATAAGGATAGGTAGATTATGTAAAATGGAGGTGATCTCATGTTTGATCCATCAGTTTTTGAAAACCTGAAAGTAGTAGTTGAAGGTGCCTTTTATGATTTAGACTTAGAAGGCGAGTTAGCCATCATAGACAGGCATGATTATGTTGACTTAGCCTATATGTCAAGAATTTTTGAGATTAGTACAAGGCTTGATGCTTCGATGGAAAAAGCGGTTGAATGTACACTTTCTTTAAGTGCAGGTTTACAAGCTTTCTCATCAGAAAAGCTATCATCCATAACTAAACGCGAGCCGGGATGTGATCTTAAAATTAAATTTAGGTATATCGATCCTGAGCATCCTCTCCGCAATATTCATATATTGAAGCAGATCTGGGATAAAGGGTATCATTACCGGGTTTTTAAACATACTCCGATTGGATTTAAACATGAAGATCCATTCGTAACGATTGAAATTAAGCAGGATAAGCCAATTTATGAGGATGAAATTGATCAATTACATACCTATGTCAGCCAAATCCATCATATACTGAAAGCAGAAGGTTAGATTTTTTTGAACGAAAGTAAAACTTGATCAGTCATGTATTTTTAGCGGGAGTGAAGATGATGAACATTTATGATTTTAAGGCTAACTTAATCACTGGAGATGAAGTTTCCTTTGAAAGATATATGGGGAAGGTCCTGCTTATTGTGAATACTGCCAGTAAATGTGGGTTTACTCCACAGTATAAAGAGTTAGAATCCTTTTACCAAAAATATAAGGAGCAGGGCTTGGTTATTCTTGGATTTCCGTGCAATCAATTTATGAATCAAGAACCCGGAGATGAAATGGAAATCCATTCATTCTGCCGAACTAATTATGGAATTACCTTTCCTATGTTCGCAAAAGTGGATGTAAGAGGAGACCAAGCTCATCCATTATTTAATTATTTAACAGAACAGGCCCCTGGTGTGATGGGTTCCAAGGCGATTAAATGGAACTTTACAAAGTTTCTCATTGATCGAAATGGAAAGATTGTAAAACGTTTTGCACCCTCTACAAAACTTTCTGAAGTAGAGAAAAGTATCGTTGATTTATTATAGGACAGACCTCTCCTTTGCTAGGAGAGGTCTTATATTTGTATCTTTTTAAAAACGCTTTTGGTTATAATAGGAGTAACGCCATTTATCGGTTATGTATTCCATGAGGTATGGGGGTTGGTTGCATGATGAAAAAAGTAGCGTGGGTAACAGACAGCTCTGCTGTATTAGATGATGAACTTAGAGCCAATAAAGATGTTTACGTTTTACCGGTCCACATGATGATTGATGGAAAGTCTTATTTGGATGGTGTAGATCTAACAACCGATGAATTAGTTGAACACATAGAAAAGGGATCCACTCTTACCTCATCGCAGCCATCGATTGGCGATTTCAAAAAGCTTTACGACAAGTTGGCTGTTACCTATGACTCTATCTTCTCCTTTCATATCTCTGATAAATTAAGCGGTACATATTCTACAAGTGTTCAAGCTGCCGAGCTGGTGGATATCCCGGTTTTTAATGTGGATACTCATTATCTTGCTTATCCATTGACGTTATTGATAAAGAAAGCTATTAAAATATGGGAAACTTCAAATGAACCTACAGAAGTTGTGGAAGCAATCCATGCGCTTAAATCTAAGTTAAGAGTGTATGTTTGGATAGGATCTCTTCAGCAGCTTCATAATAGCGGCAGGCTTAACACCTCAAGCTATTACCTGGGAAGTCTTTTGAATATAAAGCCAATCGTAACCTTTCAGGAAGGAAGTCTACAGATTAAAACCAAGGTTCGTACATGGAAAAAGGCAACAGAAAAAATCCAATCTTACTTAAAACAATCCCTGGGGTCCTACCAGATTGAAGAAGTTTTTATGCTGTATGGAAAACAGATCAGTCAAACAAGCGATTGGGTCCGGATGGTTGAAAGAATCAGTGAGGAATTATCAATTACGATACATCCGCTCGGGACTGCCCTTTGCCTTCACGCAGGCGTTGAAACAGTAGGAATCGGATGGATAGAAAAGTAAAGGAGTTTATTATGCGCGAAGCTATTAAGGCAGCGGAAGAATTCGTGAAAAAACGTTTTATTAACGATACAACGGGCCATGACTGGCAGCATATGGATCGTGTCAGAAGGCTATCCTTATTAATCTATCAAACCGAGCAAACAGGCGATCCTGAGCTAATTGAACTGATCGCCTTACTGCATGATCTATCCGATTCCAAATTAAATGGGACAAAAAAAGCGGGAGAAGCGGTACTTAGCGAATGGCTCGAATCTAATGTGAAAAATGAAGAAATTAGGGGAAAGATTAAAAGGGATGTCTCCAGTATCTCATTTAGTGAGGGTTTAAGAGAGGGCTTATCCCCTGAAGCAGCCATTGTGCAGGATGCGGACCGTCTGGATGCATTGGGAGCTATTGGTATAGCCCGTGCTTTTGCATATGGCAGTCATAAGGGGCATCCTATTTATTTACCGAAGGATGATTCTGCCCCTAGTACATTCACGCATTTTTATGATAAATTACTACTATTAAAAACCTTGATGAATACACGTACAGGTAAAAGGTTGGCAGAAGAACGTCATCAATTTATCTTGTTGTTTTTAGAACAGTTTAAAAAGGATATGATGGAATGAAAGTATTAAAAGGAATCGACATTAAAAAGGAATACGGAGAGAAGACTCTCTTTAAGGATATTAACTTTAGCATAAGTGAAAACGAAAAAATTGGTTTAATCGGCTTAAACGGAACAGGGAAATCTTCACTGTTAAAAATCATTGCCGGCATTGAAGAAATGGACGGAGGATTGATTGATAAGCCAAAGGATTACCGGATTTCATATCTAGGACAGAATGTTGAAGTAAACGAAGATGAAAAGGTATCAGCCTTTATTTATAGAAATGACTCACCTGTATTTCAAACTGTACGAAAGTACGAAGAGCTATTGGAACATATGAAGGAGTCCCCAAATGATTCAGCTCTTCTTGATAAAATGTTTCATTTGCAAGCTGAAATGGATGCAAACGGTGGCTGGGAGATCCATTCAAATGCACAAATTATGTTAAATAAGCTAGGAATCAAAGACCTTAATGTTAGAATGGGTTCTTTATCCGGAGGGCAAAAAAAGCGTTGCGCTTTAGCTAAAGCATTAATGGAAAAAGCAGATTTGCTTATTTTGGACGAGCCGACAAACCATTTGGATTATGACAGTATCGAGTGGCTGCAGGAGTATATCCAAGGATATCAAGGCTCGGTTTTATTTGTAACTCATGATCGATATTTCTTAGATGCCGTGACTAAAAAGATTTGGGAGCTTGATAAGGGGCAATTGCATTCTTATGACGGAAACTACGAGAAATTTTTAGAAATCAAAGCGATCAGAGACGAGATGGAAGCAAAATCAGCTCATAAAGTTTCAAGGCTGTTCCAACAGGAATTGGCCTGGATGCGGAAAGGGGCAAAAGCGAGAACGACGAAACAAAAAGCGAGAATTCAGCGCTTTGAATCCTTGCAGGAGGAAGCGAATGCTGGTAATGCAAGTGACGATTTAAGTTTGGATGTTGCTTCAACCAGACTTGGGAAAAAGGTGTTGGAGCTGGTTAATCTTTCAAAATCCTATGGAAATAAACTCTTAATCGATCAGTTTTCTGTCATTTTACAAAAGGGAGATCGAATTGGTATCCTTGGAGCCAATGGCAGTGGAAAAACAACCATATTAAGAATGCTTGCCGGTTCTGAGTCTTTAACTAGTGGCTCAATTGATCGGGGTTCTACGGTATTGATTGGCTATTATACTCAGGAAAATGAAGATTTACCACTCAATAAGCGAATGATTGAATATATCCGGGAAACAAGTGAAGCGGTCACGCTTGCAGATGGTGAGCGAATTTCGGCCGCACAAATGCTGGAACGTTTCCTTTTTGAGCCACATACGCATGGGACGGTCATCGGGAAGCTTTCAGGCGGAGAAAAAAGAAGGCTTTATTTATTGAAGATATTGATGGAGTCTCCAAATGTACTTTTATTGGACGAACCGACAAATGATTTGGATATTCAGACATTAACTGTTTTGGAAGAGTATCTTCAGCATTTTCCGGGTGTTGTTATAACCGTATCACATGATCGATACTTCTTGGATAAAACATGTCATAAATTATGGGTATTTACAGGGAATGGACAGATTCAGCAATACTATGGGCAGGCAAGTGATTACTTGGAATGGAAACAGGAGCAGGAAAGACTTGCAACTGCCGTTGAGAAAGAGTCAACTCCTAAAATAAAACGTGCAGAAGAGACAAAAACGAAAAAACGTCTATCCTATCATGAGATGAGAGAATGGGAAGGCATCGATGAAAAAATAGAAGCGGTTGAAAAACGACTGGAGGAAGTAGCTGCCGAACTAAATAAAGCAGGCAGTGATTTTGAACTGGCGAATAAATTAGCTGAGGAAGAAATTCAATTAAATGAAGAACTGGAACATTTGATTGAACGATGGTCCTATCTTTCAGAAATACAAGAAGGCTAAATCGTAAGTATGTAAATATTTTGATAGATATGCTACAATCCCCCTAGATAAATAGATCAGGGGGATTTTATGATGAGGATTGTCTCAATTGAGCCTACACCGAGCCCGAATACGATGAAGGTTATCTTAAATGAAGAATTGCCGGCTGGTAAAAGTACGAATTATAAAAAGGATACGATTGATACCGCACCTTCATTTATAAAAGAAATTTTACATATTGAAGGTGTTAAAGGTGTATACCATGTAGCAGACTTCCTGGCCGTTGAAAGAAATGCTAAATATGATTGGCCTGGTATATTGGCACAGGTTCGAACCGTTTTCGGTGAGACAGTTGAAGACACTGGAACTAATCCAATTAATTCTGGCAAAGGATTTGGAGAAGTGAAGGTCCAAATTCAAGTTTTTAAAGGAATCCCTATCCAGATTAAAGCAAATAGTGACCTGGAAGAAAAACGATGGGCTATGCCGAAAGCATTTATGGATGCTTTCCAAGTATCTCAGCTTGAGGATGATAATGCTGTGTTGATCCGAAAATGGATTGATTTTGGCAATCGTTACGGGGAGCTTGAGCAGATTGGGAAAGAGGTGATGGATGAAGTCATCGCCTTATATCCAGAAGAACGGTTAGCGAAGCTTGTTGCAGACGTTCAGGACACCACCACCAAGAAGTCCGAACCCGTTAAGGTGAAAAGAAGAAAGCTAACGGAAGCTGATTTGGATCAGGAAGACTGGAAGGCCAGATTTCAAGCATTGGATCAGATGGAGGATCCGGAAGTTTTGGATCTGCCACTCCTCAATAAGGCATTGGAGGATGAAAAAGCATCTATCAGAAGGCTTGCTGTGGTCTATTTAGGAATGATTGAAGACACGATTGTTTTGCCATATTTATATAAGGGACTAAAAGATAAGAGTGTAACGGTCAGAAGAACAGCGGGAGACTGCTTGTCTGATTTAGGCTTCCCGGAAGCTGAACAGGCTATGATTGAAGCTTTAGCTGATAAAAGTAAGCTAGTACGCTGGAGAGCGGCCATGTACTTGTATGAGGTTGGTGGGGAAAATGCTTTGCCAGCGCTTCGAAAAGCGGAAAATGATGAAGAATTTGAAGTGGCTCTGCAGGCGAAGATGGCCAGTGAGCGTATTAAAAATGGTGATGAAGCCCTTGGGTCTGTATGGAAACAAATGACTGAAGCCAGAAAAAATAACAAGGTTCAAGAATAATAGAGCATATCAGGAAGGCAGTGTCGAATCACTTGGCAGCTGCTTTAGTTGAGCATAGGAAAGAGTATATGCCTCTGTTTAAACGGGGAGTTTACATCTATATTAGGTAATGTTACATACAATATTAGGGAATACATGGATTGCACATGTAAGCTATCTAATGTATCCTACAAATGTAATACTTTGAATGGGGGAATTATGAATGTCTATGGCATATGAAGAATATATGAGACAAATGGTTAAACCAATGAGAGCAGAGTTGACTGAAGCAGGCTTTGAAGAATTAACGACTTCGGAACAAGTAGATGAATTTATGGAAAAGGCAGAAGGTACTACATTGGTTGTAGTCAACTCCGTATGCGGATGTGCGGGCGGCTTGGCAAGACCGGCTGCAGCAGAAGCAGTAAATGCTGAAATTAAACCGAATCATTTTGTAACAGTCTTTGCCGGTCAGGATAAAGAAGCAACAGCCAGAATGAGAGAATATCTTGGGGAAGTTCCATCTTCACCTTCAATGGCTTTATTAAAAGGAAATGAAGTGGTTCATTTTATTCCAAGACATGAGATTGAAGGACATACTTTAGAAGACGTTAAAGAGAATTTATTAAATGCTTTTTCTGAGTATTATAAATAAACGTAAGGGAATGCTCACATGAGTATTCCTTTTTTTAATATGAGCCTGAGGGTAAATAAGTTTCTATCGGTTTAGATTTAAAGAAGCCTGCTCAACAAGAAATCTTGCTGATTTTAAAGGAGTTTTTTATGTGTTTGTCACTACAATTGAAAAAACGAATCATGTGCTGAATCAAAAAGCATTAAAAACAGCTGAACAATTAGGGATCCCGTATATTGAACGCAATAAAAAAACAATTAAACAGTTGCAATCTTACTATAACCAGCCATGCCTGGTAGTGGGGAAGATGAAAACAGAATTATATGACCTGCATGGAATAGATCCATTATTTTTCCATCCAAATATGGCCGCAGTCCGTATGAAGAGAATTGAGAAAGGGGAAGTGGATCCATTTCTCAGGGCAGCCGGATTAAATCAAGGGATGTCTATTCTTGATTGTACACTTGGTATGGGAGCGGATGCCTTGATTGCCTCTTATATCATAGGGAGTAGTGGGAAAATAACTGCTTTAGAGTTAAATCCGTTTGTTTACTTTGTTATTAAGGAGGGACTGCAAAATTATCCTTTTAAGAATGAGAAATTTGGCGAAGCTGCTGGGAGAATTGAAGCTGTGAACATAGACTATTTAACCTTTCTTAAAAAAGCTGAGGATCGCTCCTATGATGTCGTTTATTTTGATCCAATGTTTACAGAAAGAGTCATTGAAAGTACTGGAATTCAGTCTTTAAGTTCATTTGCTTCCTACAAGGAGTTAACAGAAGAAGCAGTAGTGGAAGCCAAGAGAGTTGCCAAAAAGAGGATTATTCTTAAGGACCATTTCAGGAGTGATCGGTTTTCCCGGTTTGGATTTAGCGTTGAAAAAAGAAAAACTGCAAAATTTCATTTTGGTGTGATAGAATTAGAATAGTTAAAAAAATCAAAATTCGCTCTTCCAATATTAATAAAACGGGGTGAAGAAATAGCCCGTTTTGCTGAATAGGCAGGTGATTTTAATTTGAAAAATTGGTCAAGTATTCTTAAGAAATCCTTGGTAGTTGGGCTTTCTGTTTTAAGCTTTGGAATTATATCTCCATCTCAGTATCAGGAATGGTATGAAGGAAGTACTGTCAAAGAAACCAAAAACAATCCTGTTATTGGCCAAACTGATTATGTAAGCAGCGAATCTCCTGTAACGGTATTTAGTCAAAGTGATTTTTTATCGTATGCTATGCTTCGCGCTGAGGAGCAATCCTTTGAAAAGTTTGGGAGTAGAATTGGTCCCCATATAAAAGATGAATTTTATACGAGTGTATTACCGAACATTGAATCCGCCTTGCAGGAATTTTCATCTGATGTACCGGAAGAAAAGCTGCTGAATATGGCGATATCAGAAAAGCCAAGCGGCGGTTTAAGTGAAAAAATATTTCATGTTTATGATCGGGAAACCAATGAAGACCTCATCAGATTTCATGTCAGGAGAGAGAACCCGCCTGGAGAAGGCCATTGGTTTGAATTTCATTACCATACATACAAAGATAATTTTGACGCCCATCACTCGATGGCAAGGATTTATTGGAGTCAAAACACTCCTCCTAAGTGGATTAGCTAAGCAGATCATTAATTGATAGATTACTATTTTCAGGTTAATACGTTGTAATCAACGTATTTTCTTTTTTGTGTTAAAGAAAATAATCAGGAGATGAAGACAACCATGAATGAATTCTTTTCACAGTTAATAGAAACATACGCTATGTTTTTTGATGGGCAGATGTGGATAGAGGTATTGTCTGACCCAGTCAGTTGGGGATTAATTGGTACACTGGTTCTGATGGAGGGCTTGCTATCATCCGATAATGCTCTCGTCCTTGCTGTAATGGTAAAGGATCTTCCGGAAAAACAACGAAAAAGAGCTTTGTTTTATGGATTGATTGGAGCTTATTTATTCCGTTTCCTAGCTATAGGAGTAGGTGTCTATTTAATTGAAATTTTGTGGGTGAAACTGATTGGAGGAGGTTATCTTGCATGGCTTTCCATTCAGTATTTTTACAAAAAGTATAAACATTTTGAAACGACTCCTGATGTTCCGGACGTAAAAAAATCTGGCTTGCTCAAACGATTGTTCGGTAACTTTTGGGGGACAGTTGCATCCGTAGAGTTGATGGATATCGCATTCTCTGTAGACAGTATACTGGCTGCCTTTGGTGTAAGTAATCAAGTCTGGGTTTTGTTCGTTGGAGGCATATTAGGTGTTTTAATGATGAGGGGTGTGGCAGGTGTATTCTTAAAGTTAATCGATAGAATACCAGAGCTTGAAAGTGCTGCTTATATTTTGATTGCCTTTATCGCTGTTAAAATGGTTGGTTCCAATTTTGGTCTACATATCGATCATACTATGTTCTTTTTCATTATCATTGTGATTTTTGGCGCAACCATTCTGTTGCACTTTTATAAGAAAAGAAAGAATCAGTCGGCATAGAATATGTTAAAAGAATTCCTGATCAGGATATGATCAGGAATTCTTTTAAGAGAGATGAATGAAAATAAAGCCTATGCAAAATCCAAGAGCAATTAGACTATCGAATACCACTAATCTCCAATCTGTCATAGCAGAATACAAATCTTCCATTAATTCGTCATCAAGATTATATTTATCAGGATGGAACCGTATCTTAACCACCTCTCCCTGGATACTTTATTGTAAAAGGGGATTGCTGGAATGCTGTGATGGTGCTGTTTAGCTGCAAACGGTCAGATGAACTTCCATAATTTTTATGACCACTCGTTCACTTCGAAACTCTCATCATATGGTATAATTTTTAATGATTTGTCGAAATGGATATATGCCATTGTTGATAAATAGTTAAACCATACATATACGCCTATCTGGATTTCTTCACGAAGTTTTATACATAACCCTATATATTCTTCAATGACTGGTAATAGGGTTTTTTTATGATATAAAAATTAATCTTCGGAGTGAATTGTGATGAAGGCCAGAAATTTACTTGTATTCATTATGGTAGCCACTCTTATATTATTTCCATTAGGGCAAAATTATGCAGAGTCAGTTTATTTAAAGAATTTATCTGGCATTGAGAATAAATCATTGGTATCAACTATAATTGTTTTGCCTGATGATCAAGATCAATGGGATGAGGCTGAGGTTATTATAGAAAGAATAAGTGGGTTACCTGAAGGCTTACTTCAAGTATTAAAAAAGAATAGAATTAAGATTAAGTTATTTACGGGATCATTGACGGATCAACGGGAGGCTGCCCATTTAAAAGGAGTTCAGCCAAGAGGGTATTCCTCGAAAAATTGGGATGAAGTACCCGGAATGGGTGGCAGTAAAACAGTCTTAGTAAAAATCGGGCACAGTGAAAAAGGAGCGGGCCATGGTTCAACTAATCTAGAACTACATGAGCTTGGACATTCAGTCGATCAAATTATATTGAATAATATTAGTGAAACGGGCTACTTTCAAGATGCTTGGTTAAAAGAAGTGCAACAACTATTCCCGAATCAAGCATACTTTATTGATTATCCAGAGGAGTACTTTGCTGAGGTTTTTGCGATGTATTACTTCAATCAAGAAACTAAAGCAGAATGTTTGGAAAAGGCCCCTCTCACATACGAAATCATAAAAAATATTGAAAAGAATGGGTACACAGTAAAAGAACAATAAAATAGGAGGATCAACAAATGGTGAAAAATGAACAGGCCTATTTAAATCTTTGCCAGCATGTTCTAAATAACGGGACAAAAAAAGAAGATCGTACAGGGACAGGTACAATCTCTGTATTCGGCCACCAAATGAGATTTAATCTGAAGGATGGTTTTCCATTATTAACAACCAAAAGAGTACCATTTCGCTTGATTGCAAGTGAATTACTGTGGTTTATTAACGGAGATACGAATATCAAGTTTTTGCTACAGCATAATAATAATATTTGGAATGAATGGGCCTTTAAAAAATGGGTTGAAAGCTCAGAGTATAAAGGTCCTGATATGACTGATTTTGGTATTCGTTCTTTACAGGATGAAAATTTTAATCAATTATATTTGGAACAAATGGATTTATTTAAAGAGAAAATCTTAAATGATGATGCCTTTGCGGCGAAGTATGGAGAGCTTGGCAATGTATATGGGAAACAATGGAGAGAATGGAAGACGTCAACAGGTGAAACGATTGACCAGCTTAAAGATGTGATTGAACAAATTAAAAGAAACCCATCTTCCAGAAGATTGATTGTATCTGCATGGAATCCGGAGGATGTACCAACTATGGCTTTGCCGCCATGTCACAGTTTATTCCAGTTTCATGTGGCAGACGGCAAGCTGTCCTGCCAGCTGTATCAAAGAAGTGCAGACATCTTCCTCGGTGTACCATTTAATATTGCCAGCTATGCATTGTTGACTCATTTAATTGCAGCTGAATGTGGTCTGGAGGTTGGTGAATTTGTCCATACTCTTGGTGATGCACATATCTATTTAAACCATGTAGAACAAGTGAAGACTCAATTGGAAAGAGAACCAAGATCGCTTCCTGAGCTGGTGATTGACTCTTCATTTACAAGTATTTTTGATATGAATCTGGATCAAATAAAAATTGAAGGATATGACCCGTATCCAACGATCAAAGCACCGATTGCTGTTTAATTTAGAGTGCTTACGGACAGCCTCATAACTGATAGCAAAAAGGCGTACAGAATAGTGATATTCTGTACGCCTTTTTATATAAAACTGCAGGGATATGAGTTTGTTTCATAATTTCAAAAAGTAATGAGTACTCGAATCTTATCTATTCATTTATCGGGTGGAAATAATAGAGATATTGTGATGCAATTGGATTAGACTAAAGGGTTACTCAGTTACTAAGTCACTTAATTAAGTGGATATGGTGAAACGAACTTTGTATTTCATTCCAATATTCCGGATAGGTATCCGTAAATTTTTGGAAAGCTTCGTGAAGATTTATTACTAAATAATCATAAGTAACCTTACGATCTTTTCTGGTTTTTTTTAAATCAAAATATAAGGCAAACGGGCGTGTATAATAGCTGGTAAGCTGATGGGGATTTAAGGTTGCAATTTCTATATTTTTTTGACAGATAAAATCATTGACAGATTTTAATGGGCAATGTTTCACAAAATTTAGGACTTGGATAATAGGACATTTCTCATCCAATAATATAATACCTCTATACATAAATTTCTCCTTGAAAAATCAAACAAAGTTAAGCATAGTATGGCCAAATTTTTTAAAAATATACGGTTTGCTAGTGTTTAAAAAGCCCATAACATAAACAAATACATGGCAACTAATGAATATAAAATATGAATCTAAGTAGGTACTTTTAATCTAGAATGTCAGTATTTTTTTAGGGCATGAAAGGATGTGAAGAATTTATTGAGCATTCTGATTGACCAATTACCCATAGGGGTATACGATGGGCATATCGATATAATACAACTGAGAGGGGGAATGATGAATGAATTATGATGATAAAACGAAAGTGAGATTAAGAAGAATGGAAGGTCAGCTTCGTGGCATACAACGTATGATGGATGAAGGACAGGATTGTAAGGATGTGATCACCCAGCTTTCAGCGGTACGTTCCGGAATAGAGCGAACAATTGGTATCGTCGTCAGTGAAAACTTAATTGAATGTGTACGTGCGATTGATGGAGATGAGGAACAGATGAATGAATTAATTGGACAGGCGGTAAACTTGCTCGTTAAAAGCAGATAACAGGAAAAGATTATATTTTTTTACAATAATAAATACCTATAGGGGTATATGTATTCTAAGGAGGAGCAATGGAACAGAAATCAACTAATATCATTTTATTCAGCGGGGATTATGATAAGGCGATGGCCGCCTATATTATTGCAAACGGAGCGGCTGCCTATGACCATGAAGTGACAATCTTCCATACATTTTGGGGAATCAATGCATTACGTAAACTGGAGCCAATGAATGTAAAGAAAAGCCTCCTTGAGAAAATGTTTGGCTTTATGATGCCAAGAGGTGCTGAAAAACTAGCGCTTTCTAAAATGAATATGATGGGCATGGGACCAAAAATGATTAAGCATGTCGTGAATAAACATAATGCACTCACCTTAACGGAGCTGATTGACATGGCACGGGAACAGGATATCAAGCTTGTTTCATGTACAATGACAATGGATTTATTGGGTCTTAAAAAAGAGGAATTGCTGGATGACGTTCATTATGCAGGAGTTGCCGCCTATCTTGCAGACGCAGAAAATGGAGCAGTCAACTTGTTTATTTAAATTCAAGTAAGATCTGTTAGTTAGATCTGTTAGTTTTCTAAGGTTTAATTTAATACTTGTAAGGATTTGAGGAAGGGTGAGCTAAATGAAGGAAATTACAGCAAGAGAAGTTCAAGAACGCTTAGAAGCAGGGAAGCTACTAAATTTAATTGACGTACGAGAGCTAGAAGAGGTGGCTGAGGCTCATATTGAAGGCATTATCCATATTCCGCTTAGTGAGCTTCAGGACCGTATTGGTGTACTGGATAAAAATAAGGAATACATTCTCGTGTGCCGTTCAAGCGCTCGAAGTGGCAATGCTGCCTCTTATCTGGAATCGATTGGATTTCAGGCAACTAATATGGTTGGAGGTATGCTTGTTTGGAAAGGGAAGACGGTCAAAAATTTTAAAACAATAATATACCCTATGGAGTATAGGAGGAATCATAATGTCAATCAAAGCAGATGTTCACTTGGACGCAAAAGGACTCGCGTGCCCAATGCCTATCGTGAAAACGAAGAAAGCGATGAAAGAATTAGCTGTGGGCAAGGTATTGAAAATTACGGCAACAGATAAGGGATCAAAGGCCGATCTTGCTGCCTGGGCGGGATCAGCTGGCCATGAATATATTGGTACAAATGAAGATGGCGAAATCCTTATTCATTATATCCGTAAGGGTGGTGCAGATAGCGAGGTTGATAAACCATTTGAACGAACAATAACAAATGAAGATCTTGCAACAAGTGAGGGTATCATTTTAGATGTTCGTGAGGAAGCCGAGTATGCCTTTGGGCATGTGCCTCAGGCAAAGTCAATTCCTCTTGGGGAATTGGAGGAAAGAATGAGTGAACTAGATTCCAATCAAAATATTTACGTCATTTGCCGTACAGGCAGACGTAGTGAACTAGCTGCTCACAAACTTGTCGAAAGCGGATTTCAAAAAGTATTCAATGTATTCCCTGGCATGAAAGATTGGAAAGGCGAATTAATAAAAGAAACGAATAAAATCACGTCAGGAGGTAACTGAAAATGAAAGTTTTGAAATGGACAGCTACCGATGTGGCTAAATATGTGATTGAACATAAGGACTTATTTATTTTGGATGTTCGTAATCAAGATGCATTTAAGGATTGGAAGATTGAGGCTAAGAGCTTTGAATATATGAATATACCTTATTTTGAATTACTAGATGGTGTAGAGGAAATTCTTTCTGAAATCCCAGTGAATAAAGAAGTTCTTGTAGTATGTGCAAAAGAAGGATCATCTGTCATGGTTGCTGAAATGCTGTTAGAGGCTGGCCGACCTGTTGCCTATTTGGAAGGTGGTATGAAGGCATGGAGTATGCATCTTGAGCCTGTAAAGGTAGATGATTTGAAAGGTGGAGGAGAGATCTATCAATTTGTACGCCTTGGCAAAGGCTGTCTCTCCTATATGGTCATCTCTGGTGAGGAAGCGGCAATCATCGATGCAGTCCGATTCACGGATGTATTTATCGACTTTGCCAGAGAAAAGGGAGTGAAAATCAAGCATGTATTTGACACACACTTGCATGCTGATCATATCTCTGGTGGGCGCCAAATTGCTGAACAGACAGGTGCACAGTATTATCTTCCACAGCAGGATGCTGAGGAAGTTGTATATAATTATACGCCATTAACAGACGGGTTAACGGTGAAGCTTGGCGAATCAGAGATTGAAGTCAATGCTATATACTCACCGGGGCATACAATCGGCTCCACTTCTTTTGTCATTGGCGGAAGTTACTTACTTACGGGGGATATTCTTTTCATCGATTCAATTGGGCGCCCGGATTTAGCTGGTCTTGCCGAGGATTGGGTGGACGATTTACGTGAAACATTGTATGAAGGATACCGTGTGCTTGCGGATGAATTAATTGTCCTTCCTGCTCATTTCATGATTATGGATGAAGTAAACGAAGACGGTACTGTTGCCAAACGGCTTAGAACTTTGCTGACTGAAAATCATGGTTTAAATATTGATAATGAAAATGAATTCCGTAAGATAGTCACAGAAAATCTGCCACCGCAGCCAAATGCATATGAGCAAATCCGTCAAGTGAATATGGGTAAAATTATACCCGAACTAGATGAACAAACTGAAATGGAAATTGGTCCAAACCGCTGTGCAGTTCGCTAATTTAACAAAGGGAGAGATTGATATGAAAATCACTAAAACATTAGATGCAAAAGGGCTGGCTTGCCCAATGCCAATTGTTAGAACAAAGAAGGCAATAGCAGCAATTCAATCCGGAGAGGTACTGGAGGTACTTGCCACAGATAAGGGTGCGTTGAACGACTTTACCGCATGGTCTAAATCTGGCGGGCACACCATCGTAGAGCAAACAGAAGAAGCCGGAGTACTGAAATTCTATATTCAGAAGGCATAAGAATATAGCGGACGTCCGTAACTTTGGAAGTCCGCTTTTTTTATTGGAAAGGAGTGTAATGCATATGGATATTTTATTTTTAGTAGTTATTTTTATGATAGGTTTCATCGGTTCTTTTATCTCAGGGATGCTGGGGGTTGGCGGTTCAATCATCAAATACCCGATGCTCTTATATATTCCGCCATTATTCGGTCTTGCCGCATTTAGTCCGCATGAAGTTTCCGGTATTAGTGCAGTCCAAGTATTATTTGCCTCCATTTCGGGTGTCTGGGCTTATCGAAAGGGCGGTTACTTAAACAAGCAGCTCATTCTTAATATGGGGGGATCCATCCTGGCGGGAAGTTTTATAGGAAGCTATGGTTCTCTTTTTTTATCAGAGAGTGCTGTCAATATTGTATATGCTTTGTTGGCCGTTATCGCGGCAATTATGATGTTTATTCCTAAAAAACAAATCGATGGCCAGCCGCTTAATGAAGATACGTTTAACAAGCCACTCGCCGCTATTCTTGCCTTTATTGTCGGGATTTCTTCAGGAATTGTTGGTGCAGCAGGAGGATTTATGCTTGTACCAATCATGCTTGTTGTTCTAAAAATACCAACAAGAATGACAATCGCGACAAGCCTTGCGGTTACATTCATTTCCTCTGTCGGTGGAAGCACTGGTAAGATTCTGACAGGACAAGTTGATTATGGACCAGCTTTGATCATGATAATCTCAAGTATCATTGCTGCACCACTTGGAGCAAGGGTGAGCAAATCAATGAATACAAAAGTTTTGCAGTGGATTCTTGCAGTCATCATTGCAGCTACAGCGGTTAAGCTTTGGATGGATATCCTTATGTAAGTAAAGTGCTCAATCAGTAAATGTGTATTATGTTAAAAGCAAATTAATTATGAAGCAAGAAAGCTCATATCGTTTTCTTGCTTTTATTATGCCAGCACGTTTTATTTTATGAAGAAGTTTTTATAAATGAAAAAACAAGCAAGCTATTAAAAATGTAAGCGTATTAGTTTATTAATAAATAGTTTATTGTTAAAATATAGTTGAATAAGAAAATAAAGGGGAGATTTTTTGAAACTTCAAGAAAAAGTTGTCATTATTACAGGTGGTGCGGGAGGTATTGGGCTTGGTATGGCGAAAGCAATGGCCAAGGAAGGTGCTATCCTCGCGATTGTCGATGTAAATGAAGAAACAGGCAAAGCGGCGGAAAAAATTCTGCAGGACATCTCTCCAAACTCCATGTTTGTGAAAGCTAATTTAATGGATCGTGAAAACTTACCAAATATTATTCAAACAGTTGTTGATAAGTATGGCAAACTGGATGTGTTAGTCAATAATGCACATGCATGTAAACAAAAATTATTTGAAGAGATTACACATGAGGACTTAGAGCTGTCACTTGGAACAGGATTCTTTCCTACATTCTACTTGATGCAGGCAGCCCTTCCTTATTTGAAGGAAACAAAAGGAAACATTATTAACTTTGCCTCTGGAGCGGGTATTAATGGTGACCAAACACAAGCTGCCTATGCAGCTGCGAAAGAAGCTATCCGCGGAATCACTCGTGTTGCCGCTAATGAATGGGGACGCTATGGTATTAATGTTAACCTGATCAGTCCGATTGCTGATTCTGAAGGCGTACGTACATGGGCAAAAGCGCAGCCGGAATACTACCAGGCTGTTGTGAATAAAATTCCGCTTGGCCGCTTCGGTGATGTAGAGGAAGATATCGGCCGTGTGGCAGTCTTCCTAGCGAGCGCAGACTCTCAATATATTACTGGGCAAACCATCATGGTCGATGGTGGAGCAACTATGCTTCGTTAAGAAGTGATGATGATGGAACAAGATAATCTATTTGACTTAATTCATTCCATTGAACAAGTCTCCAATGAGCACATCGTGGATTTCACGTCGCGTTACTCTTATCCAATCGGTGTATCGGCAGTACTCGTTCTGGCTGAACTTAGTGATGGCAAGACATTAAGGCAAAGTGAACTCGCTGATATGCTTGGCTACACCAAAGGAGCAGTCACGCATATTGCCTCAAAACTCGTTCATTTTGAGCTGGCTGAGCGGCTATATGATGAAGGAGATCGACGCACTGTTTATTTAAAGATTACCGAGCAGGGATGTATAGCTTTAAACGAGGCCCAAAAGATTGGTGAATCGATTTTTTTAGAACTATTCGAGGTACTTTCCAAAGATGAACTGCTTGAATATTTGCGCCTTCAACAGAAATTGCTAGAGGGGATGAAGAACAGGCGGTTATCTGGGAAGAAGTGAGAAAATAAAGAGAACAAGGCCGATTGCTTTAACTTGCAATCGGCTTTTCTTTGTCGATAGGGTGAGTTTCTATCCTTAGAGCATAAGAAGATAAGGTTACCACTGTTATAACAAAAACAAGACGTAAACCAATTCACACCTCACTTCTTGTCTCAGAAAATGTGTCCTTTAGGCTAAATGATAAGGCTTGTTTGTTACAACTAATTTGTCAAAGGACAAAGGCCATATGCATACATATAAAAATGACCCATTAAGGAAAGGAAGAAAAACAATGAATGATAATGAAATGGAAAATAATAAAAAAGAACCGATATTTTATATTATCCAACCAGTGAATAAAGGTAAATTGATTGCTCAGAATATGCAGGAAGTTTATCACAGTAAGGGAAGTATCAAAGAAAAAGAGGATAATAAATTACAAGAAGAATATAGTCTACAAGAGGACGAACCAGCTGTAAAAAATGAACTTACAGAGAAGTTGCATGAAGAAGCATTAAAAAAAGATACTGATAATATCACAGAAAATTTGTTTATAGGAAAAACAAGCCAAGGTGAAGAAGATTTCAAGTCGGATGAAAATATTGAGGTTCAAGTCGAAAGTGATCCTCTAAAAGATGATCTTCGTATGAAATTAATAAGGTTAGCAAGGTATCCATCAGTAGTGGAGAAGCCTTTCTGTGAAATAAAAATTGAGGGAGAAACCCTTGTTGGGCAAATAGAGAGTAAACGTGGAGAATTTTTAAAGGTAAAAGTAGATGAAAAAATTAGATTAATTGCCATAGATGATGTTGATGAACTTTCTATTATATAGATTAAACATAACAATGACCTTATTTTTCTTGAAATTGAAAAATAGGTCATCTTTTTATGAATATGTTGGCTATCGTCTAATCAAAAAAAGGTAAATTTCATAAGATGTATCAGAAAGAAAGGATAAGCCTAAAGAGGATAAGCCTAAAGATAATAAATCGAATCAAAAGTGAAGGTAATAAAAATCAAACACAAAAAGAAAACCTGAGGAGATACCCCCAGGCTGTAAATATATGAAAGTAAATTATAACCTGCCAGTTTATTTACAATCATGATGGATAGCTACAGGACAAAGGCAAGTAACTGCACCAAACATCTTCAAATCAACAGTAATATAAGCATCGGTTCCTTCGAGTTCCTCAAAATAATGATCTTCTTTATGATTATCTTTATAATCATCTTTATGATTTTCATAATGATGGTCATCTGAGTCTATACCTTTTGGAAAATGATCTTTTTTCTTTAATAATTCTAAGGTTGCACAACAAGAATCAGAATCAACATTGTCGATGCGGAAAATTTTGGATTCAACAAAATAACATTTTCCCTTCTTTTTAGTTGTTCCATGCCCCTCAAATAGTTTTCCGGTGTTAAATACAGTAAGCATAATTGGAATCGTGTTATATTTGTATCCTCCAAAAAGTTTACCATTATTTAATTCGTTAATTGCTCTTTCGCAGCCTTTTCCAAGAGTTTCTTCATCGGGTTTTACTAAATCTTGAGCTTCCACAATAGCTAGTAAAGTATCACAAATACAACTGGATGTTTCAAATTCAGAACCGCAGCTCATATCTTCTCCTCCTTGATGAAATCATTTCTCTAACAGGTTATGAAAATAAGAGTATAGTTGTTTGAGTATATAGCCTATTTTTAAATGTATTTATAAAAATTGAAGAAAAAGGGGATTAATAATGGAGTTGGATATTGTGAAAATATTTATAATAGGATTAGCAGCTTTTCGATTAACACGCCTATTTGTGTTTGATAAAATCACTGAATTTATCAGAAAGCCATTTTTTGAGGAAATCAGTGAAGTTGATGAAGAAGGTAATGAAATAATTTTATATATGGTTAAAGAAAAGGGAATCAAACATTTTTTCGGAGAATTACTAAGTTGTCATTGGTGTACTGGAATATGGGTTAGTATAGGCCTAGTAATGCTCGATTATTTTATTCCAGTGGTTGGTAATTTTGTGTTGATGGTTCTGTGTGTTGCTGCAATTGGTTCAATAATTGAAACAATTATTGGAAGGTTAAATACAGATGAATAAAACTTCTCATATGAAGTAGCCCGATAAGTAGCTTATATTCGTTAAAGAGATAATTAATTATATATAGAAGAGAAAATATTAGGATAAAGAACCTGAAATGTGTTGCTGAAAATCTTGTTGAAGCATTATAGAAACAAAGTTATGATAGTGTATAGTGCAATAAATACTTAGATTTTTATATCATTTCAAAATGAAAAATATTGGTGTTGTGTTAATACTTATGAATTCATGTGAACATGTATAAATTGTGAATAATTTGACATAGCAAATCAGCTATTTAATTGGTTAAATAAATCCACTGATAATTAAAATAATTAGAATATGATATGCTTCGTATATGATAAATAATTTTTCTTTTTAATTATAATGGAGACGGTTAAATGTTGATCACCTTGCAAATTTAGCCGTTCCCAAGCTAGGGATCGGTTTTATTACTTATGTAATGATTTAAAAAAAGGTGGCATTAGATTTGCAACGATTATTAGATTCATTAGTCTAAGAATATGATCCGGAATATTTTTTCATCATTGCACAAATCAGATGAAGTAAAAGGGGGAATAACATGTTTTCAATAGTTGTAGCACATGATCGTAACCAGGTCATTGGTGTAAATAATAGTCTTCCATGGCGTATTCCTGCCGACATGGCACATGTGAAACAAACCACGATGGGTAAAATTTTAATTATGGGTAGGAAAACGTTTGAGTCTATAGGAAAGCCTCTTCCTGGCAGAACGAATGTCGTTTTAACGAAAGATCCATCTTGGGTCGTTGATGGAGTAAAAGTCGTACACTCAGTGGATGAAATTCTTCAAATAGAAAAAGATACCGATACTGAATGTGTCATATTCGGGGGACAAGTATTATTTGAACAGCTTCTTCCGTATGTTTCAAAAATCTATTTGACATATATTGATCATCATTTTGAAGGAGATACATTCTTCCCGGTTCAAAATTATGATGAAGAATGGGAATTGCTTTCATCTGAAAAAGGACCAAAAGACGAAAGAAATCCATACGATTATTATTTTAAAGAATACATACGCAAGTAGGGTTCGATACAGGAGGTTTATTACATTGCTACGGTTAATTTATATGGTTATTTATTTATGCGGCTTTTTATTGTACAGCTTACCAGGACTATCTAAAATGAAGAAGGTTTATGAGAAAAATAATGCTCATGACGATGTGGAAATTCAACAAATTCCGAAAAAATGGGCAAAAGGATTTTTAAAGAATTCAGGCTGTGAGCTGGAAGTCGTAGGGGCCGAAAATATTCCGGATGGGCCAGTATTATTTGTAGGAAATCATGAAGGGGATTTTGATATACCCGTATTAATGGCTGGTATCTCCAAGCCGTTTGGCTTTATTTCAAAAATTGAAGTAAAAAAAATTCCGATTGTTGCTGGCTGGATGGAAGTGATGGGCTGCGTGTTTATGGATCGTAAGGATCGACGTGCTTCTATACAGGCTATTAGAGAAGGGGTACAGAAATTAAAGGATGGCCACTCAATTCTCATTTTTCCAGAGGGTACTCGCAACAGAGGTAAGGAGATTGGTGAATTTAAAGCGGGCTCATTGCGTCTTGCTAAAGATACTAGGGTGCCGATTGTACCTTTTATGATTACAGGTACTGCGGACTTGTTTGAGAATAACAATAATAAGATAAAGCCAGGGAAGGTTAAACTTGTTATATTGCCTGCGATTACCTCTGAACAATACGAAGAAGAGGGAATGACAGCAGTGGCTGAACATATTCATACTAGAATCAAAGAGGAAAGAAGCAATCTGTTAAAGGGTGCATAAATCAAATCAAAGGCATACGTATCATTAGTGCTAGAACGACAAAACAGGTGGAGAAAATTCTACCTATTTTGTCGTTTTTTTGAAGCTTTGAAAAAGTGGTCAGCATTTCATCAAGTCATCAATGTAGCCCAATTAATCACACGGAATTAATTTGTAAATTATTAAAAGTATATCAGTTAAATTCTATTATATTGATTTTTCTAAAAATTCTGTTGATTTATTATTCGTACCTGCTATAATTTATAAATTAATAAAAGTAATGGAGGAGAGCATATGAGGCATCTGGTGAAAACAAATGAAGGAGTATCACCTGAACAAATTTTAATTGCGTATCAGCAATTAAAAGACAAGGTTGCTCACACTCCTTTGCAAAGAAATAAGAGGTTGTCAGAAAAGTATCATTGTAATGTTTATTTGAAAAGAGAAGACCTTCAATATGTACGTTCTTTTAAATTGCGTGGGGCATTTTATGCGATGCTAAATCTATCGAAAGAGGAATTGCAAAATGGCATAGTATGCGCCAGTGCCGGCAATCATGCTCAGGGAGTTGCTTACGCATGTAATGAATTAAAGGTAAAGGGTAAAATCTATATGCCTACGACCACTCCAAGACAAAAAGTTAATCAGGTGGAGTTATTTGGCAAAGAATATGTGGAAATTATCCTGATTGGTGATACGTTTGATGATTCATTTATAGAAGCAAGGAAATGTGAGGAAGCAGAAAATAGGGCGTTCATTCATCCGTTTAATGATCAAAATGTGATTTCAGGACAAGGTACGGTAGCTGTTGAGATGTTTCAGGATATGGATGTACCTGTTGACTATATTTTTGGTAGTGTTGGCGGCGGCGGATTGATGTCAGGTATAGCTGCATACAGTGCAAGTGTCTCTCCCAATACTGCCTGTATCGGTGTGGAGCCAGTTGGGGCACCATCTATGCAAACTGCGATCAAAGAGGGACAGGTGGTTAAACTTCCGCAAATTGATTCCTTTGTTGATGGAGCTGCAGTAAAAGAGGTTGGAGAGAAAACATTTGCTATTTGCCGTGACTTGCTTAAGGATGTGGTTACTGTGCCGGAAGGGAAAGTATGTACCACGATTCTGGAATTATATAATGAACACGCGATTGTGGCTGAACCGGCCGGAGCTATGTCCGTTGCAGCACTGGATTTGTATCAAGAGCAATTGGTAGGAAAAACGGTCGTGTGCATCATAAGCGGAGGTAATAATGATATTGGAAGAATGCAGGATATTAAAGACCGCTCTCTTCAATATGAAGGTCTCCTGCATCATTTCATTGTTCATTTTCCACAGCGAGCGGGTGCACTGCGAGAATTTCTCGATGAGGTGCTTGGACCAAATGATGACATAACCAGGTTTGAATATACGAAGAAGAATAATAAAGACAATGGTCCTGCACTTGTTGGCATCGAATTGCAAAAAAGAGAAGATTATAATGGACTGATGCAGCGAATGGAGAATAAAGGATTCCAATTTGTTGAAGTAAAGAAAGGAAGCAGCCTTCATCAATTTTTAATATAAGAAGAATGGGTGATTTATATATAACAAAATGCATTCCTAAATAAGTAAAAGTTAACATATTATGTTTGTATATGAAATTATTACTTTTCTTTACCTTTAAAACAATTATAATAGAATTAGATTCATTTCAGCTTGGGAGGGAGAAAAGAATGTTTTCAAATATTGGTGTACCAGGATTACTGTTAATCCTTTTGCTTGTCCTGATTATCTTTGGACCTAAGAAGCTACCTGAAATCGGCAGGGCCTTCGGTCAAACATTACGTGAATTTAAAAATTCTACAAAAGATTTAACCAGTGATGTAGTGGATGATATAAAGGATGTTAAAAAAGAAATCAATAAATAATTTAATAGTTTATTTAAAAGAGGTGTGAGAATTTATTCTTGCACCTCTTTAAAGGGATTCAGAAAGGCGTGACTCTAGTTTGGAAGAGAAAGAATTAAATATGATAGAGCACCTTGATGAATTGAGAACAAGGTTAATCATCACAGTAACTGCTTTTATACTGTTTTTATGTGTATCTTTTTTCTTCGTTAAAGACATATATAAATTTTTTACTCGTAATGTAGATGAGAAGCTTATTGTACTTGGCCCTAGTGATGTTATGTGGATTTACTTTACAATAGCCTCCATAGTGGCTATTGCCTGTACAATACCTGTTCTAGCAATTCAACTCTGGCTGTTTATTAAACCTGCACTTTTGAAACACGAACAAAAAATTGCATTATCCTATATACCTGCATTATTTCTTCTGTTTATAGCAGGATTATCCTTTGGCTATTTTGTCATCTTTCCAATCGTTATGAGTTTCTTGACAGATTTGGGTAATGATGTGATGACGACATCCTATACGGCAGATAAATATTTGAAATTTATTATTCATATGTCATTGCCGTTTGCATTTCTCTTTGAATTGCCAGTCGTCATGATGTTTTTGACGTCCTTGGGTATCTTGAATCCGTATATTATGGCAAAGTATCGGAAATACGCATATTTTGTGTTAATCGTGGTTGCGATTATTATTACACCGCCTGAATTTTTATCTGATTTTGTAGTTTCAGTTCCGTTATTGCTGTTATATGAAATTAGCATTTCACTATCAAAATTTGTATATAAACGAAAGCAAAAAAAAGCAGAACAGTACGAACTGGAACAGGATTTAAATTAAGTACGAAATTTGAATGCAGCAGAGTGTGAATCTACAGTGATTCACACTCTTTTTATTTTTAATAATAGAATAGCTAGGAGTTTATATACATGATGAGGGGAAATAATAAATAGTTAAATTTAGGAAATATATATTTAGTACAGCTGCATGCCAGTTATGCTTTCGTTTAACGTAAATCGATTAACAAATTTACATGGTAGGATTTGCTGGAATTGAGTATTTGAATTATAAGAATTTTTCATAAACTTATATTCAGGAAAATGAAATTCATTTAAATTTTATTTTCTACCATGTATAATATGATTAGTCATACATATAGGAAGTGAAACTATGCCAAATATTAAAATTGTTACTGATTCCACGCTTGATCTGCCAAAGGAGATCATCGCAGAAAATGACATAACAGTTGTACCACTTTCAATAACAATAAATGGCGAAACATACATTGATGGAGTAGATATTACATCTAAAGAATTTATTACCAAAATGCAGCAATCAGAAGAATTGCCAAAAAGTTCACAGCCCCCAGCGGGTGAATTTCTGGAAGTATATAATAAGCTTACAGAAGATGGAAGTGAAGTGTTGTCTATTCATATGACTGCTCAAATGAGCGGTACTGTACAATCGGCTCAAACTGCTGCCAGAATGGCTGATGGGAAAGTTACTGTAGTTAATTCCAAGTATATATCCAATGCATTAGGATTCCAGGTACTAGCGGCATCTGAAATGGCAAGAGAAGGTATAATGATGGAAGAGATTGTTGAACGATTGGATCATATTAGGGAAAATACTCGACTTTTTGTTGTGGTGGATACCCTTGAGAATTTAGTTAAGGGCGGCCGAATTGGAAAAGGAAAAGCAATGTTAAGTTCTCTCTTAAATATCAAACCGATTGCTTCACTTGATACGGGAGAGTATACCCCTGTAGCGAAAGTGAGAAGTCAAGGTCAAATCGTGAAATTCTTAGTGAAGCAGCTTATGCAGGATATTGAGGGGAAAGTTCTAAAGGGGATTGGTATAACCCACGCAGATGCAATGGAACTTGCAACAAAATTGAAAGAAATGATAATCCGTGAACTTGGTATAGATGATGTACCAATTTATGAAACAACACCGATTATTAGTACACATACGGGAATTGGGGCAATCGGCTTTATGTATTACGCCGACTAATTTAACAGTAAAAGAAATGCACTATCCAAGATGGAGATAGTGTATTTTTTTTGGATTTTGTTATTATTTTATATTTATTACAGGAAAACTGCCTAATTTTGTCTAATTATAGATAGATACTATGAAATTGTGTGAGGGATCTATGAAGAATATAAAAAAGCCGATGTCAATCAAACGCAAAATTTTGACGCTAATAGTTTTGATAATGCTCATTACTATCATTCTTATCTCAATTATTGGGTATAAATTAATTAATGGTTATACAGAAGATATATTGTATGAAAGAGGTAAGGGGATGGTTATGGTTGGCTCATCAATGATTTCCTCCCGATTAATAAATGAAGCTTCAGTTAATACTGATTCCTCAATTGGTGCAAGGTCTAAACTGAAAACCTATCTAAACGAAATGGATAAACAGAGTAATCACTTATATTCCGGACATATTATTTTATATAACGAAAATAAAAAGCATTATGAAATCATCAGTGCATCAGATGGTACTCAACCTAATGGTATAAAGGAGGGGTCCCCCTTTATGCCAAGCAAACGAACCCTACCTTATATTCAAAAGGTCATACATGGTGAAAATCCGCAAATAACAGAAATATATAAGGAATCTTCGAATAAATGGGTCAATGCCTATGCTGGGATTGATGGATTAGAAGGGTCTAATAAAGCTATATTAGCGGTGACAATCAATGCAGATGAAGTGCTCACGAAAAACTTGTATTGGACACTCCTATTCATTGGAAGTATATTGATCATTTTTTGTATGGCATATGGTGTCCTTCATCATTATATAAATAAATTAATGAGCCCTGTTCATAAGCTGATTAAAGGGATAACGAAGGTAAGTCAGGGTGAGTTTAATATAAAGTTAACCGAAGATTCCTCAACAGATTTTGAGGAGCTTTTTGAACAATTCAACTTTATGGTTCACCAGCTTCATATTTTATTTGAAAAGCTTTCAATTACTTCAGTACAAATTGGTTCCAAATCTGATAATGAAATGCTGATTAATAATTTTGATGAAGCCATAAAGGAAATTGATAATATTGTATATAGGACGAGTATCCAAAAAGAGCTGCAACAAGCTGAAAAAATGAATGCCATTGGACAATTAGCAGCATCTGTTGCTCATGAGATTCGAAATCCTATGACCGTTGTGAAAGGATTTCTGCAAATCTTCCAAAATAAAAGCAAGTTATCTGAAGAGGAATTATCATATATAAAATTAATGGTGGACGAAATCAATCGGGCTGAAGGAATTATTAACGATTATCTATCTCTTGCCAAGCCGGACTTAGGATCGAAGGAATATGTGATGTTATCAGAGTTCTCCGCTCATATTGTTGATTTAATGAACGGATATGCCTTAATGGTCAGCAATATTCATTTACACTTCGAATTGGATTTTGACTTGGAAATATACATAAATACAAACGAAGTGAAGCAGGTATTAATCAATATTATGAAAAATGGGATTGAGGCAATGAAGGATGGCGGTGAACTGACTTTATCCATTCAGAAAGAAGAAGAGTGTATAGTCTTTTCGGTATCAGATACAGGTATTGGTATGAGTGAGGAACAAATAAAACGTTTAGGCACAGCCTTCTACTCATTAAAAGATAAAGGAACCGGCATTGGATTGATGGTTTGTTATCAAGTTATCGAGAGAATGAAAGGGAAAATTGAAGTCGAAAGTGAGAAAAACAAAGGTACAACATTTAAAGTTTATGTCCCTTTTAGTTGATATGGAATAAAATAAAAATCAAATAAATTAACAATCAAGAATAGGTAAGTCATAATAAAGTAGGATGTTACCTTATTAAACTAAAACGATAAAAATCATGTAAAAAGGAGTCTTTCGGAATACATATGTTCATTCTTATTCTGATTATTGCACTGCTGCTTTATGGTGGCCTCGTCTACTATATAGGCTGGCGGGGATATCGTTGGCTACGACCGGAATCTTCAAGCCGGCGATTTAAGATCCTATACAGCCTCATCATTATCCTTGCAGCAAGCTCATTTATAATTGGCCGCTTTTCTGGGCTGACATTTTTAAATATTGTTGGTGCTTATTGGATGGCATGCTTTTACTTACTGTTAATGCTAGTTCCTCTTGCTCATATTACAGTTATTCTCCTACGCCTGACACGGCTGCATCGGCCCAAAACGCAGTTATGGGCAGGGATCATCACTGTAGGGCTGTTAATAACATTTATGATATACGGTACATATAATGCCTATAGCCCAGTCGTACGCAACTATGAACTTAAGATGGATAAAGGTTCCTCGTCCCTTGAAAACTTACATATCGTATTGGCTGCAGATACACATTTTGGGTTGCTATCGGGTAAAGACCATGCGGAGCGTTTTGTAAAGAAAGTTAACGAGCTGAATCCTGATCTAATCCTTTTGCCTGGAGATTTATTTGACGATGATGTTCAACCATTCCTTGATCAGAAAATCGATCGGATATTATCCAAGCTACAGGCACCATATGGGGTGTATGCATCCCTTGGAAATCATGATAAGCACGATGGTACGATGCAGGAACTGATTGAAGCGGTAGAGCGCAGCGGAATTCAAGTGCTGTACGATGAAACCGTAGAGGTTAAAGAAGAATTCACTCTCATTGGGCGCAAGGATCGAACTGAGGAAGATAGGTTGCCTTTAGAAAAATTAATGAGCGGTGTAAATCTCGAAAAGCCCGCCATTTTGTTGGAACATCAGCCCTATGAACTTGATATTGCGCAGCAAGAAGGCGTTGACTTAATGGTTTCCGGTCATACCCATCGCGGCCAGATTTTTCCGGGAAATCTAATTACTGAAGCGATATATGAAAATGATTGGGGCTATTTAAAAAAGGGTCAGATGGACTCGATCGTAACATCCGGTTTTGGTTTTTGGGGACCGCCTATTCGGATTGGTACACGCTCTGAAATTGTGACGATTCAAATTCAGTTCGAGTAGGGTTTTATAACGAGTCAAAGAAACTCAAACGAAACTACCAATGTTTAAATCTCAAAAGGATAAAACAATCTGTCAATCAAAGGCAAAATACTTTTGTGAAAATACAGATTTTGATAAAATTAACAGTATTAGAGATTAAACACAGGGTGGTTAATTCATGAACTATTTTGGCAAAATAGCAATGGTATTTTTTCTGGTTTTCATTATTAATGGTTGCTCTCAACAAGAAATACCTAATGCGGTAAATTGGAAGGTAGAAGATTTTACTTTTACAGACCAAAATGAACAAAAAGTATCAAAAGGTGATTTAGAAGGAAAAGTATGGATCGCTGATTTTATCTTTACAAATTGCAATACAGTATGTTTGCCGATGACTTCCAATATGAAAAAGCTTCAAAATATGATTACTGAAGAAGGTCTTGAAGATGTACATTTTGTTTCCTTTAGTATCGATCCGGAAGTAGACAATCCTTCTATTTTGAAAAAATACGGGGAAAGCTTTCAGGCGAATTTCGATAATTGGAGCTTCTTAACAGGGTATGACCAAGAAACGATTGAAAGCCTGGCGAAGGATAGCTTTAAAGTATTGGTGCAGAAGCCTGCTGAAGGGGACCAGGTAATTCATGGAACGAGCTTTTCATTGGTCGATCAAGAGGGCACAGTTGTTCAGCAATATTCTGGTGTTGAAGGTATTCCATTCGAGGATATTATTAAACATATAAAAATACTACAGTCAAATTAGGGGCAGGGGAAACCTGTCTTTTTTTATATGATAAGGATATTTATTGTAACTATAATGAATATAATAAAGAGTAATCTTTAGGCAGGTGACAGCTATGTTTTGGAAAACCTTGATAACTGTGATTATGATATTTATGCTTTCAGGATGCAGTCCTTATCAATATTTTTTTGGAAAGCAAGTGGAAGAACATTCAGCCTCATCTATAACAAAAGCATTAAAGCGGGAAATTCCGAATGATTTCTTTCCAACCGATGTGAAGGTAGTTTCACTGGGGGATTCATTGACCCAGGGTGTTGGGGATAGCAGTGATCAAGGGGGATATATTCCTTATTTAGTCTCCTATTTAGAACAAAATAAGGGGATAAGAGAAGCGGAATTTACCAACCACGGTATCCGCGGCAATCGATCTTCAGATCTTTTAAGACGGCTGAATACGCCACAGTTAATAGCCGATATACAAACTTCTGATGCCATTATCATTACGATTGGCGGAAACGATATCATGAGAGTTGTAAAAGAACAATTTACAAATTTAACCATACAGGATTTTAATCTGGAAGCTATTCAATATGAAGAGCGACTGAAAGAAATCTTTAGTATAATTAGACAATATAATAAAGAAGCAGAAATTTATTTTGTTGGCTTGTATAACCCTTTCGGGAAATGGATATCAGCATTTCAGGAACTGGATATTATCATGGATGATTGGAATAGAGTCAGTGAGGGAATAGTTTCTGAGGATCCAAATGCTTTTTTTATCCGAATTGATGATGCATTCTCAAAATCAAATGAAAATCTTTTATACAAAGAGGATTATTTTCATCCGAATGACAAGGGCTATGAGATTATTGCTTCACGTATATATGAGAAAATGAAAGAGAGTACTGTTAAAAACATAAATACGATGAGGATGGTACAAGAGGGGGAGAAGAATGAGGAGAATCTTCAAAATAGATAACAAGTGGAAAGGACTTTTTTTGGGGCTATTGGCAATCAACCTAATTGCAGTCTGTGTTCTGATTTATTGGACGACTCGTCCGATAAAGGATGAAGAATCATTAAATAAACTAGCCACTAACGATGAAAAAGTAGAGATACCGTTTACATCCAATAAGGAAGACCTTAATCGGATTATTAATTATTATATTGAGGAAGAAAGCTCAGATAGTCCAATTAAATATGAGGTGCTATTAAAGGAAAGTCTTGAATTGTACGGAACACTATCCGCGTTTGGCAGAAATGTCGAAATCAAGGTGTTATTTGAACCAGTTACACTCACAAATGGGGATTTACTTTTAAAACATGAAGCTATTCAAATTGGCGGTATGAGCTTGCCGGCAACATTTGTATTGAATTATATTAACGAAAAATATGATACACCTGAATGGGTTATGATACGACCTAAAGAAAAAACCATATATTTGGCATTAAGCCAAATGGATCTTAAGAGTGGAATCACAATTAAAGCAAAGTCTTTTGATCTCAAAAATGATGAAATTAAGTTAAGTTTGTTAGTTCCGGTAGAATAATTGTAAAAAGAGGAATTGTACCATGAGTCCATGGATGCAATTCCTCTCATTTTTTAAATAAACACAATTTCCGGGTCTTTATGTTCGTTTCCCGAGCTTAAAATAACCATCGTATATATTTGGTCGGGATGCAGGGTGACGGAAAAAGGATCAAGAATCATTTCTTTCAATCTTGAACATTTCACTAAAATTTCTACTGTCATCGGAGTCAAGCCAAGATACGAGCTGGGCTTTTTATAGGCTAAATTAGAAAATATGGTATCTCCACCTGTTACAGCGATATCGATACCAGCTGAATCAGGATTTAGATTTAGGCAGTTTAACTTTGTCTCCCTGGTCGGAAGAGTAAGATTATCCTCGATTGAAAAGAGAGAATATCCTTTTTGATTTGCTGCAGCAATAATGGTATAAGGGGTTCCTTCTTTAATGTCTACTTTTCTGCTTAACAAAGCGGAATGTGATTGGCCGCTCGGATAAAGATCAAATTCATATTTCCCCTCAGGCAGTGATAAATAATGACTAACAGATTTAGAGGGGACGTTCTTGAAAATTCGTGTTCCGTTTATATATAAATCTATGCTTTTTACAGATGGAAGGGCATGAAAAAACCTTATCTTACCAAGCGTAGTCCGCTCATTTCCTGCCCCTTGATGAAGTAACTGATCCATATAATGCAGATGTCTATAGTAATACTTAATATACAAATCAGGATTTGTATATTTGTAATACTGGGAGAGTAAATCGTATTCCTTTGCCTTCTGATAATAGCTTTGTCCATTCATAGAGGACATTGGTCTCACTCCTTGCACTTCCAAATTATATTCTAGCTATATGCAAGAGAGCTTAGGCATGTGTCTTTATATGAGAAAAGTCTTAAGCAAACCATTTTCTTAATTAACAATAAAAGGGTAGAATATCTATACGTTTATAAATATAAACTCAAAAGGGGGTAGGATGATGGAAAAAGCAATATTTGCCGGTGGGTGTTTTTGGTGCATGGTAAAACCCTTTGACACATTTCCAGGAGTAAAAAGTGTTATTTCAGGCTATACAGGCGGACATAAAGAAAATCCTACTTACGAGGAAGTTTGTTCAGGTAGTACTGGACATGTAGAAGCAGTAGAAATTACATTTGATCCCGCTATTATAAAATATAAATCAATTGTGGAGCTATTCTGGCAGCAAATTGACCCAACAGATGCGGGCGGACAATTTTGTGATCGAGGAGACTCCTATAAGACAGCCATTTTCTATACAACCGAGGAACAAAAGGAAATTGCGGAGCAATCCAAAAAAGAGTTGGGTAACAGCGGTAGATTTACAAAGGAAATTGTAACACCGATTCTTCCTGCCAAAACCTTTTATCCAGCTGAGGAGTACCATCAGCATTTCTATAAGAAGAATAAAGATCATTATGAATCCTATCAAGTAGGTTCAGGGCGTTCTGGGTTTATTAAAGAGCATTGGGGTGAAAATAATTGACCAATTATTCTGATCGTCTAAAAGAACTAACACCTATGCAATATGACGTAACCCAGCGAAGTGGTACAGAACCGCCTTTTCGAAATGAATACTGGGACAACCAACAAGAAGGGATCTATGTGGATATCGTTTCGGGAAAGCCACTCTTCAGTTCAAAGGATAAATATGACGCGGGGTGTGGTTGGCCAAGTTTCACAAAACCTATTGATGAGTCTGAAGTAATCGAAAAGGACGACTATTCACACGGCATGCGTCGCGTAGAAGTCCGGAGTAATGAAGCGGATTCTCATTTAGGTCATGTATTCCCCGACGGTCCGGGTCCTGCAGGGATAAGATACTGCATTAATTCTGCTGCACTAAAGTTTATACCAAAAGAAGAATTGGAAAAAGAAGGATACGGGCGATATGTAAAGTTGTTCAGCTGATATTAAATTGTAAAGGATTATCTCTCTAAGTGAGGACACCGTTGCCTGCTTGGGTGATTATCCTTTTTGTTATGTAATCCGTATTCGTAATAGAGCAAATGGGTTTTGGAAAATGTGAATCTGTTATTTTTTCTTTATGATATATTTTTACATCATATACCTAACGGGTTCTCGTTTCATTTTAAGAGCTTTTATAGCCTTAAATTCCCTTGCAAAACACGAGATGTTAAAAAGAAAACTCCTGCAATTTGGAATTTCAATATGAAATTTAATGTAAATGATATACTTTACTTACGGAGAATGGAGGAGGGGCAGGGTGGTTAAACAAATAAATTTTCAGTGGTGTGTCACAAAGTTTAATCCTGATTTTAGGGATGAAAATGGGTACTATACCATAGCGGAGGAATGGACTTGTCCTTCTGAAATAGGGGAATTTATTAATGGGAAGGAATTCACTTTTCATGAATATCTTCAGATTGAGACAGCTTATATAAATTCCATGATTAAATTCATGGAGGAAAGTAATATTGATTCACTAAGAATTTTGCAATTGGATAAGAAGATTTCTGAAGAAGACCTTACATCACCTTTATACGAACAGGAATTTGAAAAGCTGGTTCTCAAAGAAGACCTGTTGGTAAACAAAAATGAATTGCGTTTGATTTGCAAAATGATTTTGCGAAATTTTATATGGTGTAAGCTCTATAGTAAAGATCAATTCTTCATACACTTTGGCTATGATTACTATATGTATATTGGGTCTAATGTAAATTGTCAATCCGCTATTCAATTTGCTGAAAGTAATGGACTGTTTGTTGAACAATGTACGTCGCCATATTTTTTCTCTGAGGAAGAAACAACTAGGATGATTCAATGGAACGAAATTAGTGATGAAGATAAGATCGTTATTGGTGAAGAGGAACTAGTATCTATTCCATTAGATGACTATCGCAGGATTTTCAACCTATCAGCAGAGCATCCAGTTACAGGCTACTTTAAAATAGAAAAAGAACAAATAGGATTTTTTCAAACATTTTTGAAGCACAGGATGAATTTTTGTAAATATGAGTATTGCTTTTGCGGTGAAAAGTAATTGAAAAGAGGAAGCATATTCGCTTCCTCTTTTGCTGTTACGTGTTATTTTTTCTAGTGGAAAATGAATTGAGATTCTAAATTCAAAAAGAGAAACCGTAACAAACAGTAGTTCCTTATTAATCTTTATCCTTTTCAAGTATCCCAGAAATCCTAATATAAGATTCGTTCGTTGAATTGTATTTACTTTGAAGTCCGGTAGGAACAATCTTTAGTTCATGTGTACCTTCCCCGAGGTTATTGGCCAGATAAATATATCTTTCTTTTTGAAAGGGCCACCAAGTACTGATGGTACTATGAAATTGATCGTCTATATAAATATCAGCCGTACCGCCATCTGGACCGCGCAGTAAAACGGCACCAACGATTGGTCCTTTAAATTGATAGATTAATTGACTCTTTTCTTTATTTGAATGCAGATATCCATTATGTTTCGTAAACCCATAATTATGATTGTATCGATCATTCATTTTTAATTGATAATCGTTTTGAATATATTTGGCTTTTGGCAGAGGCACTGATTTTTGTTCGTTATCCAATGTACTAAGGGTTTTAAAGATTTCATTCGCATATAAAGAGTACCCTTTTCCATTTGGATGAACTGAGTCCTTTGTTAACTCAGAAATTGATAATGGCGACTGTTTAAAGATTGGTCGCATGTCTACTGGGACAGCTCCATAATACTTGCTGATATCCTTGATTATTTGGGCAAACCCCTCATCCGGCAAGCTGCTCTCGATTACAGTTATAACGTTTGCTTGTGGTGCACTGATTTTTACGTGCCTGATTAGATTCTCATACAATTCGGCAAAATCGTCTTTCAGCATGTATTTCCTGTCATTTTCACCAAAAACAATGAAGATTAAATCTGTGTATGGGGAAACCTTTGTTTCTTGCAATTTATAGATGCCTTCAAATGAAGTGGCACCGCTTTGAACAATATATTGTCCGTTCATTTTGCTTCCATATTTCTCATGAATCATGTTTTCTAATTGGGAGAACCAAGTAAGTTCAGGCTTTTCTGCTCCCGATCCGCGACCAATACTGTCACCTAATACTAAATAGCGAATTTTTTGTCCATTCTCTAATTTATCCATTAAGCCTTGTGTTTGGCTTTTGCTGTAAAATACATTAAAACTGAAAAAAAACAATAAACCTGTGGCAACCATCACAACAAGTAATAACCCTTGCTTGCGTTTGAAAATACGATTAACCCCCATTTTTCTTTCTATAATCTAGTCTGATGTTACAATAATGTTACAATATTTACGTAAAAAAGGCAATCAAATTAGGCGAATGCACATACCTAAAGGGCGAATAACACATATAGTAAAAATGTAATGATGAACTTCTAAAGGAGTGAAACAAATGTATTACGGTGGTCAAGATGGATGTTTCAGCGGTTGCGGTGGATATGGTTACGGTGGAGGTTACGGACACGGAGGAGGTTTTGGTTCCGGATTCGCATTGATTGTTGTGTTATTTATCCTCCTTATTATTATCGGTGCTTCTTTCTGCAGCCCTTGCTGATTAAAGGGAAAAAGGACGGTTATCCGTCCTTTTTTAATGGATTGGTAAAAAAATATCTTATGTTTGGATAAAAACTACATATAAACACTTTAAAGGCGAACAAAAATATAATTTACAAAAATAATGTTCGTATTTTTTGTTGACGGTTCATGTTCGCTTTGGTATGATTTTTAGTGCGGAGCAGACCTATAAATGGAGGAGATCCTCATATGAAAACGAATTATGATGTAATTATCGTGGGTGCCGGTCCTGCCGGAATATTTGCTGCCTACGAATTTACTCTAAAATTACCGGAAGCGAAGGTTCTTTTAATTGATAAAGGTCATGATATATATAGACGGAACTGCCCAATATTACAGAAGAGAATAGTTAAATGTCCGCCACCTACTAATCGAAAGAGCTTTGCGGGTTGTTTGCCTGCTTGTTCCATTACGAACGGATTTGGTGGAGCTGGTGCGTATTCTGACGGGAAATTTAATATTACAAGCGAATTTGGCGGGTGGATGACAGATTATTTATCAAAAAATCAAGTTGTGGAACTGATAAAATATGTAGATGCAATTAACATAAAGCATGGTGCTACTGATACGCTTACGAATCCAATGAGTGAAGAAGTGCGCCGAATTGAGAAGTCAGGCTATGCAGCAGGGTTAAAGCTATTGCGAGCTTATGTACGTCATTTAGGAACGGAACAGAATCTTGAAATTTTAAAAAGTATTTATGAATATTTAAAAGACAGAATAGATATGGTTTTTAAGGCAGAAGTAGAAGATGTATTAACTGAAAAGCAGGATAACCAATATGTAGCCAAAGGAATTGTTCTTAAAGATGGAGAAAAGCTATATTCTGATTATGTCGTGGTCGCACCGGGGAGAGACGGTTCCAAATGGTTAACAGAGATTCTTAAAAAACGTAAATTTAAAATGACGAGTAACCAGGTTGACATTGGTGTGAGGGTTGAAACATCCAATGTGGTAATGGAAGAAATCAATAAACATTTATATGAAGGTAAATTTATCTACAATACCTCTGTTGGTACGCAGGTTCGCACATTCTGCTCCAATCCTTCCGGGCATGTTGTAGTTGAAAATCATTCTGGAATTATGCTGGCGAATGGTCATGCTTATAAAGATCCTGAACTTGGCAGTGATAATACAAACTTTGCATTACTGGTATCCCATAAATTTTCTGAGCCGTTTGATAAGCCTACAGAATATGCCCATGAGATATCAAAACTGGCAAATGCCCTTTCAAATGGCGGTTTAATTATTCAAAAGTACGGCGATATTTTAAAAGGAAGACGATCTACTGTTAAGAGAATAAAAGAAGGTTTTATCGAGCCTACTTTGAAAGAAGCAGTTCCAGGAGATTTAGGCTTGGTTTTACCCTACAATACAATGAAAAGTTTAATAGAAATGACCGAAGCATTAAATAAAGTAACGCCAGGATTAGCATCTGAGCACACATTGTTTTATGGAGTAGAGGCAAAATTCTACTCAGCAAGACCAAATTTAGATGAGCACTTTCAGTCAGACATATTAAATTTATATGTAGGTGGAGACGGAGGCGGTATTACAAGGGGATTAGCGCAGGCAAGTGCCTGTGGGGTCTGGGTAGCGCGTGATATTATCCGTAAAGTTCAGGAAGTAAAAGTAGAACCGGTTTTAGTATAATGAAAACCTCGGATTATTCCGAGGTTTTTTTGTGAATTAATGTTATTCTGCAACATTTAATTGTTTTATAATATATGGAAATGTATTGTATTCATGTATACTTGTTACAGAATAGAAAGAAGAATTATCCGCAATATACATAGTACCAAAAAGATTTGGTGTCATTGTTGATTAACAAAATTATTATATAAATGAAGGTAATTCGTATCATTATTCGCGTGAAGTACCCCAAATCAACAAGGTAAATAATAGCATTATGTAGTTTTTTTAGGTAATATGTATAATGCATAATTAATGTTAAATGAGTGGAGCGAAAGCAAGTGAAATCTTTTTATCGATTTTTAAACACATATAGGCATGCCCTGGAGAAAAGTGAGATGTCCATGTTTGCTGAAAATGTTTTTCATGATCCCGGTTTTCCTAAGAATTCGTCTGATTATCATGAAATAAGTCTGTATCTAGAAATGAATGTTGACTATATATTGGACATGAGCCTATTTGACGATGCCTGGAATCTTTACCTTCAGCATATTGGTGAGTTATAGTTTGTAGAAAATCAGATTAACCATATCAAAGCTTTATTAAATTTTTAGTAGGATTCTTAGCTTTTTAGCAATTGAATTTAACAGAAAGAAACAGGTGTTCCTATGCCAGTTCGATTACAAACCCGTTTGTTAAGTTATTCTCTTATTATTTCAACGGTTCCTTTACTATGCCTTGGGATTATTTCGTATTCGACCCAGCGATCGTTAATTGAAAATCAAGTTAGAATGACATTGCGAACGGCCGCTTACCATGCGGCAGATACAACAGATCGTTTTATAGATGAGAGAATCAGTGATCTAGTTTATTTAAGTCGGCATTCCGATATAGAAAGTGACAATAAAACGCATTCATTGAATTTTTTGAAGGAATATGTTGAATCAAAGCCGATTTACTCTGGATATATCTATGTTAATAAGGACGGGGATGTAATTCCCTCGGAGGAGTATAATGATATCACTCCTTATTTTATAAATAGTAAATCCTTCGAAAAATCAAGTGCAGGCATTCAGTATTTGTCTAAAGTGTATAAATTAGATCGTGAAAAGCCATTTTTTTTGATTAGCACACCAATTTATACGAATGATAATGAAATAAATGGAGTATTTGCTCCAACATTTAATTTATTTCATCTGTGGAAAACGATAGAGTCCAATTTAACACTTGAGCGTGAAAAATTTCCTTATACAGCTTTTATGATTAATCACGAGGGCTGGATTGTATCAGAGCAAAATGAAGATAATATTATGAAAACAAACTTTCTGGAGGAAAATAATCTTTCACTAGATGAATTGATTTACTCTGATAAGCAAAATGAATTAATTCAATCTAAGGATGGCAAGCAGTTATTTGCTGTGAAACCAATCAAGGAAAGAACTGATGCCCAGGAGCAGTGGTATGTGGTTACCGAAGCTAGTAAAAAAGTTGTATATGCTCCATTGCTGCAATTAATTGATCGTTATCTAATGATAGGGTTAATACTGCTGATTGGTATTTTACTATTTGTCTATTATATATCTAAAACAGTAGTTAAGCCTGTTGTCAGGATGGCAGAAGGTGTGGAGAGATATACGAACGGAAAAAAATATAACCAAATTGAAAGTACATATCATGAGCTAAATGTACTTAATAGGGCCTTTATTTCCATGATAGAAACCTTGGAACAACGGGAAAAGGAGATTCTCAGAACGGAGAAGCTTAAATATGTTGGCCAATTAGCGGCCGGAGTAGCCCATGAAATCAGAAATCCTATTACGACGATTCGGGGGCTTTTCCAACTATTAAGAGATCATCCCTATGATGAAAAAATATTTAAAAATTATATTGATATCATTATAGAAGAATTAAACCGTATGAATAGAATAGTCGGCGAATTATTGAATCTATCAAAACCATATCAATTACTCTTGAAAAAATATTCAGTTACTGAGTTGATTGAAGAAATTATTTTACTGCAAAGAGCGGAGTTAAATAAAAATAATATTACAATATTAAAAGATATTCATCATGAAGGAATCATTTATACAGATCGAAATCGTCTTTATCAAGTAATTTTAAATATAATCCAAAATTCTCGAGATGCTATGAAAGATGGCGGAACGATCAGCATTTTAACAGATTGTTTTGAGAATAAAATGAAATTAATCATTAAGGATAATGGACCGGGTATTCCAGCAGAAACGTTATCCAAGCTTGGTACCCCATTCTTTACGACTAAAGAAAATGGTACCGGATTAGGACTGGCAACGAGCATGAAAATCATGGAAGAGTTAAAAGGTACATTTGAAGTAACAAGCGTAGAAGGAGAAGGAACGAGCGTTATTCTAACCATTCCTTCCGATGAAGATATTTCTACTTAACTATCGCATGAAAATTTCATGGCAATCTGCTTATTCATATTTACTTGAATAAGTGGATTGCTTTTCTTTTTTACGAAAAAGATTGTATTAGTTGAAATTAAAAACTATGTCTTTTTCCGACAGTCATAGAATGGGTCCCCAATTTAATCCTTTTACTGAATCAAGTCTTGTTTTTTCGGGAAGATGGCTAAAAGAGTTTAAATAATAGGCTTCCCCTCAATTAAAGAGCTGCATATACTGATAAAAATTCTACCCGAACTGCGAGGGGTGGCAGCAATGGGCAAGCGTAATAAACCGAAGTTTGCAATTGGTAATTCAGTAGTCATACTTGTGAACGGAATCGTGGGTAAAGTGAAGTCTGTTCAGGAATTTAATCAAACCTATGTATATGAGGTCCAAGGTGCTGATGGAGTATTTACGGAATCATCCTTAATGCTTGTTGAGGATTTTGAAGGGCTTTTATTTGAAGCAGAACATGTAAATATTGATTACAAGTATTTTTTTGGAGATTTAGTGCAAGTGAAAGGGTATGGAAAGGAAATCTTTAAAGTCATTGGGTTTCGAACTGAAATTTGGAGATATAAAGAAGAATCGTGGGAAGATATTATTTATGAATTATCTAGAATTACAGACAATGAATGGCTAGAATGCAATGAGGATGATTTGATTTTTCTTGCAGATGCGAAAGATGCAGAACAATTTTTGAAGAAACATGCTCTTAATCAAAAATTGAAATCAAATCAGTATAAGAAACTAACAGAGCCCTCACCGCTCGCACATTTAAATAAAAATGGTAACCAGGAGTCTGATCATCAAGAGAAAATTAATCATCTTCTCGATATTTATAATGATTATCGAATTTTACGTGACATGTTTGGTGATGAAACCTATGGGAAAGTGATGAAAACTGCTATAAAAAAACTAGAAAAATTAGTGGCCGATCAAACAACAAGAGAGAAAAAAGAGCCTCACTAAACAAAAAACAGACTTCTCCTGGTCTGTTTTTTGATTTAACAAATATATGCAGATTGTAAATTGTTCTCTAACCACAGGGGTGTAAGCATTTAACAGCATACTTTATAAGAAAAGACTAGGCCAAAACTCATAAATTTAGGATTCGACAAAACTAGAAGTTTTTCATTGCAGGAATTTGTTATAGGAAGGGTAAATTTAAATAACAAACGTATTAGGAGGGAAATTATGCTTAAACAAAGAATTTTAAAGTGGTCGGCTTTGCGAAGAAGAGAATATGAAATCGCCATTTTTCAAACAGAACACCCTCGGGATAAGAAAGGATATAAACAGGTATATCAAGGCTACATAGATGGAGAAAGTCATACGGAAGTCATTAATAAATTGTTTAGAAAGTTTAATATAAGAGATTTAATACCTGAGAATTATAAGGGAAGAACCATATCAAGTGGTGATATCATTATGATCGGGGATAAGTACGAGAAAAAGAGTTATTACCAGCTTCAATCTGGCGGTTGGGCTGTAGTGAACCGAATTCACGTTTGTTAAAATCTGAATTATCGGTAACTTTATCTTTTTAAAAAGCCTATGGTATAGTTATAGTTGAATATAGACATTTTTGTCTTTACATAAAGGAGGAAATATTCAAACATGAGTATACATATAGGCGCTAAAGAAAACGAAATCGCAGAAGCTGTGCTATTGCCGGGAGATCCATTGAGAGCAAAATATATAGCTGAAACATTTTTGGAAAATCCTGTTTGTTATAATGAAGTTAGAAACATGTTTGGTTATACTGGGACTTATAAAGGGAAAAAAGTGTCTGTTCAAGGGACAGGTATGGGAATTCCATCCATCTCTATTTATGTAAATGAATTGATGCAAAGCTATGGTGTACAAAAATTAATTCGTGTAGGAACATGCGGTGCGATTCAAAAAGATGTAAAAGTGAGAGATGTTATTTTAGCCATGACATCATCAACTGATTCCAATATGAATAAATTACTTTTTGATGGAATCGACTTTGCCCCTACAGCTGATTTTGGCTTATTAAAAAAGGCATATGACACAGGTGTGGAAAAAGGCCTTAATTTAAAAGTTGGTAATGTATTTACTGCAGATCAATTTTACAATGATAAAGCAGACCATGAAAAATGGGCACAATATGGCATCCTAGCCATTGAGATGGAAACCACTGCGTTATACACTTTAGCTGCTAAATATGGCAGACAAGCATTATCCATTCTTACTGTCAGTGACCATATCCTTACAGGTGAAGAAACTACAGCTGAAGAGAGACAAACGACATTTAATGACATGATCGAAGTTGCTTTAAATACTGCTATTGAATCTTAATATTATAAAAACAAGAAAGCTCTGGTGAAAACCAGAGCTTTTTTTTATAATTGTACTATTGATGTATTATTTGAATTTTTGTATTGGATTATCAACTTAGATTTTTAAAAAAAACCGAGCAGGTTTGGAACATTTCAGCTATACTTGAAAAGGATTGGCGGAAAAATCAATATATCACTATTTAAAGCAAATGTATTCGAGTGACCAAATAGTACACTCCTTGATGACTAACAACCTGTTTGAATCTTCAGAAACTTAGTGTATTACAAACAAAACTTAAAAACATATCAATTTAAAAAGTTACTAAAATAATAAATAACATAGGCTGATTTAATGGGTTTTTTTGAAACAATAAACAGCTAGAGAGAGAGAATTGTGAGGGACGAGAAATGAGAAAGATACTTCTTGGGATGATGATGGCAACGGCTTTATTACTCACAGCATGTAATGATTTATCCATTGACACAGATCAATCGAAAAAAGAAGAGAATGAAAACCATACGCAGCAAACGATTGGAAATGAACAAGGGAATCAAGGGTCGGAAGAGGATGATAATAGTGTGAATCTGGCGGCTGAATTCTTAAATGATATTATGATTGAGGATGGAGTGAACTATATCCAAAATCCTGATAATATTCTTGTATTGGTAAATAAAGAAAATAGTCTGCCGATTGGTTACCGAGCAGATGATTTGGTGAAACCGAATGTTACTTTTTCGTTTATAGGAGAGCATGAAAAACAGCTGATGAGAAAGGAAGCTGCAGAGGCGCTTGAGAAGATGTTTACTGCAGCCAATGAAGAGGGAGTACAATTAGCAGCCGTGTCAGGTTTTCGTTCCTATGAAAGACAGGTACAGCTATATAATGCGGAAATTGAAGCATCCGGTATAGAGTATGCCCAACAATCGGTAGCGGAGCCTGGTAAGAGTGAGCATCAAACAGGTCTAACAATGGATGTATCGAGTGCAGAGAATAATTATCAGCTTAATGAAGATTTTGGCTCTACAACAGCCGGACAATGGCTTGCCCAAAATTCTGCAGAATATGGATTCATCATCCGCTATCCAAAGGGTGACGAGAAAACAACAGGGTATATGTATGAGCCCTGGCATATTAGATATGTGGGAAAAGCCTATGCCACTGATATGAAAAAACGCGGCTTGACCTTGGAGGAATACATCCAGCTGGCAACAGAGTAGGATATCATTTGGAGTTCTGATATAATATAGTTAATTTTAAGGCAGTATAGTTCAGTGAAAGTGGTGAACCAGTTGGATTCAGAACAAGATCAAGAACAAGCAAACAAGCCGAAGGGCTATATTAAAGTTAGATGGATTTATCTTATTTTAGGATCAGCTTTACTCATTATCCTTAGTGTTTTTGCAACAAGGTACATAATGGATAACACACAACAATCAACATCAGGAATCAAGATTCCGCTTAGCGGATCTAAAAACGATATGGAGAAAATCAAAAGTGCTATGGATACCTTGGAAAATAGTTATTTCCAAGAAGTGGACCGCGATAAATTAATTGATGGTGCCATTAATGGAATGGTAGAATCACTTGATGATCCATATTCGGACTTTATGACACAAGAAGAAGCCGCCAGCTTTCATGAAAGCATTTCCTCTTCTTTTGAGGGAATTGGGGCAGAAATAATGTCAGAAAATGAACAAATTGTAATTGTTTCACCGATAAAAGGTGCACCTGCTGAGAAAGCCGGATTAAAAGCGGGTGATATTATTTTAAAAGTAAATGATAAAAGCCTGCAAGGGATGTCGTCCAGCGATGCCGTGCTCTTAATCCGTGGGAAAAAAGGGACGGAGGTTAATTTAGTAATCCAGCGTCCCGGTGCAAGTAAGACAATGAACGTTAAAATAATACGTGATACAATTCCTGTAAATACAGTTTATAAAGAGAACTTAACGGATGATATTGCAAACATACAGATAACCAGCTTTTCTGAGAATACAGCTGAAGAGCTTGAAAAAGTATTACGTGAAGTGGAAGAGCAAGGTATGAAGGGAATTGTGCTTGATTTAAGACAAAACCCGGGCGGATTGCTTGACCAAGCTGAAAAAATAGCGAATATGTTTGTTCCAGCCGGTGAAAATCTCGTACAGATTGAAGACCGCAGCGGGAATAAACAAGTAGCAAAAGCGACAGATACCGGTTATAAATTTAAATTGTCAACGGCTGTACTAATTGACGAAGGCAGTGCCAGTGCTTCTGAAATAGTGGCTGCAGCGTTAAATGAATCTGCTGATATTCCGATTATTGGTGTGAAGTCATATGGGAAGGGAACTGCTCAATCAGCAATGGACTTCACAGATGGATCCAATTTGAAGTTTACGTATGCAAAATGGCTGACACCGGATGGCAACTGGATTCATAAAAAAGGAATCAAGCCGGACATTACTGTCAAAATGCCTGATTATGCAAATTTATCGTTTATTGATCCTGAGGAAAAGCTAGAGCTTTCAAAAATGTCGCCAGAAGTTGAGAATGCTGAAAAAATGCTTAAAGCACTTGGATATAATCCAGGTAAAGCCGATGGATATTTTGATGAGAACACTGTAACAGCGGTTAAAAAGTTCCAAAAGGATCATGATTTAAAAGAAACAGGTATGATCCAGGGAGACACCACAAATAAATTAATGAATGAATTAAGAAATAAAATTACTGAAGAAGATCCACAGCTAGAAGCAGCTAAGAAAAAATTGGCTGAGGATATAAAATAAAAAAATCGCTTCTCCATTCCAGGAGAGGCGATTTTTTTGGTTAATGTTTCAGGAAAGAATATGAATGTGCTTTGAATCAACATTATTTAAACGAGCGTTCACCAAATGCAATAAATGTTTTTTCATCTTCAATTAAACCGCAGGCAGCGCACTGGATTCTTCTGACAGGTCCATTATAGGGTAAATGAAAGGCGTCTAATTCATCGTCTGCGTACATTTGAATAACAGTGCCTGATTGGGGATCAAGTTTCACGTAAATGGGAGTTTGTTCAATCACATTAAAACGTGACCGGTTTGTTTTACAGTTTGGACAACAATATGGATGGCTCACATGTCTAACCTCCTTTTAGTATAGGTTTTGTAACCTCATCCAGAAATATACAAGTAGGGAATAAAGAAAAAAATGAGAAAGAGAAAACCTGAATATTTGGTGAATTTTTCAACTAATTACTGGTCTCTAATTCCAGTTTTGGAGTATGATTAGAATTAGTGGATTGTGAATGATAAGGGGTTGGAATTAAGTTGTTTAAAAAGAATGTATTATTTTTGAGTCTATGTATGATCACAGTAATAATCCTGTTCGGATGTCAGGACAAAGAAGCGGATGAAGAAATGCCAGCTATCATTGATGTCCAGGTAAAACTTTCACCTGAGGCGGCCATAGTGAATGAAAATGTACTTTTTGAGGTGACCGTAACACAGGGGAATGATAAGGTGACGGATGCTGAATCTGTCGAATTTGAATTTGGCAAAAAGGATGGTTCGGATAAAGAGAAAATTGCCGTTAAGCATAAAAAGGATGGTATATACAGTCTTGAAAAGTCATTCTTTCAGGAAGGGGACTATTATATGATTCCTCATGTGACAGCAAGAGGAATGCATGCAATGCCAAAGAAAGAATTTACTGTTGTTAATTAACGATTAATGGATGATCTCAGGATGATTACTCTTTCGTAACCATGATTGCTAATTGTTTGAAATAGAGGAGCAGCTTCTTTGCTGTCTCCTTTTTCTGTTTACGTACCATAATCTTCTTTTATTACTGATTATTGATGCTGACTCTATTATTAGGAGGTGTTTTTAAATGTTTAACTTCCCAAAACTAACAATGATTAGATTCACTAAACTGTTAATTCATTCCGTTATTCTTATTATCACCCTTACTTTTTTAGCTTTATTAAGTGCAGACATAATTGCGTGGGTTATCGGAAGACCTATTGAAAATAGCACAGGTTACGTAACTTTAATTACGATAATTTGGGTTTTCTTTGCTTTACAAAGCGAAAAATATAAGAAACAGTCTGTGTGAATCATTTTAATTATTAAAAATAGAATCGTATAAATAGAAGAAATCTGCGAATATCTTAGGGTAGAAATTTTCAAATGTATGTTTGTGTGATTGTTCCTTTATCTTGCCTTATTCGGCTAAACGGACAGTCATCGGAGCATTAATATCAGAAATAGAAATATGGTTAACGAGACATTTACTCCAAGTAGGATCAATGCCCCATTATATGTTGTACTCCTTATAATACAAACTGGTCAGGTAAGCACAATAAGCATGTTTAGAACAGTTACAGTCTAAATGAAGATGTTCTCCTCCAGGAGAGTGATAATATTGTATAAAAAATGAGTAACATAAATTTTAAATATTCTATTGGTCAAAAAGTTATAGAAGTAGACACTGATAAGAATTCATTTATGCCTTCTTTTCCGAAAGATTGATGCATACACATATAGTTAATTACGTTATGCATCGATAGAAAGGAAGGGTCTATCTTGACAATTCAGGAGAATGATAAAAAGGTAATTGAACCATCTCAGGTGTACAAATTACATAGGGAAGAAAAACAATATACCGCTGAAACGCATAATCAAACAGAATTCAGGATAAAAGAGATTGCAGGATTGGATGTTGGAGAGTTTAATAATAATGCGCATATAAAAAGGGAAAATCATGAATTTGTTAATATAAAAAAAGAGTTGTTTTTTAAATCAAACGGCAATGCACATATCATTTTTGATGTCCACAAATTCAGGTATTTTACGGTTGCAACTGCAAATCCAAATGATAAAGGAATCCATGTTTCCTTATCAGTAAGCCCTGATAACACGATTTATGCCTCTTTGATTGAAAAGCGATTGGTTAACCAGGGTAAATTAGAAATATTGGATTGCCCTAACAGGCTTAAATATATGAAGGTGGAATTCAATGGGAAACCGGGAGATAAAGTTCTTGTATTTTTACAGGGAGAAAAATAAAGGATAGTAAAAAACTGGCCCTGTCATCCAAGCCAGTTTTTTTACCATTCAGGAATAGAAATTTCTGAATAGTTTGATTCATTTACCTTAAAGAGAATGATTTCCAGGATTTCATCCCGATATGAAGATTTCGCTCCCTTTTTTTTTACCGGAGCAGGTAGATGAAAAGAGTGTTTCTCCTCTGGATCCGGGGGTAATCCGGATAGGAGAAGCTTTGTAGAAGTATGGTATACCTTAACGTTAGGTAAATGATCCTCTTTTATTGGGATTCTAATGAAAAGATAATCATGTGTTTCCAGAATATCTACGGAATGTTTTGAATGGACCACCGTTTGCTCATCTGGTTCTGGACTTGATTTAAATTGTTGGTTGATCATTCCTCCTAATTGATCAGGTGATAGCATGGAGAATAATTGTTCCATCTGCTTTTCCATACCTGGCTGATTAAGGAACTTCATCCAATCTGGCATTTGGTTTTGATTTTTGGGAAAAAGGTTCCACGGAAACAATTGATCACCTCGACTTTCAAGAGACATATTAGGTTAACTTACTATATGCGATAAGGGTAATTGTCGTTAATGCAGAAGTCAGCTTTTGATTAACGGAAATGTCATCTTTCAATGTATAATACAGATAGTAAATACTGCCTGTAGGGGGAGAAGAAGTTGACTCGGAAAACGGCTTTAATTACTGGTTCAGCAAGAGGACTGGGCAGAGCTACAGCAAGGCAATTAGCTATGGATGGGATAAATGTCATTACGACCTATCGTACTAATCAAAACAGTGCCATCCAAGATATGCAGGAATTAGCTCAAAACTACAACGTGCAAGCTTATGCTTTGCCATATGATGTAACAGTTCAAGATCATCATCGCAAACTAATTCATCAATGCTATGAATTATGTGGTGGAATTGATATTCTGATACATAATGCTGGTCCATATATACAGGAACGTAAACCAATGATGGAATATATGGAAGAAGAATGGGAATATCTTATTAATGGGAATTTATCGAGTATGTTTTACTTAGCCAGATTGGTTATTCCCTATATGCGAGTGAATAAATGGGGAAGAATTATTACCATGGGGTTTGATCAGTCAGACCACGCTCCGGGCTGGAAATACCGTTCTGCTTTTGCTGCTTCCAAAACGGGATTAACCTCCTTGACAAAAACGCTGGCTTTGGAAGAGGCGGAGTATGGAATCACAGCCAATATGGTTTGTCCAGGGGATATTGTGGATCCTTGGAAGGAAAGCTTTCGTGTAGAAGAAGGTATAGTATCAGAAAATGTTCCAGTTGGAAGGCCTGGAACTGGCGGTGATATCGCACGTGTCATTTCGTTTCTATGTGCGGAAGAAGCTGACTTTATTACAGGAACGGTTATTCCAGTAACAGGTGGGCAGGATGTTTTATCAAAAACCAGATAAGCAGCTTGGCCTTGAAAATTTAGTATGTGTAACTTTGTCTGAAAAATCATCGTAATAGATAGTAAATAAAAAAGTTCGCTTGGTTTATTCAAGCGAACTTTTTGTATGGTTAGCTATTTGAAGTGTGCACAAATTTTCTTTTTTGAACGTATAACAATCTCAATGTTAAACCAGTTGCCCCAACAGCTAGGCCGGAGATTAATCCAATCCAATAACCAAATGCTCCAAGGTCGGTATAATTAGCAAGGAATATGCCAAGTGGAAGCCCTATAATCCAATAGGATAACAGGGACATAAAGAACGTGATATTCACATCCTTATAGCCTCTCAAAGCACCCTGGATTGGTGCCTGAAGAGCATCGGAAAGCTGGAAGAAGATGGCGTAAATTAAGAACTGAGCTGTTAATGAAGCTACCACAGGATCTTTAGTGTATAGAAGAGCAATATAATCTCTGAAAATAAATAAGAAGATAGCACTAATGCCTGCAAAACCAATCGCACAAAAAACACCAAGTATTGAATATTCTTTAGCTGCTTTATAGTTCTTGGCACCTGCCTCATGGCCGACAATGATGGTCAATGCCATCGCAAAGCTAAGTGGTACCATATACAAGAAGGATGAGAAGTTCATGGCAGCCTGATGTGATGCAATCGTAATCGTATCATATGAGCTCATAGCCAGCGTAACTGCTGCAAAGATACTGGTTTCAAAAAAGATGGACATACCTATTGGGAATCCAATTTTCATTAATTCAACCCATTCCTTAAAAACGGGCAATGGCCATGATTTTAAAATGCCAAAACCGGAGAAAGGCTGTAATCTAATGATAATCACTGCTGCAACCAGAGTGATAACCCAATAAGTAATTGATGCAGCGATTCCTGCACCAATACCGCCAAATGCCGGAACACCTAACTTTCCATAGATAAACATATAGTTAAGTACCACATTGACTGGGATCGCAATAAGGGTGATTAGCATGGAGACGGTAGTTTTCCCTAGTGCGTCAATAAATGAACGAAGTACATTGTAAATCATAATTGGTAAGATTCCGAATGCCAAAGCAACTAAATAACCATAGGCTATTTGATAAACATCCGGCTCAAGATTCATGCCTGTTAATATCGGTTTAAGCACTAAAGCACCAGCGCCAATTAGAATGATGGACATTGCGACAGCTACATAAATCGCCTGCATAACAGAAAAGCGAATTTTATCCGCTTTTTCTTTAGCCCCAATTAAGTGGGCGACGATTGGTGTTACTCCCAGTAAAATGCCGGCAAGTCCATTATAGAAAGGACTCCATATAGACGTGCCTATGGCTACTCCAGCTAGGTCTTCAGGACTTGCTTGCCCGGACATAAACGTATCAAAAAAGCTGATAGCGAACAGTCCCAGCTGTGTAATTAATATCGGGAGGAATACCGAAATTATTCTTGAAAAGTTACTCTTTGTAAAAATAGATAAATTCATATCCATGCCCCCCGTATAAAGTAAGTATGACAATAAAAAATTATACCACAAAATAATTCTGCTTTTTAAACTTTAATTTTTACTTAAATTGGCTGGATTATGTTTATTCAGTTATGTGTCATATTAGTTAAAATCACTCATATATTGTATAACGAATAAAACAGAGTGGAGTGAGGAGAGAATGGCATACATAGGTTCGAAGGGTTGGTATGTGGCCAAGCTAAAAGAAAATGGTATAAGAAGGCATCCTGTTGAACGGAGAAAGCTGGAGTTGTACAAAACATATATCTTGAGAAAATTATACGAACAGCAAAAGATAACAAAAGAATAAGGTCGCTATTACGAAAAAAGGTGTATGCACAGTCTACTATGCATAACACCTTTTTTAAGCTTCTTTTATATCAAATACAGACACCTCTGCTGGTTGTCGCATTTGTGATAAAGTGAAGTGGTCCTTTGTTATCTCGAATAAATCAAATGAATACTCCCCTGAGTTGATTTCTTCATATAAGGTTTTTCGACTTTCGTTTGCAAGCATAGTATAGGGCATCTTTTGAGCTGCTTTAAAAGAACGAATATTTTCTTTCTTTATTCTCAGAAAGACCGTTTCAATCTCAAGCTCAAAAAACAATTCTTCAAAGAAATGCTGTTTAGCCAATTGGTTATATCCTTTTCCATGATAGGGTTTCCCTAACCAAGTACCTAAAAAGCCAGCCTGATTGGATACATCATAAAGCGTTATCGTGCCAATTGGATTTCCCCACTCATCGAGAATGGTACGTGAAATCAGTTCGCCACGCTCCTCAGCTTCAATCATTTGTTTAGTAAGAAAGAGATATTCTTCATATTGATGCGTTTTATGGCGCACAAAAGGGAAGACATCGGGGTGAATCATTAAATCAAACAATACAGGACAATCAGATAATTCACGTTTTTTCAACATACAGATCCCTCCGTATGAGGGCAGCCGCTAACTGCGATTTCCCCTCGAAATTTTTTAATGTAATATCAAAAAATTTCGGGGTGGGAATCGAACCCACTAGGACCATTACTGGTGGCGCACCATTTGCCTTCCCTAATTTTCGCTTATACAATTTTCAAAAATAAACTATTTCTGAAAGTATCATACAAGATTTTTTAGTAAAATGAAATAGTTTTTTTTCGTCATTTTTTGTACATTTTTTTAACGGAATTTAATGCCTATTTATCGTAAAAATAAAGTTAGAATATATTTAGGTGCTGAAGTATTAATATGACAGCTCCCAATAGAATGACATAGATAGCAAAAGGCTTTAAGGAATGATTTTTAATATATTTAATCATCCAGGAAACAGCAAGATAACCAAATATAGCAGAAAAAATTGTACCGAGAAATAAACCTTGGAATGAAATTGCTTCGACGGGTCCTGTCAATAAATCTCTACTCTTAAATAATATTCCTCCGAATATTACCGGTATGGAGAGAAGGAAGGAAAAGTAAGCAGCGGTTTCACGGTTAAGCCCGCTGAAGAGTCCAGCTGCCATCGTAAAACCGGATCGAGAGATGGCTGGGAAAATGGCGGCCGCCTGGAAAGTTCCAATAAATAACGCTTGTTTATAAGTAATGCTCTCTAAATTTTTATTTTGTTTGGGCATAATATCTGCATACCATAAAACAATTCCAGTTATAAGGAATTCCCAACCAATTGTAACCCCGGATTTAGAAATGCCTTCAAAATAATCATTGAATAGTACACCTGCTAATACTGCAGGGATTGTCCCGATTATCAAAAGGAATGTCATTTTTGAAAATGGTTTTTTAAGAAGTTTTATAATTTCATGCCCATAAAAGATCAGCAATGCAATAAGTGTCCCTGTATGAAGCAGGGTATCCAGTAATAATCCTGCTTCATCAAGACCGAATAAATGTCTCCCTAAATATAAATGACCCGTACTGGAGATAGGGAGAAATTCAGTAAGACCCTGGATGATCCCCAGTACTATTGCTTTCCATTCTTCAAACAAATTAGCCAGCCTCCTCATGCAGGTTACAAAACCAAATTTTTATACTTGTCTATAGTTTCTGTATAGAGTGTATGAAGAACTAAAAGAAATCATGAAAGCTTTGAAACCTAAATGTTGAATGAATCGCATAAATTTATATAAAGATACGGGAGGTTTTAATGATGCAAAATACAAATGATAAATTATGGGCAGTAGCCATCTATGTCAGCAGTTTTTTCTTAGTGCTGGTTGGGCCACTCGTTATATGGTTAATTAAAAAGAATGATTCAGATTTTATCGATTACCATGGTAAGGAATATTTAAACTTTTTAATCAGCTATACGATTTACACCTTTATAGCATTTATATTGGCGTTCATCGGTATTGGTTTTATCCTTGCTTGGCTGATTGGAATATATGTGTTGGTATTTACAATAGTGGCTGCTGTAAAGGCATATTCTGGAGAATATTATCAAATCCCATTAACACTTCGAATATTGAAATAGCAATAGCTAAGACCTTGGCATTATTTCTGCCGGGTCTTTTTTAAATCCGTTACTATTTTGGACATGTCCAGCATAGAATGTATGGATGGTTATCAGGTTTAAAAAATTGGCGGTGAAAAATCCTTGACTACTAAGCATTATTACCAAAAAATTCATAGCATATATACAGCAGAATTAGTTGCATACTTTGTAGTCGGTCTTCTCTGTTTTTTGTTTGCCTGGTTGAATGGATTCGATATCATATTAGCTGCGTGTGTTACCTGTCCTTTTATAGTGCTGGTTCTTTTTTCTATCAATCGTAATTTCAGACTGAAAAGCAGAATGAAGAAACTTCCGGAAGCGAAAGTGGCTGATGAGGAAGGCTCACCGCTGACGAACAGCCAATATTTCCTTGGATTTTTACCAGCCCCGACCCTTCATATGGCTATTTTCTCACCAGAAGGTAATCTGGTTGGATCTCTTAAAGATAAACGGGAAAATATTTGGATGTGGATTATTCCAGCTTCATTGCTTATTTTTTTACCGAGAAGATATATCTTATCTGACAGCAACGGCCATGTATTATGTGAGTATCGAAGCCGTTTTGGGTTAAATGGGGATATTGAAATTTTAACGTCTGAGCAAGAACAATTAGGCAGGTATAAGCAATCTAAACAACTGGGAAAAAAAAGTACAAGCAATGTGGCAAACCCATATGGAATCCGGCAATATGGCGGTGAAATCCTTCATGGATCTGAATTCATTGTTGAACAAACATATGATAAGCGGAAAATTGTACATTATTCTTGCGGATGGATGCCGGCATACTACAGTAAACATTTTCTTGATCCCAATACACCTCTCCTGACATTTACGGAAGGAGCAACAGAGGATGAAAAGAGAATAGGCTATTGCTTTTGCCTTGATTACCTTCAGCAGCAAAACCACTGACCACTCCTATAAACGTCGCTAAACTTTAGCTTGTTGCACAATATGTTTTATAATGGTGAAATAGTGAAGAGAATGTTGTTTGAAGGGAGCAGGAGAATGGATATAAAGATAATTAAAGTACATGGTTCTAACAATGATTTTTATTTAATCGATGAAATGGATACCAAGCTGTCATTAACAGATGAAGAACGAAGCCAATTGGCTATAAATATGTGCAAGCGGACGGGCACAGAGGGAGCAGATGGAATTCTCTTTGTGTTAAACAGTGAGGCCTCAGATGCCAGAATGAGAGTCTTTAATGCAGATGGTTCAGAAGCATCCATGTGTGGGAATGGACTCCGTTGTGTAGGTCGGTATGTTCAAGAAAAATTGAAGAAAAATAACCTGCTGATAGAAACGATGAAAGCCACCCTGCAGGTTAAGAAAGAGCCGGACATGTATAAGGATATCCCTACATACCGCGTCGAAATATCTCCGGTTATCAAGGCAACGAGTGCATTGCCCATGAATACTGAAATGGACGAAATCATCAATCAAAAACTGCCGTTTATTGACGAGAATCTTACGTTCACAACCCTGTCAGTACCAAATCCACATCTGATCAGTCTTGTTGATAAAGAGGTAATCCATTCGGATAAACAAGAGAAAATAGCAACTATGCTGAATGGTGAGAATGACTGGTTTACAGATGGTGTGAATGTCAGCTTCGTGTCCCGTCTGGAGGAAGGATCCATTTTTGTTCGCACATTTGAACGAGGTGTTGGCTTTACGGATGCTTGCGGAACGGCAATGTCAGCTTCAAGCCTTGTTACGAAATGGATTGATGAGTTGGCTGATGAAGCAGTTCTGCACGTCTATAATCCAGGCGGAATGGTACTGTGCCAGGTCCATGATTTGCCAGATGAAACGTGGATTGATTTGATTGGCAATGCAACGTATGAGTATGAAACGGTTATTCAGTTAAATTTGGATACACTACATGTTAGCTTTGGAGAAAGGAAAGTCTATAAAGAAGAGGCAGATGCTTATTCAGCATTCCAACAACATGCTAAAGCGTTTGTAGAATCTAAAATAGGCTGAGCTAATACATATTAGAATAGGAGGGCAGAAATGAAGAAGCAGACGAATACCTTTTTAAATGTTCATGTAATCACCTTTTTCGTATTAATCGCCCTCTTTATTGTGTGTACCATCCTATTCGTAGATATTGCAGAGAACATAAATGAGAATGAGCTTTATCATTTTGATATGACAATCATCCAGGCTGTGCAGGGGAGTATTAATGAATTAAGCACAAAAGTACTTACCTTTATAACTAATCTTGGATCAGTTGATGGCAATATTCTATTGGTTATCCTATTCTCTGTGTTTTTATTATTTAAAAAACGTGTATTAAGTGTCATATTCTTAATCATCACGACATTATCGGGCGGTTATGTTAACCATTACTTAAAATGGATTTTCCAGCGGGAGAGACCAACATTGAATCCATTGATCGAGGTAAATGGCTTCAGCTTTCCGAGCGGTCATGCTATGTCATCCTTTATCCTATACGGCGCACTTATGATCATAACTACCAGAATCACGAAGAATTGGCCCATTAGATTGGCTGTCTATGCGATTTGTATTTTTTTGATTTTAACGATGGGCTACAGCCGAATCTACTTGGGTGTCCATTATCCGAGTGATGTAATTGCAGGGTATATTGCAGGATGTGCATGGCTTGCTATCATTGCTACTGTATTTACGTTTGGGGAATATCGGAAAACAAAAGGTTCGAAATCGTAATAGGCTGTCCATAAGCCATAATGGCTTATGGACGGCTATTTTTTATGGAAATCTTGGCTGTCTGAAAATAAAAAAGGTTTCTAAGGAAATATTTGTTATAATAATTTATAAAGAAAAAATTCTGGAATAAGTAAACAAGGGGATTTTAGTATGATTGATTTGATTATTGGGTTGTTAATCAATGGGTTAGTAATAGTTGCGTTTTTAAACATCAACAAATTTAATGCCCAAAAACTAAAATTATCAATAGTAAGTCTTATATCAACTATCATTGTTGTAGTTGTTCCTACCTTAGGTTATCGATTTGATAAGAGTATTGGTGATTATTATTTCGGTTTTCCTGCTGATATTTTAGTTTATCATGGTGGAATGCTGTTTTCTTTAGTCTCGTTTGGCTTTTTGTTTAACTTCTTTTTCTTTTATTGGGTGTTTAAACTAATAGTTAAATTAGGAGTGCTTATTAGGCCTGTGAACAAGGGAAATTATTGATGTTATTTAAAAGGGGTTGCTTAGGCTGCTCCTTTTCTTATAGGGTTCCCATTTCGCTTAATGCAGCAGCCAAAGTTAGTTACTTCAGTGTGAAATAGACGTAGCGGTAAAACCGCAATATCGGTTAACGATGTTATGTTGGGATAGCTGAAGAAGAGAAAGTATAATTTTTAATTAAGGTAATATTAAGTGATAATCGTTGAATGCCTTTTTGTGTTGAACTTCTTATGGCAGTAAAGGTTCAGGATAACGAAAAAGAGTTTTACATAAGAATAAGGAATTGATAAAAATCAATTTAATAGGGAGAAAAACATGGGGCATTAGTTGAATAATTGCGACAATAAAAAAGCTGTCTCTCTTTAAGTCATCAGCAACAATACTTGTGAACAGAGAGCAAATAAAAGAGATCCATTAGCAAGGATTAAAGATATTTAATTACCTTAAAAAGACAACCAGAGCAATTATGTTATCAATAACATATATGGTATAATTTTCATACAACTACTTGGTGCGGGTGGTATGCGCCTTCTTTTCCTTATATAAAGGAGAAGGGAGGTGATATACTTATGGATTTTCTAATAGCTCTGGCAAAAGATGTAGCAATGATCTTTTTCACGACCCTTGCTGCCGGCATCGCCACGCGATTCGCCAATCTTCGGCTAAAGGGCAAACGAAAAACCACCCCGCGCCGACCAAAGCATAAGGGTGGTTCCTCTAAGAACTAAACTATTTGCATACCACTCGCTCTATAGTTGTACCAGGGAGTATCCAGCTCTCTGGTTTTTTAATATATGTCTATATGTTTATAATATACCCTAAATAATAGAAATTCAATCAAAACTGATGGAGAAGCTTATGGTTTTTATAGGTTCAAAAGGGTCAGATAGAAAGATTGCGTCAGCTTGATTGGAACTTCTAATATTCATAAAAAAGGCTATTTGATGGCTGTTACATTAATAGATAAGCACGGTTTGAGTGGTTTTGTTTGAACCTTAATAGATTTAAAGCCTGTTTTGTTTAGAACCTCTTTAATCTCATCGGCAAATGCATAAGCCTGTTCTTCAGTTGCTTCTTCCTGCCTTGGCTGTACGGTTATAGTCAGTTTTCCATTCTCTTTTAATAAAGAATGTATTTTTTGAATACAAGCCTCTTGATTTTCCCATAATGGATAACTATTTACACTGAATATTTTATCGTACACTATTGGATTGGGAATCTCGAGAACAGTTCCATTAAACAAACGAAGCTGATTGCGGTTGAGTTGTTCTTGATTACGCTTGCTCGCATTGTTCACCATTTCTTCTGATGGATCGACACCATCAATTTGGATGGTTGGGTACTTCTTAAAAAGCATATGCATTCCTTCACCTGGACCAAAGCCAACTTCAAGCAGTGTGTCATTTGGGGTAATAGACAATTGATCAAATGTCCATTCATATAATTCCTCATTTTCGTAGGCCATTATTTTACCTGCAATCTTTCCGAGGACACCAGTTGGATTTTTAAACTGATTTGTTATTATTTCCTTCATCTAACATCACTCCTATCCCATACATACCCAAAATACTGAATCGTTAACTCTTTTGGGTTAATTATCAAAATAGATTGAAATAACTGAAAATTTATAGTAAATTAAGTAAATATATAATTTCATATTCTTATCTAGAGAGATGGAGGGACTGGCCCGTTGAAATCTCAGCAACCTGGATGGTAATCCAAGGTGCTAAATCCAGCAAGCAATGCTTGAGAGATGAGAGACCTTAGGAAAGAGGGCTTTCATGATGAAAGCTCTTTTCTATTAGTCTGTTTTCCTCATCAGAGACATTAACCAACTAATTAGGGGGAAAGACAGTGAAACTACTGGAAACGTTAAATGAAAAAATTCTAGTCGCAGATGGGGCGAGTGGAACACTTTTATATTCATTTGGAATTGATAGTTGCTTTGAAGAGCTTAATTTGACAAACCCCAATCAGATCAAAAAGATGCATAGAAGTTATATTGAGGCTGGTGCTGATGTGATTCAATCGAATACATTCGGGGCAAATTTTCATAAATTAAAGCGCTATGGTCTCGAAAGGGAAGTTTCTCAAATTAATAGAGCCGGAATGAAAATAGCGAAAGATGCGGCTGATCCAAACACATTCATCATCGGCACGATTGGCGGCTTGCGGAGCTTTAGGAATTCAGAATTAACACTAACGGAAATTAAGGGATATTTCGATGAACAGCTGACCGCTTTATTGGAAGAAAAGCCGGATGGCATTTTACTTGAAACCTATTATGATTTAGACGAATTATTAACGGTAATAGAGTCGGCTAGAAAAATGAGTGATCTTCCTCTTATCGCGAATATTTCTCTGCATGAAACAGGCCTTTTGCAAAATGGTATGCATGTCAGTGAGGCGTTTTCTCTTATGAAAAAAACAGGCGCTGATGTGTTAGGCATCAATTGTCGGATGGGTCCTTATCATATGATTCGCTCATACGAAGAAGTACCTTTATTGGAAGATACCTATTATACGGCTTATCCAAACGCCAGCTTACCTGATTTATCAGATGGAAGATATGTCTATTCGACAGAAGCGGATTATTTCATTAATAGTTCAAGGCAGCTTGTGAAGCAGGGGGTCCGGCTGCTAGGTGGATGCTGTGGTACAACTCCTGCCCATATTCAGGCCATTCGTAAAGGAATCGAAGATCTTCATCCTGTAAAGGTGAAAGATTTTGTAGCCAAGCCGAAGCATCAGCCTATATCATATGAAATCATTCAATATAAACGAAAAGGTCCAGATACAATTTCAGGTAAGGCAAAAAAACAAACGACGGTTATCGTGGAGTTGGACCCACCAAAGACGTTCGGCCTGGAGGATTTTTTAATAGGAAGTCGCTACCTATTAGATTCGGGTGCCGATGCGATTACACTTGCGGATAATTCATTGGCGTCACCGAGAATATCCAATCTTGCGGTAGCGTCGATTTTACAATCAAAGTTAAATACGGTGCCTCTTGTTCACTTAACTTGTCGAGATCATAATCTGATTGGCTTGCAATCTCATTTAATGGGCATGCATTCCCTTGGATTATCAGAGGTGTTGGTGGTGACTGGGGATCCTTCAAAAATTGGTGATTTTCCGGGCGCGACTTCTGTATATGATCTTTCTTCAATGGACCTGATTTCATTGGTTAAGCAATTGAATGAGGGGCGCTCCTATTCAGGAAAATCGCTGGGTAGCCGGGCGAATTTCGATATCGCAGCTGCCTTTAATCCAAATGTAAAGTACATAGATAAAGCCGTACAGCGAATGGAAAAGAAAATTCAGGCTGGAGCTGATTATTTCTTAACCCAGCCCGTGTTTAGTATTGAAAAATTAGAGGAAGTATACGCGGCAACCAGGCATATAACAAAGCCGATTTTTATTGGCATTATGCCTTTAACGAGTCACCGGAATGCAGAGTTTTTACATAATGAAGTGCCAGGTATTTCATTGCCGGTTCATGTTAGAGAGGCGATGGAAAGAGCCGGAACGGATAAGGAAGCCTGTGCTCGCGAAAGCTTTGCCATTTCAAAAGAATTAGTGGACGCGGCAAGTGAACTATTTAACGGTATCTATATTATTACACCTTTTATGAAATATGAATTAAGCGGGCATTTGGTTCGGTACATCAAAGAACAGAAATCAGTTGTAAATAAGGAAGTGCATCTATCATGAGAACAGAAAAATTGAAAGAGTTATTGGCTGAAAGAATAGTTATTCTAGATGGAGCAATGGGAACCATGATTCAGGCGCATCAATTAATAGAGGATGATTTTGGCGGGGAACAATACGATGGGTGTAATGAGTATTTAACGCTAACCCGCCCGGATGTAATCCAATCGATTCATGAAGAGTACTTGGCAGCAGGTGCGGATATTATTGAAACAAACACATTCGGGGCAACTCCAATTGTACTGGATGAATATAATCTTGGTCACCTGGCATATCAGCTGAATAAAGAATCAGCTCAATTGGCTCGAAAAGCAACAGAACAGTTTGACAGTCCTGACAGCCCTCGCTTTGTTGCAGGTTCGATGGGACCTACGACCAAAACCTTATCCGTAACAGGCGGAGCCACTTTTGAACAATTGGCAGATTCATATGAAGAGCAAACGAATGGCCTGCTTGATGGGGGAGTTGATTTGCTTCTCTTGGAAACATCGCAGGATTTATTAAATGTGAAAGCAGCTTATATTGGAATGAAAAGAGCATTCTCATCTTTAGGCAGGGAAGTTCCATTAATTATCTCAGGAACGATTGAACCAATGGGGACTACTCTAGCCGGTCAAACCATTGAAGCTTTTTATATATCGTGTGAGCATATGAATCCTCTTGCAATCGGGCTTAATTGTGCAACTGGTCCAGAGTTCATGGCTGACCATATCAGGTCTTTATCTGAATTAAGCACTGCTGCAGTAAGCTGTTACCCGAATGCGGGATTACCAGATGAAAATGGCCAATATAATGAATCGCCTTCCTCCCTAAGCAAGAAGATCAAGCAATTTGCCGAAAAAGGTTGGATTAATCTTGTTGGCGGCTGCTGCGGAACGACTCCTGATCATATTCGAGCTATTAAAGAAGCGGTTACCGGAATTGAAGCGAGGCAAATTAATGGCAAACAGGGTAATCATGCTGTCTCTGGTATTGATGCCTTAATCTATGATGATTCAATGAGACCTTTATTTGTAGGTGAACGGACAAATGTGATTGGATCCAGAAAGTTTAAGAATCTGATTAAGGACAGGAAATTTGAAGAAGCTTCCGAGATTGCTAGACAGCAAGTCAAAAAAGGAGCCCATGTAATAGATGTGTGCCTAGCTGATCCAGATAGCGATGAAGTGTCTGATATGGAAGAATTCATGAAAGAAGCGGCTAAAAAAATAAAGGTGCCTTTTGTTATCGATTCAACCGATGAAATGGTCATCGAAAAAGCACTCCGCCATTCTCAGGGTAAAGCAATCATTAATTCGATAAATTTAGAGGATGGGGAAGAACGCTTTGAGAAAATTGTTCCATTGGCAAAAGAGTATGGTGCAGCCTTGGTTGTTGGAACAATTGATGAAAAAGGGATGGCCGTAACAGAAGAACGAAAACTGGAGGTTGCCCAGAGATCGTATCAACTGTTAACAGAAAAGTATGGAATCGTACCGGAGGATATTATTTTTGACCCGCTTGTTTTTCCGGTTGGTACTGGTGATGAACAATACCGGGAAGGAGCTGCGGAAACGGTAAAGGGACTGGCGGCCATTAAAAAAGAGCTTCCGAGAACATTAACGATTTTAGGCATCAGTAATGTATCGTTTGGACTGCCGAATGAGGGAAGAGAGGTCCTGAATGCCGTTTATTTATACCACTGTACAAAGGCTGGCTTGGACTATGCGATTGTCAATACAGAAAAATTAACCCGATTTGCGTTAATCCCTGAGGAGGAAGTTAAATTATCAGAGAATCTTTTGTTTCATAACTCAGAAGAATCTCTTGCTGAGTTTGTTGCTTTTTATAGGACAAAAAAGCCTGTTCAAAAGGAAACGAAAGAAAAACTCCCATTAATGGAGCGCCTGCCTGAATACATTATCGAAGGGACAAAGGACGGGTTGAAGGAGGATATTGATGAAGCTCTTGAAAAAGGGATGGAGCCGCTTGATATCATCAACGGTCCATTAATGGCCGGTATGTCGAAGGTTGGAGAACTATTTAATGATAACCAGTTAATCGTAGCTGAAGTATTGCAAAGCGCGGAAGCCATGAAAGCAGCCGTTTCGCAGCTTGAACCATTGATGACTAAATCAGGTACAACGTCTACAAAAGGAAAAATGGTGCTGGCAACCGTGAAAGGGGACGTACATGATATCGGGAAGAATCTCGTTGATATCATCATGAGTAATAATGGCTATGAAGTGGTTGACTTAGGCATTAAAGTAGCTCCGCAAACCTTGATTGAATCCGTCCGAAATGAGAACCCAACTATTATTGGCTTGTCAGGCTTGTTGGTAAAATCAGCCCAACAGATGGTTATTACCGCTCAGGATTTAAGAGAAGCGGAAATTGATGTTCCGATTGTAGTAGGAGGAGCAGCTCTTACCAGGAAATTTACAAGGGGACGAATAGCTCCTGAATATAATGGACCAGTCTTTTATGCAAAGGATGCCATGAATGGACTCGATTTAATCAATCAGCTCCATGACGAAGAAAAAAGGCCATCCTTTCTCGCTCAGCTAGAGGCAGAAGCGAATAAGCAAGCAGAAGTGATTTCGATTGAAACAAAAAGGGATATTCAAGTGGCAGAAAAACGTGATAAAACAGTGAAGGATCAAGAGAATGTACCAGTCCCCGAGGACTTAAACCGGCATATTCTACAGGATTACCCACTATCTCTGGTGTACCCATATGTAAATAAACAAATGTTATTTGGCCATCACCTTGGAATGAAGGGGAAAGTGGATCGGTTGTTTGAGGAAGAAAATCCAAAATTATTGGAACTTGCAGCTATAGTTGATGAGATTCTCGAAAACAATCAGATTAAATTATCAGCGATGTATCAATATTTCCCTGCTAAAAGTGATGGAGAAATCCTGAAAATATGTTCTCCAGCTAATCCGGACGAAGTACTCGAAACATTTAACTTTCCGAGACAATCTAAAAAGCCTTATTTATGCCTATCTGATTATGTAAGGGACCATGAATCAGGTGTACAGGATTATGTAGGATTGATGATTGTCACAGCTGGTAAAGGCATAAAGGAAATAGCAGAAGGATGGAAAAAAGAAGGGCAGTATTTAAAGAGCCATGTCATCCAATCACTCGCACTCGAATGTGCAGAAGGATTAGCCGAACGAGTCCACCATCTTATGAGGGATGCTTGGGGAATCCATGACTCTATTGATATGACAATGAAAGAACGTTTGAGTGCTAAGTATACCGGTCAGCGTTATTCGTTCGGATATCCAGCTTGTCCGAATCTCGAAGATCAGGAAAAGCTGTTCAGGTTGCTAAAACCGGAGGATATCGGAATTCAATTGACGGAAGGATTTATGATGAATCCTGAAGCATCAGTTTCTGCGATGGTCTTTTCGCATCCGGAGGCGAGGTATTTTAATGTGGGGCGGAAAGAGTAATCGCTAAACTTAAGAATTATATGTTGATGAAACGTTCTTGTATAGATAATTAGAAAGGTACAACTTACTATAATGTTGGATTTATTAGTTATATAGAAAGCTACAATAGCATGTAATCTTATATTTAGAAGCATCCTTAATTTTGAACTGCCCCTCCATTTAGATTTGCGTCTAACTTTGAAGGGGCTTTTTATAGGTCAGTTTAATTACTTTTCAGCTACTTCCGATGATTGATAATCAATCAATATCGTGACCCTCTCATTACACATTACACTTTATTGCAGTTTGCTTGAATATGTGTAGATTCTGTATCCAAAGTTGGCTTTGGCCAGTATGTGTAGATGTCAAGGCTGCATCAGTAAAGGAACCACTAATGAAGATAGATTTATGATTGTATTCAAGTAGTTCCGTTTAAAAGTAGATGTATCAGACGAAAATCAAGTAAAGGATATGGTGTCACACGTGGTTGAAAAATATGGACACCTTGACATTATGATTGCCAATGCAGGTATTGGTGGAGGAGGTTCCACACTAGATCTTCCAACTGATGAATATGAGAAATACATAGGTATTAATCAAAATGGTGTATTCTATTGCAGCCGTGAAGCGATTCGCCAGATGGTTGCACAGGGTACGGGCGGAGCGGTCATTAACGTTTCTTCTATTCTAGGCTTAGTAGGTTCAGCAGGTGCTTGTTTCTATAACGCTAGTAAAGGTGCGGTAAGATTAATGACAAAATCAATGGCCTTGGAATTTGCTCCTTTTAACATTCGAGTAAACAGTGTCCATCCCGGCTATGTTATTACAGGTATGGTAAATGAGGATGTTGCAGGAACAGAAGGAATTGAAATGTTAAAATCACTTCATCCGCTATCAAAAGGAATCGAACGCTTGGGTAAACCGGAAGAAATTGCACATGCCATCATTTTTGCAATAGAAAATACTTTTTTAACAGGAGCAGAAATTGTTGTAGACGGAGGATACACTGCTCAATAAAGAAATACATAAAAAGATCCACTGGACTGCTGGTATTGATAAGAGATTTCACAAATGTGAAATCTCTTTTTTGTGCCTTCATTAACAAGATTTGTCTACATTTAATCCTTACTGTGGGGGTATTTGGGCTTAAATGGTGATGTTCAATCCGAACGTATAAAATTTTTTGAAATATATATAGGATAAATACTTTGGACAAAAAGGAGGGGATATAGTGAAACGACTATTTGATTTTGTCATTTCTTCTTGTCTGATTATAGTTTTATTACCTCTAATAATAGCAATAATGGCAGCGGTACGAATAAAGCTTGGATCTCCTTTATTATTCAAACAGATGCGGTCAGGATTTCAAGGGAAACCTTTTTATATATATAAGTTTCGTACGATGACAAATGAAAGAGATCAATACCAACAATTATATTCAGACGAACTAAGATTAACAGCATTTGGGAAATTTTTGCGACATTATAGCTTAGATGAATTGCCACAGCTTTTTAATGTCCTTAAGGGAGACATGAGTTTTGTTGGGCCAAGACCGTTGTTGGTAGAATATATGTCATTATATAACGAAGAACAGCTCCGTCGCTTTGAGGTTAAACCTGGTATTACAGGATGGGCACAAATCAAAGGAAGGAATACGATAAGCTGGGCAGAGAAATTTAAATTAGATGTATGGTATGTTGATAATCGTTCTTTTTTCTTAGATACAAAGATTTTTTTCATTACGGTCATACGTATATTTCGTCCTAAAGATATTAACCAGCCAAGTAAAGCAACAGTAGAACGTTTTGGGGGAAATGTTGAAAAGACAAGCCATGATAGGGATCATAATTAAAAACCAAATTGGTATATTTTTAACATATTTAACGGCCTTAGTCCACACCAATTGTGGGTTAAGGCTGTTTTTAATAGTGTCTACCTATTTTAGGCAAGGCAGGTGTCTATGGGTCTTTCTTTTCAACTATTTTAGCTCAATTTACACTCATTTTGGTTCCTTATAAATTAATTCATCTTTGAAATAAAGCGATTTCTGTATCCTAAAAGCGAACAAAGCTCATATTTTTCACACATATAAGTATCAGGCTACATAGTTTATAAAGGAATATTGATAAAGCTTATCTTATTTAAGGAAAGGAAGAAGAAAATGACAGAAGAGAATCTTAATTTTACTAATTTTTTTCAGCAAATTTTTAAGCGCTCCTGGCTTATTATTCTGTTTACATTTGTAGCTGGGATAACTAGTACTTATATTTCCTACTTTGTGATTGAACCAGTTTATCAGGCAAAGGTGAATTTGTTGGTTAGTATAAAGGAGACTAAAGATAATAAAGCTGTACATTCCAATATAGATGAATCGTTAAAATTGGTTGCTACTTATCAAGACATTCTTCAAAGTCCTCTAATATTAAAGGAAGCTCAGCAAGAATTAAATAATCAAGGCTATAATATTCAAATAGATGAAGAAAATGTAAGTGTTGCATATAAAGAAAAGTCACAAGTTCTTGAACTGCTTGTTGAAGATAAAAGCTCTACCACAGCGTCTCTTATTGCAAATGCGATTGCAACTGCTATTGATGAACAAGCTGAGAAAATCATGATGAGCAAATCAAAAAATATAAGCATTTTGAATACTGCAGCTGTTTCTGACGATCCTGTAAGCCCTCAACCATTCATGATTATAGGTATAACGGTTATTATTGCCTTTATCGTCTCCATTTGGATTACTCTTCTAATTGACAATATAAGTAAAAAGCGTAAAAACTCATAAAGTCAGTATGATAAGGAGATATCGGTCTTGAGGCGCTTTATAAAAGAAACCTATATTCTTTTTGTTGTTACAGCATTGTCAGCGCTGATTTCATTTGTAACAGGAGTATGGATCAGAAATATACTTGGCCCGGCTGATTATGGGGTTTGGACTATTTTCTCAATGATCTTAACCTATGGATACTATATGAATCTTGGAATTTTAGATGGATTTAGTCGTGATATTCCCCGTTTATTGGGGGAGAAAAAGCATGGTCAAGTTCAGAAAGTAAGGAACATCGTTTTCACTTGGATGTTGAGTTCGGCAGTTTTAGTTATTGCTGCTATAGTCATTATTATCCTGTTACCCTTATCACAGTTTGAAACGATTTTGAGCATAATTGCTATTTTGATTGTTCCTTTTCAAAACCTGACATTATTTCATAATCATCTATTCTTAACAACCCAACAATTCAGTATGGTAGCAATGATTCAGCTGCTTATTGGTTCAGTTCAATATATCCTCATGGCGATCTTCGCTTTGTTTTTAGGAGTATACGGATTATTTTTAGGTGTAATCACTGGAAACATAATCGCAATATTCTATAGCCGTTTAAGGCTAACGTATAAGCTGGATTTTGAGTGGGACTGGAAAATCCTCAAAGGTATGCTTTCGTATGGTGTGCCGATTACACTAATCGGAATTTTATTAAGTGTCCTTACAACGCTTGATCGACTTATCGTCTATGTGTTTTACGGATCAGATTCTGTTGGTCATTACGGTTTAATTTCGCTTATTTACCAAGGTATTATGGTTCTGCCTGCTGTTTTTCACCAAGTTATGTACCCAAAGATTAGCCATAATTACGGAGAGTTTAGAGATAAAAGAAAATTAAAATCGATTGTCATAAATTCATCGATCAACTTATCTTATTTTAGTCCAATTCTTCTAGGCTTGCTTTATATTATATTTCCTTCATTTGTTAGCCTATTAATGCCACAATATTTAGTTGGGATTGAAGCCGCTAAAATTGTTGTTGTTGGCATGTTTTGTTTACTATGGGCAGCATTATATGCTCAGTATTTAATGGTAGTGAATAAACAATGGACGTATTTGAAAATTCTATTATTCGCTGTTTTTATAAATGCGATTCTCAATATAATTTTTATTCAGGTAGGGCTTCATATAGAGGGAGTTGCTTTAGGTACAGCTATCACATATATCATATATCCGATGATGATGATGTGGAGTTGTTATAGAGACATGGGTGAAAAAGTAATTGAATTCGTTAAAGATGCCACAAGGGTAATCGCTCCGTTTATCGTCATGATTGTCTTTCTAATAGTTATTAATCAATTTGAGCTCCAAGTTATGTTTAAAACGATTGCTTATGTGGTTTTTTATATGATTTTCCTGTGTATTTCTTCATACCAAATATCAAATCTAATTTCATTGAGAAGAAAGATTATAGGGTTCATCAAATTTCAAATAAATTACTATAACCATAAGAGATAACTCAGCAAACCTATATTAAAAGAAATATATAGGAGTAGGTGATCACAAGTGCCTTTTCAATTTTATAAATATCAAAAGATACCCTTGGTTTTAGTTATGCTTGCGGTAGCGATGCTATTAGCAATATGTATTTCTTTCGTTGATGTGAGAATCACCATATATTTGACCATTCTTTTGATAGCATTTCTTATATCTACAATATTGTCCGTATTATTTAACCATCCTAAAAAGATTATTCATATTATTTTCTTCGCTTTATCTCTAAGGGTTACAATTTTCATTCTTTTGAAACTTTACTCCTATCATATTGGTCTAGACGGTTTTTTTCCAGGTGATGTGGATGCATATGCCTATCATAATGATGCTTTAAAAGCTATCAACTCCCATTCTTGGTTGCAAGCCTTGGAAGGGAATTTATCATACACCTATTTTGTTGCGTTTATTTACAATCTATTTGGTCCTGATATGAATATTGTGCAACTGATCAATATGAGTGCTTCTGTTATTGTTATTCCCTTAATTTATGAATTGGGAGATCGGGTTGGAGGTAGGAAGGTTGCTATGATGGCAATCTGGTTATGGAGTGTTTTTCCAAGTGGGATCTTTTGGTCTATCTCATTATTAAAGGATGCGTTTGTTACGCTTGGTATGGTGTTGTCGATTTTCTTAATTTTGGCAATCAGTAAGGCAAAATTAAATACTAAAGATGTACTTCTGGGAGTAAGCGGTATCCTGTTAATCAGTTTCATGCGGCCGCAATTTTTATTGGCTATTTCACTAACCATACTCATTGTCATCTTGTTTCAATTTTTTAAAGGTAATAGGAACTTTTTAAGGAATACGATATTCATCCTGTTGGCTGTAGGAATAATCGGCTCTACATCTTCGGGAAATATTATTATAGAGTCGTTTGATAGATCAACATCAGCCGAAGGTGTTGAAACAATAAATGAGATTGCTTTGGATGGAAATTCAGGCATACCATTTGTCACTAAGTTTCCATCTGAAATAAGATGGTTGGTTCAACTTCCATTTTCAATCTTTGCTCCATTTCCTTGGCAATGGCTGTCAGTTAGTCAGGGGATTTACATGTTATCAGGATTAGAAATGATAGCTTGTTATCTTTTGTATTATTTTATATGGAGGAATAGAGCTGATATTTTAAAAAATCAAACGGGGAAAATTATTTTGTTGTTTGCTTTATTTATCTTTGTTGCAGTTTCATTCAGCCTACCAAACATTGGCTCCATTTATCGGTATCGTTTTGCAGCACTAACTGTATTATTACCGCTTGTTTTTTACAAACCTTTCATTTCTAAAAAAATGGAGCGTAGATTGGATGAGTAAAAAGGTTTTATTTGTAACCACAATAATCAGAACTGTAGAGGCGTTTCTAATTCCTCACATTCACTATTTTATAAGTAAGGGCTATGAAGTTGGTGTTGCTGCAAATACTGAAAATAAAGATTTAACCTATTTGGAAAAAATAGGTGTAAACATTCATCACATCCCTTTTAGCAGAAGATTAATAAATAAAGATAATTTTGCGTCATACAAGATGTTAAAGAGCATTGTTGAGCAATATCAAGTCTTACATTTGCATACGCCAATTGCATCATTTCTAACCAGAATGGTCTCTTCTGAGCACCATATCGTCATCTATTCAGTACATGGTTTTCACTTTAATGAAAATGGTTCATGGTTATCAAACTATTTGTTTAAACTTGCTGAAAAAACAATGGGGCTGAAAACGGAAAAGCTAATCGTTACAAATCAGGATGATCTTTCAGCTGCCCGTAAAATCGTGTCCGAAAAGAAAATTCATTATGTACATGGGGTTGGATTGGACACAACCATATACGATGATAACCATTTTTCAGAGAATGCTAAACAACAGATGAAATTAGAGCTTGGATTGGATTTGGATAGTAAGATCATTACTCATATTGCTGAATTCAACGATAATAAAAGGCAAATTGATGTGGTTGAGGCTTGTGAACTTCTAAAAGAAAAAATGAAAAAATTTACGTTCCTTCTTGTTGGCAACGGAGAGAACTTTGAAATGATACAAAAGACTATTCATGAAAGAAATTTAGGCAGGTATATTAAATGCTTAGGGTTCAGAACAGATATATCCAATATTTTAAGCATAACAGATATTGGTTTATTAGTATCCATTAGAGAGGGACTTCCGCGTTCTGTAATGGAAATGATGGCAATGAAAATACCGGTTATTGCAACTCATATACGAGGTAATAGAGATCTTATTGTAAACGGTGAAAACGGGTTTTTAATTCCTATTAAAGACCCCTTGCAAATTGCTGAAAAGTGCTTATTTTTATTAAACAATGAAGACCTGATCAACGAATTTGGTGAAAAGGGAAGAGAATTGATTCAGCATCAATTTTCTATAGCTAATGTGCTGTACGAAATGGAGTTGATATATCAGGACTTGCAATTGTAAGGTTTTTAGAAAAAAAGGAATTCAAAACAAAGTGAGGGAGTTTATGAAAGATATCATAATAATTGGTGCTGGCGGAAATGCGGGTGTGATCATTGATATTATTGAAAAATCAAAAACGTACAGCGTGTATGGTTTAATCGATCAATTTCTTCCTCAACATTCTAGTAAATACGGATATAAAATAGTCGGTGATGAAACTATTCTTTTAAAGATCAAAAGAGAAATTTATGGGGGAATAGTAGCCATAGGGGATAATTGGAGTCGGAAAAAAATGGTGGATGATATTAAATTGCTTATTCCAAATTTTAAATTTGTTTCAGCTATTCACCCATCTGCTGTTATCAGTAATCATTCAAAAATTGGGGATGGAACAGTCGTGATGGGGGGAGTAGTTATAAATAGAAATACCGATATAGGAGATCAGTGCATTATCAATACGAACTCTTCTATTGATCATGACTGTAGGATTGGTGATTACGTAAGTATTGCACCTGGCGCGACTCTAGGGGGTAGTGTCAAAGTAGGGGATGCTACAGCTATTTCTTTAGGGGCAAAGGTCATTCACTCATTACAAATAGGAGAACATACAGTGATTGGAGCTGGAGCTACTGTTCTGAGTGATATTGACTCTTATCAAATAGCATATGGTACACCTGCAAAAATGATTAGATCCAGGACAAAGGGCGAACGATATTTATAATGAGAAATGCTTTGAATAAATCGAAGTAAATAAATGATATTTAAACACCTCAAAATTCCCTCTTAAAACCAAGACAGTACATCTGGAATTTCCCGGTCCTGTTCAGTTTTTTATATAGGGAATTTATTATTATTAGGGAGGAACAGATGAAAAAAATATTGTTAGTAAGGTCTAATAAGTCATATTTACCTCAAATAGATGCGTCTATAGACTATTTTAATAGTAAAGAACTGGGATTTCGATTATATGATTCTGCTGAATTAGGCGATATTACTTTCGATGAGTTTGATTGCTTATGGGAATTTATGGGCTTCAATGTCTATAAAAAATTGAATATTCCATTAATACATGAATATGCTTCTCTTTCAACTGGCGTATTCCCCAGAATGAAAAACATGGGTAAAAAGTGGTTAAATGTTAAACCGGATCTTAGAATTTATTTAAATGAATATGTGAGTGAAGGGTTTGGATTTAATGATAGGAAAGATTATGTCTACAGAGATATGGGAGTTGATGATGTCTTTTTTCAATATGAGCAGTCACTCAAATATTACGATTGCGTTTATATTGGTTCGATTACGAAAGAAAGGGGTATTCCTTATCTTCTTGATCAATTTAAATTCAAATGTAAAAACCGAAGCTTACTTTTAATTGGAGGGGTATCTGATGAAATATATAGAAATTACTCCTCTTGTAATAATATAACGTTTACAGGTGAACTAGCTTATAAAGAAGTTCCTAAATATGGCTCACAAGCTATTTATGGAATAAACTACATGCCTAATAAATATCCATACAATTTACAAACCTCTACGAAGCTGCTGGAGTATTTAGCTATGGGCTTGGATGTGATTACGACAGAATATTTATGGATTCATCATTTTATGAAAGAAAATAAGATCAATTTAATAATGGTTAACGAGAATTTGGATGGCTTGGAAAGTGCAATAAAAGAACATGAAGGAAAACCAAGAGGAAGAAAAATAAATAATTTGGAAAAATTTAAGTGGAAACATGTAATTGAACAGTCAGGTCTCGAAGAAAAGTTATTGAATATATTGTAACAAGCGACCATAAACATAAGCTGATAACAACACCATATGGGAAATATAGAAGATTTAGGATCTTTATCCGCATTTTGAAAGCTAGCAATACCCCTTTTTCGTACTAGGAATCAATACTACCCTTTGTATGTAAAGAACAACATGAATTATGAAGAGAGGTGAAAAGCAATTGGAACCTGAATCAAAACGGATTTATATTTCTCCTCCGCATATGGGAGCAAAAGAACAACAGTTTATCAAAGAAGCATTCGATAATAATTGGATTTCCCCGGTAGGTCCACACATTAACCAATTTGAGCAGGAGATTGCTGATTATACAGGTGCACGTGGAGCTGTAGCTTTAAGTTCAGGTACTGCTGCTCTCCATTTAGCTTTACGTTATTTCGATGTAGGTAAAGGAGATAACGTTTTTTGTTCATCTCTTACTTTTGTAGCAAGTGCTAATCCTATTTTATATGAAGGTGCTACACCTATATTTATTGATAGTGAACCCTCAAGCTGGAATATGAGTCCTATCGCATTAGAGCGAGCTTTTATTGAGGCTGAAAAAGTCGGCAATATTCCAAAAGCTGTTATTGTTGTGAATTTATATGGACAAAGTGCAGATATGGATCCTATAGTAGAAATCTGTAATCGCTATAAGGTCCCAGTCATTGAAGATGCAGCTGAATCTTTAGGAGCGATTTATAAAGGCAAGGCGAGCGGAACAATCGGAAAATTCGGTATATATTCTTTTAATGGTAATAAAATTATTACAACTTCAAACGGTGGTATGATCATATCAGATGACCTTGAAGCATTAAATAAAATTCGTTTTTGGTCCACTCAAGCAAAAGAAGCCACTAACTATTATCAGCATTCTGAAGTAGGATATAATTATCGTCTGAGTAATGTACTCGCAGGTATTGGCCGGGGACAGCTAATGGTTCTCAATGAACGAATACGTGCAAGGCGGAAAATTTTCCGAAGGTATTATAAAGAATTATCCCATATTAATGGCGTTAATTTTTTGCAGGAGGCTCCTTATGGGAAATCAACACATTGGCTAACAGTATTAACAGTTGATTCGAGTCAGATTGGAACCACACCTGAGAAAGTTATTGCGTTGTTGGAAGCAAATAATATTGAGGCCCGCCATGTTTGGAAGCCAATGCATTTACAGCCTTTGTATAAAAATTATAAATACTATTCGCATGAAAAGGGGAAAAGCGTTTCGGATGAGTTATTTGAACAAGGAATATGCCTGCCGTCCGGCTCTAATTTATCCTTCGAGGAACAAACCCGGATCATTGATTGTGTAAAAAAAGAAATTAAATAATGATTTGTATCTTTCATCTTATTAAGGTGTTATTTTTCAATTCGTCTATCATCAGTCAACTTTTGAGTAAGAAAAATACATTCAGTTAAGAAGGTGATGGGGTGCTTATCAAGGAAAGGATAGAGAAGGAGTTAGAGAGTTATAGTTGTGATTTTGATTATAGAATCGCGACAGTAGGTACTACAGCTAGAGAATCTCAGCCTTTTGCGGTTTTGCCACGAAGGAAGGCTTTAGGGTTTGAGGCTATTAACTTTTTAGTTGTCAATCCTGACTATGCAGAAGAATGCTTTAAGTTACTTGATGGAGCGGTGAAATATATATTAGTGGATATAGAATTAAAGAAAAAAATCGACCTTATGCAAATAGCTAAAAGGACTGTCAAAAAGGCATCCTTAATATCGTATAAACCAAATGATACAACTTTAGAAGCTGCAGATATGTTTCTGCGACATTATTTTAATGATGAATTAAAAGGAAAAAAAATATTCATATACGGTGCCGGAAACTTAGGATCTAAGCTTTCTTTAAGGTTAGCTGAAAGAGGTGCTGATGTTTTTCTGGATTCCCGAAACAAGAAAAAAACCGCAGAAATTATTGAAGTATTAAATTATTTTATACCTCAATATTCCTGCAGTTCGATAAAATCAATAGATAATTATGAGAACACTAATGATAAAATGGATGTTTTCATTGCATTTACTTCCGCATCAAATGTTATACCCTCTTCATATTTACAGTTCATAAAGAATGAGGGCCTTGCATTGGATGGGGGTATCAATAATTTTACGTCAGATTTTATCAAGGGTGCCAATGAGCATTCCATAAGTTGCTACAGACTTGATGTGAGAGCTGCGTTCCCTCACACTATTTTATTTTTGATTGATTATATAAGCAATTTCTACCACAAGATACAGGGAGAAATGGTTTTTGACAAGGTTAGGGTGGTAGCAGGAGGAATTATTGGAAATGAAGGAGATATTGTGGTAGATAGAATTCATAAACCAAAGCAGATTGTTGGAATCGCAAATGGAATAGGCGGATTAAAATTAGAAAGTGAGTACACAAGCAATGAACGACAAAACATCATCAAATTAAAAGGCTTATTAAGCAGAAACTAAGAATGAGCTTTTAAAATGTTTATTAGGAGTTTAAATCTGGTGTATGAAATTTTGCCTGATATGTGGGAACGATTTGTTTTAAAATTATTTTTAAGTCATCTGGTTTTATTTGTTCCTCACTTGTGAACATGATCTCTTCTAATTGTCTTAGTAAAAAAGTTAATTGCGTCTTAGAAAGGTCAGCAGGCCTTGATATAAAGATTAGCTCATGTTTAGACGCTATACGTCCTTCTTCATTGGTGAATAATTCTTCGTATAGTTTCTCTCCCGGGCGCATACCGGTGTATTTTATTTGAATATCTTTATCAAGAGTTAAGCCGGATAAAGTAATCAATTTTTTGGCCAGATCGCTAATTCTTACAGGTTGTCCCATGTCTAGTACAAATATTTCTCCTTCTTTTTCTAAAGCACCTGCTTGTATGACCAATTGAACAGCTTCAGGAATAGTCATGAAGAAGCGTGTCATATCAGGATGAGTGACAGTGATTGGACCACCTTCTCGAATCTGTTGTTTGAATAGGGGGACAACACTTCCTCTGCTTCCTAATACATTACCAAAACGAACAATCGAAAAAATGGTATTGCTCTTTTCATTCAAGCTTTGTATAACCAGTTCGGCAGTACGTTTTGTTACACCCATAATACTAGTAGGATTAACAGCCTTATCCGTGGAAATTTGAACGAATTTTTCAGCGCCATATTTATGAGCACATTCAGCCACATTTTTTGTACCAAATATGTTATTTTTAATGGCTTCCGTAGGATTATATTCCATTAAGGGAACATGTTTATGAGCTGCCGCATGAAATACAACATGTGGATGATACGTCGAAAAGACGTGTTCCATTCTGTTTCTATCTTGAATATCGGCTATTATGGAGTTGACCAATAGATGGGGGTAGGTTTTCTTAATTTCCTTTTCAATTAAATATATGCTGTTCTCACCATGTCCAAGTAAGATGATTGTTTGAGGATTAAAAGTGGAAACCTGTCGGCATATTTCTGAGCCTATGGATCCGCCTGCACCCGTAATTAATACGACTCTCCCTCTGATATAATTAGAGATACTTAATAAATCTAATTCAATCGGAGGCCTACCTAGTAAATCTTCTACTCTAACCTCTCTAATCATGTTCAAGGAAATCCTACCATTAATAATATCGCTTACGCGCGGAAAAATCTTTACTTCAACGTTGTGTTCTTTACATTTATTGACAATCTGTGTAATTTCACTACCAAGAGCAGAAGGAATTGCAATGATAACAACCTTAATATTATATTTTAATATCATTTCACCGATATTTTCCCTTGTTCCAACTACAGGTATTCCTAATATACGCAGGTTTTTCATCTCTTGGTTATCATCTATAAAAGCTATTGGATGTAAAGGGGAATCAATGGATTTTTTTAATTCTTTTAATACTAGAATCCCAGCATTTCCAGCTCCTACTATTAATGTCTCTTTCCCTTTTATATTTTTTTTGTTTCCACTACTTTCTTGAAACATCCATAGTAATAGTCGATAGCTTATAGCCCCGTGTGAGATAAATAACCAGATAAGAAGAACCATAGTGAGTGGAATTGTCAGATTTGTAAATGTAAATATTAAAATATAAGTGATCACTATTATAGGTAATGATAGGATGGAACTTTTTATTAGCCGTTTAATCCCATCTATATGATGGAATTTCCAGGAGCGGCTATAGAGCTTAAAAAAATGAAATCCAGTAATAAAGGAGAGCCAAAATAATAAGAATATACTGATGGATTCAAAACCAAATATATTTAGGTTATAGCCATAGAAAAGGTAAAAAGAAATTACGGGAATAAGGATAATAAGGGTGTCTATTAATATGAATGACCAAGATAGTTGATTCTTCTTCAAAAAAATCTCTCCTAACAATTCTTTAAATCTATATTTACCATTTTTGATATTTTTTTATTATGTCTGGCAAAGACTCTAAAATTCTGCGAAGGTGTTTGTCCTTTTTTAAAACTTTCTAGTGAATAGCCAACATAAAAATAATTACCCGACTTTAATAAGGAGTATATTTCAAGAGCCGGAATGTTTATCTTATTTCTTCAGCAGCACTCCGATACAGTATACATTTTTATACTACAATGCTTCCTTTTCCAAAATGATCCACCCTATTTTTAAAACGTCCAATAAAGGGGCAATATGGCTTTTGTTTATTAAAAGGGACTGAGACATAAATACATTTTCTTATTGTTCTAGATCATTCATTTTTTAGGTTGAGATCCATCCGTTATTTTAAATATGCTTCCTGATACTGAGTCTTTATTGATCAACGTTTTGTTCATTTCGAACTCATAACGAATCCTACAATGAAAATGTCTGGAAAGCCATTGGAATTGGATTAAATGGCTTTTATATAAGACCCCCTTAAAATCTATATTTCCAATGGTTTGATGTCGTTCTAACATAATTAGTTCTTGTCCCTTCGGAAAAGCGCTTGAGGCATACTTTATTTTATATGAATCGAAATGATAAAACGTGATAGGATCTTTGAAAAATAGAGTGAAGCCCATCCAACTTATGGTTACGATTATTGTTAGTCAGCCTCACTATAGTCATTGTTTTCAATCACTTAAATTTTAACTTCTAGTTTTTTGAGAATTTTCTGTGGGACCATCCATGCCATATCATTAGATTAATTCTTGTCAGGGTTCATCAATTCAAAAAGTGTGCTAACTTGAAGTGTGAAGGTATAATCTTGAAGGGTTTGGATTTTGCTGGGTTTTGCGACCATAATGAAGAAGGATGTATAGAGGATTGAATCAACTTCAAGGGTTAAGGTTTAAATGAATTGAATCAATACAAATAAATAAGTAAAAAGCTGTAAATCCACAAATATATTTTATGGAATTACAGCTTTTTGCTTAGCGTGTAGCAGGTCCATGATGCACTAAAAATAGAGCATTAAATAAGAAAACTGCATCTTTATTGGTCAGGATTATCACAATAAAGATGCAGTGGATATAAGGATTATACAAATAAAATAGAATATTAGAATTTATGACTATGCGGCATTTTCTTTTCTTTTTTCTTGTTCGTTGATCATGACAGCACAAGCTGCATCACCAGTAATATTGACAGATGTTCGTGCCATATCAAGAATACGGTCGATTCCGAGGATTAACCCAATACCTTCTACAGGTAAATTAACTGAGCTTAGTACCATAGCAAGCATGATCAGGCCTACACCAGGTACACCTGCTGTGCCGATACTTGCAAGGACGGCCGTTATCACGACTGTAACTAAGGCAGTGAATGATAAATCTACACCATAGACTTGAGCGATAAAGATGGTGGCAACACCCTGCATAATGGCTGTTCCGTCCATGTTGATTGTCGCACCCAGAGGCTGAACAAAGCTAGATATTTCTTTTTTAACACCTAAATTGTCCTGTGCGGCTTCCATGGATAGAGGTAAAGTTGCATTACTGCTTGAAGTACTGAATCCTACTGTCATGGCCGGTGCAAAGCCTTTAAAGAACCATAGTGGACTTTTACGTGCAAAAAAGAGAATGGTTCCACCATAAACAAGGATAGTATGAATGATTAGTCCAAGTACAACGACAATCATATATAATGCCATCGCTTTCATTGCACTGTAACCTTGTTCTCCAATTGCTGATGCAATAAGACCAAAAGTTCCATAAGGAGCTAATTTCATTACCCAGGTTACAAGAAACATAACCAATTCATTACCTTGTTCAACCAATTTTACAATTCCTTCTGTCTTTTTTCCTAAAACAGTTAAAGCAAATCCAATTAAAGCAGCCATGAAAATGATTTGGAGCATATCACCTTCGGCTATAGCCATGATTGGATTATCAGGAATAATGTTAAGGAACGTTTCTCCGATTGAAGGGGCTTCTTCAGCCTCAAAAGTTGCATTTTCTGTATCAAATTCACCTTTTGTTCCCGGTGAAATTACCATAGCAAGAACGATAGCCAATATAATGGCTATGGCTGTAGTGCATAGGAAGTAGAAAACGGTTTTAAAACCGATGGATCCTAATTTTTTAGGATCTCCCAGGCCAGCTACACCTAAAATAATAGAAAACAAAACTATTGGGACTACTAACAATTTAATCAGATTGATAAAGATGGTACCTAAAGGATCGAAAAGAAATTTGTTGAGTGTTTCAAATAAAGATGGGGAGAAAATATTTAGGGAAAGACCTACAAGGGCACCTAGTATCAGTGCAAAGATTATCTTCTTTGTTAAGTTCATATGATTCCTCCTAGCTCTCAGCCATAAATTCTGACACTAAACTATTATATTTATCCTTATATTCCAAATTCCGAGAATTAATAGATATTTTACCATGGAATTTGAAATTACTCATCTAATATAACTTTTAGAGCATATTAATCTTCTTTATAGTGAAATAAGGAGTATTAAGTCCTAGAATAATGTGAGGATATTTCTATCAATTTTTATTACTAAAGCAATCAAGGCAAGGTGAAGGGACCATCTATAGATTTGGGAGATACAAAGTGAAAAATAAAAGGAAGAGGAGCGTTTAGGCTTCTCTTCCTTTATCTTTAACATCTATTTTTTTCGGTTAATCTGCATTTGTTGATTAATTGCTTCATCAACGCCCGGATAATAAATTTTACTATAAAAGCTGGCTACAGCTTTAGTCCATGTCCCAGTCTGTGTACCCTGGGAACGCTCTGACAGGTAATCTGAAAATGTTTGATTATATGATTCGATTTCGTCTTTTATATCATGCTGATAGGTTTCGCTATGATAGACCGCTTTAACTGGCAGGCGTGGTTTTAAGCCGGGATCCTCTGCAGGATAGCCGATACATAAACCTGAAATGGGTAAAACAAATGGAGGAAGGTTGAGTTCCTTTATGACTTTATCTAAATTTCTGCGTATACCGCCAATGCAGACTGTACCAAGGCCTAATGATTCGGCTGCAGTAATGGCTGCTTCAAGAGCAATCCCAACATCTGTAGCACCGACCAATAATGTATCAATATTTTCTGAGACAGCAAATGGTGTTTTTTCGATTTTACTGGATACATATGCTCTATAAAAGTCTGACAAGAATACGAGGAATACAGGGGCCTCTTCAATATGCTTCTGCCCGCCGCATAGCTCTGCAAACTTCTTTTTCCTTTCAGAATCTTTAACAGCAATAATGGAAACCTGTTGTCCATTTATCCAGCTTGGGGCAGATTGGACAGCTTTAATGATTTGTTCCAGTTGTACATCCTCGACTGGTTTGTTTTTATAAGATCGGATGGAGCGGTGAGATAATAAGGTTTGCATTACTTCGTTCATGTTGAGGTCTCCTCCTTCGGTATAGGGTTCTTTATTAGTATAGTACAAACAAGTATATGGTTCATAATAGAACCCATACAGTCGGACTGTTATCTAAGTGTTATATTGTGTTAAATGGGGTATCCTCAGAGCTTCGATGAATGAATGAGTTACTTCTTTTAAGAAATCAAGCATTCTTGGTAGGTTTCGGGATGTATATTTTTCTGTAGGATGACAACCTGTAGGACTTTGTGAGGTATAGAGGGATACTGAATGAAGAATAAGCTGGGAAGTCTGCGAGATATCTAGTCTTTCCTCGGACTCTCCAGCTTAATTGACATGCACTTTATTATACCGGTACTGCTTTTTTGCTTCGTGATACCATTTGAAGGTAACGATAAACACTGGACTCGGACATTCCCATTATATCTGCCACTTCACTTATTGTGCCTTTCATATCAAATATCCCATACTCTTTTAATTTTGAAATAGCAAGCTTCTTTTGGTCAGGTGATAATTGGGCTCCAGATTCGAGGATATCTCTATCTATTACTGTATAAATGATATTACTTACATTATCTTGAAGCTTTTCTACAGGTTTCTCTTGTTCAGTTTTCATTTCAATATGTTTAATATCAAAGCTTAGATTGGCTAAACTTAATATATCCTTGGCGACTTTTCGATAAACGTCTGCATCAAAATTTATACATAAAAGTCCCTGTAATTGACCTTCATGATCTTTTATAAACAAAGTGGATGAACGAAATTTTTTACCCCGCGGTCCTTCCCCAACATATCCAACAACATAATCATTGTCTAAATAAACCTTATCGTTGATTAACTTTTTTGCATAGTTAGTCAATGGGCTATTTAAGGACCTTTCGCTCAAGTCAGCATTGACAATATGACCGATATGAGAACCTCCATTAGGATTTAAAATATGTAATACAAATTCATAATTAGGTCCTAAAATTTCACCAAAATAATTCATTATAGTTTGATAATGTCGAAATAGATCTTTATCCAATTAGGTTTTCCTCCTTTTAGGAAACTCTTTTTAATGGAACATCGAGATCAAAGAATAGTTACCAATTTAACTACAAGCATTGTAAGTTAAAACCTACATGCAAGTCTTCATTTTTGCACCTGTATTTATGCGCTTGCTCAGTGGTTAGGGAAGGTTGGGGATTATCAATGTTATTAAGCAACCCTTAGATAATAGAACCAATTGAAACATAATCTACCAATAATTATAGCAGATTGTAAAGGCTTTCTAATAATAAATTTTTACAAAAATAAGTTTTTATTAAATCGTATTGACATATTAAACCAATTATGTGATACTTTGAGCGAGTAGTAAATAATAACTACTGTAATAAATTATTGGAAATTAATTAATAGATTTCCAAGGTCAGCTTGAAACACTTTATAAGGATTTTTTAGAGCAGTTGCGGTACCGTTTTTAACCTTATGCTTTCTAAATTTTGCTAAAGGTGGTGTATCTGGAATCGGATTTATGGAACAACTAGGAATTGCTGTTAATTATGTTTTGAAGGCATTAAGTTGCAAAAGAAATGATGGCAATGTTAGTTAGTATTCGAGATAAATACGATTCGATTTTATTGGTTAGTAATGAAAACCTTTTCAATTAAAGCGGAGTTAAAACTCTATTAAGCTCACTGGTACAAGCCATGTTCATCTATTGAAAGTTTACAGTGCAAGATCAATTTTAAAGATCAAGTAATTTAATGGGGTGGGGGAATTTTATATGAGTATTAATGTAGCACCCGTTAAAGAAAAAAAGATTATTAATTATAAAAGTTGTTTTGATGTAATAGGTCCGGTAATGATAGGGCCCTCGAGTTCGCACACAGCAGGTGCCTTAGCTATTGGAGCAGTTGCCAATAAATTATTTCAAGGTCTTCCAAAAAAAGTTTTGGTCCGGTACTATGAATCATTTGCTGAAACTCATAAAGGTCATGGAACTGATTTTGCCATTGTTGCTGGTATATTAGGATTTGCCGCTGATGATAGCAGAGTGCCTGATGCTATTAAAATAGCAGAATCTAAGGGAATTAAGATTGTTTTTATTGAAGAAGTGATTGATAGTCCTGCCGGTCATCCCAATACTGTAGATGTCTATTTGGAGGATGAAAATAGAAGTATTAGAACGATGGGAATTTCGGTCGGCGGCGGTATGATTGAGGTCAAACAGATTGAAATGGACGGGTTTAGATTGAATCTTGAAGGACCATTACCAGTTATACTAGCGATTTTTGAAAAAGATGACCTTGAATTTGGGTTACGCAGGATCCTTAAAGAAAATGATGTGGATATTAATAGTTTTACCAGTTTAAAAGAAGATGGAAAACACCTCTTTGCATTTACATTGGACTCTCAGTTACGTAACGATGTTCAGCAGAAATTGAAGGAACTTAGCAATACAGCTACTATTATTATTCTTTAATATCCTAGGGAGGTGAAAAGTTTATGTACATGACCATAAAAGAAATCGTAGATGCAGCTAATAAAAGGCAAAAACCCATTTATGAATTAGCCATTGAGCAGGAAATCCAACAAACTAAATCTACCTATGATGAAGTTTGGAGCAAGATGGAAAAAAATCTACTCACTATGGAAAATGCCATAAATAAAAGTATTGAGGGAGACGGGGTATTTTCTCCGACCGGTTTAACTGGTGGCGATGCTGTTAAAATCAAAAAATATCGCGAACGTGGAAAAACTCTTTCTGGAGATATGATGGTATTTGGGGTCCAGCATGCAATTGGTGTTAATGAAGTAAATGCTTCGTTAGGGGCGATTTGTGCAACTCCAACAGCAGGCGCGAGTGGAACAGTTCCTGGGGTCCTATTCGGTATTAAAGATACGTTGCAGTTAAGTCACGAAGATATGGTGCATTTTCTATTCACTTCTGCTTTATTTGGAATGATAGTAGCCAATAATGCTTGTATTGCTGGAGCGTTTGGAGGATGTCAAGCTGAAGTAGGCAGTGCCTCGGCAATGGCAGCAGCAGCTGCAGTAGAAGTTGCCGGTGGAACACCGCAGCAATCATCGGAAGCCTTCTCAACTGCCCTTCAAAATTTGCTTGGTTTAGTATGTGATCCAGTCGCTGGATTGGTAGAGGTTCCTTGTGTAAAGAGAAACGCTATTGGAACGGCCAATGCCTTAGTTGCAGCGGACATGGCATTAGCCGGCGTAGATAATATCATTAGTGCCGACGAAGTAGTTGAAGCCATGTATAAAATAGGTAGACAAATGCCGCGCGAGTTAAGAGAGACAGGTTTAGGAGGAGTGGCAGCTACACCAACAGGTATTGCCATTAAACATAAAATTTTTGGAGAAAAGTAAGAAGAGAAGACAAATATAGAAATAAAGGGATTTATACCTATACAAATACAATATTTTGCAAACGCCAACAAATACACTAGAATGGTAGATAAACAAATTTCTCAGTGCTAGCGTTGTAATTTAATAATCTCTATTGTCCGAATCTTATAAGTAATTTAATTTTAAAAAAATATCCATATTTATAAGCCTTAGCAGAAAGCTAGGGTATATATAAGGAGGAACCTTATTATGCATGGAAATACAGCAAAAAAACTCGAATTACCAGTTGAAGATCATTCAGTAATACAAGAGAATTTTCCAGATGCGAAGAAATGGCATAAACAAGATACAACCTGGGCTTTGAGCCTTTTTGGAACAGCAATTGGAGCGGGTGTACTCTTTTTACCTATTAATGCAGGATCAGGCGGATTAATATCATTATTGTTAATTACTATACTAGCCTTTCCGGTAATGTACTACTCGCATAGGGCACTTGCTAAAATGATAGCTGCTTCAGATTCTGCTGATGAGGGAATTACCGGTACGATAAGGGAGTATTTTGGAAATAAGGCAAGTATAGCCTTTAACATAGTTTATTTCTTCTCTATTTATACGATCGTGCTGATGTATTCAGTTGCACTTACAAATACAGCAAGTAGTTTTATGGTAAATCAATTGCATATGAACGAGCCGCCAAGAGCCATTTTATCACTTGTATTAATTCTCGGTCTTATCGTCATACTAAATTTTGGACAAGATATAACTGTAAAAGTGATGAGCATGCTAGTTTATCCATTTATAGCTTCTCTGTTATTTATCGCAGTATCTTTAATTCCACAGTGGAATACATCGATTTTTAGTTCTGCAAGTGTTTCTACTGCTTCATCAGGATCCGGATATTTTGGAATTATACTGTTGATATTACCAATTATAGTATTCTCGTTTAACCATTCTCCTATTGTATCGTCATTTGTAATGAAACAGCGGGCAACTTATGGAAAAGATGCGACTGACGCGAAATGTGCCCAAATACAAAAAGTATGTTATATTATGACATTCTCTGTTGTCATGTTCTTCGTTTGGAGCAGTGTCTTGAGCTTAACTCCAAGTGATCTTGCCATGGCAAAGCAACAGAATTTATCAATCCTATCTTATCTTGCGAATGAACTTGGTTCACCAATAATTGCTATTGCAGCGCCTATTATTGCATTCGTGGCCATCACAAAGTCCTTCCTTGGTCATTATGTAGGAGCTTACGAAGTAATGCGTGACATGATTGTGGCATCAGGAAAAGCACGCGGAAAAAGTATTAAAGAAAAAACAATTAAAACTGCAATTCTAGTATTTGTGGTATTAACATGTTGGTTTGTTGCTTATACAAATCCAAGTATTCTAGGATTAATTGATACACTCAGCGGACCTCTAGTTGCTGCTATCTTATGTGTATTACCAATGTATGCAATCCGCAAAGTACCAGTACTAGCTAAATACAGAGGGAAATTGAGCAACGTATTCGTCATTGTTGTAGGTTTGCTTACGATCCTAGCAAGTATTAAAGTATTCTTCTAAATCACTTTAATGAATGAAGGTTTTAGAAGAGGATTGCAAGTGTTAATAAGTAGTTGATACTTTAGCTAAGATTAAGCTGTATTCCGAATTTACCTGAATGCAGCTTTTTTTATATTCAATCCATTCCTATTACTCGAAATTTGTCCCCAGTTGGTTAGCTCATAACTGCTTTCTATAATATTGACTAGATGTTAGCAAGGAAATCTGACAGATAAAGAATATGTATTAAAGGATATTTTAGAGCATTCTTTTATTATGGCGGTAATGTGATTCCACAATACGAGCATTGCTATACACCAATTGTGATCTTATTTAATGAAAGAAATCCGAAATCTCACTAGAGTTTCAGGTACTGTGAACATCTGAAATTAAAGTTACTTTATCAACTAGGCTAAAGGCTCAACGGCATGTGTTATCAACAACGCTTTTAATTATTTCATATAGTAGTATTAACTATTTATTTAAACTATTTAGATTATTTAAACATATTTTTAATAGTTTTTTCCTATAGTCATTCTGAAATATTATCTGCTATAATTTTTTTAGGTAAATATTCTCAACTGAGGCGGAAAATTACATGAAAATAGTAGTTAGTGGCTACGGGACAATAGCCCCGAAAACAAGGAATATCGACGAATTTTTATATAATTTACAGCATGGTGTGAACACACTGGAGCTAATAGATGGAGAAGGGTATAAGGGCGAGTCAAATATAGTGGGTTTAGTACAAAATGGATTAGAAGAGTTAGAGAAAGATAGGAGAATTAATCGATTGCCCAAAGTTTCTAAATTGGGAATCGTGGCCGGGCGAGAGGCATTGGAATCAGCAGGAGTGGATTTAGTAGGTAAAAAAGTAGGGGTTTTCTTTGGAACTTCACTTGGATCCTCCGTAGATCAATATTCTCTGGACGCAGTTGTACATGCGAACAATGATGATTATAGAAAAATGCCTATTACGTTTTCTCACTATGTCAATTATCACAGTATGACCTCATCTATCGCATACTTTTTAGGAGTAAAAGGTGTGACAAAAACAATAAGCACTGGCTGCACTTCCAGTTTGGAAGCAATTGAAGAGGCTTTGCTCTATTTAAAAGCCGGTAAAATAGATGTGGCTATAGTAGGTGGAACAGAGAGTCCGATTGGTAAACTAATGACTTATGCTTTTTCTAAAACAAGAATATTACCTTTGAATCAAGCAATGGATGTAGGAGCTGTTCCATTTCATGAAGATAGTAAAGGGTTTGCTGCTTCTGAAGCTTCTGGTGTGATTGTTTTAGAGAGAGAAGATGATGCCATTAAGCGAGGAGCTCATATTAAAGGAGAAATTGTTGATATTATCTCGAATAATGATGGAGCTTATATATTTGATTCGGATGAATCAGGAGAACAGATGATTAATGCATTAAAAGATGTCACGAGTGGCCGCAATCCAGATTATATCAACAGCCAGGCACTTGGGATCCAGCAGAATGATCGGATAGAAGAAAAGTGCTCAAGGGAATTATTTAATCATCAAACACCATACAGCTCGATAAAAAGTATGTATGGAAACCCTCTAGCCGCCATTGGTATCTTGCAAGTGATATCTTCATTATTAAGTGTGGAACATGATTTTATTCCTCCAACAATAAGAACAACTAAAAAAGGCTATGAAGATATGAATATTGTTACCGAAACGATTTATCAGGAGGTCAATGAAGTAGCTGTTACCAATCATGGACATGGCGGGAATAATGCATGTGCTTATATTAAAAAATATAGACCTGATCATACAGCAATGGAGTGCAAAAATAAATGATTATCGGATTATTAATATGTACTATTGGGTTGATCCCTTTGGTTGTTTCATTCGTTATAAAAAGTATGTATAATGAATCAAGATTAACAATGGGTATCGTTTTATACATGCTCTTTGTTTCAATTTGGCAAATTGATGTTGGGGTTCTTTATTTTTCAGATATTCTTTCTGAGAGTACCATTCTTGTATTATTTAAATTGCTGCGTTTAGGACCAACTTTTGGAGTGCCGATTGTTCTCTATGTAGCATATTTGATTATAAAGGATCAGCCAACAATGTTAACAGATACTCCTTGGTTAGCAAAGGTATCGAGGTTATTACTTGATAAGAAGTCACTCATCTTTTTTATTATTTTAAGCGGAGTGGTGTATATAATCAATCTAACGGAATTAGGGATTAGTGGGTTAACCGTAAAGACCAGTTTCTCATCCAGTTTTTATTACCCAGTGTATGGGCCTTTAGGATGGATATTCATTTTACATATGATTGGTTTTATCATCTTTCTAATTCTTGTCTATTTAGTTTCGAGAAATATATCTAACACGAGTTTCAGAAAATTCTTAAATGCTTTCTGTTTAGCCTCTATTTGGCTAATCTTATCGGGATATTTAAACCTTTCACCAGGGACAGGTGCCATAACAAGCAGCATCGGGGTAATCGTATTCTCTGTTTTTATGGTGCATTTCTTTGTTAAACTGAACACGAGTCTAAAAGATAGTCATTATCAACTGCTGGAAAGACAAAAAAAGCTGGATTATACCGGGAATTTAGCGGGAAGTTTAATTCATGAAGTGAAAAATACCAATCAAATTATCAAGAGTTTTTCAAATCTTCTTAGTCTAAGCAATGACTTAACAGAGTCAGATAAGAAAACACTAGATATGATTCAAAAGTCATCTGAACATTTAGGTAAACTGACCAATAATTATAAGGATTATATGAAGTCATCCAATCTAGTACTGAAAAAGGAAAATTTAATAGAGGTTATTCTGGATTCCATTAACATGTCTTCTGAAATGTTGCGTACAAATCAGGTGGATATTGAATTGGTTAACAATTACGTACCTTTGAATGCCTATATTAATAAAACCAATTTGGGGCAAGTCTTTATCAACTTAATCAAGAACAGCGTGGAGGCTATGCCTGAAGATAGTGATGATAAGAAAATATTGATTAAGACCGAATTGGAAAATGAACATATTATTATTCATTTTATTGATACAGGCAAGGGAATCCCTCCAGCTAACTGGGAAAGTGTATTTGACCCATTTATCTCAATAGACAAGCGGGGAATGGGATTGGGATTACCATTTGTTAAGAAAACAATCATAGAGCATTTGGGGAATATTACAATTTCTAAAAGCTCACCTGAAGGAACTCATTTTATAATCGAGCTTCCACAGAATGGAATATTAGACATAAACTAATTTGCAGCACACAGTCTACTATAAATTAAGCAGCAATCCTCTATAGGGGTTGCTGTTTTTGTTATACAATAGTAGTTAGTTATAAAAATATTATGTAAACTCACAAGATTTTAAATTAAATTGTTTTGAAATATATAGATTAGAAGGATAATAGAGACAAGGAGGATGAGCCAAAATGAATATCGTATTCTATGACACGATTAAACCTTTTAAGGACAAAGTCGAACCTATTCTTTTAAAGGAAGAAGTGAAGCATAATGTCATCCTGGGATTGGTGAATAAATTGATCCAAAATCCATCAGATACTATAAAACTTTTCATGTGTACAGTGGAGGTAAAGGATCAGACTGTCCTGATTTTTTTACGAACTCATCCACATAATCTGCTTATTGCAGGCGATCCAAACCAAAAAGAAGCTATTTCCTTTGCTGTAAATAAATTTGTTGAAGAAGGGTTCATGTTTCCAGGGATAACAGGCGAAAAGCAATTAGCGCATTTATTTGCTGATGAATGGAAGTGTGTAACGGGAATTGAGGGCTCTATTGGCGTGGAACAGGGAATCTATAAACTGACAAAACTGAATTCTGTTCAAATCACAAAAGGGTATTTACGTATGGCAGGCCATGAAGATGCTCCCTTAGTAGCTGATTGGATTAAGGAGTTCACTAAATATACGGTTGATAATCTCACTTACGAAGATTGTCAGGCAAGGGCAAATGATTATATCAAGGAGAAGTCCTTACATTTATGGATTGATCAGAACAGACGGGTATCGATGGTGAAGTGGGCTCGGCCAACGCAAAATGGAATTGTAGTCTCGCTGGTTTATACTCCCGATGAAGAGAGAGGGAAGGGGTATGCGAGCTCGGCCGTTCACACTTTTTCGAAACAACTTCTTGAAAACTATTTATTTTGCAGTTTATATACGGATTTATCAAATCCAACTTTAAATTCAATTTATCAAAAAATTGGCTATGAATGGGTATGTGAATCCAGCATGATTCAATTTGGAATTAATCAGAAAGGAGAGTTGGTTATATAATCAATTCTCTTTTTTTGCTATTTCATAATAGCTGATTTTTTAGAAAGTTTTGATTTTCTCGTAAATTAAGTGCAAACCTTTGGGTATATTCACCAAAACATGGTAGAATAATGTCGGAAATGTTTTATCCTTCCGACTCTTTCGATAACATTATTATTATATATTATTCAGTCGCAGGATTAAGGCAAAACAATGTTTAACAGGGGGATTTCATAATGAAACTTGATACACCTGTAACAAACCCTTGGCTAGAGTTTCAGGGGCCAAACTTGGGTTACGTCCAGGAAATGTACGAAGTTTTTTTACAGGACCCAGAGCAAGTGGATCCGGATTTGGTGAGATTATTTGAAGAATGGGGACCTCCAAGATTAGAGGAAACCGAACAAACAAGGGGTAATCAAAGTAAGGAAGTTTCAGACGGTCAGTTCACAGCAAAAATGATGTATAAAGTATCGCAGGCTGTCAAATTGGCTGAGGATATTCGAATAAACGGACATTTGGCCGCTGATATTTATCCATTGTACAGTAAGGTAAAGAAAGATATTAATTTAGGATTGGGTAAATATGATTTAACGACTGATGATTTGAAAGCGATGCCAGCTTCCTTAATCAGTGATGTTTTGCCTGCAAACATTCAAAATGGCCATGAAGCCATCGAATATTTAAAAGTTTTATATACGAGAACGATTGCTTTTGAATTCGATCATATCCATGACATGGAAGAGAAAAAGTGGCTTACACAAATGGTTGAACAAACAGCCTCCGGTTTTGCAATCTCGGCAGCTAAAAAGAAAAATTTGTTGAAGCGCTTAACTGAAGTGGATGGATTTGAGCGATTCTTACATAAAACCTTTGTTGGACAGAAGAGATTCTCAATTGAAGGTGTAGATTCTTTAGTTCCACTTCTTGATGAATTAGTTTCAAGATCCGTTCGCGGCGGAACTACTTCTATTAATATCGGAATGGCACATAGAGGCAGATTAAATGTACTGGCTCATGTGCTGGATAAACCGTACAAAAAAATATTCTCTGAGTTTCAGCATGCTCCGGATAAAAAATTGGTGCCATCTGAAGGATCCATTGGTGTTACATTTGGATGGACGGGTGATGTGAAATACCATTTAGGCGCAGGTCGTAAAATTAAAGAAGAGAATACAAGAGAAGCGGTTATAACGTTGGCAAATAACCCGAGTCACTTGGAATTTGTTAATCCCATCGTAAATGGATATACAAGGGCTGTACAGGATGACAGAAGCCGAAAAGGATTTCCTGTACAGGATTCTAATTCCAGTATGTCAATTATTATTCATGGAGATGCAGCATTCCCAGGTCAGGGAATTGTGGCGGAAACCTTGAATCTAAGTCGCCTTAAAGGATATCAAACAGGAGGCACCGTTCATATTATCGCGAACAATATGATTGGATTTACAACAGAAAGCCGGGATTCCCGATCCACTCGATACTCAAGTGATCTGGCGAAGGGATATGAAATCCCGATTATCCATGTCAATGCGGATGATCCAGAGGCTGTATTAGCAGCAGCTTATGTAGCTATTTTATATCGTCAAAATTTCAAAAAAGACTTTTTAATAGATTTAATTGGATACAGACGTTATGGCCATAACGAAATGGACGAGCCAATGACAACAAATCCGGCCATGTACAAGATGGTGCATGAGCATCCAACACCTAGAGAGGTGTATGCAAAGAGACTAGTCGATGAAGGACTTGTAACGGAAGAAGAGGTCGCTCGTCTGGATCAGGAACATTTTGATATGTTGAAAGAGTACTATAATCAAGTGGGTGAAAAGGAAGATTCTCCGCTTGAAGCAGCTGATGTTCCAAAAATTATTGAATCCGGGATTCCGAATGTAGATACAAAAGTAGAGCTTGACGTATTAAAGCAAATAAATGCGGAGCTTTTAAAACGACCTGAGAACTTCAAGGTATTTAATAAACTGGATAAAATCCTTATGAGAAGACAGAATGCTTTGGAAGAAGGAAATAAGGTAGACTGGGCTTTGGCTGAAACGTTAGCATTTGCAACTATCTTACAGGATGGTACACCGGTTCGCCTTACTGGACAGGATTCCGAGCGCGGTACATTTGCTCATAGAAACATTGTTTTACATGACAGTGAAACAGGAGAAACCTATTCACCATTACATGGACTTGAAGGGGCAAAAGCTTCCTTTGCGGTTCATAACAGTCCGTTGTCCGAAGCAGCTGTGATTGGATTTGAATATGGATACAATGTTCAATCCCCGGATACGCTCGTTTTATGGGAAGCCCAATATGGTGATTTTGCCAACACTGCGCAAGTATTATTTGATCAATTTATTGCTGCTGGGAGAGCGAAATGGGGCCAAAAATCTGGCTTAGTCATGCTATTGCCTCATGGTTATGAAGGCCAGGGACCGGAACACTCCAGTGCACGTTTAGAGCGCTATTTATCATTGGCAGCGGAGAATAACTGGACTGTAGCTAATTTAAGTTCAGCAGCTCAATACTTCCATATTTTAAGAAGACAAGCAGCTATTTTAGGAAAAGAAGAAGTACGACCACTGGTATTAATGACGCCAAAGAGCTTGCTGAGAAATCCGACTGTTGCGAGTACTGCTGAAGAACTGAGTGACGGTGAATTCAAGTCCTTTATTGAACAGCCAGGCTTAGGAACCAAAAAAGACAGTGTGGAAAGAATCGTTTGTTGTACAGGTAAAATGGCAATTGATTTATCTCAGGCTATTGAAGCTCAAGAAAATCTTGATTGGCTTCATATTGTGAGAATTGAAGAAATCTATCCATTCCCACTTAAAGGGGTTCAAGAATTATTTGCATCCTACCCGAATCTAAAAGAGATTGCATGGGTACAGGAAGAGCCTAAAAATATGGGCGCGTGGAATTTCGTTGAGCCACGTTTAAGAATAGCAGCACCAGAAGGGGTTAAAGTTGAGTACATCGGCAGAAGAAGACGATCCAGTCCTGCAGAGGGAGATCCAACCATTCATAAACAAGGACAAAATCGTATTATTAACAGCGCATTAACTCGCGAATAGAGGAGGAAATATAGAGATGGCAGAGGTAAAAGTACCAGAATTAGCGGAATCAATTACAGAGGGAACAATTGCACAATGGCTTAAACAACCGGGTGAAAAGGTTGAAAAAGGTGAATATATCGTTGAGCTTGAAACAGATAAAGTAAATGTTGAAATCATCTCCGACTATGAAGGAGTTTTGACAGAGCAATTAAAAGAAGAGGGAGATACAGTTCTTGTTGGGGAATCAATTGCGATGGTAGATGCTGATGGAGCGCCTGCACAGAGTGAAAAACAAGAACCTGTTGCAAAAGAACAAGTAAAAGAAGAGCCAAAAGCAGCACCTGCTCCTGAACCAAAAGAAGAAGAGAAAAAAGGAAATAAAACAGTTGCTTCTCCGGCTGCACGTAAATTAGCAAGAGAAAAAGGAATCGATTTGGATGAAATCCCTACAGTAGATCCACTTGGAAGAGTGCGCAAGCAGGATGTAGAATCCTACAATGGTCATGCACAAGCCAGCGCGCCTGCACCTAAGCCTTCAAAACCGGAAGCTAAAAAAGCAGCATCAGCACCGGCTCAGGTATCTGGTAAACCGGAAGAACGTGTGAAAATGTCACGCAGACGCCAAACAATCGCGAAACGTTTGGTTGAGGTTCAACACAATACAGCGATGCTGACTACTTTTAACGAAGTAGATATGACGAATATCATGAACCTTCGTAATAAACGTAAGGATGCATTCCAAAAAGAAAATGATGTGAAATTAGGGTTTATGTCCTTCTTTACAAAAGCCGTGGTTGGTTCACTTAAGAAGTATCCACTGTTAAATGCAGAAATCCAAGGTGATGAGCTGCTTATCAAAAAATACTATGATATCGGTGTAGCAGTATCTGCTCCAGAAGGCTTAGTAGTCCCTGTTGTTAGAGATGCGGATCGTATGAACTTTGCTGAAATTGAAAAAGAAATTGGCAGCTTGGCTAAAAAAGCACGTGATAATAAATTGGCCCTATCAGATTTACAGGGTGGAACCTTTACTATCACAAATGGCGGTGTTTTCGGTTCCTTAATGTCAACACCTATTTTAAATGGAACACAAGTAGGTATTCTTGGAATGCACGGTATTAAAAAGCGTCCGATTGCTGTTGAGGATGACAAAATTGAAGTTCGCCCAATGATGTATATCGCATTATCTTACGATCACCGTATTGTCGACGGAGCAGAAGCAGTTAGCTTCCTAGCGAATGTGAAAAAATTAATCGAAGACCCTGAATCTTTATTGCTTGAGGGATGATTGTTTAACTAACAAAATAAATTAATAATTAATGTTGTATCATACAAATGATATTTACTTAAAGAGTGCCAGTTCTTACTGAATTGGCACTCTTTTTTTGAAAATCGTATAAACTACACCCTTCTATCAAGCCTTTGTATTGTAATTAGAGGATAGGAAAACGCAATAATACTTAAAGTTGCTTGTTTCTAATAGATAAATTAATACAAAATCTATGAGAGAGATGATCCCTTTAATTAACATATAGTCATTTTTTACTTTGTCTGACTAAAATGCATCATTTTGCCTATTTTTAACTGAATAGATTGACAATTCAAAATAATTAATTTAATATTAACAACAACTTAAACATAATAATGCGTTGATGAAGAGTAGTAGCATTTGAAGGAGTTTTAGAGAGCCGATGGGGGTGGGAATCGGTATGATTTCATTTGTGAATGGACTTCGGAGTTGCCGAGCAGAACGTGAGTTATTCAGTATGCTTTGGCCGATTTAGCCAATCGTTAAAATAGGCTGACAGTTATTTCTATAGGCTGTCATAAAGTGGATTGCTGAATTCAGCAATCAATTAAGGTGGTACCGCGGGTCTCTCGTCCTTTTTTCAAGGATGTGAGGCCCTTTTTGTATGGGATAAAATTGAATAAATAAAACGTTAAGAAAGAGGAGTAGCATAAAAACATTGCACTACAGAGAGCCGGAGTGGGTGAGAACCGGTATGCAGGCTTTATGTGAATGGGCTTTCGAGTGATTCCCTGAAAGATTAGTAGGGGAATACGGGATTCCGCCGTTAAAAGGATAGGATATTAAATGATGGATTCCTTCCTCATCGTATCTGAAAGAGATCCAACGGGGGTGGCACCACGATTATACGTCCTCCATAAGCAATTTATTTGCTTATGGGGGATTTTTTTATTTTCAGGGGGGATTAGATTGAGGAAACCTAACATAATTAGGCAACGACTGAAAGCCGAGGAACAGAACAAACTTAGAAATATAGAAGACATTGCTGAGTCTTATAAAGCTGTGCTTGAATTTCCATCTTCGAGCGGTGGCAGGACAAAAATTGTTGCCTTTAACCTATATGCAGAAATCATGACGAGTATAGATGGTACGTTCTTTAAAAAAGGTCAAATGAAAAAGAAAGTGAATAATCCGCATGAGTTTATAAAAGCGTCCCTTGCAATCGATGATGCCCTTTATCCTGATCTGCCATTTATAGGAGGCTCCATTGGATTTGCCGGTTATTCGTACAGTTTTCTCTTTGAAGATATAGATTCGCCGGAAATGAATCCGGTTGGTATTCCGGATTTTCATTTTCTCTATCACACAGATTATTTTGTTTACAGCGGTGATGATTTCTCCGAATGCAGCCACCTCCATTTAGACTATGAAGGTGAACGATCAGAGGAAGAATTGGCTAAAAACATGAAGTACTTTCGGGAAAAACTATCCACATATAGCCAGGCTTCTGGAAATGAAATGTATTTGATTCACGGAATTAAAAGCAATACGAATAAGGAGAAATTTATTGATACGGTTAATGAATTAAAAGCCAGAATACGGAACGGCGATATATTCCAGGCTGTCTTGTCGCAGCGATGGACCGGTTCATTTAGTGGAGACCCGGAAGATTATTATGGGAAGTTAAAGCAAGAGCATCCTGATACATTCCAGTTTCATATTAATTTTGGCTCCTATCACATTGTGGGTTGCTCTCCTGAACGATTGATTGCGATCGATCAGGGCGTTATTCACTCTAATCCGATAGCTGGTACAAGACGAAGAGGCTCTACTATTCAAGAAGATGAAGAACAGATTGCCAGTTTAATAGCGGATGAAAAAGAGAAGGCAGAACATGTCATGCTGGTGGATCTTGCTAGAAATGATTTGGGGAAGATTTGTAAGCCGGAAAGTGTAAATATTAAACGGTTTATGGAGATTGAATTATTTAAAAATGTGATCCATCTTGTTTCAGAAATTACAGGCCTATTAAACGAAGCGATTCATCCAATGGATGCAATTAAAGCCTGTTTGCCGGCTGGAACCGTATCGGGCGCGCCAAAGATAAGAGCAATGCAGTTAATCTCAGAGGCTGAACAGGAAAGAAGAGGCGCTTACGGCGGCGGTGTTGGTTTTATCTCCTACGGTGGGGAATTAGACCTCGCCTTAGCAATCCGAATGATGGTAATTAAAGATCAACAAATTCATTTCCAGGCTGGCGCTGGTATTGTCTATGATTCCATTCCGGAAAATGAATGGTATGAAACACTTCATAAAGTTGGATTTAAGGAGGATGGGATAAATGATTTTACTTATCGATAATTTTGATTCCTTTACGTATAACCTCTATCAGCTTTTATTAGAACTGGGGGAAGAGGTACTGATTAAACGAAATAACGCCCTTACGATTCAAGAAATAAAAGATTTATCACCAACATCAATTGTCTTATCACCCGGACCTGGTCGGCCTGAAGAGAGTGGGATATGTAAAGAAATGATTAAAGCTTTTTATAGTCATATTCCTATTTTAGGCGTTTGTCTAGGGCATCAGGCCATTGGCCAGGTGTTTGGTGCTACGGTAAGTCGAGCTGGAAAGATCAAACATGGTAAATCATCAAAGATCATCCATACAGGAGATGAAATTTTTAAGGGTACACCTCAAGGGTTTCAGGCAATGAGATACCATTCTCTAATTATAAAAGAAGAGACATTGCCAAATGAGTTTAAGATTATAGCAACTTCAGAGGATGATGACGAGATTATGGCCATTCGTCATAAGCAGTATCCCTTATACGGCGTTCAATTCCATCCTGAATCAATAGGAACGCCCTATGGAAAAACAATAATAACTAATTTTCTTAATAGTACTGTGAAGGAGGCAGTCTTGCATGAATGAGTATCTTTTCAAATTAAGTAAAGGAAAGAGTTTATCAGAGGGCGAAATGACAGATGCTGCAAAACAAATGTTAAATCCAACTGTTTCTGAAGCGGAATTGGCTGCATTTTTGATGGCTATTGGATTGAAGGGATACGGGAGTAAGGAACTGTATATTATCGCAGAAATGATTCGAAAGGAATCGACACATCAGCTAGGAACTATCCCGGAAGCCATGGATAATTGTGGTACCGGAGGCGATCGCAGCAATAGCTTTAATATCAGTACGGCATCAGCATTTGTTTTGGCAAGTGCCGGAATCAAAATGGTGAAGCACGGAAACAAAAATATGACGAGTCAATCCGGCAGCATGGATGTGCTGAACGCATTGGGCATTAATACGATTAATCAAAAGGAAGAAGCCAGGAAAGCTATTCATCAAGCTAACTTAGTATTTTTGAATGCTGGACATATCCACCCAAAATTAAAAAGAATCGCTGCAGTTCGGAAGCAATTGGGTATTCCTACGATTTTCAATGCAATCGGACCCTTAACAAACCCAGTCCATTTAACCTATCAAATGGTTGGTGTGTATGATGTAAAACTATTAAAGCTGTATGGAGAAGTATTGTTGAAGGCTGGGAGAAAAAAGGCTGCCATTATCCATGGAGCAGGTAATATGGATGAAGCTTCATTGTCTGGCGAAAACAAGCTATATTTTGTTCAGAGTGGTCTAATAACAGAAGAAGCCATCCATCCCAATGACGTTGGATTGAAAGTATCGGACAATAGCCGTTTGACCGGTGGTGAGCCGTCTGAAAATGCAAAAAAAATGATTGGTATCTTCTGTGGGGAAAAGAATCCATGTCGTGATGCCGTCCTTCTAAATGCAGGAATTGGTTTATTTGTATCAGGGAAAGTTTCTACGATCCAGGAAGGAGTCATGTATGCGGCTGAATTAATTGATTCAGGTGCTGTCTATCGGAAATTACTTGAAGTTAGGGGACCGGTTCAAACGAAAGGGGCCAATGATATATGCCAACCTATTTAATGAATATCGTGGAGCACAAGAGGAGAGAGTTAAGCAAATCAACCGCAATTGAATTGTCAAATGACATCAAACGAATGCAGGTAAGAGATACTTTTGCTGAACGAATCAGAAGTCAGTCTACCCTTGGTGTGATTGCAGAATTTAAACGGTCATCTCCATCAAAAGGAATCATTCAATCTTTGGCCGACCCAATAGAGGTAGCTAATCAATATAAGGAAGGCGGCGCTGACGGCATATCTGTTTTAACGGATAAAGAATATTTTAATGGAAGCTTTGAAGATTTACAGGTTGTAAGCAGTCATATAGATCTGTCAGTCTTATGCAAGGATTTTATATTGGAAGAATCTCAGATTAATCAAGCCTTTTTATCGGGGGCAAGTATAGTCCTGTTGATTGTAAGAATTTTATCACCTGGAAAATTAAAAGCATTGTATGAGTATGCTCTCCATCTACATTTGGAAGTTTTACTGGAAGTGCATGATGAGGAGGATTTAATGGCAGCTCTGTCCCTTAAACCGCAATTGATTGGCATAAATAATCGAAATCTTCAAACATTTAACACGGATTTAGCTGTTACTGAAAATTTAATCAAATTGATTGACGATCCGTCGACTATTGTCATTAGTGAAAGTGGAATCAAGAATGTTAATGATTGTTTACGTGTTGCCAATGCAGGCGTGGATGCAATCCTAATTGGGGAGGCATTGATGAAGCATCAAGATCCCGCTCAATTTGTAAAAGAAATCAAGAAAATTGAAAGAAGGTACAGTCGGTGAAGGTGAAAATCTGTGGAATACAAACCGTCGAGCATGCATTAGCAGCTGAAAAAGCAGGTGCGGATGCCCTTGGATTTATGTTCGCCGAAAGCAAGCGAAGAATTATTCCTGAGAAGGCCAAACCAATCATCTCCAAACTGGAAGGTGAAATCTGGAAGGTCGGTGTCTTTGTTAATGAAGAGGTAGAAACGGTGAAACAAGTGGCACGATATTGTGGATTGACAGCCATTCAGCTTCATGGAGAAGAAAAGCCGGCAGACTATTTGGAGGTTGGATTGCCGATCATTAAATCGCTAGGAATTAAGCCTGCTCAGGCAGACTTAGATGTTGGTGATGTTAAGCGTGCTGATTATATTTTATTGGATGCTGAAGCACGGGAATATAGAGGTGGAAACGGAGTGGCATTTGATTGGGAAAAGGTTAGAGGACTAGGAGCTAAATATCCTACTATCATTTTAGCGGGAGGCTTGAATTCTGAAAATGTAAGAGTTGCGATTGAGGTTGTAAATCCGTTTATGGTTGATGTGAGCAGTGGTGTTGAGGTAAATGGGAGAAAAAATACGAGAAAAATCTTTGAATTTATAAAAATGGCAAAAGAGGGGGAAATCAAGTGAATCAAATAAAAGAATATCCAGATAAAACTGGCCGATATGGGGAATATGGAGGAAGATTTGTACCGGAAACATTAATGCCGGCTTTGTTCGAATTGGAGGAAGCCTATAAAACGATTGCGCAGGAAGAGTCATTTATTACTGAATATCAATTACTTTTGAAGGATTATGTAGGAAGAGAGACTCCGTTATACTATGCGGAAAATTTGACCGAACATTTAGGTGGTGCGCGGATTTACCTTAAAAGGGAGGATTTAAATCATACCGGGGCTCACAAAATTAATAATACACTTGGTCAGGCCCTGCTTGCCAAAGCGATGGGCAAAACAAGAATTGTTGCGGAAACAGGTGCCGGCCAGCATGGAGTCGCGACTGCTTCAGCCTGTGCCTTGCTTGGTTTGGAAGCAGTAATCTTTATGGGTGAAAAAGATGTGAAGAGGCAAAAACCGAATGTATTGAAAATGGAATTGTTGGGTGCAAAGGTAGTGCCTGTACAACAAGGAAGCTGTTCACTGAAGGATGCCGTAAATGAAGCTTTACGTTACTGGGTCGGTCATATTGAGGATACACATTATTTATTGGGATCTGTGATGGGACCCCATCCTTTCCCGCAAATTGTACGAGATTTCCAGAGTGTAATAGGTCGGGAAACCAGGGAGCAATTCTTAGCTTTACACAATCGATTGCCAGATGAAATTATTGCCTGTATCGGCGGTGGCAGTAACGCGATGGGGATGTTTTACGAATTTTTAGAGGATGAACAGGTTACTTTAGTAGGCGTGGAAGCGGCTGGCCATGGGTTAGATACAAATGAGCATGCAGCATCCCTTTCAAAAGGAGAAAAGGGGATTCTGCATGGCGCACTCATGTATCTCCTGCAGGATAAAGCTGGACAGATAGAGGAAGCTCATTCTATATCGGCTGGACTAGATTATCCGGGAGTCGGACCGGAGCACTGCTTTCTGAAGGACGAGGGAAGAGTTGAATATATATCTATTCGAGATGATGAGGCATTAGAGGCATTTAAGCTGTTAACAAGAAAGGAAGGAATTATACCTGCGCTCGAAAGCTCGCATGCGATAGCGGAAGCAGTCAAAAGGGCACCTAATATGGGGAAAGATCAGTCTATTGTGATTTGTTTATCTGGGAGAGGAGATAAAGATATGGATACCGTCATGAATGTAGTTGGAGGTGCGGAGCATGCCTAATAAGCTAGTAGATTGTTTTTCAGAGGCTAAAAAGAGTGAAAAAAAAGGGTTTATCCCCTATATTATGGGCGGTGATGGAGGGCTTGATCAGCTTGTTCCGACTATAAAGTACTTTGAAAGATTAGAGGCTTCCGCCATAGAAATTGGAATTCCATTTTCTGACCCAGTAGCTGACGGACCTAGCATTCAGGAAGCAGGTTTACGTGCCCTGGAACAGGATATTACTTTGGAGGATATATTAAATGAATTAAAGAATACTGAGGAAATTATTGAAATTCCGTTAATAATGATGACGTATGCAAATCCTGTTTTACGCCTTGGGATTTCAAAATTTGCTGCCAAGTGCAGAGAAGCCTCCATTAGTGCCTGTATCATTCCAGATGTTCCCCTGGAGGAAGAGCAGATGTTTAAGAAAGAGCTCAGTAATGAAGGGATTGTGTTAATTAGACTCATACCTTTAACGGCAAATCCAACTCGAATGGCAAAGCTTTGTGATGGAGCGGATGGTTTTATTTACGCAGTAACTGTAAATGGGACAACAGGAGAACAGGCACAGTTGAATGATGAAGCCTTTAAAGAACAAATCCTACAACTTAAGCAGGTTACGGATTGTCCAATCTATGCGGGATTTGGAATATCCAATGCAAAGACGGCCAATCAATTGTATGACTATTGTGATGGAATTATTGTAGGGAGTAAGGTTGTAAGTTTACTGCATCAAAAGGGCCATAAGGAATTGGAGTCCTTTGTTAAAGAATTGATTAGAAATAAGGCAAAACAAACAACCAGCTAACAATTTGTATGTTATCAGTCCAATAAGCCGTTTCACTTCTGTTTTTTTTCAGGAAAGATAGGGTATAAAGGATAGCAACCCATATCTTGTGAAGGGCAAAAAGAATTAGTGGAGGGGATTATATGGAAACGACTGGTATGCAAAAACAACTTGAGTTGACCAGAAGTAAGCTACAGGAAATTTTAGAGGATTTATCTGAAGCGGAGGCTGATCTCCAACCAGAAGGTTTTAATAATACGATTCGCTGGCAATTAGGGCATGTACTGGTAAGTGCGGAATCCTTCTTGTTTGATTATCCTGGCAGCGGTTCACCGCTTTCAGAGTTATATGGAGAATTTTTCAGAAGCGGAACTTCGCCAAAATATTGGCAAAGAAGTGCACCTTCTTTGAATGATATCAAGTCCAATTATCAATCTCAGGAAAAGAGAATTAAAGATTTACCGGAGGAATTCTGGAGAGAAGAGGTAACAGGTCCTCTTGCAAAGTTTGGTATTAAAACAAAAAGCGAATTGTTTCACTTTTTACTGAGCCATGAAGCGATGCATCTAGGTCAGATTCAATCATTAAAAAAATTAGTTGAACGACATAAGACTACTAATCAATATTAATAAAGAGAGCGGGGAAGTTGTCATACCCTAAAAGTTAGAGTAAAACTAACTTTTAAGGGGCGGTATTGCATTCCCCGCTTTTTTTATGTTTCTGTTTATTTATTAAGCAAAAGATCTGAGAAATTCTTTGCACCCGTATCTATAAATAGAACAAGAATGATACCGATCATCAACAAAATAAATGGTTTTTTAAACAAGGATATCACCCCTATATTTATGAATATTAGTTCTTATGAATTCTAAGATATGTATACCAATGGAGATAAATAGTTTTACAATTCGGCTCCTCATAATAAAGACCCTGATTAAAGATTAAAAAATTTCTGGAAAATAGGTTTATTCTGTAAATTCCGACTGATAAAATGTTCTGTTTTGCGGTTTCTTTGAGGATGTTTAGTAGTATTTTAATAAGAAAAAGAAAATTCTAAATCAATCAGTAAAGATCTCAAATGAGGTCTTTTTTTCGTATCCAATACCTACTTTATTTAAGCAGATTCGCTATTCCAATATAAATTTTTCATGAAATGAAAAGTCTTTGGAAAAACTGTTCGAGAGGTGATTGGAATGAAAAAGAATGGCATCAGAAAAGGAAGTATACTTATTACTGTATTTAGTGTTTGGATAAGCTTACCTATGAACTGGATAGAAGCTAGTCCGTATAAGAATCAACAAGAAGAAAATATAATGCACGTCCTTAGGTACCAACAATCTACGACTGATGCGTCATTTAGTAAAGGTTATAAAGTGGCTAAACATAGACTCAATCGAGCTCTGCAACAAAAGACGGATGAGGATAAAGCCATTATTTTAGATTTAGATGAAACCGTACTGAATAACCGCCCTTTTTTAGCTCGGTTGGCTCAAAAGAACAGCTCCTTTAATGATAAAGAATGGGATGCATGGGTCTACCAAGCAAATGCCAAACCTCTGCCTGGTGCATCAGAGTTCCTTCAATATGCGGATATGAAAGGAATCCAAATCTTTTATGTGTCAAACAGGAAAAAACATTTATATGAGGCTACTGAAAAGAATCTGAAGAGGGCTGGATTACCGCAAACGGATCAAGGACATCTTATTTTACTGACAGATGAAGTGAATACAGAATCAAGAAGGAAAGCAATCGAAAAGAATCATAGCGTAATTCTGCACCTCGGTGATAATTTAATTAATTTTTCCAAGTAAATTGAAACTGATGATCCACTAGAACGGAAGCGGCAGGTGGAATAAAGAATAGGCAGGAAACAAGTATGTCGTGTTATCAACTCCATGTAGGGGAACTGAAAAAAGGAGATACGTTATTTCTGAAAGTTGATGTAACAAATGTCAGTTCCGATTGTGGAGCTGACTATTTATTTTCAAAAGCTATCGAAAACTTATACCGGAGCTTTAAGTGGCTATGCTCCACCTATCCCATACTTATCCTATCCCCGGTCAAAGATGATGAATAGGTGTGGGATAGGTGGGAGAAAGGAGGTATCCCCCGGCTACGGACCGCCTATGGCACACCTATTCAACTCGTACGCTACCTCTCTTTCAAACCTATATCTGATCAATAGATATCAGATCTCTTACCTTACTATATCGTTTAAATTTCCTATTCCTATTGTTGTATACTAAAAATATAAGAAGAGAGGTGGTCGGTGATGAATATTTATTTTGCGAATGATATCAGAGAAGTCGACAGTAAAGCTGACGCGGATGGGCTATCCATCTTTACTTTAATGGAAAACTCTGGACAGGCTTTGTTCAGAGAAGTATCCAGTTTAATTCAGAGGGAAGATGAAGTTGGAATCATCGCTGGGCAAGGAAATAATGGAGGCGATGCATTTGTCCTTGCGAGATTATTGCTGAATCACGGTTATAAGGCGACGCTTATTTTGCCGTTTGGATTGCCAAAGTCTGAAGTTGCGCAACAGCATTTTTCTTATTTTATTACTTGTGGATACCCATACACCCAAACGATTGAAAATGAATATGATGTTCTGGTAGATGGGCTCTTTGGAATTGGGTTTAAACCGCCGTTTTCCAGTCATGCGGATCGAGTGCTTGCCTACTGGAACCAATCATTGGCTCTGAAAATTGCGATTGATATTCCTTCAGGTGTTGAAGCAGATAGAGGTAATGTAGTGACTGCCTTTAAAGCAGATTACACATTATGCTTACATGGGGTTAAGCCTTCAGCTTTTTTAGTGCCTTCGGCTGAATACTATGGGACAGTCAAATCGTTGGATATTGGATTGGTACAGCAATCAGGCTGGAGAGTATGGACAGAGGAAGATGTTAAACAAACATGGCCTGCTTTACCAAATAATCCGCACAAAGGATCATTTGGAACCGGATTGTTAATTGCTGGCAGTGAGGAAATGCCAGGTTGTGCACTTCTGTCTGGTCTTGGTGCTATGCGTTCCGGAATTGGCAAACTGACAATCGCAACCGATAAAAGTGTAGCACAAATTGTTTGTCAGAGACTTCCTGAAGCAACCTATTGGTATCACACGCTTCAACAATTAAAAGAAAATGAACAGCTATCCAGTATGAAAGCAGCAGCAATCGGTCCTGGTTTGGATTTGGATGAACAATTGGAGGATAAAGTTCAATTTTTATTGAATCAACCTGATTTGCCTCTTATTTTAGATGCCGCTGCCCTGCAAAAAAGAGAGTATCCAAAAGGGCGTCCGGCACCGGTCATTTTGACACCTCATCCCGGAGAGATGGCTCGAATTACAGGATTATCTTCTAGGTGGATCAATGAAAACCGCATTTCGGTTGCTCGTGATTTTGCTATTGAACATGAGGTAACAGTTATTTTAAAAGGAGTAAATACGGTTATCGCTTTTCCAGATGGAACTGGCTATATCAATCAAACGGGAAATCGCGGTCTTTCAAAAGGCGGTTCTGGAGACACATTGCTTGGAATTATTTTAGGATTACTGTGTCAATCTGAACCTTTCTCACACTATACAACAGCCGTGTCGAATGCGGTTTATCTTCATGGGAAATCGTCAGAATATTGGGCGATTGAACGTGAACCTAGCGCAATGCTAGCAACAGATATTATGGAGGTCTGGCCATATCTTTTAAAACAATTAAATCTTAAAAAATAGGTAGAAAGGTATTAATTTAGCAAAAAAACGGGAATAGACAAATAAAAACATGGAAAGGAGTCTCTTGATGAATCGAGTCTATACTTACACCAAGAAAGAAGAAGTCGTCAATGCGATTACGCATGGGATAGGAGCAGCTTTATCCTTTGCGGCCCTAATCTTAATGATTGTTTTTTCTATAACGAATGGAGCTGGCGATAGGCTATCAGTTGTTTTGGTCTATGGAATATCGATGTTGATGCTTTTTACATTCTCGACTCTGACTCATGCATTTCCTGAGGGCAAAGTCAAAGTGATTATGGAATTCTTTGATCATACCTCCATCTATTTATTTATTGCAGGAACGTATACACCGTATGCAATCATTGCAATTGGAGGGAAAACAGGATATGCATTATTGGCGATTATCTGGACGTTGGCAATAGCCGGAATTGTTTTTAAAGCCATTTTCCTAAGGAAATTTGTCATTCTCTCTACAATAATCTATATCATCATGGGCTGGTTAATTGTTGTAGCATGGGAGCCGTTAAAAATGGCAGTTCCTCCAACTGGATTAATGATGCTTGTGTATGGCGGATTATTATACACGGTAGGAAGCATCTTTTATGTATGGAGAGGGTTTCCATATCACCATGCGATTTGGCATCTGATGGTCTTGGTTGCTTCTATTCTGCACTTTTTATCTATCTTTTTGTATGTATTACCTATGTAAATTAAAAAAATGTCGATTCAATACTCCAACAAAGGTTTGGAGTTTGAATCGACATTTTTTAATATCTTTTTTGATTTTGTAAGAAATGTAACGTTTTCTCACCAACTGCTCGCGCGCTTTGTGGATTTTGTCCTGTAATCACTCGCTCATTTTCCACCACATGTGATGTGAAAGGAACGGTTGATTTTGTGAATTTTCCAGCTTTAGCGGTTAACTCATTTTGAAGCTTGAATGGTATTTTATGTGATGCAAACATGATCGTTTCTTCCATATTTGTATAACCGGTTACTGTTTTTCCTTCCAAGAGATGAGTCCCATCTGATAATACAACATTTAATAAAGCAGCAGGTCCGTGGCAAACAGCCGAAACGACACCGCCTTTTTCATATATTTCAGCGGTTAACTTTTGAATGCTGGACTGGTTAGGGAAGTCCCACATCGTTCCATGTCCGCCGGCAAAATAGATGCAGCCATACTCGTCAGATGTTATTTCATCGATAGAAGTGGTTTTATCCAATCTACTAATAAAATACGGATCCAGATAGTATTCCTTTGTCCTGTTATCCAGCAAGACAGGGAGAAGGCTTTTCGGATCAAGTGGTACTTTTCCTCCTTTTGTGGAAACTATATCAACCTCATATCCTGCCAATTTTAAACAATCATAAAAATGTACAAGTTCGCTTAACCATAAACCCGTTTTGTCTTTTTCATTTTTCATATATTCATGGCTCGTCACAACAGCCAATACTTTCTTTTTCGCCATTTAAAATCCTCCTATCTATAAAATGTAATTTTAACATAAACTGACTCTATTGACCTATTATTATGGTGTTGTGAAATAAAGGAAGGGGACGATGAAGTTTTTTACCACTTTTATTTGAGAGGATAGATTAGATATTTCAATCTATTATTTTTATTGAAAATTGGAGTTAGTGGATATGGATTTAAGGAGAGTTTAAGTTTAATTGTGTAAACCATACCATTGGTAAATGTGTTTTTATTATGAAAATCAAGATGCAGATAAAAATATATTTATGAACTTTTATAGACTTAATTATAATAGAATCCTTATTTATTATGCTTATTGATATTTGTTGATATTATTCGCAGTTTGTTTCTTTTTGTATTTTTAATTTATACACTGTAAACAAATGTACTATTGAGATTATCTTTTATATATGAATTAATATAATCCACTAAAAGGTGGTAAAATATACTAATGGTTAGTATGCTTAGTATATCAGTATATAAAGAATAAAGGGTGAGTTACGATTAAAAATGAGCCTCTGTATCAACAAATAAAAAATAAAATTAAAGCTCAAATACAAACAGGTAAGCTCCGGGTAGGTGATCGTGTTTCCTCTGAAAAAGAGTTGACGAAAGAATATCATGTTAGCCAGATTACAACTAAAAATGCGCTTGTTGGACTTGCTGAAGAAGGAATAGTAGAAAGAATCAAAGGAAAAGGTACGTTTGTTTGTGAAAGTTATTTAACCTCTTCTATTAATCAACTGAATAAACAAAAGGGATTAATCGCACTTATTCTACCAAATATGAAAACGAAGATTGAACAAGAGTTTGTTAATTTTATTGAGAGGTATGTTACAGAAAATGGTTATAAACTTATTATAAAAATTACAAGAGAGTCCCAATATGTTGAAGCGGATGCTATTGAAATGTTTAGAGAGATGGAAGTAAGCGGGATGATTATCTTTCCTACAGAAAAAGAAACATATAATGAGGCTGTCCTTAAACTGTCATTGGATAAATATCCTTTTGTATTAATTGATAGATATATGGAAAATATTTTAACTTATAGTGTAACCTCCGAAAATGAAGTCGGTACGTTCGAAGCTATTTCCTACTTATTAAATGAAGGGCACAAGAATATTGGGCTCATATCTCCGTTCATTACCAATACTGTAACTAATGAGAGATCAAAGGGATTTGAAAACGCTTTTCTAATTAAAGGGATTAAAATTGATAAGAACCAATGGCTTTTATTAGGATTCAATGATATTCAACCGAATATAACCCCAAACTTAATTAAGATTTTTTTATTAAGTAAGCCAGAAATTTCAGCTGTTTTTACAATGAATGCAGAATTAGCTCTTTATACTCATTTAGCAATCTGTTCTTTGAAGAAGGAATTAGGTCGAGAAATTGTATTGTTGACCTTTGATCCATCTGGTATAGCTGGAGTTCCATTTATAAAGCAAGATATTGATAAATGTAGTAAAAAAGCAGTTGACCTTCTTTTAGAACAAGTTAAGGGTACTTACAATCCAAAAAGGATTTATGTTCCTGTGCAATTTAATTCATGTGAAAATGTAGCACTGTTAGATACTCTATTAAAATAAACAAGTATTGGTTGATTAATAATGATATGTTGTTTAATTAATAGAAAGCAAACTATGTAATCTTTATAGACGTAGGTTGGTTCTTTTCTGCTTTAGTCTACTTATCTTAAGAAAAGTATATTTTATACTAAATTTAGTATATTAATGTTATTGAGCTTAATTTAAAATATAAATGTAAGCACTTACATTTTTTGAAATATTTAGATAAAATATAAAGGAGTTATTCAAATGACAGAAATATACATACCAAGAACTGAATATCCGCGTCCTCAGTTTGAAAGAGCGGATTGGATGAATTTAAATGGAGAATGGAATTTCAAATTTGATAGAGAGAATATCGGAGAAAAGGAAGAATGGTACAAAGAATCAAAGTTTGATAAAAAAATAATCGTCCCTTTTACATATGAAACAAAAGCCAGTGGTATTGGAGAGGAAAAATTTTGTCCGAATGTTTGGTATCAAAAAACAATCATAATACCTAAAGAATATGAAAATAAAAACATAATCCTTCATTTCCAAGCAGCAGATTATGTAACAAAGCTATGGGTTAATGAAATATTTGTTGGTGAAAATAAGGGTGGACAAATTGCATTTTCATTTAATGTTTCTGATTATTTAAGTGAGGAAAATGAATTAAACATTGTGGTTAAAAATGAAGACAGTCAAAGCTGCTTTCAACCAAGAGGAAAACAAAGGTGGTTAGATAATAATTTTGATTGTTGGTATGTCCAAACAACTGGAATTTGGCAAACGGTATGGCTTGAGTTTTTAAATGAAGCGCATCTCCAGTCAGTCAAAATAACTCCTGATATAGATACAGAATCAGTTGAATTCGGGTTTGAAGTTTCAGGTGACCTTGATCAGTCCTTAGTATTAAGAACATCCATTTATTTTGAAGGTCAGCTAATAAAGCGTTTTGAAGAAAGCGTATATCGACCACATTTTATGACTACCATGAATATTGCTTGTGAGTCTCATAAATGGAGAATAATGAATTGGAGTCCACAATCTCCTAATTTATATGATGTTGAATTTACATTGCTTGAGAACGAGAAAGTAATAGATTATGTAAAATCATATTTTGGGATGAGAAAAGTGTCTATAGAGAATGGGAATGTATTGTTAAATAATACACCAATTTATCAAAAACTTATATTAGATCAAGGTTATTGGGAAGAGTCATATTTAACACCACCTTCAGATGAAGCAATCATTGAAGATATTGACCGAACATTAGAAATGGGCTTTAACGGAGTTAGAAAGCATATGAAAGTCGAAGATCAGCGATTCCTATACTGGGCTGATAAAAAAGGACTGCTAGTCTGGTCTGAAATGGCTGCAACCTATGAGTTTTCTGATGGGGCAATTCAGAATTTTACAGATGAATGGATTGAAGTTGTTAAGCAGCACTATAATCACCCGTCCATTATTACTTGGACTCCGTTTAATGAATCATGGGGTATAAAGAATGTTTTTACAGATGCAAAACAGCAAAATTTTACAGAAGGTATCTATCATCTTACAAAAGCGATTGATAGCATGAGACCTGTTATTGTAAATGATGGTTGGGAGCATACAGTTTCAGATATTCTGACTCTTCATGATTATGTGGAATATGGTGAGGAATTTATTGGACGATATAAAGACAAAGAAAAAGTTGTGAATAACAAGATAGCATTTAATAATTCTAAGTTTGCAATGGCAAAAGGATATGAATATAAGGGGCAGCCAATCATTATTAGTGAATATGGTGGTATTGCCTTTGATTCTGAAAAAGGCTGGGGCTATGGTAAGCAAGTGAATAGTGAAGAAGAATTACTACATCGTTATGAATCTATTACTCAAGCTATTAAAAACACTCCATATATTAGTGGTTTTTGCTATACGCAAATTACCGATGTGCAGCAAGAGGTGAACGGTTTACTAAAGGAAAATCGGGAACCAAAAGTAGATTTAAACAAAATCAAGACAATAAACAATAAATAAGACTCAAATTGATAACTGTATGTACAACGCCCTTGATGAAAACTTATAGGAAGTCAGTTAAAGGGATAAAAATAGTGAAATTTAAAATGTGTACTAACTATTCATTAAACATTATTTAATTGATGGGAGGTATTGATTCGCTTTTAAGTATTAGGAGCATGTTTTATCTTCTGAAAAAATTAGGGGGGAAACTAATGAGAAAAATATCGCTATTAACATTGTCTATTCTTTTTCTAGTTATGACGGCATTGACAGGTTGTAGTTCATCTAGTTCAGGTTCAGAAGGTTCATCTAAAAATGAAATTGTCTTTTGGAATCCATTCACAGGGCCAGATGGTGAGAATATGAAGCAAATTGTGAATGATTATAATAAGACAAACCCTAAGTTCAAAATTAAGAATGTATCAATGGTAGAAAATGATATGTATACCAAGATTCCAACGGTAGTAAACTCTGGAAAAGGTATTCCTGATTTAACCGTAGTTCATGCTGAGAGAATTAAACAATTTGTAGATAATGATATGTTAACAAAGTTTGATGATGTATTGACTGATCATCCTGAAATTAAAGCAGAAAACTATGTAACAGCAGGTTGGGACATTGGTAACCTTAATAATAGTAGATATAGTGTGCCATTAGATGTGCATAGTTTTGTAATGTATTATAATAAAGATTTGCTGGAAAAATATGCACCTAATGCACTTGATGATAATGTTATAACTTTTGATGAAGTGAAAAAAGCAGGAGAATTGTCTAAAAAAGACAAAATTACTGGCATTGGAATCACTTGGACACGTCCGATCTTTTTATCCATTTACAATCAATTCGGGGGAGACATAACTAGTGATGGTGAAGCTCCTACTATTGATACTCCAGAAGCTAAAGAAGCATTACAATTATTAAAAAGTCTTGTAGACGATAAAATTGCTAACAAGGATGGAGAAGATCCAGGCCAGTTATTCAAATCTGGTAAAGCTATTTTTTATCCAGAAGGTATCTGGATGCAAAATAGTATAAAAGATGCTAAGAAATTAAACTGGGGTTTAACAAACTTCCCTCAGCTTTCATCTGATAAAATTGTAAACTGGACGTCTTCTCACCAATTCGTCATGTTTAACAGCAAAGAACGTTCAGACGAAAAGGCAAAGGGGATAGTTGATTTCCTAGATTTTGTGAGAGAAAATTCACTTCCATGGGCTAAAGCAGGACAAAATCCTGCAGCTTTAGAAACCTTAGAAAATCCTGAATATAAAGAATTGCCTCAGGCTTTCTTAATTGAGAACCAAGAAATGCAGCAATCTCTTAAAATCTTTGATTATAAGTACAATGGTTTTGTAGTCGAAGAAGTCGATAAATTGGTTGGCGATGCGATTTATGGGAAATTAGATATCGATAAAGGGTTGAAAAATGCTCAAAAAGCAGTTGAGGATAAAATTTCAACTAATAAAAAATAATAATAATGGAATTAATTGACAATAAAAATCGATCTTTCACAATTAGAGAGAAATCCTTATCCATATATAAGGATTTCTCTCTCTATTCGATATCTAAAGAATAGGGGTTAAATATATGAACAATCCTGGAGTGAATAAAGAATTAAAAATGTCAGCAGGTATAGAAAAACATTCGAAACAAAAACATTTTAATTTTTCTCCGTTTCTATACATTGGGCCACATCTAATAATATTTGCGATATTTTTTCTTATTCCCACTTTATATGGTATTTATATTTCATTTACGAGCTGGGATCTAATCGGAAAGCCGGAATTTGTTGGATTTGCTAATTATCAAGAAATATTATTTAATCAAGATTCAACATTTTACGATCAACTACGTACTGGATTAGGAAACACATTCAAGTTTGTGCTTTTTACAGTTCCTGCTTGTATTATTGTTCCTTTGCTTTTAGCTGCAGGTCTTAACACAAAACCAAAGGGGATGAAATTTTTTCAGGCATTGTTTTACATGCCGACTTTGTTTTCTGTTTCTGCCGTAATGATTATTTTTTCAATGCTTTTCAGTGTTTCTTTTGGGCCAGTTAATCATTTTCTAAATGTTGAAACAAACTGGTTAGCGACCCAGCCATATGCCTGGATTGCATTAGTTACTGTAACGGTCTGGTGGACAATCGGTGCAAATATGATTATTTATCAGGCTGCTTTAAACGGTATTTCAAAAGATTTATATGAGGCAGCCTCAATAGATGGAGCAAATAAGTTTCAAAGTTTTTTTAGAATCACTCTACCAAGTATAAGATCTCAAATATTATATACAGTTGTTATTACAACAATCGCACAATTTAATGTATATGGACAACCACTTATGTTAACGAAAGGTGGGCCAACTAGCTCAACTTCCGTATTATTAATGTACATACAAGAAAATGCATTTGGTTCTGGAATTTCTATTGCTGGTATCGGAGCGGCAATGGCTGTAATTCTCGGTTTATGTATTATGGTTGTTTCTGCCATTCAATTCTTCTTTTTAAGACAACGTGATTAGGAGGTCCTTGTTTTGGGTAAAAAAGGTATTTCAAAAATTGTTGGTTTAATCTTTTTACTGATAATGGCTTTTATATGGATTGTCCCTGTCTTGTACACATTCATTACGTCTTTCAAAAGTGAGGCAGATATTCAAACAAATGCTTTTACAATCCTACCGATTAATTGGGTTATTGGTAATTACCAGGATGTACTTTTTAATAACACGAGTGCACCAGTTGCAAAATGGTTTATGAACTCAATGATAATATCGCTATCGCAAACAGTATTAGTACTTGTAATTATTTCATTAGCTGCATATGGATACTCAAGAATGAAATTCAAGGGAAGAGATACCATTTTTATCTTTTTAATGGCAACGATGATGTTTCCAGCTGTTGTAAACCTTATTCCGCTTTATAAAATTATGGACACACTAGGTTGGGTAAATAATTATTTAGCTGCGATTGTACCGGGGGCAGCAGGAGTATTTAATATCTTCCTTGTAAGACAGTTTATGCAAGGAATTCCTATTGATTTTGATGAATCTGCGAGAGTAGATGGAGCTTCCGATTTCCAAATATTTTTTAAGCTGATTTTACCACTAATAAAACCGGTATTAACAGTTGTAGCGTTATTTACATTTACTGCCTCCTGGAATGACTTTTTATGGCCATCCATTGTGTTTAATGATGTTGAAATGATGCCAATCACCCCGGGATTACAATTACTACAAGGGATGTATCAACTCGATGTGGCGCATGCTCTAACGGGAGCACTTGTTGCCATTATTCCAACATTTATCCTTTATTTATTTACACAAAAATACTTTATGGAATCAATGTCCTTGTCATCTGGAGTTAAAGGATAATAGAAGGAGGTTTAATGGTGAATCGAAAGCTAGAGAGAAGATTAGTCATGGTCGGTTCTATATGGCAGATCGTTTCAGGTCTCCTTACTATTTTTGTTTATGCTTCATATATAAAAAATGAAGGATTAAATTCTGATTATAATACTCTAGCAAAACTTGAAGCGGCACAATCTATTTTTGGTAGTTTATATATGTTCTCGGTTAGTTTCGGAATGCTATTTGTTATATTAGGGATTGTAAATTTTGTTATGGCAAAATTATTAAAGGACAATCAACTAGAAGTTAAAAAGCCTATCTGGTTTATCTTAATAGGGGTTACCTCCTATCTAGTAATGGATCTGTTAGGGTCCTTAATGTTTTTATCGGCAGGAATTTTAGCATTAGCCAAAAACAAATCGATATCAAAGATTGTAAACAATCAATTTCAAAAACAATAATTTATCTAATAAGTTGATTCTCTCAGTTAGGATAGTTAGGGTCCTAGTTCTTTAGAATGGGTATAACTTCTAAATTGTAATTTCAAAAGGTGATCAAATCCCATTTAGTTAATTGATTGGTAACCGTATTAAAAAGTATCTAATCTGATAGCATAAAAATTTTAATGATAAGACTGTCATCTAGATATTAATTCTTTAATGGCTTGCCAGTGCGGTAAGTCGTTTTTTTTTTTTTTTTTTGTGAAATAACCTGTTTACATCTATGTTATTTTTGAGGCATACAATTAGATGTAAGGGTGATTGTGTTTCAGTTTATGAATACCCAGAATGGGAAGAACAGGTACCTATATAGAGAAATGTTAAGACCACTCCCTAAAGGGTCTTTGGTAAGTTATTTAATAGAATTAATTACGAAAGCGATTTCCAAAATATTGGGCGATATTCCCAATAAATGGTTGATTTTTCAGAAAAATCGATTTATAATCACTAATGAAAGCGGTTTCTGTTCTCTGATAATGACATGATTTTAATCTTTTTGGAAACCGGTTTCTAAACGGTGGTGCTATTATCATTTTTTTAAAGATTAATATGGTAAAGGGGGCTGGGTAGCACAGAATCAAAATTTACCTTTATGCATCATCCATGGATGATGGTCTGACCAAATTATTATAGGGGGTTTTACAATTGAAAAGCTTAAAAAAATTGGCTGCAATCGGATTATCAACGGTCCTGGCGCTGTCGTTGGCAGCATGTAATGATGAAAAGACTTCTTCAAACGGTGGTAAAAGTGGGGAAAAAGTTACCCTGGATTTCTGGACATTCGGAGCTACGAATTATGAGGATCTTGCGAAGGAATATGAGAAGGAAAATCCTAACGTTACCATTAAAGTAAGAGCAGCAGAAACAGCAGATCATCATGATGCTTTATTCACCGCTTTATCTGCTGGAAGCGGAGCGCCTGATATCACGATGTTGGAAATTGACCAATTAGACCGTTTTAAAGCAGCACAGGATCGCTTTGAAAACTTGTATGATCTTGGTGCAAAAGATATTCAAGATCAGTACTTAGATTGGAAATGGAAAACAGGGGAGAATGATAGTGGGGATTTCTTGATTGGTCTGCCAACAGATATTGGACCGAAAGCCTTGTACTATCGTGCAGATTTATTTGAAGCTGCAGGTCTTCCAACAGATCCTGAAGAAGTAGCCACACTGATTAATTCACCAAAAGCTTTTGAAGAAGCTGGTGTGAAAGTGAAGGAAAAAACAGGCAAGGTATTCATAGATAGTATTGAAATGGCATTCAGAGCTTACTTGGATGGTGCAGAAACAACATTCCTTAATTCTAAAGGGGAGTTATTGATTGAAGAGGATGGTAATGCCGTTAAAGAAGCTTATGATTATGCTGTGAAATTGAATGAAATGGGTATTGTTGGTAAATTTGAAATGTGGTCACCGGAGTGGGCAAATGCTGTAAATAAAGGTGAATTTGCTGCTGAATTAGGTGCTGGCTGGTTAAAAGGCTGGATGGAAGGGAATGCGCAAGAAGCTTCCGGTAAATGGAGAGTTGCGACATTACCATCTGAATTTGCGGCAAACTGGGGTGGCTCATTCATCTCCATACCAAGCGAAACAAAAAATGCAAAAGAAGCATATAAATTTACTTCATGGTTAGTTTCTCCAGACAATCAACTGAAATCCTTCCAAGACAAGGGACTTTTCCCTTCCGCACAATCTGTATATGAAATGGACGCTTTCAAAACAAACGAAGATGCCTTCTTTGGCGGACAGGCAACAGCACCGGTATTTGCTAAAGCAGCACAAGATATCAGTGGGGCTGTTTATAAAGGGGAAAAATATTTCCCAATCTATTCAGAAGTACTGAATGGCTTAAAGAACGTTCAAAATAAAGGAACGGATCCTGAAAAAGAATGGAAAGCCGCTGTTAAACGCTCCAAAGGCTTATTAAACCGGTAATTTCAATAGATTACTAATAAGGTGGGAATCGGCGTGATTTTCATGGGAACGCCGCTCCCATCTTTGATGGGAAAAGAGGTGTAGAAATGGATCCAGTGAAAGCGAATCCTAGTATGAACGAAATCAAAGTTAAAAAGAAGCGAGCTAGATCTGAGGCAAAAAAAGATATGTATTCCGCTTATTTATACATTGCTCCTTTCTTTATCATTTTTGCGATTATTGGTTTATATCCTATGATTTTCAGTATTTATTTAGCATTTCAAAAGTGGAACGGTCTCAGTCCCATGGTCTCAGTGGGGTTGGATAATTTTAAGGTTGTTTTAACAGACCCTCTATTTTGGAAGGCTGTTTATAATACGATTGTTATGGGAATTATGGGCACGGCTCCGCAAATTGTGTTTGGAATCATTTTTGCTTATCTGTTAAATCTAGCCTTCCTAAGATTTAAAAACTTCTTCAGAGTCACTATTTTTATGCCTTATATTACATCAATGGTTGCGGTAGCCTTGATTTTCAGTGTGCTGTTTAGTAATCATGAATCCTCATTAGCCAATTATGTTCTAAGTTTAGCGGGTCTTGATCCAGTAAGCTGGGCAAGTTCAGAATGGGGAACGAAAATTGCGATATCCATTATGGTCTTTTGGCGATGGGTTGGCTATAATACGATCATTTACCTGGCAGGAATACAGAGTATTCCCAATGAACTATATGAAGCTGCCACGATTGATGGGGCAAATAAAACCCAACAATTTCGTTATATAACCATTCCTTTGTTAAAACCATTTATTATACTTACGGTCTTTACTTCTACGGTTGGGGCTTTGCAGCTGTTTTCTGAGCCTACTATATTTATGGGAACAGGTGCCTTTACAAGGGATGAGGCTATGACGATTGTTATGTACCTGTATCGTGATGCCTTCAGATTGCAATCCTTTGGTACTGCTTCTGCAACAGCTATTATTTTGCTGGTATTAATCTCAGTGATTGCAGCAATCAATGTATACGTAACTTCTGGAGTTGGAAGAAAAAGGAGGGGTGGGCAATGACTAAAAATAAAAAAGTAAGGAAATTTTCCATAAGCAAACTATTAGTTTATGGCTTATTGGGCATCTCCTCCTTATTATCCTTGTTCCCGTTTTATTGGATGTTTGTAATGGCGACTAGTCCAAGCTCGGCCTTTAATTCGATTCCTCCCACACTTACACCGGGGAATATGTTAGTTGAAAATTTTAAAAAGGTATTAAATCAAATTGATTTCTTCGGTTCGATGTGGAACTCATTTGTCATTTGTGCCATTGTAACAATCGTTGTTCTATTCATTAGTTCATTGGCCGGTTTTGCCTTTGCTAAGTTTACGTTCCGGGGAAAAAATGTACTATTTATCGCGATTTTGCTAACGATGATTATTCCGCCTCAATTGGGTTTAATCCCTCAATATTTCCTTATATCAAAGGCGGGCATGCTTGATACTTTACCAGGTGTAATGGTGCTGTTCTTTTTAAATCCTTTGGGTATCTTTCTTATGAGGCAATATATTAGTAAATCGGTTCCTGATGAACTTATCGAAGCAGCAAAATTAGATGGCTGTTCTAACTTTAGAATTTATCGCAGTATCATCGTGCCGATTACGCTTCCTGCATTTGCAACTTTGGGTATTATTGTCTTTACGGCAGTATGGGGTGAGTTCCTATGGCAGTTTACCGTATTAAGGGATCCGGAAAACTATACGATTCAGGTAGCATTGGCTCAATTAAGCAATACACATAATGTGGACTTTGGAATGATTATGTCAGGTGTATTTTGGGCAACAGTGCCGTTATTACTAGTATTCTTATTTTTCAATAGGTTGTTTATTTCGAGTATTACTGAAGGCTCAGTTAAATAAACATTCCTTCCAAATTTATGCTTAACTATTGAAACTCCTATTAACCTAAAAATGGGTAACCAAACTACTCGAATTTAGAAGGGATTAACATGAATTTAACGATTAAAGATATTGCACAAATGGCCAATGTATCTCAAGGCACAGTTTCAAAGGTAATCAATAATTATGAGGGAATAAGTGAAAAAACGAAAAAAAAAGTGATGGATATTATTAACCAAAGCGGTTATGAACCTAACTTTTCTGCCAGATCCTTGGCAACGAAGAAGTCAAATCTAATTGGGTTGATTTATGCCGGAAGAATTAATGTTGATATGACCCACCCTTATTTTAATGAGGTTATCTCTTCATTTAAAAAGAATATAGGTTTACTGGGATACGATATTTTAATGTTTTCAAACGAACATTTTCAGTCGGATAATGGAAGTTATTTAGCAAGATGCCGGCATTTTAATGTGGATGGCTGTTTAATTATTGCAGGTGAAGAGGTGGAGGAATCTACCTATGCTTTAGCTTTAGCCGGCCTGCCCTGTATCGGAATCGATATTGAATTAAAAGGGCCAAAGGCTAGCTATATTATGACTGATAATTTGGGCTTGTCGAGAAAAGTGGTGGAATATCTGTATCTTCATGCTATTAAAAAAATCGGTTTTATTGGCGGTATATTTGATTCTCCTGTTTCGATCTTTCGCAAAAAGGGTTTCCTGGAAGCACTGAATCAATTTGGACTCGAAATTTGTGAGAACTGGATTCAATACGGTGATTTTCATGAGGAAAGCGGGTATGCGGCAATGAAGAAAATCCTGCGATCTAAAACGCTGCCAGAAGCAATTTTTGCGACATCAGATATGATGGCCCTCGGAGCTTTGCAAGCTATTAAAGAAGCAGGCTTAAGCTGTCCAGATGATATCCGGTTAATTGGCTGTGATGATATTGCAGCCTGCCGTTATAGTTCTCCAAAATTAACAACGGTGAAACAGGATAAGGAAAAGTTCGGTAAATTATCCGCCTATATGCTCGACGATTTAATTAATGATAGATCCCAATTAAAACCGGTATTTATTGATTCCGAGTTAATTATCCGAGAATCCTGTTGATCAAAGTTTCATAGACTTCGAGGTTCACAGAAGCTGATAAATTCTGATGTTTTCGATGTATGAAGCTATTTTATAACCCATAAGAAACACAGATATATTGGATATGATAATTGTATGAAAAATTGGGTTACTGGAGGTTATATAGTGAATTACTATGCGGTACTTGATGTTGGTGGCTCTGCCATTAAATATGCACTTATGGATGAAACGGGATGTTTTATTGAAAAATCCTCACTTCCAACTCCTAAAGAGAGTCTTACCGAATTTATAAATACAATTGATATGATCGTGAAGGATTTTAAAAATAAATATGTGATAAAAGGTCTGGCGGTGAGTATGCCTGGTGCGGTAAATATTGAAACCGGGATCATAGAGGGGATCACAGCACTCCCTTATATCCATGGCCCTAATATAAAAGAACTCCTTCAGGAACGGACAAATTTACCGGTAGAATTGGAGAATGACGCTAATTGTGCTGGTTTGGCGGAGGGCTGGATTGGTGCAGCAAAGGATGTACAGGATTATCTTTGTATAGTGATTGGCACCGGTATAGGCGGTGCCGTCGTACTCGATAAAAAAGTTCGGCATGGGAGAAATGGGTTTGCTGGAGAATTCGGATATATGAAGATGGAGGGCTATTTGGGAACACAACCAGCAGAAACCTATAGCACGTTGGCAGCCGTAGGAGGCTTGATCAAGCAGGTTGCTAAACGAAAAGAGAGAGACCCCGATACTTTTACCGGTAAGATGATCTTTGAGCTTGCTGAACAGGGTGACACAGAGGTACAGGAAGAGATTGATAAGTTTATGCGTCGGCTTGCTGTTGGCATATATAATCTACTATTTATTCTGGATCCGGATAAGATTTTGATTGGCGGTGCAATCAGTAATCGCGAAGGATTTATCGACAAGATTAATGAAACATTAAACGAAATGAAATATGAAACAGATGGATTAACGGTCAAAGTTGAAAAATGTCAGTTTGGAAATGATTCGAATCTAATTGGTGCTTTGTATCATTTTTTACAGCGGCAGAAGGACTCCATTTTGGTTTAAAGCTAGATTGGGAGAATGTCTAAGTGACTATGTTATAAAAGGAAAAGACAACATTCAGACGGAAGGGAGACTAAAGCGATATGTATAAAACATTAAAACCGTTTCCGACAGACTTTTTATGGGGAGCTGCTTCTGCTGCCTATCAAATTGAAGGTGCATGGGATATAGACGGAAAAGGGGTTAGTAATTGGGACCAATTTGTACGTATCCCGGGTAAGACATATAAAGGGACGACGGGAGATGTCGCAGTAGACCATTATCATCGTTATAAGGAAGATGTCCGTTTAATGGCAGAAATGGGTTTAAAGGCGTACCGACTTTCTGTATCATGGCCGCGTATTTTTCCAAATGGAAGAGGTGAAATCAACGAGCAGGGACTCGCCTTTTATGATGATTTGATTAATGAGCTGCGAAAATATCAAATTGAGCCTATCTTAACCTTGTACCATTGGGATTTACCACAAGCACTTCAGGACGAATATGGCGGATGGGAGTCCAGAAGAATCATAGAGGATTTTACGAATTATAGTGTGGAATGTTTTAAACGCTTTGGAGACCGTGTGAAGTACTGGGTGAGCTTAAATGAACAAAATATTTTTACTCGCCATGGATATGACCAAGGGTCCCATCCACCGGGTTTAAAGGATACGAAGTTATTTTATCAAGTGAATCATCACGCAAACCTGGCCAATGCCAGTGTCATCAAAGCATTCCGTCAATATGTCCCGGATGGACAGATTGGTCCGAGCTTTGCCTATGGTCCAGCTTACCCAGCATCTTCAAAGCCGGAAGATATTTTGGCTGCTGAGAATGCAGAGGAGTTGAATAGCCATTGGTGGATGGATATATATACTTGGGGAAAATACCCGAAGGCAGCATGGAACTACTTGGTTGAAGAAGGTCTTGCTCCTGAAGTGGAGAAGGAGGACTTTGTTTTATTAAGAGAAGGTAAGCCAGACTTTATGGGCTTAAACTATTACCAAAGCTCGACCTTTGAAGTTAATCCTTTAGAAGGCGGGGTGAGTGCCGGTGAAATGAATACAACGGGAATCAAAGGCACATCAAAGGATTCTGGAATTCCAGGACTATACAAAACTACGAAGAATCCAAACCTTGAACGGACGAATTGGGATTGGGATATTGATCCGCAAGGACTGAGAACTGCGCTGCGCCGAATCACAAACCGATATGATTTGCCGATATTGATAAGTGAAAATGGACTCGGTGCATTTGATAAGGTAGAGGAGCATGACCAAATCCATGATGATTACCGGATCGAGTACCTTCAGGCTCATGTGAAAGCAATTCAAGACGCCATTTCTGATGGTTCCGAAGTGATTGGCTATTGTGTCTGGTCTTTCACAGATTTACTAAGTTGGTTGAATGGTTTCCAAAAACGCTACGGGTTCGTCTATATTAATCAGCACGAAGAAGGCACGCATGACTTACGCCGTATCAAAAAGGATAGCTTCTATTGGTACAAGCAAGTCATTGAATCGAACGGAATTTAAGGGAGCGGAGGATTACCTTCGCTTTTTTCTTATGGTTATATTTTAAAAATTGCTGATCCGCTAGGCTAAGATTCATCTTTCATTATTTGGGATAAAGAGGGGGACTTTCCCATAAGTACCTGTTTCAATTTTAGGGACAGTATTATTTTTATACAAAACCAGAAGACTCATTTTAAGATTCATCATGGTGAACCGTACCATAAATAAGTGAGGTTTTATAAATCCGCAAGTTTTGTCCACTAAAAGAGGCAGTGTTGAACTGCCTCTTTAATTAAGTATGATCTATTTCTAAACTTTCCTTACTAGCTTTTTATTTTACCCTTTAACAAAAAGTTGGAGATAGCGAGACTGCATGCTCCAAGAGCGCCATTTATATCGAAATATTGTTTGAATGCAATGTCCCAAGTATGGCTGAGGGGAAGTAGAATGTTGTTTTGATTTAAATAATGGCTGAGCAGACTGTTTAATACGGGTTCGTTAAATAGCTCTCCGTGCAAAATGATTTTATTTGTATCAATCAACATCGGTAAATTATTGATTGTAATAGACAGGTATTTAATGGCGTTATTAAGGATGTTGGTGACTCCTTCGTCTCCCATTTTATAAGCACTTAAAATGGTTTCAATTGTAATGCTTTGTTTGTCTGGGGTTAATTGACCTAAAAACGTTGTATTCGAACTCTCATAAAGTATGCGGGATTTTTTTATAATCCAAGCCTCACTAGCGTATGTCTGCAAGCAGCCCCTTTTTCCACACTCACATAGTTCTCCGTCTGGGTGAACAATCGTATGACCTATTTCGCCTACCAAAAATTTGTTTTCTCCATAAGTATGTCCCTCATAAATATAAGAACAGAACATCCCTCTACTGACATGAAAGAAAATGAAATTATCATCTTTATGATTCTTGCTGAATAGTCTCTCCGCGTTGGCCATACAATGAACATTATTTTTAAAGTAGATTGGTAATTCTACATTTTCCAGTAGAAGTCCTAGATTAAAGTTTTTCCAGTGTGTATTGTTGCTGTAAATGGTCTTACTTTTATCATTAAAATGTCCAGGCAATGCAATTCCGACGGCCTTTGGCTGATAGCTGTGATGACAATGAATAAAATGATTTAACTCCTCTATAAAATGAGCTTCTGTTAAAGCATCATTTTTATTTCCTGCATTAAACTTAATTACCTTCTCAGCATAGATTTTTCCGATATTATCACTTAGGCAAAACGAAAAATATTTTTCAGATAATTCACATCCAATATAAAAACTGTGATGTGCGGCAATATCTAAAAGAATCCGTTTACGTCCCGATTTATTATTTTCAGAAGAGTCTTCTCCTAATTCATAAATTAGGTTTTCTTTAAGTAAAGATCCAGTTATCTCACTAACTGTAGCAGGGGTAATACCTGTATGATTTGAAATCTCTATTCGTGAGATAGGACCATGGACATAAATTTTATCTAAAATTTTAGTACGCAGTTCTCTTTGTTTAGTTGTGAGTGTCATGATAATCTCCGTTCTTATTCTTATCTTAATTAATTATAAATTATAATTAATTTACTATTTAAAATCAATTTTCAAAAAACTTTTTCTTCCTTTATATATGGAAAGGTAAATGTGTGAAGTAAAAAAATACTAATACTATCAATAAATTGAAATTTCTTGATTGACAAAAGCGCTTTCATTAATTAGTGTTAAGATAGTTAATTATATTTTATTATTATTTAAATGATAAAAATAAGGTATTTTTATAGTCTTTGATAATAATTTATAAATAAAGGAAGATATTTTGATTTTCAAAGGAGGCTAAGAACGATACAAGGATTACTTATAAGATTAAAAGCATTCTATAAATGTAATTCATTTGGATATGAACCTTGAGGAGGAATTAAACAGTGAGCAAAATGAATGAACTGTTGGAAAATAAAATGATGCCCATTGCTGGAAAATTAGGTAGTAATAAATTTCTGATTGCTATACGAGATGGTATTACGTTTGCAATGCCGTTAATTATTATTGGCTCACTTTTTATGATTATAGCTAGTTTCCCGGTGCCAGGTTGGGAAGCATGGTTGGGTAAGATGGGAATCGCAGACTTTTTATGGAAAGGCACTGACAGTAGTTTTGGGTTAATTGGTTTAATAGCCAGTTTTGGGATTGCTTATAGTTTAACAAGGCAGTTTAATGTAGACGGAATCGGTTCAGGCATTATCTCATTGTCTGCATTTATTATTGCAACTCCATTTATTTCTTCTGATGCTGGAGCTGGAATGCCAATTGCTTATATGGGAGCGAAAGGTTTATTTATTGCTATAATTATGGGTTTGCTTAATGGTTATATATATCAATGGTTCATTAATCGTAATATTCAGATTAAACTTCCGGAAAGCGTTCCGCCAGCTGTAGCCAGAAGCTTCAGTGCCATTATTCCGGGTGCAGTAATTATAACGATGTGGTTAATTATTTATTCTATTCTAAGTACGTTTGATTTACCAAATGTACATGACATTGCGCAAGTCATCTTAGGTAAACCATTAGGGTTATTGGGAAATAACGTTTTTGGTACAATCATCGTGGTAGGTCTCAATAGTTTATTCTGGTTTGTTGGTATCCATGGAGGTAATGTAGTTAACTCAGTTATGCAGCCTGTATGGATTGCCAACTTAGATGAAAATCGTGTGGCTTATCAAGCTGGTCAAGAATTACAAAATATTATTACACTACCCTTTATGGATAACTTCGTCTATATTGGCGGGGGCGGAGCTACGATTGGTTTAGTTTTAGTTCTCGGATATTTAGCACGTAAAAAGAAAACGAGCAAACAAATAAAAAGCATTGGCACCGATTACCGTTGTACCAGGTTTATTTAATATTAATGAACCGACTATGTTTGGTATACCAGTAGTATTGAATGTAATGTTGTTCATTCCATTTATTCTTGCTCCAATGATAAATGTAGTGGTCACGTATTTAGCAATGGCCTCGGGTTTAGTACCGTTAACTAGAGCAGCAGCCTCCTGGACAATGCCTCCAATATTCAGTGGATTTTTAGTTACAGGTGATATAAGCGGGGCGATTTTGCAGATTGTTTTAATAATACTGGATATCTTACTTTACTTGCCATTCGTTTTAGCTGTTGAAAAGCGTTTCAAATCGCAAGAATAGTTTGACTATATAAAGTTACTGAACTACTAATTTATCTTTTGATTTGTTCTCAATGAAACTAAAAAATATAGGGATCAAATGATAGTTCCAATGCAAATAATGATTCTTGATTAATTAAGAATGAAAACATACTCTGGGCTACCACTATTAATGAAGAGATTGAAGTGTAAAAGTATGAATGATCAGGATTAGTGGATTAGTTCAAAAAAGCAATGAAGGGGACTTTAAAAATGAAAAAACGATTAATCAGTGCAAATGCATCAGAAATATTGGAAATGACTGCAGTAGAGTTGAAGCAAAGTATTAAAGCATGCGAAGGACGCGTTATTATGTCTGAAAATGTTGCGGTTCGTGAACCTTATATTGAAGATATTACAAATGCAGAAATTGCCCGCTCGTTTGGAGCAGACTTAATTCTCTTGAATGGTGTTGATGTGCTTTCGCCACATATTGCAGGATTAGAAAACGAAGAAGGTTCATTCGTAGAGGCACTTCACCGATTGGTCGGCCGTCCTATTGGTGTTAATCTAGAGCCAGTGGACAATTCAGCGAATATGGCAGAAGAAAGATTAATCATTTCAAAAGGTCGTCAAGCTAATCTAGAAACCATACAGGAAATTGAAAAATTAGGACTTGATTTTGTATGTTTTACAGGAAATCCTGGCACGGGTGTAACAAATGAGCAGATCCAAAAAACGATACAGCTTGCTAAAGAACATTTCTCGGGATTAATTATCGCAGGAAAAATGCATGGAGCAGGAGTGGATGAGCCAGTTGCAGATGCAGAAGTGGTGAAAGGTTATATTGATTCAGGTGCAGATATTATTTTAGTTCCTGCAGTGGGGACTGTTCCAAGCTTTGATGATGAAGAACTAAAGAAGATTGTAAAAAGTGCCCATCAACATGGTGCCCTTGTTTTATCTGCTATTGGTACAAGCCAAGAAAGTTCTGATGAAGACACGGTTAAACAAATTGCTATCCGGAATAAAATTTGTGGGGTGGATATTCAACATATCGGTGACGCGGGGTACGCCGGTCTTGCTCCTGTAGAAAATATATTTGCGATGAGTAAAGCTATTCGTGGTATTCGGCATACAGTCTCTATGGTTGCTCGTTCTATCAATAGGTAAGGCTCATATACTTAGTTTACTAGACAATAGAGGCATAAGCCCAATGCCTTGCCTGCTATAGTTCATTATTTTCATTGGAAGAAATTTGCGTGAACAGATATTTATATATCCTTATTAACTGACATCTTTAAACTAAAGAATGAAATCAAAGGAGGAACTAACAGTGAAAACTATTATGTTAGTATGTGCAGCAGGAATGAGTACAAGTTTATTAGTGACAAAAATGCAAAAGGCAGCAGAAGTGCGTGGAATCCAAGCTGATATTTTTGCCCAATCAGCACAAGAAATGGAATTTACTCTCGAACAGAAAAATGTAGATGTATTGTTATTAGGACCTCAAGTGAAATATATGCAAAATCAAATTGAATCAAAACTGGTCGGGAAAAACATTCCTGTAGCAGCAATTAATATGCAATATTACGGTATGATGAATGGTGAAAAGGTCCTTGATCAAGCACTGCAAATAATTGAAAACAAGTGATAAAAGGATAGCTGTTAATGGAAGGCGAGAAGGGGGGATACTATGTCATTAGAAGCAAATGATTACTATACTGTGGCGTTTAAGATTATTAGTAACGTAGGTGCGGCTAAAAGCTTAGTAATGGAAGCGCTTTATGCGGCGAAAGAAGGAAAATATGAATTAGCAGAAGAAAGTTAGCTGAATCAAAACATTTCTTTGTAGAAGGTCATAAAACGCACGCCTCTTTAATTCAAAGAGAGGCAAATGGAGAAAAGCTTGAGTTCTCGCTTATATTTATGCATGCGGAAGACCAGATAATGAGTGTTGATACGATTACAATTCTAGTTACAGAAATGATTGAACTATATAAGCGTACAGCATAGAAGATGTGGACTGCTTACAAATTTGCATACATTTAAAATAGCTGAAATACACATAGCCACAAAAAGGGCTATGTGTATTTCGGCTTATATTTAGTTACGGTTTTTTTAAACCCAGTTTGTATAAAAGATTTCTTCTAAATAACATCGTTCCCAGATATGGACACTAGAGTAGTGCGGAAATAGGCTGGCACTGGATGTTCTAGTCCGATTATTATCGTAGTAGATTAAAGGAGTACTAAATATGGAAAGAATCCCTAATTGAATACCCTAGCATACGATTTTACGCTAGTCATTTTGAGCTATTCTACTATAATGAACGTCACTGATAAAGAATTGTTTTTATAAGTAGTGAAAATTGATAAAACCAACAGACAATTATATGATTATATTAAATAGTCAATCAAGTGCAAGTAGGTATGTCTTAATACAGAGAACAATCCATAGGTTTCCTTAGAATAACTCAGGAATGGATAAAAGTAATGGTCCAAGATATGTTCAGTGGGCATTCTGGGAATGTTGGGATGATAATAAGAAAGGGTGGTGGATTGTTATGAAAATTATCGTTTTTGGTGCGACGGGCGGTGTAGGTCAATCTGTTGTGCGTCAAGGAGTTGAGGCTGGTTTTGAGGTGACGGCGTTTGTACGTACTCCAGCCAAGCTAGACTTTTCTCATGAAAATTTAAAGATTATACAAGGAAATGCTTTTAATCAAGCGGAAGTAACAGAAGCGATTGCGGGTCATGATGCTGTTATATCTTGCTTAGGCTCGAATCAAGGGATGAAAAAATCAACCGAGCTTCAAGAGATGACAAAAAATATTGTTACTGGTATGAAGGAGCATCATGTAGAGCGGATTATCTACACTGCATCTGCGGGAGTGCATAAAGAATTAACAGGGATAAGTGGTAAATTGGTCATGAGAATGCTCAAGAATCCTCTAATTGATCATCGGGCTGCAGTTGAATATATTCAATCACATGGATTGAACTACACCATTGTTCGACCGATGGGGCTAACGAATCATACCTTTACAGGAAAGTATAGAGAATCTGCAACAAGTGTACCAGAGAAATCAAGATCAATACCGCGTGCTGACGTCGCACATTTTATCTTAAAAGCATTAAAGGATAGCCGTTATGAACATACGTCAATCGGCATCTCTACTTGAGTTCCAAAACACGTTCGTTTTAACAAACTGAGAGGGTCAGGGTGTTAATCTTAAACTACTCAGTACTGTGTATATTATTAACTATTACTTTAATGGGAGATTCAAAAATTCCCGCTAGATACATTACAGCAACTGCATTATAAGTAAGAGCGGTCTGTATAGTAGCTAGTAAATAAGGGTCTCCCCTTTGATGGGTATGTTTGTTTATTAAAACTTCCTATATTAAGTCTAAAGCCATTGATGAGTTCACTATATCAATGGCTTTTTTAACTCCATGAAAAAGTATTGGTAACACCGTTAAAAAACATTAACTGCTATAATATAAGATAAACTTTTTATGCGTTTATCTTTCCTTGAAAACGTAATTGTTATAATAAGTCTGAATATTTTGAATAAGTTCTATTTTTAATCATGCTCCTCGTTTATTATGAGAATGAGAGGTGGTGTTAGTGGTGCTATATGAATTATCAAAGGAGTTATCTTATCCAGCCCTTTTGCTGGATTTAGATGCTTTAGATCAAAATTGCAGGAGAATCGCTGAAAAAGCAAATGGAAAAACGATCAGAATTGCTACTAAATCGATACGGTCTATTCAAGTTTTAAAAAGAATTCTCCAATCCAATCCTGTCTATAAAGGAGTAATGTGTTATAGCCCCTATGAAGCTATTTTTCTTGCAGAACAAGGCATTGAGGATATCCTGATAGGTTATCCATGCTGGGATTCCAAACCTCTTAGCAAAATAGCTGAACTAAATGGAAAAGGTTATCAAATTACCTGTATGGTCGATTCCTTTGAACAGATTAAACATTTAAATGCGATTGCTAAGGAAGCAAATGGATTTTTTTATTTATGCATCGATATTGATATGAGCACCACATTTGGTAATCTCCATTTTGGAGTAAGACGTTCCCCATTAAAAACAGAAGAAGGCGTGATTCAGCTAGTACGAATTATACAGGAATATCCATCGCTAAAGCTTCTGGGAATCATGGGTTATGAAGCACAAATAGCTGGGGTAGGTGATCATTTGCCATCTCAGAGGCTTAAAAATATGGCTGTTGCTTTTATGAAAAAGAAATCAATTGATAAAATCAAACGGCGAAGGGAGAGGATTGTTCAATCTCTTAAGAGTGAGGGTGTACAATTAGTATTTGTTAATGGAGGAGGAACGGGAAGTCTTGAAACTACATCAAAAGAAGAGGCTGTTACGGAACTGACAGCGGGATCAGGTTTCTATGCTCCTTTGTTGTTTGATTATTACCGAAATTTTCGCTTCACACCTGCCTTATATTTCGCATTGCCAGTCGTTAGAAAACCAACTCCAAATATTTATACTTGTCTTGGAGGTGGATATGTCTCATCTGGAGTGCATGGTCAGGATAAGGTGCCATTGCCTATTTACCCGCCGGGTGGTAAATTATTGTCATTTGAAGGAGCTGGGGAGGTGCAAACCCCTGTTTATTATGAAAAGGAAACGTTGGAAATTGGAGATGTCATTATCTTCAGGGCAGCGAAAGCTGGAGAAATTTGTGAACGGTTTAATGAAATCATTTGTCTTGCTAATCAACAAATCGTTGATCGATTTCTTACCTATCGGGGGGAAGGGAAATGCTTTCTGTAATGAAGACGATACAAGGCAAACGATGGAGAAATTGGTCTCAAACATGTGAAAGTATCCCGGAAAAAATCCTGTATCCATCCTCAATTGAGGAGGTTGCTTCAATCGTTAAAGAAGCGTCGAAACAAGAGAAAAGAATCAGAGTTGTAGGAGCTGGGCATTCATTTACGAGTTTAGTAAAAACGGATGATTGGCTCATATCTCTTGATTTACTTAGTGGAATTGAACAACTCGATGAGGCAGCCAGTACAGTTACCATCCTGGGTGGTACCCGGTTATTTCAATTAGGAGAAGTGCTTGGACAAGAAGGATATTCTCAGGAAAATTTAGGCGACATCAATGTCCAAAGTATTGCGGGTGCTATTTCAACCGGAACGCATGGAACTGGACTGAAGTTTGGTAATATTCCAACCCAAGTAGTAGAAATCGTCATTGTTACAGCATCTGGAGATGTTCTTACCGTTTCTGAGGAACAAAATCCTCAATACTTCAAGGCTTGTCTCATATCGCTTGGAGTTCTTGGAATCATTGTAAAAGTAAAACTGAAGATAATTAAAACACTTATATATGAATACAGAAGTGAAAGAAAAGAATATCCACTTTTTGAGCAACAGCTTGAATGCTATATTAATGAAAACCGTCACTTTGAATTTTTTCTATTCCCATATTCAGATTGTGTACAAGTTAAAACGATGAATATTACGAATTGTAAACCAAAGGGTTTATTCTTTCATAACTTAAAAAATCTCATTTTTGAAAACTATTTATTTTTTGTACTGTCAGAGGTATGTCGTGTGTTACCAAGGAGCAGTCAAACCATAAGCAGAATATCTGCAAAGGCCGTAGGAACAACAACCATTACGGCAAAAAGCTATGAGATTTTTGCTAGTCCAAGACTTGTGAAGTTCAGGGAAATGGAATATTGTATTCCACTTCATTACTTTAAGCCGGCCATTCAAGAGATTCGGAAGTGTATTGAAGTAAAGAAGCATAAGGTTCATTTTCCGATAGAATGCAGGACGGTCAAGGCAGACGACATTTGGTTTAGTCCTTCTTATCAGAGAGATTCCGCCTATATTGCTTTCCATATGTATAAAGGCATGCCATATGAAGAATATTTTCAAGAGATGGAAGCGATTATGCGGAAGTATGAAGGAAGACCACATTGGGGTAAAATGCATAGCCTAGGTAAAAAAGAATTATATTCCTGCTACCCCAAACTGCCGGATTTTCAAGCCATAAGGTATGAACTTGACCCGCAAGGAATTTTCCTAAACGACTATATTAAAAAGATAATTATTGATGAATAAGAGAATGGCCTTACTATAATCTAATTCTTCTTTACAAGTGAAATGGCGGCCAGATGTTCAGCAAGAGGAGGGTACGGAATCAGTGGTATGCTCCCTACCGCTACTAAGTATAGTTGCCTATCAAGTGAAATCTTCAACACCTATCAAACAGAAAAAAAGCTGGAGTCCGATTCGATGTTATCGGATCGGGCTGTTTCGTTTGCTATATTGCTGCTATTCTTGTATGTTCCTCAATTACTCGGAAGTTTCCACTTTATTTGGAACAATAGAGTCCCCGTTGTAATGCAAAAAGGAGTGCCTTTCCAAAATGTCGAAATAAGTATGTTATCAGACAAACACTAAGACCCTAATAACAACCTGCTTAAATGTTTTTTCACGAGTGGTTTCGACTTATTTTTCCACGAATTGACAAAAACTACATTTTAGACTGCCTGTCGAACTTTATTATGCCGCTGATATCACTCAAGGTAATTTCGAATCAATAAAAGCATTTCAGCAATAAAAAGAGACTTATTATACAGAGAACCAGAATTTATAATTTAAGGTATAATACGGAAACTTCTATTCCATCAGAGGCAGCTATTTGAAGCGTCCTACCTAACTAGGATAAGTTACTCCTTTGTTCTTAAAAAGGTATAAAATATACAACTTCATTAAGCTATTTCTGTAGGAATTATCATAGAAGATATGGTAGCAACAACTAATGTTACTACTTAAAAGCTTATAAATAATAAATTGAACGATTAAAGTTGTCAGCATTTGGAGGTAGATTATGGTAAAAGACGATGGAATTTGCAGAATACTGATTGTAGATGATGAAATACTAATTAGACAGGGAATTAAGCATTATTTAGATTGGGAGTCTGAAGGTTTTCAAATCGTTGGAGAAGCTTCAAATGGTCAGGAAGCATTGGAAATGATAGAAGTTTTGAGTCCGCACATCATTATTACAGACATCGTCATGCCTATCATGAATGGAGAAGAATTAACACGAGTCGTTAAAGAAAAATATCCCCAAATAGAGGTCATTATCCTGAGCAGTTATGGCGAATTTGACTATGTACGCTCGGCCTTTCAATGTGGAGTGGTTGATTATATTTTAAAACCAAAGCTCGAGGCGCAAAGTCTATTAAAAGTTTTAAAAACCGCTGTTAAAAGAATACCAGGTTTTCAATCAAGGGAAAAGGAACTGAATGTAAGTCTATCTATCGATCAAATTATCAACAGGTTAGTTTTAGGGTATGATGTACATTTTGATTCAAAACAGATTATTAGAGCTTTTCCTTACAGTCATTACAGTTTATTGGGTGTGGACTTAAAAAAACACCCATCCAAGGGTGCTGCTGAATTTTTAATTCAAGTCAAAACTAAGGTTGAAAACGTATTCAACAAAAAGATAAGCGAGGTCTCTTACTATTCTTTTAACTATGATCCGCATATCATTGTATTTCTTTTGAATACAAATCAAGATCATATGACAAGGGTTAAGGATGTTGCTAATCAATTGGCAGCTTCACAGGTCGCATGTGGTTTTGCTTTAACGGAGGGATTCCAAAGTTTTGGTCAATTAGGAGGAATTTTAAAGAACAGCCTTCTAAAACTGTTAAACTATCGCTTTTATTTTCCTGATATCTTAGTTCTAACTGAACGATCTTTACCTAAGACTGTACATAGGAGTGAAAAATTCAATCTGGATTGGTTTACAGAAGAGTTCAGAAATAAGCACTTTGATTCGGCTTTTCACTATTTAAGGAATCATGCCCTAAAATTATCTAATTGTTTTTTTGTGGATGTTTTCGAGTATAAATCATTTATCAGTAACATCATATTTAACATTACAATCCTCCTTGGCAATATGAATTATGATATCAAAGAGCTTGAACAAAGCAGGTACTCGTTTTTCAAGCTCATTGATGAAGCACATTCTGTAAATGAGACAATTAAACTTTTGGATTGTTTTATTGAGGAAGCGAATAAATGCATATTCTTAATGGAAAATCGAGCAGAGAATATCACTATGAAGAAGTTTATGGACTACATTAAGAGTCATTATGCAGAGCCGCTTACCTTAACCGATGTGGCTACTTATTTTCATTTTAATCCTTCTTATATTTCAAGCTATTTTACAACTCATAATCATGAAGGATTTATAGATTCTTTGAATAGAATCCGGATTGAAGAGGCATGTAAGCTACTCCTTAACGAAACAGCTACTATCGCAGAAATAAGTGAAATGGTCGGTTTCTCGGAGCATAGTTATTTTTGCAAAGTATTTAAAAAAATAAAGGGGATGTCCCCTAGTCAATACAAAAGAAAACAATTTATAGGATAAGGGACGTGATTAAATATGAGACTTATACCCGAGCGATTTAAACACCACACTTTATTTATTACGATTTCCCTTATCACCTTCACCATTATCATTCTTGTTTCTGTGACGATTACATGGACAACAATTCGCATGTCGGAGGAATTCTTTTTTGAAAAATTCAGTATTACGAATGCGAAAATAATAAACGAAATAAAAGAACGCTTTGAGTCTTTTCATTATTCTATTGTCATTGCGTCAAATAATATTTTACAAAGCGGCACAATTAAGACCAACCTAACTGAGGAGCAAACGAATGCTCAAAAAATGATCTCATTTTATACGATGGGGGAATATATTAAACAAATTCAATCGAATATTGAAGCTTACGAGCTTGAAATCATCGTTAAAGGAGAAAATGGGGTTACCTTAACGACCAATCGTACCCACTGGCCGATATCTGATCAGGAGCTTAATGAAAGTATCTTAACAAGCAATACATTTAAAGAACCGAAACGGCTTCTGTATCAATATGATGAACGTAAGAGCGAAACGAGAAGTATTGAGGATAGAAGGTATGTTGTAGCTACAAAAGCGTTAATGGATCGACTTTCCGGTACTGTTTATGGCTCCATGTATTTTTCTTATAGGGAAAGTGAATTCAAAAAGGTCTATTCCAACTATACTAGCCCTGGGAATGATATTTTCATTATTGATAAATCAGGGAGGATTGTTTCCAGTAACCAGTCTCAATTTATTGGGCAAAAGGAAGTGGAACTCCTTCGGTATGCGAAAGAGAGTAAAAACAACTCAAATAATTATATGATTGGTAGTTTTAAAGGGAAGGATCAGGTCATTTTTGTAGAAGCACTTCCCTCTTTTGATATGTATTTATTTAATATTATTGATAAAGAAAAGACATTTGGAAATTTAATTGATAAGAGAAAAATTGTATTGATCTCGCTAGGGATTGTTTTGATAGGTCTGGTCAGTATATTTTTCGTATCAAAAAGATTGACTAATTCTTTATCAAGACTTGTTAGACAGATTGAAAATGCGCCAAAATCTAAATTTCGTCAAAACGTGGCTGTTTTAGGTACATATGAAACGAGGCAAATCGGAAATGCTTTTAATTCCATGCTGGATGAGCTGCATGAATATGTTGAGCAGTTAATGCTGTCGCAAAAACAGAAACGGAATGCGGAGCTGGCAGCCCTGCAGCGACAAATCAATCCACATTTCTTGTACAATACATTAGCTTCCATTAAATTTATGGTTCAGCAAGACCGCAAGGAAGATACGGAAGCTATGATTACTGCTTTGATTTCCTTACTTCAAAATACAATAGGCAATGTGAATGAAACGGTTACTGTTAAACAGGAACTGGATAATTTGAAAAACTATGTCTTCATTAATCAAAAACGTTATGGAAATAAAATACATGTAAGCTATATGGTTTCGCCAGATTGTATGGATTTTCATCTGCCTAAGCTAATTCTTCAACCTTTTATGGAAAATTCATTTTTCCATGGGTTCAATCGTAAAGCGGGGGGATCTATCCATGTCCTTATTTGGCAGGAAGAGAACAACCTGATTTGTGAAGTAGTAGATAATGGTGACGGAATAGCGGATGAGCAAGGTGAAAATCTTCCTAATCAAACGTACAAACGACAGCTTTTCTCAGGAATCGGTGTTAGGAATGTTCATGAGCGTATTCAACTTATATATGGAGAAGAATATGGAGTAACCATTTCCAGCAAACAGGGAGAAGGAACAAAGGTACGGATTATCATTCCTTCTCATATGGAACAAAAATCGTAATAAAATCTAAAGATATTCCAAATTCCCAAAAATGAATACGCTTTCAATTGGCAAAAATAATACAAGTTTACGAAAATATCTTCCTATCGAGTTGTAGCAAAGGGGTGCTAACATAATACATGTAGGATTGATAACGCTTACAATTAGAGATGGAGGGGATGTCAATGAATAAGATTTTTGCATTATTGTTAGCCAGTATTCTTTTGTTATCAGCTTGTTCTTCTGAATCAAAAACGAACGAAGAGGCTTCCGACACAGAAAAGGGTAGCAATGAATTAACGGTATGGACTTGGGATCCAAATTTCAACGTGAAAGCTATCGATATGGCAAAGGACTATTATAATAAGGAAAATTCCGAGCTTAGTTTAAAAATCATTGAAAATGCACAAGCAGACATTGTCCAAAAACTTAATACCAGCTTAAGCTCCGGTACAACTAAAGGAATGCCGAATATTGTCTTAATTGAGGATTATCGTGCGCAAAGCTTTCTTAAAGCGTATCCAGATACATTCTTCGATTTATCAAAATATTATAAAGCGGAAGATTTTGCAGAATACAAACTTGCTCCTACCAGTTTAGAAGATAAGCATTATGGTATTCCATTTGATTCAGGAGTATCTGGATTTTATGTAAGAACAGATTATTTAGAGAAAGCAGGCTACGCTGTTGAAGATTTGCAGGGTATAGACTGGAACAAATATATAGAAATAGGCAAAAAAGTTAAAGAAGCCACTGGCAAATCTATGATTTCAATGGATCCTAAAGATCTTGGTCTTATTCGTCAAATGATTCAGACGAGCGGTTCATGGTATTTGAAGGAAGATGGCGTTACCCCGAACTTGGCAGACAATGAGTATCTTAAAGAAGCATTTCAAACTTACAAAGAGATTGTAGAAGCAGATATATCAAAACCGGTTTCCGACTGGGGTCAATATCTTGCTTCCTTTAATAGCGGTGAAACAGCATCCATTCTAACAGGTAACTGGATGACAGCCTCAGTAAAGCAGGAAGTATCTCAAAAAGGTAAGTGGGCAATTGTTCCTTTCCCTAAACAATCTGGTAATGCAAATTCTGTTAATGCTACTAACCTTGGCGGAAGCTCTTGGTATGTTCTTGATATTCCGGGCAAAGAGAAGGCTGCAGATTTGTTGGCAAAAACTTTCGGTTCGAACGTTAATTTTTATCAGGATCTAAATAAAGAGATTGGTGCAATTGGTACGTATAAGCCTGCTGCAGAAGGTGAGGCTTATAAAGCAGCAGATGAATTCTTTGACGGTCAGAAAATCACAGAAGATTTTTCTAAATGGGTGGCTGAAATACCACAAGTAAACTATGGTGCGCACACGTATGTAATTGAAGATATATTAGCAGTGGGAATGCAGGATTTCTTAAAAGGAAAAGAACTTGATAAAGTCTTGAATGACGCACAAACACAAGCAGAACAGCAAATTAAATAATAGGTTGGTCTCTGCTAATCTAGCAAATGAAAATTCAAGCCTCGGGAAATTGCCGGCTTCTCCTATAAGAATAGGAGCTACTTTGATCAACAGGCGCGTTTCCCGAGTTTTTTATCAATCTAGTAAGGAGTTGATGTATATTGTTCCCGGCTAAAACCAAACAAAGTTATCATACGAACACAACCGGCCAGAATGTAATACCCCAAAAAAACAGTCGGAAGCATCGGGTGAAAAATGCAACGATTGGATGGTCTTTTGTCGTACTGGCAGTCATCATGATTTGCACATTTACTTTCTATCCAATGATTCAGGCATTTATAATGTCTTTACAATCTGGCACGGGTACAAATCTTTCCTTTGTCGGATTGGACAATTATGCACGTTTATTTAAGGATCCTACTTTTTTGACAACAGTAAAAAATACGGTGATCTATCTCATTATTCAGGTCCCGATTATGATTATTTTTGCTTTGTTTATATCGGTTTTACTGAACAATCCGAAATTAAAGTATCGGGGATTATTTCGAACAGCCATATTCTTACCATGTGTAACGTCACTTGTTGCCTATTCTGTTATTTTTAAATATTTATTTTCTATGGATGGCATTGTAAACACCATGTTAATGAAATTAGCTCTTATCTCTGAACCAATCCAGTGGTTGACTGATCCCTTTTGGGCAAAAATAACGATTATTATTGCCATCACTTGGAGATGGACTGGTTATAATATGATCTTCTACTTATCTGCTCTGCAAAATATTGATTATTCTATTTATGAATCAGCAAAAATTGACGGGGCATCTTCATTTCAACAGTTTTTTAAAATAACCATACCATTACTAAAACCAATTATTTTGTTTACGTCCATTATCTCAACAATAGGGACACTTCAATTGTTTGATGAAGTCATGAATATTACACAAGGCGGACCTGGGAATGCAACGATGACCATTTCTCAGTATATTTATAATCTGTCATTTAAATATACCCCTGACTTCGGTTATGCAGCCACCGTCTCGTATGCAATTGTGATTATGATTGTATTCTTCTCCATCCTTCAATTTAAAATGGCAGGTGATAAAAATGAGTAAACTTAAAAGTATTTTTAACTATACTTTTTTAAGCATAGTCTCCGTTATTTCCATCTTTCCATTTATATGGATGGTAGTCAGTTCGACTAATAAGTCGGTGGATGTAACAAAGGGTCGGTTATTACCAGGGAGTCATCTGGTGGAAAATATTCGAAGTTTGCTGAATACCACCGATCTTGTATCTGTATTAAGTAATTCTATTAAAATAGCAGTTATTACAACAGTGCTTTCCTTGTTGATTGCCTCTTTGGCTGGTTATGGATTTGAAATTTTCAGAAGCAAAATGAAGAACTATGTTTTTAATTTCTTATTACTTTCCATGATGATTCCTTTTGCTGCTTTAATGGTTCCGTTATTTCGGATGTTTGGAACTATTTCCGAAGCTACTCCAATGGTGGGTATTGATACACTTGCTGCAGTTATTTTACCAACAAGTGTAACAGCCTTTCTGATATTTTTCTTCCGCCAAAGTACAAAGATGTTCCCAAGGGAAATTATTGAGGCTGGCCGAATTGATGGATTATCGGAGCTAGGGGTTTTCCTTAGGATTTATATTCCAACAATGAAAACAACATATGCTGCAGCCGCCATTATTACTTTTATGGCAAGCTGGAACAATTACATATGGCCGCTTGTAGTGCTCCAGTCACCAGAGAACCATACCTTGCCGTTGTTAATATCAAATCTTGGGTCAGGATATTCTCCAGACTTTGGAGTGATTATGACAACGATTGTTATTGCAACGCTGCCAACTGCACTGATATTCTTCCTTCTCCAAAAACATTTCGTTGCCGGCATGATGGGGTCAGTGAAGTAGTTGATTTTCGAGTATTCAAAAAGGAATTGGATAAAAGGCTGAGAAACAAGTTGTTCTTCATCATTCATGCAACTCTAAAATGGCTGACTTAATGAGATTATACTCAGTTTCTATAAGCGATTTCACGCTTTTACTGGACGAATAAACTTTTCGTTTCCGTTTAATTTGCTAACTGCCGATGAACTTAATGGCGAATGAATGATGAGAAAATACAGAGCAATCAAAAAGTAAGTAAGTATTCGATTATGTAGAAAGAAGGGTGAAGAGTTATGAAAAAAGAGTCGTACGATTGGGAAAACTTATCTGTTCTTCATGTGAATCGTTTGCAAGAGAGGGCTTACTTCTTTCCTTATACCAGTGAGTCATCCGCATTGACTTACGACAGAGGAAAAGCTGAGGAGGTTAAGGTGTTAAATGGCGTATGGAAATTCCACTACGCTGAGAATCCGTCTTTGACACCGAAGCAATTCATTGAAGAATCATATGATACTAGTCAGTGGGATGATCTGCAAGTTCCATCAAACTGGCAGATGCATGGATATGGAAGGCCTCATTATACAAATGTACAATATCCATTTCCAGTAGACCCGCCTCATGTTCCAACTGAAAATCCAACAGGCTCTTATAGACGTGAGTTTACCGTTCCAAGTGATTGGGCAGATCAAGCAATTATCCTACGATTTGAAGGTGTGGATAGTGCCTTTCATGTTTGGGTAAACGGCAAGGAAGTTGGCTATAGCCAGGGCAGCCGTCTTCCAAGTGAATTTGATATTACCAAGTTGGTTCATGAAGGAAAAAATGTAATAGCTGTTCAGGTTTATCAATGGTCTGAGGCGAGTTATATCGAGGACCAGGATATGTGGTGGCTCAGCGGTATATATAGAGACGTTTATTTGCTTGTAAGACCAAAGGCGCATGTCAGAGATTATTTTATCAAAACAACTCTCGATGAAAACTACGAAAATGGCGAATTAGAAATTGAAACCTATATATTAAACCAGAAGAATAATCCGATAACTAATTATCAGCTTGAAATAAAATTAGTAAACCATTTATATGAAGAAGTTGAAATAAGAGATTTAAAAAATATTACGATTGATGTGATGGATGAAGCAAAAATATCTTCTGTTATCCCGATTGACAATCCGAATAAATGGTCGGCTGAGAATCCCTACCTTTATCATCTGCTTCTTACCCTGAAAGATGAGAAAGGGAATGTGATAGAAGTCATCCCAACTAAAGTCGGTTTCCGAACAGTAGAAGTAAAAGATGGAGTTTTGCTAGTAAATGGGATAGCGGTCATGTTTAAGGGGGTCAATCGCCACGATCATCATCCTGATCTTGGACGAGCTGTTCCGATGGATTCGATGATTGAGGATATCCAACTGATGAAACTTCACAATATAAATGCGGTAAGGACATCCCATTATCCCAATGATCCACGTTTCTATGATTTATGTGACATTTATGGATTGTATGTCATCGATGAGGCGGATTTAGAATGCCATGGATTTGAGGAGATAAATAACTATAATCAAATCAGTGATGACTCAGCTTGGGAAGAGGCCTACGTGGATCGGATGAAACGGATGGTTGAACGGGATAAGAATCATGCTTCCATTGTTATGTGGTCGCTGGGGAATGAATCAGGATTTGGTCGAAATCACGTAGCGATGGCTGAATGGTCCAAAGCAAAAGATCCAACAAGACCTATTCACTATGAAGGTGAATGCCGTTTCATTATGGAAGAAGGCGAAAATATACCGACCAGGGATCCAATTGCTTCAGATGTCCACACAACTATGTACACACCAGTCGAGATCATGGACGAATTAGGGAAGAGAGACGACCTGAATAAGCCACATATTCTTTGTGAATATGCTCATGCGATGGGGAATGGACCTGGAGGATTTAAAGAATATTGGGAAACCTTCTATAAATATAGAAGATTGCAGGGAGGTTTCGTCTGGGAATGGATTGACCAAGGGATTAGACAGATAAATGATAATGGGGAAGAGTACTTTGCCTATGGTGGAGATTTTGGCGAAACACCGCATGATTCCAACTTTGTCATTGATGGCCTAATCAGGCCTGACCGGACACCATCACCTGCGTTAATAGAATACAAGAAGGTGATTGAGCCAGTTAAGGCAGAAGCAGTTGATTTAGAGAAAGGGATAATTGAAATTACCAACCGATATGATTTTATTCCTTTAGATCATCTGCAATTATCATGGTCTATTATATGTGATGATCAAATTCTTGATCAGGGGATGCAATCTGTTGAAGGTATTCAAGCAGGTGAATCAAAGTGCATTACCATACCGTTTACGCTACCTACTATTATAAGGGATCACACTGATTACTGGTTAAATGTAAATTTCCGGACGACTGTAGATACCTTATGGGCTAAAGCAGGTCATGAAATAGCATGGGAGCAATTTAAACTTCCAGTTTTAGCGACAGTAACTGAAAATAATACCTCGTTTTCTTATCCTATAGCGGTTAAAGAGTGTGACCGGTTGATTACGGTATCTGGAGATCATTTTGAATTTGCCTTTAGTAAAATCTTTGGCGTCATAGATTCATGGACTGTTGAGGGAATGAAGGTTTTTGGATCAGGGCCGAAATTGAATGTATGGCGGGCACCGACAGATAATGACAAGCTGGCTATTCATAAAGGTATAAGTTCAAAGGAAGTATGGCAAAAATATGGTCTGCACTGGATGCAGCATAGAATCAATGATGTGTCGTATGATGTTTCACCTGACAAGAAGAGGGTGGATATTCATGTCGCTGTCCGCATTGCGCCGCCAAGAATTGCTTGGGGGATCAACACCACATACACCTATACCATTTTAGGCAGCGGCGATGTTTTTCTGAAGGTAAAAGGTGAACCTTATGGAGAACTGCCGGAAACGATGCCGAGAATTGGATTAACGATGACACTGCCAAAAACGTTGGAGAATGTCAGCTGGTATGGCCGGGGTCCTGGAGAAGCTTATGCAGACAGCCGGATGGCCAATAAAGTAGGAGTATGGTCCAGTGATGTAGACGGGTTGTATACACCTTATGTATGGCCACAAGAAAATGGAAACCGGCATCAGGTTAAATGGGTATCATTAACAGATACAAACGGTTTTGGTCTTTTAGCGGTCGGTGAACCAGAAATAGATTTCAGTGCCCACTACTATACTGCTGAAAATTTTGAAAACGCTAACCATACGTATGACTTGAAAAAACAGGATTTTATTACCTTTAATTTGGATTATAAACAACACGGTCTTGGCTCTTCCAGCTGTGGTCCAGATGTACTGGAAAAATATCGTTTAAGACCTGAAGCTTTTGAATTTAAAGTGCGTTTCAGGCCGTATAACAAATTTCAATTTTCGCCAATCGAACTGAGCAAGGTTTTGATTCAAAACAATAACTAAAAAAAGCAGCGAAATCCCGTGAGAGTACGTACGCTCATTAGGATTTCGCTGATTTTGAATAGAGGTGGAGGTAGCCATGCAAATACAATTAATTGGGTTGGATGAGCAATTGGATTCAGCTTCTCAGGAAATCTTAAATCTATTAAACATCAAGCAATCAGACAATGGGATTACCATTTTAGTGGAATCTTCAGAATCTGGAATTCACGTTCAATATGATGGTAAAAGTGGAACGATTGCCTATCAAGAACCGTGCCAATTCTTCCGTGCACTAGGCCTATTGATAGAAGGGATGAAAAAGGATGAGCTCTTCGGAGAAACCAGTTTATAATTCCCTTGGGGTCTTAATTGACTGCTCCAGAAATGCCGTTTTAAAAGTCGAAACCTTTCAAAAGTTGATCAAACATTTGGCCTTAATGGGGTATTCTTCTGTGCAGCTATATACTGAAGACACGTATGAGATAAAAGAGTATCCGTATTTTGGCTATATGCGTGGCCGTTATTCGGGAGAACAATTAAAAAGTATGGATCTGTATGCAAGCAGCTTCGGAATCGAGCTGATTCCCTGTATTCAAACGCTGGCATATTTGGGTACAGCATTAAAATGGGAGACATTTTCCGATATCGTGGATTGTGATGATATCCTGCTTATTGATGAAGAGAAAACGTACGATTTGATTGATGCAATGTTCAGGACTATGTCCAAACATATTTCCAGCAGAAAAATCAATATCGGAATGGATGAGGCCCATATGGTCGGGCTTGGCAAGTATCTGGATAAACATGGTTTTCGGGACCGGTCGACTTTGTTGCTTAAGCATTTTGGCCGCTTGATGGAAATTGCCAGAAAGTACAGCTATGAGCCGATGATGTGGAGTGATATGTTTTTCCGGTTGGCGAGTTCGGGAGAGTATTACGATACCGAAAGCCCAATTCGAGAGGATGTTATAGAAATGATCCCAGATGACATATCATTAGTTTATTGGGATTACTATTCGGTTGAGTCGGAAAAATATGATGGTATGTTGAAAAAACATAAACAACTCAGTAACAACATAATTTTTGCTGGCGGCGCTTGGAAATGGACTGGCTTTTCCTCAAATAATCATTTTAGTCATCATGCAGGTGAAATTGCTCATAAAAGCTGCCTTCGTAATGGAGTTAAAGATGTATTTATTACAGCCTGGGGTGATAACGGCGCGGAAGCATCAATTTATTCCATACTTCCGACCTTACAGCTTTGGGCAGAGCTTTGTTATACGGATAATGCTGAAACAAGCCGCCTGGAGGAGCGCTTTACCACATGTGTCGGAGGGAATTACTCTGATTTTATGAGCTTGGATATGACGATGATGGTACCTGGTAATAAATTGCCGAATAACCATTCAATTAACCCGGCTAAGTATCTATTGTATCAAGATGTATTATTCGGGTTATTTGATAGACATGTGATACCTAATGAGTATGCTTCGCACTTTCAAAACTGTGCAGATCGTTTTAAAAAGTGTATCAATAGAAATCCCGATTGGCAGGCATTGTTTCTGACACAGTATTCCTTAAGCAGTTTATTAGCAATTAAGTGTGAGGCAGGGATAAACATTCGGCAAGCCTATCATAATCAAAATCGTGAAATTATGGAGGACTATTGTAATACCTTCTTACCTGAAATGAAAAAGTTAGCAGAGGAATTCATGAAAGCTTATCAAACGCAGTGGATGGAAGAGAATAAAATATTCGGTCTTGATGTATTCGATCTTCGGATGGGCGGCCTGCTGCAGCGGATTCAATCCGCCATTAACCGGCTCAATGACTACCTTAAAGGCAGGATAAACGAGTTGGAAGAATTAGAACAAGAGATTCTCTATTTTGATGGCCGGGAAAAGGATGAAGAAACAGCGCTATCAGTGCTAACTTATGGCATACAATTGCAACACCTTCTGTTATAGCAGGAATATAGCATATCTTTATCCGATTTAAAGTTATATAGAAATGAATAAACAATATAAGAAATCATAATATGTTCTAAAACCTGTGTAAACAGCAGTCACGCAGAGTATGACTGCTGTTTTTTTCACAAACCGTACAAATAAAGCGTTTAAATCACATTGATTAAATTTATGGAAAAATTTACAATAATTGTATGGATGGTACTTATCTTTAAAATCCAGTCATCATTCTTTATGTGAAATATATCACATAAAATTATCTAATAATATATGAAAGCAAGGGGACGCTTCTGGCATGGTTTTGATCGAATTCGTCCCTTTTAATGAGGTGGCCACAAAATGTTGGTATTAGAACCTATTAAAGTCGGAAATTTGGAACTGAAAAACAGATTTGTTATGGTTCCAATGGGAGCAGAACTCGGAAATTTTGATCCAAGAACAGTAGATTACTATGTTACCAGAGCAAAGGGCGGAGCATCGATGGTGATGACAACCGTTATTGCAACAGAAGCTATCGATGGCCATACCCCTGCATCCACATTGACAGAAGAAAGTTTTGCAGGCTTTAAAGAGCTAGTGGATAGGGCCCATGAATTTGATTGTAAAATCTGCCTTCAAGTGGTGCCCGGAATTGGATTAGGTGGTATAGGAGAGGGCAGGCTAAAGCCTGCTTCAGCATCAGCTTTACCATTGTATCCCGGTGCTAATATAACCTTTGAAGAATTGACGATTGATGAAATTAAGTTTATACAAGGTGAAATCTCGAGAACAGTAAAATTAGCGAAGAGAGCAGGAGCAGACGCCATTGAAATCCATGCTTATGGCGGGTACCTGACAGATAAATTCATGACCAAACGATGGAATATCCGCCAGGATGAATATGGCGGAAGCTTTGAAAACAGGATGAGATTTTTAACAGAAATAATCGATGTCATCAAGGAAGACCTTGGAAGTGACTTCCCTCTCCTTGTTAAATTTACCCCGGATCATTTCTTGCCAGTAGAAGAAGGGTACAGGGGAATTGAAGAAGGAATAGAGATTGCCAAACTATTAGAAAGCAAGGGTGTCCATGCATTACATGTTGACGCTGGCTGTCATGATAATTGGTACATAGCAATGCCGCCTATTTACCAGCAGGATATGGTTCCACAAATGATTTCATCTGCTAAAATTAAGGCTGTCACGTCTTTGCCAGTTCTTTCAAATGGGCGCCTGGGTGACATTGAAAAGGCTGAAGCTGCACTTCGAAATGGTTGGATTGATATCGCGGGAGTTGGAAGAGAGTTTTTGGCAGACCCAAATTTTCCAAAGAAAGTGATGGAAAATAGAACGGACGAAATCAGACATTGCATTTATTGTAATGAAGGCTGTATTGCTACCGTTGCTGCTGGTAAGAGCATAAACTGCGCCGTCAATCCTCTTACGGGCTATGAGGGATTGAAAGAATTGAAAGCAGCAGATGAATCGAAGCGGGTTCTAGTGATAGGTGCTGGTCCTGGCGGCTGTCAAGCTGCCATAACTGCTGCAGAAGCAGGTCATGATGTGGAAATATGGGAGAAAAAAGCCTATCTAGGAGGGAACTTTCATAATGCCTGTATGCCTCCGTTTAAGCGGGATGGAATGAAAATTCTCGATTATTATCGGACAAAACTTGACCGGTTAAATATCTCGATTAGGTATTGTAAAGAGGCAACGGAAGAAGCGATATTATCCTATAAAGCAGATTTGGTGGTTCATGCTACCGGTGGCAATCCTATAATGCCAAGTGCAATCAAGGGACTGAATAAGAGCCATGTTTACACAGCAACAGACGTTCTGCAAAATCAAGCTCTTCTTGGAAAAAAGATATCGGTTATTGGCGGCGGGCTAGTCGGCTGTGAAACCGCAATTGTGCTTGCAAATAAAGGAATGCAGATCACTATTATCGAAATGGCTGAAAAAATGTTACCTGAACCTTTATTTATACAAAATGCAATGATGTTAAACCAGCTTTTGCAGCACCCAAATATCACGTTTAAAACATCTGCTAAAGTAACAGAAGTACTAGATCAAGCCGTAGAAATTGAGGTAAACGGCAATAAAGAATGGAATGATTGTGATAGCGTTGTGGTAGCAGCAGGATTTTCGCCTAACAATCATCTATATCACTCTTTAAAAAATAAAACGAATATTGTTAACGTTGGTGATAGCGTGAAGGTTAGAAAAGTACTTGATGCAGTACACGAAGCATATGATGCGGTCTTAAATTTGTAGAATTATAATAAAAAGCTGAGACAAATCTACGAATGAACAAAAAAGCCGGCAGAATTTTACGAGGAGTAAAAATCTGCCGGCTTTGATTTTGAATCTAGTGATGTCCCTGCCTCTATTCAGCTTTATTTATATAAGAGCGCAGATCCAGTTGGAATGACTGAAGTCGAATATTTATAATGTTGTCAGAGCACATCATTATAAATAAGCTTATTTAGCATTAGTTTTTTTTGCACGCACTGGTTTAAAAATAGATAGAACATACATCACTAACCCTGCAATACCAATTCCTAAAATGGTGTTGAATGATTGGCCAGTGTAGAAGCCGCTGCCGAAGTAGAAAATTTCACGTAAACCTTCAGAGGCAAAGCGGATAGGAACCCAAGGGCGAATGAAGTTTACAAAGAAATCAGGAAGCATTTCTTGTGGTGTCATTAAAACACCCATACCTAACAGCATTACAACCATGAATAAGGTAATGGCTGGTTTACCGATCCATGCAGTTACTCCGGAGACTAATAAAAAGAAACAGAAGGCTGCAAACGATACGAACGAACCAACCAAGAAGTAGCTAGGCATATTAATACCAGCGATTAAACCAAGCGTTGCAACGGTAAAACCAGAGAATAGGGCAATAATTATGCCGAATAATGCTTGACCTCCCATTAGGTGTAACGCTTGTTTCCGAGTTAATAATTCTTTTTTCAAAATGTTTGAAGAAGCTAAAAATACTATGAAACCACCGATTAACGCACCTACCCAAGCAGGAACTGCCATTAAGGTTGGAGCACTTCCGTTTGCAGTTGAGGCTGTAACGGCATTGAATACTTTTTCTTCAGAAACAATCGGATTCACAAGTACAGCTGCCTTGTTAGCCTCGATTTGTTGACCGTCCATTTGCGCAATAAAATTTGAAGAATATTGGTTGTTTAATTGGGTAATTAAAGCAGTTAAAGCAGTCTTAGCATAGTTCGCACCAGTTATGTTATAACCTTGGTTAATATATACCTGTAAAGTTGCTGGAGAGTTGTTAGTCAGCGCATTTTGCAATGTATCATTATAACCTTCAGGAATGACTAATGCAGCATAATACTGTTTATCATCAAATAAATCTTCAATATCTTCTTCTTTTTCATTTGTAAAAGCTAACATTGGTTCTTCGCCGTCAGTGCCTTTACTCATTTGTTCAACTGCCGATTTCACGGCATCTACATGTACGCCTTCATCATTTACTATAAGTGCAACTGGTAAATTTCTTACTTGTGGGTTACCTTGAGCAAATAAATTTAATGAGAATAACGCAATAATTAAAATTACTGCAATAGGAGCAGCCCAAGCTAATTTTTCTTTAAATAATCTCAATCAATTTCTTCCTTTCTTAATAAACAACATATTGTTCAGTAATATTTATTCATTTTATAATCAAGGTATAAACAGAAGCAATGAACAAAAGTGAACAGCTTGTTCATTTTTAGAAATAGAGGGATTTTTGTGAGTATTTATGAAGAAAAAAACCGTAAAACTAAACAACTAATTCAAATGTCATTTTTGCAAATTTTAGAGAATAAGCCGTTTGAACAAATTACGATCGGGGATATAACAAAAACCGCACAAATTAATCGAGGAACTTTTTATTTACACTATCAAGATAAATTCGATTTGCTTGATCAAATAGAACAACAATTGTTTAGAGATTTAGGAAATCATATTGACGAATTACAATCTCGCTACTCTTCCATACATACATTTGAAAATGGACAAGAGCAAATAGCTGCTTCTCTATTTAGTTCAATTAAAATGCATGCACCAATATTAAAAATTTTCTTAAGCAATCATGGTAGAGCAGGTTTTCATATTAGATTCAGGGATGCCTTTTCAGAAAAAGTACGTTTGAATTTAGAGAAAAATGATAGCATTAATGCAAGGTTAAAGGCCCCTATGGAATATTTTTTATCTTTTATCACATCTGCTTTTTTAGGATTAGTCGAACAATGGGTTCAAAATGGTTTAGACAAAACACCAGAAGAAATGACAGCTCTATATATTGATATTATTTCTTTTATTCAAAAGAAGTAATGCGACTTTTGAATCTGGGAAAATTCATTCTACAATTCTGAATCATGCCTAGATAAAAAACCAAAATTATTGGCTTTTTTGTTTTTTCGACGACGAACAGAAGAGCGAACACTTGTTTTGAGCGAAAATGTGTTCCCAGCTCTGATTATCCCCTATAATGGAAAACAATGGCTGGTTCAGGAGAACCGTCATAAAAGAACAAAACGGAGGATTAGGGTGGCAAACGGGAAAGCGCATAAGAAAATAAACCTAGTATTTTTAGCTATTGGAATTGGGGCCGTATTGATCAGTTCTCAACAATATGTGCATGGGATTTCCGTGATTATAGGATATCTCTTCGGCACTTATTGGATGAACCCTGATTTGGATATAAAAAGCAATCCGTATCGGAGGTGGGGATTCTTACGGTTCATGTGGATTCCCTACCAAAAATTTAAGCATCGCTCCATCTGGACACATGGGTATGTGATTGGAGATATCATCAGATATCTGTATGTGATGGCTTGGATCATGCTGGGAGCAGGAGCGATGAGTATCCTGACAGATGTGCCATATGGAATTTATATCAATCATTTAGAGGAATTCGTTATTCAACATAAGTTGTCTTTCTTATCCTTTATTGTCGGGAATATGCTTTCATCTACCGCACACATTTTGACCGACCATGCTTCAACCACTTTCAAAAAGGTCTTTTAGCCAAAATCCAAATCCCTTTTCTGCTAGGAGAAAAGGGATTTTTAGCATTTCAAGATGGCTTGTCGTTCGTCAAACTTCAATATGTTCTCTCAAATCGAAGCCATTTTAAATACTCTTCGTCTTAAAAATAGGCTGTTTTCGTAAAGATTGTTGCTTTATAAAAAAGGTTGATTTATATCCATTTTATGGTACGGTTAGATTATAGTAGCTTATTGAACAAACGGGGCAGGTTAGCGAAAAAAGGAATTATATTATTTTTAAAGACATATATATAATAATGGTTTTACATACCACCGGGAAAATAAACGACATATATAAAGACATCAAGCTTGACCAAGGCATTATAATTAAGTTCAAGAAAGAATGTCCTCAAAGAGAATATATTTATACAAAATGGCTTGTAAGCTATTTTGTCGAACGATTAGGGGGTAATATGGTGAGTGAAATAGATAAACGCAACAGATTAAAGGAAGAGCCATTCAATTACCAAATAACGAAAAAAGGGACAGTGATCATCTATTACGAAGGCAAGCAAATCAAAATTGTAAAGGATGGGAAGGCTGCGCAACTTATAGAAAAATTAAATGCAGCAGAAGATATAATGGAAGTACAGCTTTTATTAGCTAAAATTACAGGGAACTTTAAACACGGCAACGAAAAAAACGGTAAAAATAAATAAACAAATTCATTCCTCGGAGATTTGGCTATAAAAGACGCTGCTAGAAATTTATAAATAAGGATCTTTTATATATCAATGTTGATTATACAAAGACAGGATGGCAGTGAAAGACGGGCGATTCCTGCCCGAGCAGTGGGACAGGTTAGATCCCAAATTATTAAACAGTGGCGTTCATCCTAGAAAGATTAATGCTTTTTTGTGGTTGAATATCTTGTTGAAGTAAAGGGGCAGGTTCGTATTATATAGTTCAGCCAGAACTTTCTGGTTGAACTTTTTTCATTTGAATTTAATCTATCAGTAGCCAGGGTAGAACGTAAGGGGCAGTGGGACAAATGATCCCGTCCGCTAAACTGTTCACCCCCTACTTGTAGAAATATGTTTGAGGCTGGTTCATCTCTACCTCCACGCTTCTTAGCCTTTCTATCAATTACTTCTCGGCCTTTGAAAGACTCTTTGAAAAAGGTCTCATCGCTTTCGATAATTCCTTTTAAAGTTTGAAATCCCAATGAACGAAGGGCAAAAAGCACCTTATGTCGCCAGTAAAATGCGGTAGACAAATGGATTTTTAGTCTTTTGGCAATCTTCGGCAAGGTGTAACCCTCAACTATTAAATGAAAGAAAGTAGACCACTTTCCAAGATAACGAGTGCCAGATATAGGAGTGTTAGTTAGGTCGTTGAAAAACTTTCCGCAATCACGACAAAGATTAAGAGAGGCAAAATCATGAATTGATTTTGCCTCTTCCATTAATCACACAATACTTTTACTACTGCTTTTTTTACAGTTTGCGGTTGTTGCACACAAACACCTGGCATATGAGCATCTTGGGGCATAAACACAGCAAAACATCCTTCTTTCACGATAAGATGATTACCCTCGCCATTCAAGAACATAACATCATTTTCTTTTTGTTCCTCTACGACTTCTGTATCTTCCTTATTTGTATAAACCATTCTTTCCTCGCCTTTAATGACGTATTGGATATCCGTATATGAGTAATGAGCTTCCAGGCGACAGTCTTCAATGAGCTTTGTTTCATACTCTTGAATCATTACGAAGACCTTGTCATTTTCAATTTCATACTTTCCTACCGGCAAGGCTTGCAAATCATTTTCCATTAAAAAAGCGAAGGCTTTCTTTAATCTAGGATGCACTCCATCATATAATGGAGCATTTGATAACTGATCGATAATCATATATGTTTCCTCCGATACGTAATATAAGTATATAAAATAGTAACATAACCAGTAATAGCGATACAAGAACTTGTATACAAGTCTGGTTCGTATGATATGAAAAACCGAAGGAGAAAGAAATAATTGAGTTTGATTAATAAACCATCAAACCTTTAGATAATAGTCATCTGGCCATTTATTTGTGTAAAATTGCCAAAATACTTTTATCGTCTAACTTGTGTTTATCATTTTTAGCTCAGCTCCATATTTTATGAAACACCCGTGATTCAACTTACATCTGTTAACTTTTTTCCTTTTATAACCATTATCGGGTGTGATATGATAAGATGTAATTAAAATAATATCTGAAGATTTTCAGGAGAGGTTCATAGCGGATACCCTCTATAAAAAACTATGGATACATGTCATTCTCGCCATGTCCATATATTGGACGTGGCTTTTTTGACTTTCTAAGTAGTTATTTTTATAGAAAAAGAGTATGGCCCTCCTTGGAATGATTAGATATCTAATTCAAGGAGGGTTATTTATGTCTGGTCGACAACAAACAGAAGGATTAGAGGATTTAACGTTATTGGGAAATCAAAATGTGAAGTATGCATTTAATTATGCACCTGAAGTATTAGAGTCTGTAGATAATTTACATTCAGACCGTGATTACTTTGTTAAGTTTAATTGCCCTGAGTTTACAAGTCTTTGCCCAATTACGCAGCAACCGGATTTTGCGACCATGTATATTTCGTATATTCCAAATAAAAAAATTGTAGAAAGTAAGTCACTAAAATTATATTTATTTAGTTTCCGCAATCATGGAGACTTCCACGAAGACTGTGTCAATATCATTATGAATGACTTAATTAAACTGCTGGATCCTCGTTATATCGAGGTATGGGGCAAATTTACTCCACGCGGGGGTATATCAATCGACCCTTGGTGTAACTATGGCCGTGCAGGTACGAAATATGAAGAAATCGCAAATCATCGCTTAATGAATCACGATTTATATCCCGAAAAAATTGATAATCGCTAACTGAGTGTTACCACAATTCGTTAAAATCCTTTTATCTTGGGAGGGGGGAAAGATCATGAAGCAAGAAAAAGCATTAGTCGTGTTTAGCGGCGGACAAGATAGTACGACATGCTTGTTCTGGGCAATGAAAAATTTTGGAGAGGTAGAGGTTGTGACATTTAATTATGGGCAACGACATGCATTAGAAATTGAATGTGCAAAACAAATCGCTAATGAATTAAACGTCCATCATCATATTTTAGATATGTCATTACTTAATCAACTTGCTCCGAATGCATTAACACGCGCTGATATTGAGGTGAAGGATGGTGCGGAAGGAGAGTTGCCATCAACGTTTGTACCGGGTCGCAATTTATTATTTTTATCTTTTGCAGGTGTATTAGCGAGACAAATTGGTGCAAAGCATATTATTACAGGTGTTTGTGAAACAGATTTTAGCGGATATCCAGATTGTCGTGATATTTTTATAAAATCATTTAATGTCACAATCAATTTATCAATGGAAGAAGCCTTTGTTATACACACACCTTTAATGTGGTTGAACAAAGCAGAAACATGGTCCTTAGCAGATGAATTAGGTGCATTTGATTTTGTGAAAGAAAAGACCTTAACGTGTTATCACGGTATTAAAGCGGACGGCTGTGGTGAATGTCCCGCTTGTAAGCTGCGTCTGCAAGGAATGCACACATATTTACATACCAAACAGCATATAGGAGGATCAATATGATACGCATTCTATTCTATTTAGTATCAATTGTAACGGCAAATGTACTGACAGCGCGCTTTGCTCCATTAGAATTTTGGATATTCATTATTCCAATGGGATCGTTCTTAATTGGTGCAACCTTTATCTTCCGTGATTTGGTTCAAAATAAACTTGGTCGTAAGAGGACCTATGGTTTTATTTTCTTAGCTTTAGTATTATCAGCAACTGCATCTTATTTATTAGGAGATACTCTAATTATCGTCGCAGCCTCTGCGCTATCATTCTTAATCGCAGAAACAACAGATACAGAAATTTATACACGTTTAAAACTTCCGATGGCTTGGCGTGTCTTTTATAGTGGAATGGTTGGTGGTTTATTAGATTCAGTTGTGTTCGTCATTGTAGGACTAAGCCCATTAGGAGCTGGATATATTCCTTGGTCAGCTGTACCAGCTGCAATTATTGGTCAGATTATCGTGAAAACGGTTATGCAAATGATTGGTGCATATCTATTAGGGCAAGGGTTGTCTTATAAAGAAAAATATCTGGCGAAAGTATAAAAAAGTACAATAAACAAAAAGAACTATCAAATGGCTTTTCCGATACGGTTAAGGGCTTATTGAAGTCCGAGCTTCTTTTTCTCCGGGAATTTAAGAGTTTGGAGTATTTTGAGAAAGAAATGGCGGACTATATCCATTATTACAATCACAAAAACAAATGAAGGCGAAATTAAAAGACCTGAGTCCAGTTGAATACAGAACTCAGGTCTTGAAGCAGCCTAATTATATATGTCTAAATTTCTTGAATCAGATCACACGGGAACCGCTTTTATTTCTTAATGTTTACAGGAAATCACTTTTACACTTTTGACTTTTCCTTTTACCGCTTCTGGCAGATATTCATACGTTTCAAATGGCTTTGGTTGGCCTTTTTTCAAGCTGTCCGCATAGCCTGACAAGACTGCGACCATTTGGTTATTTTCATCTAGTAAAACGGCTGCATAGGATGCATCAAACTCTTCATCTGTCGAATTCACAAGTTTGCCTGTTACTGTGTACATTTTGTACTCATCTTCTTTTAATACAGGGTTTTCCACATTAACACCGACATATTCCTCAGATGCCTTGTCATACTCAGGCACGCAATACACTTTGGCGATGTTCTCTTGTTTGATAGGTTCTTCAATAAAGAGGGTATTCGAAATATAGGTTTTCTCCCCTGGATTGACAATGTGCGGGTAACTGCTTCCGCCCATTTGGGCACCTAATACATTTCCGTCTTTGTCTTCTGCCGCTAAGTCAGAAGAATACAACACTGCTGGGATGTTGCTGGTATTTTCCAGTTCGGCATAGTAGTAAATGGTCGTGTCATCACCGGTTTCGATATAATATTTTTCTTGGGTGAATTCCAAGTTGACTTCCTGCTGATCGTTTTCTTGAACGTTAGTGGTGGTAGAAGTTGTTTCATTGTTTGTGTCTTTTGTTGCGTTCGAACAAGCCGTCAACAACAACGCTCCAAACATAATAATGAAAAATCGCTTCATCACTGTTGTGCACTCCTTTGGTGAAATTAGGATCTTATTATAGCATGGAAGGGAAAGGTATTTTACTGTAATTTCCATTTACAAATAATTACCAGTTAGAAGCGTTGCATTAATGAAGAACGAAGGTGGAGAACAACATGAATAATTTTTTTGAGAACTGGCATATGAATTTCCAAAGAATCTAAAAAACGTGAATGAAGCACTGAGTAAAAAAGAAAAAGTATCTGGTTGTTCTTTTTGTCTGTATTACCATGGAACGGTCTTTAGTATGGTTAATCATTTTAAAAATGGAGGTATTTTCTCCTTTTGTATAAAAGAAAAGAGATATTAATAGAAATAACAAAAGCATAAGAACTTTAGTTGTTCAAATGCTTTTGTCTGGGTTTAAAAAGTCTTTTATTTTTTATCCTTACAGTGCATGGAAGCTACATAACCAAAGGTCATACCCGGTCCCAATGTTGCTCCTGGCCCAGGATAAGAATGACCCATAATGGATGATGAACAGTTACCACAAGCGTATACATTATCAAATACTGTACCGTCTTCTTTAACAACTCTTGCTAATTCGTCCGTAACTACCCCGCCTTTAGTGCCGATATCCCCTGGGTAGACTTTCATTGCATAGTAGGGAGCCTCATTGATTTCAAGTAAATTTGGATTTGGCAAAGAAGGATCCCCGTAATATCGATCATGTGGTGTTTCTCCTCTATGGAAATCTAAATCTTTTCCGTTTCGTGCAAATTCATTGAATCTGTTCATTGTTTTAACTAAATTTCCTTGTGGAATATTTAATTTGTTTTCTAATTCTTCGACTGTATTTCCTTTCAAAACAACACCATTCTCATAGTATGCTTGAGGGAAATCTTGCCCGGGGAATAGGCCAGTAAATATATATCTTTTCTTGGCTCTTGCATCTAAAATAATCCAGGAAGTGATGGCTTTACCGTCTGTTTTTTCATTATGTTCATACATTTTATCAACGAATTCATGATATGGAGTCGGTTCATTAATATATCGATTTCCGTCTTGGTCAACGATAATCATATTCGGCAAGCCTCTATCCGCTACTAAGAAAAATGGCATACCCAAATGATTAATGACAGTAGGTGCACCCCAAACTCTGTCCATTAAACCAAACTTCGCATTCAATTTTGCGAAAGGCTCAATAATATCACCAGTTTGACCTTTTGGTGAGCTTGTCCAACTCACATCTTGTGGACTTGGAAGATATTTATCTCTCTTTTCTTGATCCCGAGAAAATCCACCTGATCCAAAAATTAAGCCTTTATTGATTTTGATTGTTACTTGTTTACCGTTTTTGTTTACGATTAGGCCTGTTACTTTATCGTTTTCGTAAATAAAATCAACAAATGGTGAATCAAGCCAAATTTCACCGTTTAAATCTTTGTAAGTTAGAGCCAATCGAGCTATTAAAGCTCTACCTAATGCGGCATAATCTTTTTTGAATAATTTATGCTTAATTAATCGCCATCCAAGTGTTAAAGAAGCTCTTTTTCCTGCCCAGGACCTGGTGATCATATTCACTTTAACGAAATCCTGTCCTGTCATAACGAAACCTTTTGTATCCATAGCAGGAGGGAGAAGCTTGCTCTTCCAATCTTCTAATTTATTTAAATCAATTACTTTGGGCTCGATCGACCGGCCGATCCCTTTTCCACCCGGATGTGTCGGGTAATAGTCAGAGTAATTATTTGCATAGGAGAATCTCATATGTGGGCTTAAATTATGCATATAATCCAGCATTTCGATCCCTTTTTTCAAATAGGTTTCTTTAATTGTATCACTTACTAAATCACCTACAGTGGAATCTAAATATAATTTAGCCTCTTCAAAACTATCGGCTACACCAGCCTCAACTAAATATCTGTTATTCGGAACCCATACACCGCCGCCTGATAAAGCAGAAGCTCCTCCAAAATGCTTTTCCTTTTCAATTAGCAGTGTACTTAATCCCTCTTTTTTTGCAGTAATGGCGGCAGAAAAACCTGTTGCTCCAGAACCGACTACTACTACATCATATTCGTAATCCCAACCCATTAAAAAATCCCCCTTTGAGTAGTATCTGCGCAAAATAACAAAACCCCTAAATAGAAACCGTTAAATATTCAGACAATTAAATTTTACAGTATTTAGAACAGATTATACAATAATATTTGGAAATATTTATTAAATATCAATCAGTAGAAGGACTGAATTGACCCATACTTAATAAATGACATAAGTGTAGAGAATGAAACGAGAGTTTATTGTAGAAAAATATATAATGTTACACCTGGTATTTAAGAATAATTTAACGAACAATGCCATTCCAATAGGGTGGAAGGTTAGTTTACCAATGGATGCTCAAAAGAAAATAATAGTTGTTATTGAGTTGGCACTTTGAAAATTACAAAATGGTAGATAAATAAGAATTGATGAAGATTAGATAAAGGAGGATCTCTGGATATGTTTTATCGTCTAGATATGTGAAGGGAAATAATCCAAAATAATCAGATCCCGATCAACTTTAGAGGTCAGGATCTTTTTATAGGTTAGAGTGCTCTAATTAGTACACTGTAATTTTTTCTTTTCTTAAAAAAGCTTATATTATCTTAACTTCTACCCAAGCATCGGTAAGAGGGATTCCCCCCAATGTTGCCTCTTTAAAGAATTGTTCTATTGAATCGAATGACTGATCTGCACCAGTGAGACTTTCCAATATCCATTTTTTATCTTTCTGTATAACATGGTAGCTATTGTCTTTATACATAAAGCTGGATACGACATTGTAACCATAATCAGTATTTTCTCTTACCATTTCCATCTTTAAATCTTCTATAGAGTAATTAATTTTTTCTGTAATCATATCAGCATAGCTTCTCACATCAGAATCTGTATCATTTTTAAATAGTTCAATGAATTTCTTTAAGGTATCTTCACTAAATTGGTAAGTATAATCATTCCAAATTTTATTAGCTATAGAGATCCTTAAATCATCATCAGGATGTTCGCTCAATTGTAATAACTTTTCGCCATACCAATCTAAATCTGCTTCCTCATCAATAGTATCAAATTGGATAATTTCAGAAAGTGTTTCAGCATCATCTTGTTCGATTAACGATTCAAAGTCTTCCTTACACTACATATAAGTTTTCTAGAAAATCGTCAAAGTTTCTAGCGAGTGTTATTACTTGTGAAATCTCATCATTATTATCTACGTACACAATTGGCGGATTTGAAGAAGTATGCCGATAATCAAAGGCCAGCCAGTAATGACCATCACCATTAAACAAAACAAGGCCTTTAGGCATTTCCCATTCTTCTATTAATTCTTCACTATCTAGTATTCCTCCATTTTTGCCAATTCCATCGAGGTATTCTACTTCTATGAATAAATCGTCAAATACTTCATGCTTGGGAGCGGGATGAGCATTGTAGATGATACTCCCGCCGTTTTGATCTTTTAATAATTTTATGTAGGATTCTGGAAGTTTAACACCCAGCTTTTTTTCGGCCATTTCAATAATTGAATCAGTGACCGGTAGTGGTTTGTAACCTACATCTTTATCCCATATGCTGCTTTTCAAAATCTCTTCACCTAATTTCATATAAATTATTGCTCAATATATAATTCTACAAAGTTCCATTTAATCCTTTACATATATTGGTTGATGGATAATCTTTTGTGTGACTTTAAATAAAATTTGTTTTTAAGAAAAAATGAAAGGAGTATAGAGGAAATGTTGACTAGTGGGCACTCAAATAGGGTGCCTTTTATTTGGTTTTACAGCACGAATTATATAGTTTTGCATATTTTCTATGGAGTATCTAGTTGCTTTTATGATAACTAGTAGAAATATAATCAGTAATAGAGAAGCTGATAAAAACATACTTTATATCGGCTTACAGATAATACCTTCCCAATATAGCAAAAGATACTCCACCTAATTCAAAGGGAGGAGTATCTTTTAGCTTGAGCTGGTAATAGTTTAGCAGAGTTCAAGCGCTGCCTTATAGTGATGCCGAACCATGCGGCTAGGAATGCTTTAATGATGCCGACTGGTAAAAAAGGATAAATACCTGTTACTAAAGCTTCCTGCCAGGTAAGTGCTGCAAATAGTTTTAACCAAACGCATCCAACGGTTAAGGTGATACACATACCGATTAGGTTTGCGAAAAAAGCTTGACTGTATGTATAGGATGTTTTTTCTAACCATAGCCCAATCAGAAAGGCTGTCGGAATGAATCCGATTAAGTAACCGCCCGTTGGTCCAAATAAAATACCTAATCCGCTTGTGAATTGAGAGAATACAGGTAAGCCTATAAGACCGAGTGTTAAATAGACTAATACTGTAATCGTACTGTGTCTGGATCCCAAGATGGTTGCCACAATCCCAACGGCTAATGTTTGTCCTGTAATAGGAATGAGAGGCAAAGGAATGGTGATTTGGGCTAACAGACAGATGATGGATGCACACATTGCTGTGAGAACTAGCTTTTTCGTTTTATTATGAGCCATAGACAGTCACCTCAATCGAAAATAAGTAAACTAATTTAAGTAATAGGTTAACATATTTTGTGGAGATTTAACAAGATTTCTATAAATTAAAATTTAAACAATTATAATTTATAGAAAATTCTACCAAATCAAACTAATATAGTGATATTATTTAAATGAGTATAAAGATCTAGAGATTAAGGGGGATTCATTTGAGTAAGAAGGCTATAATTATACCAATTATTACAGGTTTTATCATGTTGCTGCTTTATTATGTGTACAATGTAAGACTGGAAACAACTCTGCCTGATGATGGGTGGGGGAGATCAAGCAATTTGAAAGCATCATCAAAATATCCAATGGAATATTACAGTTATCAAATAGATGATGAGTTACACTTTTTTATGCCGGATGAGACAGATGTTTCTCACAAAGTATTGGATCAAAATTTCAACATGTTAAAAGAAGAATCCATCCAAGCCGAAGTGGCGCCGGCAGAACCAATTTGGGCGTCCGAGGGTCAGCTGATTTATATGGATGATGATAAGTTAACCATCAACCAAGAGGGAACGGATCAGGTAATCGCTCAAGACATTACTTCTTTTTCACCTACCCAAGCTGGAGTTCTCTTTTGGAATCAGAATGAACTAAAAGAATATAATGCAGGTACAGGTCAAACAAAGCTTATACATACATATGATCAACCTATTTACACAGGATTGCAGGCTAAAAATGGTAAGTCCTTTTTAGTAGGACTTCAAATATCTGATTCCGAGGTTCATTTTTATTCATTGTATAATGGAAAATTAAAAAAGCTGCTCGAGTATTCAGCAACTGGCGGGGAAACAATTGAGAATATCATCTATGATGCCGGAGACAAAAAAGCTACAGCTATTATCGAAAAATATTCGATGGCACAGGGACAAAGGGCCTATCAAGCGTTGGAGTTAAGCTTTGATTTAGCTACTTCAAAAGTTGAAAAAAATGAGAAGTATACTTTTTATGATGAGAAGAATGGGAGTGAGTTAGATAATCCTCGATATTTGCAGATTTCCTACCAGGATGATAAGCCGGCAATTTTATTTGTTGCTGAGGGCAGTCGAGTTGCAAAGCGTTCTGGGTATAATGTTTACTATGCCACGCAGCAAAAAGGAGCCTGGGTAGCTGAGAGGAGAAGTAATACGGAAGACACACCTGCCAGACCTCAATGGCTTGATCAGAATTATATAACTTGGCAAACGTTTGATGGGAAGGAATATGTGTTGAACGGCACAACGGATGATGATCGATATATCGAATCTTCACAAAAAATAACCAAAGAAGATTATACCTCCGCTCTATATTATTCTATTTCTGGCATATTCAGCGGCTTTTTTATGCTAGTGCTTGGACTGGTATGGGTTGTTCCTCCATTGGTCTTTTACGGAATCCTGTCGTTTATCAAGAGTGATATTTTCGAAAGGAATGAATCCAGTTGGGTAGAGCCGGTGGGAATTCTGCTCTATATCGGTACTATGATCTATATGCTGAATGAGGTCTTATCAGAAAGGTCATTCTTTGCGGCTCCATCATATTTAAACTTCGATGGTAGCTTGATTATTTGGCCTTTAATCATCAGTATTGTTACGTATATGATCTATCGCTGGGTGATGAAGGAAGACACAGGTTTATTTGCTGGATTATTTTACTACATAGGCTATAATTTATTAGTTATGACCTGTTTATTTGGGCCATACTTATTGTGAATAACGTTAAGAAGAATGCCAGGCAATCATGAAACGATTGTCTGGTTATTTTGTCGTATCGGGTGTATGAATATAACGTTACCTGCAAAATCCCAAAATCAATTTAGTAAGAGATTTCACTGCTCGGTTTATATAAATCAATATAATGGATGGGTAAATCACTAGTGAATGTAATTATTCGTTTAAATATCTTAAAATGAGTGAAAAATTCATCAAATAAGAGAGTTTCCTGTGAATTAAAGTCATACACGGACAAAAATTGTTCCATTATTTCACACGTCTCCGGGTCATTCAATATACCATGAACTTCAAGCGGCACTTCAAATTTTAAATAAAGATGATCTAACCCAAAATCAGAAAAGACCAAAGCGATTTGATTTCTGTACATGATTCCACCTCCAATAAGCAGTATGGTGATTTGTTTAGTCTTTCAAACAGGAATTCTTGAAATATATAAAGAAAGGATAGGTGAAAGAGTGATAAGTAGTATAAATCAGGAGATTGAAGAGGAGAAACAACGGCTCGAATTTATAAAAAAATACATGCAGGTTGTCATTGATACAGCTGAAACAAACAAAGAACAATTTATGGAAAAAATGAAGGACATTTTTAAAGATGAAGACTGGGTAGAGAGTGCGGGGTATTCGCAGCTTTTAACGAGTGCAAGCTTCTATCAGCTATCAAGGTCCGAACTGGAAAGTTTAATTAAGGCGATACCTAAACCATATTTTGCGCGGGTTGATTTCACTTCTCGTGAGGCTGGCGGAATGGAGAAGCTTTATTTTGGAAAGACATCCTTATTCCAACGTGACAATCAGGAGCAATTGATCATCGATTGGCGTTCACCTATTGCTAATTTATACTATGAAGGCCGGTTGGGAGAAGTGAGTTACACATCAGAAGGTGAAACTTATGACGGTACCATTAGTCTAAAAAGGCAATTCATCATTGAGGATGGAGAGTTGCTTGACATACGGGATATCGATATTACGACGGTGGATGAATTATTGCAGGAGTCTCTTGCCGGCAGTTCTGCCAATCGATTAACAGAGATTGTTGCAACGATTCAGGAGGAGCAGAATCAAATCATACGAGCGGATTTAAATAAACCTATTATTGTGCAGGGAGCTGCAGGAAGTGGGAAGACAACGATTGCTTTGCACCGTATTTCATATTTTTTGTATCACTATAAAGATGTATTCCAGCCTGAGCAATTATTAATTTTAGCACCAAGCTTTTTATTCCTTGATTATATTTCAGAGGCACTCCCGGAACTCGGTGTTGAGAAAGTAAGGCAAATGACCTTTCAGGGATATGTGGAAGAGGTGCTGGGGAAGAAAATTAAATTGACAGAGGATACTAAGCTTCGTGACATCCTCAAGGATCAACAATTCGTTCACATCTCAAGCATCAAAGGTTCCTCTCTATTTCAAGGGGTGCTTGACCATTATGTTGAAGAAATAAAAACCAGTTTAATGGTGCATGAAGACTTTCGGGTTGATAAGTTTAAATTGTATACAGCAAAACAGTTTAATCATCTTTTATACAAAGAGTATACATATTTGCCGCTTTATAAACGAATCGAGAAACTAAAAAAAGTCCTTCAAAATCAAGTACGTTTGAATAAAGATAAAATGCTGAAAAAAGTAGTTCAGCATTATGAGGTCAGAATTGACAGGGCCTTAAACTGGAAGGGTGATAAGAAAAAGCGGAAGCAATACATTTCGCTGGCTTTGGATAAAAAAGAGGCGAGGATCAATGATCTGAAAATGGAAATCAAAAAAGCCGTCCAGGATTATATGAGCTATTTTGATAAGAGAGATATATGGACACTTTATAAAGAATTATACAGCGACCCGGACAGGCTGGTTCAATACTCAGATCATAAACTCAGTAAAAAAGAGGCGTTAGAGCTTTGCGAAAGCAGTCAGAATATCTTTTCTAAGAAAAAATATGAGCTTGAGGACTTGGGCCCTATTCTGTATTTATATGCAAAAATTTATGGAGTTAAGCCGGAGAAAAAGGCAAAGAATGTAGTGATTGATGAGGCGCAGGATTATAGCTTTATGCAGCTTCAAGGGCTTAAAACAGCTTTGGAAACAGATATGTTTACCCTTGTCGGTGATTTGGCGCAGGGCATCCATTCTTACCGGGGAATAACCGACTGGCAGGAAGTAAGAAAATCCATTTTTCCAAGAGCCATTTATCGAGAGCTGAAAAAGAGTTACCGAACAACCGTCGAGATTATGAATGAAGCCAATCAATTATTAAAACGGCTATCCACTTCATTTCCGGAGGTTGAACCAATCATTCGACATGGCAAACCACCTGTATTTTTAGAGATCACATCTGATGAGGAATGGGCTGAACAGATGTCTAATCAAGTAAGGAAGTTAAAGGAAGAAAAATTCAATACTTTCGCGATTATTACAAAGACTGAGGAAGATGCAGCGATTGTAAATTCCATTCTTAAACAGCATACTGAGCTAGACCTCTATTTACTTGAAGAAACGACATCTATTCCAAAGGATAAAATAGTAATTGTACCGTCGTACTTAGCGAAGGGATTGGAGTTTGATGCTGTATTTGCTGTCACATATAATGAAGTATACTCGGATAACCATGAGATCGATATTAAACTATTGTATGTTGTAATGACCAGAGCTCTTCACCGACTGATACTAATGGGGAAACAGAAGAGGGCATTTATTCTCTAACATTTGTTGGAGAAAATGTCCCTTTTTCTATTTGTTTTGGAAAACACGTTTACCGTATATAGGTAAGCGGTTGTAAGTAGTGTAAAATAGATAAGTAGATTGGATTAGGGAGGTAAGGCAGGGAGAATGAGAAATACAGTTTTAGAAGTCAAATCAATCAGCAAACAAATAGCTGGTTCTGATATCCTTAAAAATATCAGCTTTGAAATAGAAGAAGGCGAAATTTTCGGCTTAATTGGACCCAATGGTGCTGGAAAAACGACCTTAATTCGAGTGATTTGCGGACTTATGAAGAAAAATGCCGGCCAGATTAGAATCATGAATCACGAGGTAGGAACGTCTTTTGTTGACGCCATCAAACATGTAGGAGCTATTATTGAAAATCCAGCCTTTTACGATTATTTAACTGGGTGGCAAAATTTAGAATTATACGCTAATTTATATTCGAATATATCATCTGATAGAATAGAAGAAGTTGTTGAATTAGTCAACCTGACAGAAAGAATCGATGACAAGGTACATACATATTCGTTAGGAATGAAACAGAGATTAGGAGTCGCCCAGGCAATTTTGCACAAACCGAAGATTTTGATTTTGGACGAGCCAACAAACGGGTTGGATCCAGAAGGAATGCGTGACTTACGCAATCATCTTCTCTATTTGGCCAAAGAAGAGAATATATCGATTCTCATTTCCACTCATCTATTATCTGAGGTTGAAATGCTTTGTGATCGAATTGGCATCATAAAAGCGGGTGAATTATTGGAGATCACAAATGTAAAAATGGATCATCATGTGCTTATTATTGAGGTGGATGATATCCAACATGCTCTGGCTGTATTAGATGCAAATTATGAGGTTATTTCATATAAGGGAAATCTTATTCGCTTATCAGTTGAGAAAAAGGATATCCCGATGCTTAATGAAATGCTGGTTCTGAATAAAGTGAGCGTGTATCAGCTTGCTTATGACCAAAATCAGTTGGAAGACACCTTTTTACAGACGATTTCAGCGAGGGAGGTTGGAATTTCGTGAGGTCGTTACTTTATAACGAACACTATAAAATGACAAATAACAAAATGGTCAGATACTCCTTTCTGGTGATGCCTTTGTTGATTTGTTTATTACCATTCTTTTTTACAAAACTGATTAAAGGAACAGACGGAAATGTGATTGACTTTATGTCTGTGCTATCCAACTTCCTAATCATCACGATATTTCTAGCGATTGGTTTGGCGGGGAGTATACTGGCTAATGAATTTCAAACAGGAACAATTAAACTGTTATTGATCCGTCCGAGAACAAGGTCAATGGTCTTATTTGCCAAATGGCTTACGATTCAATTGTATGGTATATATTTATTAACCACTACATTTATCTTTTCCTGGCTTATTGGAGGAATCATTTACGGCTTTGGAGCGGGCAATGGGCTTATGTTTCAAAAGTTATTGTTAACGTATGGAATTACGTTTTTGGAATTGATGCTGATTTCAACCTTTACATATGCAGTATCTGTCGTATTTAAAAATAGTGCCTTTGCAATTGGGTTTGGAATAGCTGCGTTACTTGGCGGGAAGTTTGTAACGGAAATTGCAGAGTTGCTGGAGCTGTCCCTTGGCAAGATTTTGCTCTTTGCCAATACACAGTGGGACCAATACTTATTCGGTAATACACCTATCCTGTCTGGAATGTCACCAGGCTTTTCGATCATCATCCTTATCATGCATTTCATTTTCTTTTATGGTGTTGCTTGGTTTTTCTTTGCAAAAAGGGATATAACAGTATAAAGTAAAGGCCTGAAAGGGTGAGAATGATGATTATTAGTGCCAGCAGGAGAACAGATATACCTGCGTTTTACTCTGAGTGGTTTATGAATCGAATCAGAGAAGGCTATTATATGAAGGTGAATCCTTTTAATCGTCATCAAACAAAGAAGGTTTCACTTTTGCCGGTAGATGTGGATGCAATTTGTTTTTGGACAAAGAATCCAAAACCGATGAATCCCTATATTCCTGAATTGGTGGAGATGGGCTACCGTTTAATGTTTCAATATACTCTAAATGACTATCCAAAAGAGATTGAGCCAGGGATGCCAAGTTTATCTAACAGAATGAAAGAGTTCCAGTATATATCTGATTTAATCGGGCAGGAGAAAGTAATCTGGCGATACGATCCCATTGTGTTAAGCAATAAAACGAATGTGGAGTATCATATCGAGCGATTTACTCATATAGCAAAACAATTATCCGGGTTTACTACGCGTGTAGTGATTAGTTTTCAAGATTTTTATACGAAGACAAAAGGTAGACTTGCTAATCTGGAAAAGGTGGAGGGCTATCAATTCGATGACTGGCTTGACCCTAACAATCGGTCAGCTTTAAATGCATTGACCCGTACCATTGGTTCAGTTTGCAAGCAATATGGAATGGTACCAGAGACTTGTTCGGAGATTATTGACTTGGATACACACGGAATCAAACATGGCGCGTGTATTGATAAAAACTTTATTGAAGAAGTATTTAACCTGCAATTATCCGGTAAAAAGGATAAATACCAACGGGCTGAATGTGGGTGCATGGAGGCAGAAGAGATGGGTTCATATGATACATGCCCATTTGGCTGCGTATATTGCTATGCGGTAAGAAGTCCGAAGCTGGTGCAGACAAATAGACAAAAACATGATCCAACTAGTCCTTATTTACTGATAAACGGGTAAAATAATGATATACTTAAGGATCGTATAAAGGAAGCGGTGAAGAGTTAATGAGTTATTTACAACCAGGTATTAAAGCAACATTAACAGTGGAAAGAGAGGTTTCATTCGGATACTTTCTTTCTAATGGTGAAGAAGATGTTTTGCTTCACACACATGAAATCGTTGGTGATCTTGAAATAGGGCAAGAAATAGAGGTTTTCTTATTTAACGATAAAGAAGGCCGATTGACAGCCTCCATGAAATTGCCAACCATTACTGAAGGTGATTATGATTGGGTTCCGGTCGTGGATGTTCATCCAAGCCACGGGGTTTTCCTTGATATCGGACTTCAAAAGGATTTATTGATCTCCAGTGACGATTTACCAAAATTAAAAAGCCTATGGCCAGAAGTAGGAGACCAGCTTTATGTTACATTAAAAGTCGACAATAGAGGCAGAATGTTTGGTCGTCTTGCTACTGAAACCGTTGTACAGGAATTAAGCGAGCATGCTCCTGAATCAATAAAAAATAAAGATTTTGAGGGAAGAGCTTACCGTTTATTAAAAGTAGGCACCTTTATTTTAACAACAGAAGGGTACCGCTGTTTCATTCATGAGAGTGAACGTGCGAATGAACCAAGGCTGGGTGAATTGGTCAAGGGCAGAATTATTGAAGTTAAGCCTGATGGCAGTACAAACGGCTCGTTGCTGCCACGTACGCATGAACGCCTTGATGAAGATGCGGAAGCAATCTTTACTTATCTTGAAAGCCGCGGGGGCAGCATGCCTTATTGGGATAAATCGGATCCGGAGTCTATCCAAAAACGTTTTGGTATGAGTAAAGCAGCTTTTAAACGTGCACTCGGCCGACTAATGAAGGATCGCAGAATTACACAAGAGGATGGCTGGACGAAGATAACGAAACAATAAGGGGAATGGATATGAATATACTTTGGGACTTTGACGGCACTTTATTTGATACCTATCCCGGTTATGCGAGAATGGTCAAAAGTGCAGTGGAGACACCTCTTTCGGAGGAAGAAATCTTTTCCTTGCTAAAGGTGTCGTTTGGCCATGCGTTCAACGAACTTAAGCTAACCGAAGAACAAATTAAACATATTCATATTCTTGAAAGGCAGTTAAAGCCCTTGGATTTCAAACCGTTTCCGGGAGTGAAGAATGTGCTGGAGGCAGCGGATTTAAATGTAATCATGACGCATAAATACCGTGAAGGTGCCGAGAGTATTTTAAAAGCAAACGGAATGGATCAATATTTCACAGAAATAGTAGCCATTGATGACGGATATCCAAAAAAACCTCATCCAGCAAGCTATCAGTACCTGCACGATAAGTACCGTATTGATCTCGCGGTTGGGGATAGGGAGTTAGATATTTTACCTGCCAAAAGTATTGGAATCAAAACCTGCTTATTTCAGAATGATACGCCAGGTGCGGATTATTATGTTAATAGCTATGAAACGTTTTTTGAGATTGTTAAAAGATAAGTTAAGTTCAACAGGTGGAGAGAGAACAAATTGTTCTTTCCCACCTGTTTTGCTTTTTATGGATAGATTATAACGAATCCCTTGCTGGAAATAGATTTTTAACATATATACTTTACTAATAAGATTGCTGGATTAGGAGAAAAGAATAGATATGAGGTTAAATAGCCATTAATAGAGCCGTTATTCAGAATAATAGAGCCAATTTTAGTGATAATAGAGCCGATTCTGACTAGAATTCAGCCGAATTCAGCAATAATTGAGCGAATCAGTAAGGAAATAGAGCGGATTAGTTTTCCATTGGATATTTTCTCAATCTTTAGGATGTATAGCGATAAATGAACATCCCATGAGTACAATTATGTAATTCAGTATCTGTAAGGGTTATTTCACATATTTAAGATTTACATTAAATTTTGAATCCTCAAAGCGAAATATCTTTACATACCAAATAATTTATCCTTATAATTTAATTTACTAATCAAAAGATAATTTAAAGAAATTTGATTACTGAAGGAGTTAGAAAGTTGAAAATAAAAGACTTTACTTTAACAGCCATTTTTTTATCTATTATTCTATTATTTGCGTTTACACCATTTGGTTTTATTCATTTAGGTGTAATTAAAGCAACCTTAATTCATATTCCAATTATTATTGCCTCTATTATTTTAGGCCCAAAGATAGGTGCGTTATTGGGATTAGTATTTGGATTTACTAGTATTGCTGTAAATACGATTACTCCGACATTATTATCATTTGCTTTTTCACCAGCAATTCCCGTATTAGGAACAGATCAAGGAAGTTTTTGGGCGTTATTTATTGCCATTGTTCCAAGAGTAATGATTGGATTTATACCTTACTATATTTTTAAAGCATTTCGTAATGCTATAACAAAGAAAAATTCGCTTCAAAAACCTGCTTTATTTATTACAGCTTTAGTGTCCACTTTTATGCATACATTCTTGGTTATGGGTTCTATTACCTTTCTATTTCAGGATGCCTATGCAGAGGCTATTAACGCTGGCAGTACAAGTGCCATTTATAAAGCTGTTTTAACTGTGTTTTTTACAAATGGACTTGCCGAAGCACTCCTTGCCGGGATGGTAACGATGGCGGTAGTTCCGCCTTTATTAAAGATTTCGAGAAGATAAACTCATGTCACTATTTCTGAATATCAATTAAGAAATGTCATACTCACATATTAATTTGAACGCCATTTTGAATATCAATATTCAAAATGGCGTTTTTTATAGTTGCTGTTTGGATTGAACTTATTATCAAGTGTTATAGAAGTTACTAAGTATAGAGTAATTTCAAGGAAAATAAGCAGTACGTGTCGTCTATAATCAATTTTTCCAACTACGCGGCTTTATACTATTTTCGTGGGATTAAATTGTGAAAAGTAATGATATTTTGTATATAATTGTTAAATAAAGCGATCCGATTTGATTGTCGAATGCTATGCATGGTTTATTGTCTTTTTCATTCAGTTAAAGGGACGTTTTATTCGAAAAAAAAGTAAAAAAGGAAATCGTAGGTGATAGTGTTGTTCTTAAAGAGAATTCAACTTGAGCATGAAAACATACCTTCTTATAATGAGTATCCTTTCTCTATTCCTTCAATAAAGAATCTTCACCAATTGAATTTGAAAATCAATGTTACATTTTTTGTTGGGGAAAACGGTTCAGGAAAATCTACACTTCTAGAAGCAATTGCTGATAAATGTCAGTTTAATACAGCAGGTGGAGGGCGGAATAATACTTATAATGTTCATGCTTCAGAATCCGCACTTGGCGAATATATAAGGCTTTCGTGGCTTCCTAAAGTCACAGACGGTTTTTTTCTTAGAGCAGAGTCATTTTATAATTTTGCTTCTCATATTGATGAAGTAAAAGCTTATAATGCCTATGGCGGACGTTCTTTGCATCAACAATCTCATGGCGAGTCTTTTTTGTCCCTCTTTTTAAACCGATTTAAAGGGAGAGCCATCTATTTATTAGATGAACCAGAAGCTGCCTTATCACCCCAGCGACAACTTTCATTTTTGAAAATCTTACATGATTTAGTCACTGCAGGGGACAGTCAATTTATAATCGCTACACATTCTCCAATTCTTTTAGGATATCCCAACGCCACAATTCTAAGTTTTGATAACGATACAATTAAAGAGATAGATTATGAAATGACAGATCACTATCAAATAACGAATTACTTTTTACAAAATAGACACAAGTTTTTGCGAGAGATATTAGAAGATTAATCATCCAGAAGACACCGTATGTAGTCGTTTGATTAAGATTAAGGCTTTAATTATGGAGTATGAAATACAGAAGGATTTAAGCTGTTTTGTAATTTTTTATATTTAACAAGGCACTAATCCAAATTATAAGAAAAAGACTATCAGTTAAAATTCACTGATAGTCTTTTGCATTCATTACTTTTTAACTGTCTCTAAATACTCATCATACGTCATTTGTTTGTCGATGATGCCATCTGGAGTAATTTCGATAATACGGTTTGCAATCGTTTGGATAAACTGGTGGTCATGAGATGTGAAGATCATGGCACCTTTGAAATTAATCATACCGTTATTGACTGCTGTGATGGATTCCAAGTCTAGATGGTTCGTCGGTTCATCCAAAAGAAGAACATTTGCTCCGCTGAGCATCATTTTGGATAGCATACAACGAACTTTTTCGCCACCGGAAAGAACAGACGGTTTCTTCATTACTTCTTCACCAGAGAAGAGCATTCTTCCGAGGAAACCGCGAAGGAATGATTCGCTTTCATCCTGTGGAGAGAATTGACGAAGCCAATCCACTAGAGTTTGCTCGTTTCCTTCAAAGAACTCAGAGTTGTCTTTAGGGAAGTAGGATTGTGAAGTTGTAACTCCCCATTTGAATGTTCCTTCATCAGCTTCCATTTCACCCATTAGGATTTTAAATAGAGCTGTTTTGGCATTATCATTTTGACCAACTAAAGCGATTTTGTCGTCTTTATTCATAATAAAGCTAACATTGTTCAGTACCTTTTCTCCATCAATCGTTTTGGATAGACCTTCTACACGCAGAAGATCATTACCAATTTCGCGCTCTGGAGTGAAGTGTACATATGGATAACGGCGGGATGAAGGTCTAATATCATCGAGCGTAATCTTTTCCAATAATTTTTTACGGGAAGTGGCCTGTTTAGATTTAGAAGCATTAGCACTGAAACGGGCAACGAATGCTTGTAATTCCTTAATCTTTTCTTCCTTTTTCTTATTGGACTCAGCTGTTAATTTTTGTGCCAATTGGCTGGACTCATACCAGAAATCATAGTTTCCGACATACAATTGGATTTTTCCGAAATCAAGGTCTGCAATATGTGTACATACTTTATTCAAGAAATGACGGTCATGGGATACAACAATTACCGTATTCTCAAAGTTGATTAAAAATTCTTCAAGCCATTGAATAGCTTTGATATCAAGGTGGTTGGTAGGCTCATCGAGTAATAATACGTCCGGTTTGCCAAATAAAGCTTGTGCAAGCAATACTTTTACTTTTTCTCCACCATCTAGCTCAGCCATCTTTTTGTTGTGTAATTCTTCTGGTATCCCTAACCCTTTAAGTAGGATTGCTGCATCAGGTTCTGCTTCCCAACCATTCAGTTCAGCAAATTCACCTTCAAGTTCTGCTGCTCTCATACCATCTTCGTCGGAGAAGTTTTCCTTCATATAAATAGCATCTTTTTCTTTCATAACTTCATAAAGTCGGGCATGTCCCATAATAACTACTTGAATCACTTCAATATCTTCATATTCGAAGTGGTTTTGCTTTAAGACTGTAAGGCGCTCTCCAGGGCCAAGGCTGACAGTTCCAGATTGAGGCTCTAGCTCACCTGATAAGATTTTAAGAAAAGTAGATTTTCCGGCACCGTTGGCGCCAATTAATCCATAGCAGTTTCCAGGTGTAAATTTAATATTTACATCTTCGAACAATTTTCGGTCTCCAAAGCGAAGACCTACGTTATTTACAGTAATCATGTATTTCATTTCCTCCGTTTGCTGGTATCTAGCAAATTATATCACCACATGTACACATTTTGAAAGAGAAGTACTAACATTCTCGTGTTTTAGTCAGAAAACAGTACTTTGACGGTGGTAATTTATGTAAAACAACTACTTCTTTAGCTATAAAGACAAAAAATCCAGTACTTACAGAATCAATAGATAAAGCGCTTACTTAGTTACTTTTCTGTAAATTTGTTACATTATTGTAATGTTAGCGACATATATGTAATAGGTTTAACATCTATTTGTTCTTAACAACTATTTTAGTTAGCTGGTAGGATAATGTCTGAAATTCATTCGGTCAAAATAAAGGAGGTTAGCCCGATGAATCAATTGATTATTGCAGTATTAATCTCAACATCACTTGCGGGAGTCATACAAGGTGGCTTCGTTTCCTCATCAAATAATAATAAAACTCAACATATAGATCAGCAGCCAACAGCTGAAGTAAGTCAAGTAGTGAAAGATGATTTGACTGATTTTATGTTTATAGATATGCCTGAAAAAAAGACAAGCTCTACAATCATTCAGAATGATAAAGAGTTTGAGCATACTTCATATGAATCTATTAATTCAAGCATTAAAGATACAGAAATGAACATACAATCATCTGCTAACGCTGCTGCCGATGCAACAGATCGAGTCGAAACGAAAGACGTGCAATCGACTGAACGTAGAACAGACTTATCTAAGATAGAAAAGGCTGTAAAGACGGAAAAGACTCAGGAAAATAAGGTTATTAAAACACCTGCAGTTGAAGATAAAGATGAGGTAAAAGAAACATCTGTAAAATCACCAATTGAAGAAGAGGTAAATAAAAATACAGAAACTGCCGTAACTTCTGAAGTTGAAGAAGTAGATGAAGAAATAAATACATCTGCTGAAAACTCTGAGCAGGATGAGAAAATCATTACTGTTAAGGCAACAGCTTATACCGCGGATTGTGAAGGTGGAACTGGTGTCACATACACTGGTATAGATCTTAAAGCTAATCCTAATCAAAAAGTAATTGCTGTTGACCCATCTGTAATTCCACTGGGCACAAAAGTTTATGTGGAAGGGTACGGACATGCAATTGCCGGAGATATTGGAGGAGCAATTAAAGGTAATAAAATTGATGTTTTTATTCCATCACAAAGTGAAGCGGAAGACTGGGGTATTAAAACAGTTGATGTGAAAATTTTGGAAGACTGATAGGTTTTTTGATTGGTCATGAAAAGCAATCCAAGCACGCTGGATTGCTTTTTCCTTTCTATTCTAGTAAAAGAGGGGTAGTATCAATACCATATGTTTTAGTCAATTACATAAGTGTATAGAAGGAATTTAAAATTTAGGAATAGAGCGACAGTTTATTTTTTTCGTGATTTGTAGTAAAATTTAATTCTTTGACGGGGAATTATTATATTTTTAGTTTTTGAATCAATATGGAGGAATTCTGATGACAACTGCAACTGTAGATGAATATAATTTAGAGAGTTTGCTGGATTCATTAAAGATGGATGCTTTAAAGAATATCCGCAGAAATCTAAATTTAAAAAACATGAGTTCATTAAGAAAAAAAGAATTGGTAGCAGCACTGGCTGAGAAAATACCAGCTTCTGTCCCTGAGAAGGTTCAAATGATGGATCTTCATCAATACACAGCTATTGTAGCGATGATGACAAAAAGCGGGATTATGCCAATCGAACAAATTGGACTTGAAAATGTATTTTACTTATCAAGTATCGGATATATCCACCCTTCCAAAGTGGAAGATCAACCAGTGGTTGTAATGCCGACTGAAGTAATGAAACAATTTTACAATTTAAATCCAAAAGAAATCATGACTGTCATTAACCGTAATCAAAAAGTGACAAACATTCTTTTTGGGTTAATTCGTTATTATGGATTTATAGAGGTTGAAAAAGCTCATAAATTGATTGAAGGATATATCCAGGAAGAAGTGGATATTGAATGGCTGCACAATTACATTCGATATTTGGAAGATTTCTATGGAGATTTCCGTCTAGATGATGAATATATTATTCATGATACTATCAAGGAATTAGATGGATTTAAACAGGCTCAGGCAAGCAGAGTAGGCTTGAAATACTACCATATTCCTGCTGAAACTATGGTAAACGTGAACCGGTACGAGCCATTTGAAAGAACAGAGCAAATGGTTGAATTCATTCACTATTTATCAGATACGTATTCTTTGAAACAAGAAGAAGCAGCAGAATTGGCAGACCGTTTTATCTTTAAAGTTCAATTCGGAGAATCCTTGCCTGATGTGGTGAAATGGTTTGGAGAACAAATTGAATTTGAGTCAGAAAAAGATATTAATGCACTGGTTGAAAAAATGGTTACTGTCGTAAACAATACAAGACTATGGATTTTAAAAGGTCACACACCTTCTGAATTATCCTCTCCATCTGCTAGTAAACCTGCAGCTTCTGCTCCAGTTCTAAAAACTCAACCAAAAGTAGGCAGAAATGAACCTTGCCCATGCGGCAGCGGCAAAAAATATAAAAAATGCTGCGGTAAAGCTTAATCTCATACAGGTAACTTGTGAACATGGTGTGTACCTCGTGGCGTTTGCTACGGGGGATATGCCGTGTTTTTTATTTTTAACAAAGAAGTAGATGTAAGAACAGTCATAAGTTGATTACTTTATCATCATTCTTAAATGCGTTATAATCATCCAAAATAGAGCGAGGAGGGTATGAATGGAGGATTTTGAATCTTTAACATTGCCAACCTATATCAAGCCTGGATTGGATATTGTATTTTGTGGGATTAATCCTGGCAGAATTTCTGCTCTAAAAGGGTATCATTTTGCGAATCCAGCGAATTTGTTTTGGAAGGGTTTGTATTTGGGTGGCATTACGCCGTATCAGTTTAAACCTGAGGAGACGGCAAAGCTCTTGGACTATGGTTACGGAATAACTGATATTGTCGGCAGGGCAACAAGATCTTCTTCTGATTTGAAAAAAGATGAATTTATAGAGGGTGCGGCTGACCTAAGGAATTTAATCACTCAATACAAGCCTAAATGTTTATGCTTCATTGGGATTACTGCCTTCCGCTATGCAACAAACCGTCTTAAAGGCAAAGTAGAACCAGGTCTTCAGGACGGCTTGTTTTTTGCTACACCTGATTGGGAAGGCTGCTATATCTTTGTTGTTCCATCTACAAGCGGGGTAAATGCCCATTATACGAGAGAAGAACGAATAGACTATTTCCGGCAATTATATGAGTGGAATAAATCTCAAAAATAAATAGGTATAATATCTGCTGACAGAGGCATGATATGGTTAGAAAGTTCAGCAGATTATTGACATTTCTGAAAATGTGCCGTATTATAAGATATAATGTTTATCTTTATAAAATTGACCGTAAATAGACATTCACTTATTATAAAGTGTTCTCTTTTTTACAGAGCGGTACTTTTTATAATAGGTGAATCTTTATTTATCACACATTTTTGGAGGTAACAAAATGAAAAACGGTAAAGTAAAATGGTTTAATGCAGAAAAAGGTTTCGGATTCATTGAAGTTGAAGGCGAAAATGATGTATTCGTACATTTCTCCGCTATTCAAGGCGAAGGTTTCAAATCTCTAGAAGAAGGCCAAAGCGTACAGTTCGACGTAACAGAAGGCGCTCGCGGACCTCAAGCTGAAAACGTAATTAAGCTTTAAGAAGTATGCGAATAAAGGCTATCCCAGGTATGGATAGTCTTTTACTACATAATTAACTTCTAAAAGAAAGGTGTGCCGGTTATGTATAATCGAAAAAATGTTGAGGAAATAATCCCTGAAGAAACGAAGGTGTGGGAATGTACTTCTGATGATTGTAACGGTTGGGTACGTGACAATTTCAAAGCTACAGCAACACCTAAGTGTCCATTATGTGGTAGTGAGATGACAGAAGGAATTAAAATGCTTCAAGCGATTAATAATCCTAGACGGAACGATTAAGCCGTCCAGCTTTCTCACAGAAACAGACCATTGAATATGTGGTCTGTTTTTTTTGTCTTGTTTTTTATTTTGTGAATTTAACAGTATTTTCAATAGATCAAAATGAAACCATTTATTCGTCTTAATCGTATGTAGGGGTATGTAAACACTACAGAAAAGAGGTATCCCAACTGTGAATTTGCCTTATGAACAAGAATTAAATGAATGGAAAGAATTTTTAATTGGCTATAAGTTTGCATTAAGTGAAATGAATACAAAACTGGAAATATTAAATCAGGAGTTTGAATTGATTCACAATTACAATCCAATCGAACATATTAAATCGAGAATGAAAAGTCCACAGAGTATTATGAAAAAATTAAAACGAAAAAACCTAGATATTACGGTTGAAAATGCACAGCAGAATGTCCGTGATATAGCCGGGATTCGTATTTCCTGTTCGTTTACGACGGATATTTATGCGATTGTAGATGCCCTTGGAAAACAGGATGATATACATATTATTGAGATTAAAGATTATATTAAAAACCCTAAGTCAAACGGGTATAGGAGCCTTCATTTGATTACGGAAATACCAGTGTTTTTTTCGAACTGTAAAAAATGGATGCCGGTGGAAATACAAATTAGAACCATTGCCATGGACTTTTGGGCGAGCCTGGAACATAAAATTTATTATAAATTCTCTAAGGATGTACCTGAGCATCTACTCCAAGAATTAAAAGGGTCTGCCGATATGATTGCAGAATTGGACGATAAAATGCTCAGAATTAATGAAGAAGTTCAGATATATAAAGATATTGATAAATTAATGAGTGAAACCAAACTTTAATTAACCTCCTTCTTCCATTAAAAAAATGTGTCAAAAAGGTAAAAAAGGGGAAGATAGAGGTAAAAGGAAGTGAGGTATAGCTCATGACGATGTTAAGAGAAATTATGACCACAAATGTAGACTATGTTACACCGCTTGATAATGTATATGAGGTTGCTTTGAAAATGAAAGAAGATAATGTAGGAATCATTCCTGTCTGTGAGGATAATACATTGATTGGCATCATTACGGACCGCGATCTGGTTGTGGACGGAATTGCTGAAAAACGGCCAGGTTCAACTAGGGTAACAGATGTGATGCATCAAAATGTTGTGACTGCAAACCCTGATACAACAGAGGAGGAAGCAGCTGCACTAATGGCTCAACATCAAATTAGGCGTCTGCCTGTCCTGGAAAACGGTAAACTTGTTGGAATTGTATCCTTAGGTGATTTGGCCGTAAGCTATACCGGTAATGACGAAGCCGGTGAAGCTTTGCAGGATATTTCAGAAGAAAATTAAGAAAAAGCCGAGTATATATATTCTTCATAAAAGCGGAAATTAGAAATATTCATATTAAGTGATTATGTGACAAGGCAATCAAACAAAACAGGGTATTCTCAAAATCTGAGAATACCCTGTTTTAGTTACTATTAAGGGTGAAGCAAAGAGATTTCAATAGTCCCTACTTTATATGAATGATGTTCTTTCAATTTCATTTAAGTAAGAACATCTGTACCCTATATGGTATGATAATGGTACTATGACGCAGGTTGGGTGAGTGTACATGTTAGGTGAGTATCATATATCCATTAGACAGTTAGTTGAATATGTTTATCGGGGCGGCGATTTGGACGGACGTTTTCGCACGGCCAGTTCTATGATTGAGGGGACAAGAATTCATCAAAGAAGACAAGCAGAATATGAGGAGAACGATGAAAAAGAGGTACCTCTTAATCTGATAATGGAATACGGGGATATTCTTTATGAGATTGAAGGAAGATGTGATGGTATTTTACATAGGCGAGAAGGAACAGTCATTGAGGAAATTAAATCAACCTCTGGAGCTCTTGATGGGATTGATGAAAATACATACCCTGTACACTGGGCTCAGGCAATGTGTTATGGCTATATATACTGTTTGAATGAAGGTCTGAAACATATTGATATACAATTGACTTACGTACAAATATTGACTAATCAAACAGCCTCGTTTCGCAAAACCCTAACATTTAAAGAATTAGAACAATTTCTAACTCAAGTACTCGAAAACTTTACACCATTTGCAATCCTGCAATTAAAGATACGGAGAGAAAAGCTCAATTCAGCAGCAAAAATTGAATTTCCGTTCGGAAATTTTAGAAAGGGACAGCGAAAGCTCATAGGAGCAGCCTGGAAAACCATTTCTGAACGAAAAAAATTATTCGCATTGGCGCCAACTGGCATTGGAAAGACCATTTCTTTTATATTTCCATCCATAAAAATGATGGGAGAAATAGACCATAAGATTGAACGATTTTTCTATTTAACAGCCAAAACAATTACGAGGCAAGTGGCTGAGGATACACTAAACATCTTAATTGGCAAAGGTTTAAAAGTGAAAACTGTTACCCTTACAGCTAAGGATAAAATGTGTCCTGATTGCACCTCTGGCCAATGTATATATGGGGAGGGGCATTATGACCGAATTAATGCTGCTGTTTTGGATATTTTAGAAAATGAATGGTTAATGGATAGAGAAACAATTCTGGAATACGCTCAGCGCCACCGAGTATGTCCTTTTGAATATTCGATTGAATTAGCATACCTGGCAGACATTGTGATTTGCGATTATAATTATATTTTTGATCCACGAGTATTCTTGAAACGACTATCTGATGAGCAAAAGAAACGAACTGTAATTCTGGTTGATGAAGCGCATAATCTGGTGGAACGCGGCCGGGAAATGTTTTCTGCAGAGTTGGAAAAGAAAGCATTTCTAGATATAAAAAGGGCGTACGGCCAATTGAATCCAGAGCTATCAAATGCAGCTAAAGTAATTAATGCATTATTGATTCAGCAAAGGAAGAAATTGGGCGAAAGGAAATCAGCTGCTTATTCGGAAAAGCCGGACGAGTTGCTGGATGCACTGGAAGATTTCGTACTTCATGCCGGTGCTCAATTAACCAGGTATGGAGAAAATCATACGTCAAATGAAATTGATTTATTAGAAACCTTTTTTCAATCACAGAATTTCCTACGGATAGCTAAGTATTATAATGAGCATTATACGACGCATGTAATAAAGGGAAGCAATAATGTATACTTAAAGCTGTTTTGTTTGGATCCTGCTTTAAATTTGCAAAAGATGACGAAGGGATTTGCTTCCACTCTATTCTTCTCGGCTACATTGACGCCAATTGGCTATTACATGGATGCATTAGGAAGTGGTGATGGGGATTATCGGATTCAAATCGGTTCACCATTTTCCCCAGATCAGTTGGATATAGCAATACAGCCGCTTTCTACAAGATTCCATGATCGCTCGGTATCTAGTGTTCAAATTGCCAGAACCATTCATGCAATTACAAAAAACAGAGGTAATTTTTTAGTGTTTTTCCCGTCCTACCAATTTTTAAGAATGGTTATGGACGAACTGGAGGAATTTGAGGAACCTTCTAAAATTCTGATACAAAATCAAGGAATGAGTGAGCAGGAAAGAGAAGATTTTCTGTCAGCCTTTGAAGAGAACCTAGATATTCCTGTAATTGGCTTTACAGTATTAGGCGGAATCTTTTCTGAAGGAATCGACCTGGTTGGCAATAGATTGAGTGGGGTTATCATAATTGGAGTTGGATTGCCTCAATTAAATGAAGAAAGAAACTTAATTCGCGACTATTATCACTCAAAAAGTAAAAATGGATTTGATTACGCGTATGTTTATCCGGGGATGAACAAAGTATTGCAGGCTGCAGGTCGATTAATTCGCAGTGAACAGGATACAGGTACGCTTACTTTAATAGATGATCGATTTTTAACCGATAAATATCAATCTTTGTTTCCTGAAATGTGGAGTCAGTTTAAAATTATTAATAGTTACAAGGATATTGTTACATAAAAGGAGATTTATATGAAAGAGCAAAAAGTAAGAGGATTCGAAGTTGTTAATTCTGCGTATATCAAGGTTCAAATGACGGAGGATGAAGTCAAGCTCCCAATGCGCGGAGATGCCGGATCAGCAGGATATGATTTTTTTTCAAACGAAACCATTACATTGAATGTTGGAGGAAAGCATCTGTTTTGGACTAACGTCAAAACCTATATGCAGCAAAATGAATTATTGGAGATACATATCAGAAGTAGTTTGGGAGTGAAATATGGGCTAGTTCTATCAAATGGGACAGGCATTATTGATTCTTCCTACTATGGAAACCCTGAAAATGATGGGAATATTGGTATTTCCATTACTAATCGCGGAGAAGCTCCGGTTCTTGTAAAAAAAGGGGACAGGATTGCACAGGGTATTTTTAAACAGTATCTATTAGCAGATGAGGATCAAGTACTACATGCAAGCAGAACCGGTGGATTTGGTTCAACCAAACGCTGATTGGTACGGTAATAAATTGTTATTAATAATCGCTTTTGTTTTAAATCTTTTCAAATGGGTAAAAATAGGTAAATGAAACCCTTATTGGAAGAGAGATGATTCAAATGCTTTGGACATTAGTTGGAATCTTATTGGCTATATGGTTATTAGGTCTTATATTTAAAATTGGCGGAGCAATTATCCATGTTTTCTTAATAGTGGCTGCGTTAGTACTTGTTTATAATATTATTAAAAACAGAATTTCGCAAAGGTGAATAGGCAGATCTAAAACTAAAGAAATCACATTAACTATATCAGCCAATTAATTGAGGACTATATAAGGACATTGCTTCCTATATATAGTCCTTTTTAGATGGACAGAATTGAGTATGTTTCGTTACTCGAGTTGTTTTTTGATTATCATTAAACATCTGACCTTATTTTTTACCTCTTTACATAGACAATAAAGCAAAGAAAAGTATATTTTAAGCGAAAAAATGGAATTACACGAAAGTAATCATTTTACATGAATATTACAATATTCTCAATCTGGAGATGTTTTAAAGTTAGTAAAGGATATCAGGTGTATTTGTCGAATATAGAACATACATGTAAAGCTAAGTGAAATGGTGGTCTAATGGAATGGAGCCAATTTTATTAAAGCAAAGTGAATATCAACAGCTGATTGAGGATTTATTGATTAAAGAAGAGGCGAGTTTATTTCAGGAGTATTTAGATTCGATTAAGGCGCCGAATAAAGAGGATTATCTAGAATCTTTGAAACAACCGCGTAAGATTATGTTTATGCAATTGATTGACACGATAAACGGGAAAATATCTGAAAGCCAAATTAAGGAAATGGCGGCAAGCACAGCCGTTGAGCGAATGGATGATATTAATATAGGAGATGTCTTATATAATATCAATCAGGGGCGCAGAATATTTGTGAATTTTGTGCTGAAGATGGATATACCGTCTTATGTACTACAAAGTACAGTTAATAATATCAATAGACAATTTGACACATTCAGCTATGAAATGGTTTCGACATGTATACACTTAAAAAATCAAGTTATTGATCAGAAGACTACGTTCATCAATGAAAACCATAAGGATAAATTAGCACTGCTCGGCCAAATATCATCAAGCTTTGTGCATGAATTCCGTAATCCGCTTACTGCTGTAATGGGCTTTAATAAGATTTTGAGAAAAGAATTTCCGGATATGAAATACTTGGATATCATGGAATATGAGCTTAATCAATTAAATTTTCGCATTAGCCAATTTTTGCACACATCAAAGGCTGAATTCAATGAAGAGATTATCATGGATATATCAATCAGAGATCTGATTGAAGAGATTAAACAATTAAGCTATGCGAACATTATCGACACCAATGTTAAGGTTGAAATCGATGTTCCGGAAGATTTAATTATAAAGGCAAGCAGAAATGGATTGAAGCAGGTTGCCCTTAATCTGTTTGTTAACTCAATTGATGCCTTGAAAAATCAGCCGCCTCAGCGTGTGATTAAAGTAAAATCCACAATTAAGAACAATCAATTAGTGATAAGTTTGTCCAATAATGGGCCAATGATTGCAAATGATATTATTGAGTCGATCTTTGAGCCATTTTTCACTACGAAGGAATTAGGTACGGGTATTGGTCTGTATGTATGCAAAAAAATTATTGATAGTTATAATGGAGACTTATTATGCACATCCAATCCAGAATGGACGGAATTCAGTATTTATCTGCCCGATTCTATCATTATCAATCCTCCGCAGTGAGTTCTATTTAAGAGCTCTTTATTGTTCGGATTCGTTTTTCAAATTTGATATGGGTCATTTACATTTATTCGGTTAGTAATTAAAAATACCTCTAAAAGCAGTCCGGAGAGGCTGACAGGGCTGTATGAATGACTCAGGATCAATACGCTGTTTATTTGTATATGTAATAGAAATTAAGCAGCACTTACCCAATATGGGCAGGTGCTGTTTATTATGTTCTAAAAGGAAAAAGAGCAAGAGAATACTCATATAAATTGGCCCACAGGAACAGCAGAAGGAGTTTATCATGGCGCTCGGATTTAGATTCTTTTAAGGCACGTCGTTTTACACAATGGACAGTATAGAATACGAGAAATTCATTATTTTTCCATCAGATTCCATTATCATTATAAAAATAGACGTGGATAAATGTGTTAGACTATCAAACACCTGTAATCATTGATGTGTGTGATTTGAAGACATGAATAATTGAACATTAGCGTGTGATTGCCAAAATACAGATTGGCATCATAATTGCATTATTGTAAGTGATGGCAAAATACAATGGATGCTTGCCAATTCCCCATAGAGGATGATTTCATATTGAACCATTTAAGTGATTTTGTTCAAATAAATTAAAGTTTAAATATGGAGGGATTTATGTGACGACATCTAATTTGGATTTATCCAGATCATTGTTGATCGGAGAGTATCTACGCAGGTCAGCACACACAGCTCATGAGAGAGAGGCATACATATTTGGCAGTGAGAAACGGACCTATCGTGAGGCAGAGAAAAGAGCAACCCACTTAGCGGGTTGGTTGCAGGAAAATGGAATAGGATATCAGGATAAGGTTGGATTTATGCTCTTGAATGGACTTACTTTTATTGATGTTTTCTTTGCCACCTCATTGGTGGGAGCATTGGGAGTTCCAATAAATTTTCGCCTCACAAAAGATGAGCTAGCATATATCATAGGGCAATCTGAGTGTAAAATATTATTTGTTGATCACGTTTTTTTACCTGTGATTGAGTCGATACGATCACAAATTCAGCTTGTAGACAGTATAGTTATCGTGAATGGAGATTCTTCCTCTTCCCATATACCATATGAGACAATATATGACCGCTCCTCAACGTATCGCCCATGCAATTCATTATCGGGTGATGATGGTGCGCTTATTATTTATACTTCAGGTACAACTGGGCGTCCAAAAGGAGCAGTTTTAACTCATCAAAATATGTGCATGAATGGGATGAACCAAGTCGTCACAGCAGGACTTAGCTCGAATTTTAAGCAATTATTAGTTGCTCCCTTATTTCACATTGCTGCTCTATCAACTCTTTTATACCCCATTAATGGAACTACCGTGATTCATTCACAATTCAACCCCGAAGCAGTACTTCAAACCATCGAGAAAGAGCGAATTAATTTTATCTTTTTAGCACCGACCATGTGGCATATGCTTGTAGAATTCCCTTCGATTGAAGACTATGATCTAACATCATTAGAAAGGTGTGCCGCTGGGAGTGCACCCTGTTCTCTATTATTGAAAGAGAAGATAACAAAATATTTTCCAAATGGGAAACTGCGCGATCCTTTTGGACAAACAGAAATGAGCCCAGTTACCACCTGTCTTCAGCCAGAGGACTCTATTAGGAAAAATTCATCCGTTGGTAAGCCGGTGGTCAACGTAGAAGTCCGGGTTGTTGATGACCATATGAATGATGTTCCGCTCGGGGATGTAGGTGAAATTGTCTACCGTGGACCAACCGTTATGAAAGAATATTATAAAAACCCAGAGGCAACAAGAGAGGCATTCCATGGAGGATGGTTTCATAGCGGGGATTTAGTTCGGATGGATGATGAAGGGTTTATTTATGTCGTTGACCGTAAAAAAGATATGATTATTAGTGGAGGAGAGAATATCTATCCAGCCGAAATCGAACAAGTCTTAAATAGGCATGCCAAAGTGGTTGAAAGTGCTGTGGTCGGTGCAGTTGATGAAAAATGGGGAGAAGTGGTTCAAGCATATATCGTTCTGAAGTCTGGTGAAACAATGACAGAGGAAGAAGTCATTCTCTTTTGCCAGAATCATTTGGCATCCTATAAAAAGCCTAAGCTGGTACATTTCGTAGATTCATTGCCAAGAAACGCAGCTGGGAAAATTGTTAAGACAGTCCTTAGAAAGGGATATTTAGAGACAGAAAAGTAGATAAGGTCAGTCATTTGAGCATGAGGCAGTGAGAGGCATATTTAGTGGCTAATCACTGCCTTTATTTATGCGACTTTGCTAGTTGAATTTTAATTTATAAGGGAGAAAAAAGGATCAACTATATGTGTCTATCGGGTAATTATCTATACTAATAGGCACGGTAGAATAATAATCGTTATAGTGGCTTAAATATAGAAGTATATCAAAAATGAAAATCTGCGCTTATTTGGCTTCTTTTCACACATACTCTCACTAATTTGATCATTACAAAGTGGTTTGGCTCAATTATGTTGAAGTTCGGCTCAATAATTAATTAAATCCGCTCTATTACTATTAATCCACGCTTTATTATTTACTTAAAGTACCTTTTAAGCTATGTATATGGATTGATTTTAAATGGGAAATCGTTTTTTCTAAATTAACAAGTCTTAATAAAAGAAGTAATGTATCACTGTTTCCAAAGAATAATAGTTTCAAAATTAAATCCTATGAATAGAAGTGTGGAAATTGATGATAGATTTATTCTATCTTTTTTTAGTTAGCTTACAAATTACAACATATTATGTATAGGTTTTAAGTTACAGTTTAAGTAAAGAAGTTCCGTCTGCAGGTCAAAAAGCCTATGATTGATATTCAAACAGCAAGGAAAAAAGGTTGTTTGGAAATCAATCATTTCTACATAAAAGCCATACTATTTTCCTGATTCTCACATGGATGGTGTGTTGGCACGGAACTTGCAATTAGTTAAGTGATGGCTGTTCCAAATGGATGCAATTTAATGTAAGCGCTTTATTAATGTGGGGAGGAGGGAATACATACGAAAAGCATCCATGAAAAAATAAAAGTTAATTATTCTAAAAGGAGGGATATGAATGCGCGAATATGTAACTACCAAACAAATGATCAAAAAGGATTCACTTCCGTATAAGCTGTACCAAAAGGCAAAAAGACATGGGATTTGGAATCCGGTTGATATTGACTTTAGCCAGGATAAAGAAGATTGGAAGAAGCTAAGTCCTGATCAGCAGCAGGAAGTTCTGATTCAATTTGCACAGTTTATTGGCGGAGAGGAAGCTGTCTCGGAGGATATCCTGCCGATGATTATGGCTGTTTCTAAAAAAGGATGGTTTGAAGAGGAATCCTACCTATCTACATTTTTATTTGAAGAAGCTAAGCATGCGGAGTTCTTTAGTTTATTTTTAGAAGAAATAGGCGTGACTGAGGATCTCAGCCATCTCCTGACATCCGGGCACAGGAAATTATTTGACGATGTCCTCCCTAAGACAATGAATAGATTACTCGTAGATCAGTCACCTGAAGCAATGCTGGATGCTGCGGTCACATACAATATCTTTGCTGAAGGTGTATTGGCGGAAACGGGATATTGGTTCTTCTATGAAGCTTTATCAAAAGCGAATTTGTTCCCTGGATTTATTGAAGGAATACGGAATGTAAAGAGGGACGAAGGACGCCATATTGGATTTGGCACATTCCTTATTCAGCGCTTGATTCATGAAAAGCCCGAGTTATTTGATCGTGTCCAAGTAAGACTCCAGGAGTTGCTTCCAATTGCCTATGAGCTGACAACCAGGGAAGATGGGGAAAAAGTGACAAGTCTCGGTATCAAGGAAGGAAAAGCAATGGAATATGCGCTAAAACAATTGAGTGCTCGGATTGAGGTACTATCACGTGCCCAGGAGAAAACGCTGGAAGAAATTCATGAAACTGAAGTTATTTTTGAGTAAGAAAATAGGTAGAAAAGGGAGGATATAGGATGAGTACAGACGTGAAGGTTCAGGAATTTGCACAATTTATTGGTGGAGAATGGACACCAGGCTCTACGGGAGAAATGTTCGATGTCATAAATCCAGCTACATCCGAAGTAATTGCTAAAGTCCCTAAAGGTACAAAAGATGACGTGAATAAAGCTGTCCTAAATGCAAAAGAAGTTTTTGAATCAGGTATATGGTCAAGGAAAACACAAGCAGAGAGAGCGCAAATTATGATGCGTTTTGCCGGTAAAATCAAGGATTATGCACAGGAGTTAATCTATTTGGAGGGAATCAGTACGGGAGCCACCCTGCGTAAAATTGGCGGGGCAGATATTATGCAGCTTATCCTCTCTCTCCAGCAAACAGCCAGCATGTCTCTTGAATATGAGTTTGTGGAGGCATTGCCTGTAAAGCAAATGTTCGGAGCAAACAGAGCCCAGTTAGTTCGGGAACCATTAGGGGTCGTAGCAGCTATTACACCGTTTAATTTTCCTCTTGTATTGGCAATGTGGAAGGTTGCACCTGCAATTGCCATGGGGAATTCCATTATCGTTAAGCCAGCATCAGATACTCCGCTTGGCACATTGAAATTAGCAGAGATTGCTGTCGAAGCAGGTCTTCCTAAAGGAGTTTTCAATGTCATTACCGGATCAGGTTCAGAGGTAGGAGAGGCGCTTGTGACACATCTGGATGTGGAGAAGATTGCGTTCACAGGTTCAACTGAAACAGGAAAGAAAATCATGGAGTTAGCCTCTTCAGGTGTGAAAAAAGTTACGCTCGAGCTTGGCGGGAAGGCACCGGCAATTGTACTTCCAGATGCTGATTTAGAAGTGGCTATACCAGGTATTTTGCTTGGCGTATTTTTCCACGCTGGTCAAGTTTGTGAAGCAAGTACGCGTGTCCTTGTTCATGAATCCATGTATGATACTGTCGTTGAACAGTTAGTTGCAATGAGTGCAAAAATTAAACTGGGTCATCCGCTTGATCCAAATACAGGTATGGGTCCGGTTATTTCAGAAATACAAATGAATAAAATTTTGGGCTATATAGACTCCGGTTTAGAAGAAGGAGCACGTCTTGTTTGTGGTGGTAAAAAAGCAGAAGGACCGGGACTTGATCAAGGATATTTTATTGAGCCTACTATTTTTGCAGATGTCACAAATGATATGAAAATAGCTCGGGAAGAAATCTTTGGACCAGTTCTGTGTGTGATGAAGTATTCAACAGTGGAAGAAGCTATTGAAATCGCAAATGATACGATTTATGGATTAACAGCAGGAGTATGGTCACGTGATGTCGTAAAAGCAAACGAAATTGCCACGCAGCTTAGGGCAGGGACAATTTGGATTAATGAATGGCACGCATTCAGAAATGATGCCCCATTCGGCGGTTATAAACAAAGCGGGCTTGGACGTGAATTGGGAAGTCAGGTTTTCAATGAGTATACAGAGCTGAAAAGTATCATAACCGCACTTACAAATGAAAATGAACAACGGGCAGCTTTAGGGCTGATATTCTAGCATTCTTTTAAAACTAATAGGAATGGGGAGATAAGATGAAGGTTACTTCGTATTATGAATTTATCCATCGATCAATCATTAAGAATGGAGCAGGGTCGCATATACTTATTCCAGACTTAATTCAGTCATTGGGTGGTAAACGTCCGGTTTTATTTTCCGATAAAGGGTTAACCCAGGCTGGACTGACGAAAAAAATACAGCGTTTATTTGAAATGGTGCCTGGCATACAGCTGGCGGGAGTATTTGACGATGTTACTCAGGATGCTAAATCTTCCAATATTAATAATGGTCTGCACTATTTTAAACAATGTAATGGAGACTCTATTATTGCCATCGGTGGTGGTTCGGTCATGGACACGGCGAAAACAATCAAATGGTGTCTTCATAAAAAAGTGGACAAAATTGAACATGCCTTGAATGGAAATGTCATAGAAGTTTGGCCAGAGGCTCAGCATATGGGCATACCTCATATTTCAATTGCGACAACAGCTGGAACAGGCGCCGAAATATCGGGTATTTCGGTTGTTTATAATGAACAATTAGGAGTGAAGTGTAATTTGCTCCATCCATTTATCAATTCAGATATCGCGATTCTTGATCCTGAGTTAACCGTCGGCTTACCGGCTAAAGTTACTGCTTTTACTGGATTGGATGCCTTGACTCATGCTGTGGAAGGGTATTTTTCCAATAACTCAAATACTATGGGAGATGCATTTGCACTCCATTCTGCTAAACTAATTCGAGCCAATTTGGAAACAGCTGTACATGAAGGGAACAATATTGCAGCGCGCGCCAATATGCTCCAGGCGAGCGCTATGGCTATAACAAGTTTTGTCTTAGCTTTTGCCGAAATGCCTATCCATAATATGGCCCATGCCCTGGGTGCAAAGTATGGAATTCCACATGGTCTGGCTAATGCAGTTTTAATGCCGAGTGTTATGAAAAACCTAGCTCCACTTTATATACCTAAGATTAAAGAATTTGCTCAGGCACTTGGTATTAAGGATATTGCTAATACTGAGGAAGAGTGTTTGCAGCAATGTATTGATGAAATTGTCGCTCTTCGTAGAGCTGTAAACTTACCGGATGATTTTTCGGAATTTAACATAAACTCTGCAGAGATACCGGAGCTTATATCAGCTATTCAAAATGATCCATCCGGTCAGACATATCGTATACCGAATGAAGTCATTGAGCAGGTTTGCCGAGAGGTTTTAGGCACAAAAGTAAGTGTTTAATAGGCGGAAATATAGATTCTATATTTTAAGGAGGTAGTTAATTTTTGAATATTGTTGAACTGCTAACGTCCACTGTGTCGCGTTTGCCCAATCAGCCCGCTATTCATTACCGGGAACAAGTGATGACTTATCAAGAGCTGAGAGATCAAATTTTCAGTGTTGCAGCCGGGTTAAAAAATAAAGGCATTACTCAGGAGACAAAAGTAGCGTTGATGATGACCAATCGACCGGAATATATCATTACGTATTTTGCTATATTAGCAACTGGTGCAACAGTCGTACCCATTAACCCTACCTTTAAAGAAAAAGAAACAACCTATATTATTAATGATTCGGAATCGGAATATTTAATTACGGAAGTTGCTGCATCCGCTGTCATTCAAAACTCTATGAATGACTTTAAACAGATGAAAGAAATCTATTATTTTGGAGAAGAGGAAAATCATCCATTTACTGACTGGCAGGAATTGCAGTCTCTATCTCCTATCAGCAAGGTGGCCCCTGTTCATGCGGAGGATGTCGCGCAAATCATTTATACATCCGGGACAACCGGTAATCCAAAGGGAGCCATGATTACACATGCCAACTTGAATTGGATGACAATTACGGCAGCCGTCATTAATCAATTAACGCCAAAAGACAGGGTCCTTTGTGTATTGCCTCTTTTTCATGCTTATGCCAAATTACAAGGATTCCTAGCGCCGATTGCCCACGGAAGTACGATTTATTTAGAGGAACGTTTTCATCCTGTTGATACACTTGAAAAGATATCAAACTATCAAATCTCGATATTCTTGGGCGTCCCAACTATGTATGCTTTCTTTCTTCAAAATCCAGCCATTTCAGATTTAGACTTTTCTCATCTTCGGACAGCTGGTTGTGGTGGTGCGAGTTTGCCTGCTGAGATCCTCCATAAGACCAATCAAACACTTGGTGTAGAAATATCAGAAGGATATGGTCTGACAGAAAGTACAGTTATGCTAATGACCACACCTCGAGATATGGCTAAAAAATTGAATTCTGTTGGAGTGCCTATTCCTGGCGTCGATTTGAAAATTGTTGACCCGGAAGGTGAGGAAGTAGAGTCTCACGCGGTAGGGGAAATTATTTTCAGAGGACCGAACATGATGAAGGGCTACTATAAGAAGGAAGATGATACGATTAACACGATTAAAGATGGATGGTTATATACTGGTGATTTGGCCTATTATGATGAAGATGGATACCATTTTATTGTGGACCGGAAGAAGGACATGATCATCAGAGGTGGCTTTAATATTTACCCGCGTGAGTTAGAGGAAGTATTGTACACGCACCCTGATATTTTGGAGTGTTCCGTTATTGGCAGGCCTGATCCGGTCTTTGGCGAAAAAACGGTGGCCTATGTAGCAAAGAAAAAACCAGAGTTACAGGAAGAAGAGGTAGTTTCCTATTGTAAAGAGAGACTGGCAGAGTATAAGGTTCCTGATTATATTTGTTTTATTGACCAACTACCGAAATCAGGAACAGGAAAAATGCTAAAAACTGTTTTAAAAGATTACGATAAAAATACTATTAAATAATAAATGATTTCAGTGGGGCAAAATCCTGATTCTTAAACGAGAAGGATTTTGCCGATTTTTATTCCCTTCCTATATTTAGAGGAGTTTTACACGTATTTGTGGAAAACGTATATAGAATCTAAAAGGGGGAGAAAACTATAAAGCCCGTTAAAGAAATTATGAGTCCGCTCGAACATTGTTTATCACCAACGAACACATTGATGGAAGCGCTATCTATCATGTACAAGCAAAAGTGGAATACAATCCCGGTGACAAACAGTTCAGGTAAACTGATTGGCGTATTTACAAGAAGTTCATTGTACCAAATGATTCTGACTGATGTTTCAAAAGATACGACAATCAGTGAGTATATCAAAAAAGATGTAGGAACGGTTTTGGAGGATGTGAATGCTGAACTATTGGAAAAGTTAATATCAAAAAGCAGGGTTGGCACGGGGATTGTTGTGAACAAACAGGGTGCACCTGTAGGTATTTTTACAAAAACAAATGCGGTTATGAATTACGTGAGAGAAACGAAATTATTAAAAGAACAGCTTGAAAAAGTTTTACAAACATCCAATTTGGGAGCCATTATGACAGATGGAAAAAATCAAATTATCTTTGTGAATGAAAAAATCACTGAGATGATTGGAATCCCTTATTCATCACTCATCAATGAGAACCTCGAGATTTATATCCCTCAATTAGATCACTTTTCCGAGAAAATGGAAGCTCATTTTCCAATGGTTTTTCAATCCGAACATTATATGGTACGTCTGTCGAAGTATGATTTAGAAAATGGTAAACAGGGGTATATCACACTTTTTCAAAATGTATCTGAATTAGAGAATTTAACAAGAGAATTAAAATTTCAAAAGAAATGGAAAACACTTTTGCAATCAGTTATCCATAATGCTTATGATGGCCTCGTCATGATTAATGAAAACGAAGAAGTTACTTTTATCAGCCCCTCGTTAATTGAGCTGTTTTGATCTTTATGAACAGCAATTGGATATGAGGGAAATCGAATCGGTTTTACCACATCTTCATTTGCCGCATGTGATGAAAACGGGTGTAGCGGAAGTAAGTGAGTTTATGCAGGTTAAAGGAATAGACTATATCGTTCACCGTATACCCGTTTATCAGGATGAGCAAATTATCGGTGCCATTGGTAAAATCGTTTATCGCCAACTGCACGAAGTCCGTGAGTTATTCAAAAGTGCAGAGATAAATGATAGGAAGAATCTGAATCCTACCAAGCTTGAGAAATCAAGATTTACTTTTGATCAAATCCTGTCACACGATAAGCAAATGGATAAGCTTATGAGGAGTGGGATGAAAGCAGCCAAGGTAAAGACCACGGTATTAATTTTTGGGGAAAGCGGAACAGGTAAAGAGTTGTTTGCCCATGCCATCCATAGTGCCAGTCCATTTGGAAAGGGTCCGTTTATTACGGTGAACTGCGCAGCTATACCAGAGCATTTATTGGAGTCAGAGTTTTTTGGATATGAAGAAGGCGCTTTTACAGGCGCTAAACATAAAGGGAAGATCGGCAAATTTGATATGGCTAATGGTGGCACACTTTTTCTCGATGAGATTGGGGATATGTCCTTACCCATTCAGGCCAAGCTGCTTCGTGTCCTGCAAGAAAGAGAGTTTTACAGAGTAGGCGGAACAGAACGGATCAGTGTAAATGTCCGAATCATTGCCGCTACCAATCGTCCCTTGGAAAAAATGGTTGCTGAAGGGGAATTTAGGGAGGATTTATTTTACCGCTTGAATGTCATATCCTTCGAGATTCCTCCGTTAAGGCGGAGAAAAAAGGATATTCTCCTCCTAAGCGAAGCTTTTATTAAAGAATTTAATAAACAAAACGGGACAAGTATTACAGGGTGGAACCCATTGTTCGAGAAAGCAATATTGGAGTATGACTGGCCCGGAAATATCCGGGAATTGCGGAATGTTTGGGAGAGAGCCATGATTTTTGCAGAGGATGGCAAAGTCGGCCTAGAGGACATTCCAGAATATATTCTGCAGAAAGTTGGCTATGATTTTTTCTTGAATGAAGAGGAGGAAGATGAAACACAGCCTTTATTAGAGAAAGCGGAGCAGATGGCCATACAAAAAGCATTGGAAATGTCAGGAGGGAATAAAAGTAAGGCCTGTCTTCTGCTTGGAATCAGCCGATCTGTATTGTATGACAAGCTAAAGAAGTATGATTGGTTACTGCCTGAATCTTCCCACTTAAAACAGCAGAAATGAAGGTGTTTGAAAATCAGACATTCTTTATGGATGGGATAAATTCTATATTTTAACAGGATATGAATTAGGTGAATTTAAGGAGGAAGCGTACATGCTTAAGGGAATTAAAGTAGTTGATTTCACCCAAAACTTGCCCGGACCCTATGCAACCCTGCGGCTGGCAGATTTAGGAGCAGAAGTCATTAAAATAGAGCCTCCAACTGGAGATCATGCGCGTATGCCATTGGAGGATGATCAAAAAGAAAATTATCTTTTCCGGTGTATGAACCGAAATAAAAATAGCTTGGCCCTGGATTTGAAAAACGAAGCGGACAAAGAATTGGCGATTGAGTTGATCCGTAATTCAGACATTTTAATTGAAAGCTACCGTCCTGGTGTAATGGCTCGCTTAGGGCTTGGATACGAAGATATAAAAGTCCTGCATCCATCGCTTATTTATTGCTCCTTATCCGGCTATGGTCAAAAAGGAACCATGCACCAACTAGGCAGCCATGATTTGAATTACATGGCTCTTAGCGGTGTATTAGCTCAGTTAAAGGATGGGAATGGCAGACCCATTCAACCGTCACTTACATTTGCTGATTTGATCGGTGGAACTTCAGCAACCGAAGCTATACTAGGTGCCCTCTTTCAAAGAGAACGATCAGGCAGTGGAAGCTATTTAGATATTGCTTTATTGGACACGACTGCTGCATTAATGAATTACCATGTGTTTATTGAATCAGCAACAGGCAGAAAAAACGGAATCCCTACTTTAAATGGTAATGTGATTTGTTATGGGATTTATGAAACCAAAGATCACAGGTATATGACGTTATGTGCGTTGGAGACAAAGTTTTGGAGAAATTTTTGCGCGGCAACAAGACAGGATGTATGGATAAATGCTCAATTTTCTAGGCCGAATAAGGAAAATGAAGTTTATCAGGAAATAGTTCAATTGTTTGCAAGTAAAACATTCGAGGAATGGATCAATTTCTCTATGGAAGTGGATTGCTGCATGGCGCCTGTTCTTGAAGCCGGTGAGCTAAGCGAACATATCTATATGAAGGACAGAAATCTAATTCACGAGAAAGATTCATATCGATATATGGTGACTGGATTTCAATCAGGAGCATTTTCAAATGAAATAATCGGTACCTATCCAAAGCTTGGCCAGCATAATCGAACCTATCAAAAATAAACGCTAGTAAACTGCTGTGTATGAATACCGGCAGTTTTTTCTTTATAGATTGATAATTAGCGTATTTTGCTAGGCGCCGTTTAAACCAACCTGCTACAGCAAGCGACAATGGACGAAACGAGACACTAATGAATGGGAAGGTGTACAGATTTCATACAACCAATCTCACAATCTGGCGGAATACCCATTTAACAAGTTGGCATGATAATTGCATGTATATAGGGTGTACAGATATAAGACTATTAAGTGAAAGGGAGTACAAATATGACTAGTTATTTAAAGGAAGAGCATCGTATTTTTCGGGAATCTGTTCGGAAATTTCTAGATAAGGAAGTGATTCCTTACTATCTTGATTGGGAGAAGGAGAAAAGCACACCTGGAGATTTGTGGGGAAAGTTAGGGGACCAAGGGTTTCTAGTACCGTGGGCAGATGAAAAATATGGTGGATTTAATGCGGATTTTGCTTATTCGGTCATTCTTGCTGAGGAGTTTGAAAGAGTCGGAAGCGGAATCGGAGGATGTGTTTTACATAATGATATTGTCGTCCCATATTTATATGAATTCGGTACAGAAGAACAAAAACAAAGATGGATTCCAAAGTGCATTACAGGTGAATATTCAACGGCCATTGCAATGACCGAGCCGGGAACGGGATCAGATTTAGGGAATTTGCAGACAAGAGCTGTTAGAGATGGGGATCACTATATTATTAATGGGCAAAAAACGTTTATATCAAATGGGCTCAGGTCCGACTTAACCATCGTAGCCTGTAAAACAAATCCAGAAGCAGGACATAAAGGAATCAGTCTCATTGTAGTCGAAAAAGAAACACCTGGATTTATACGTGGTAAAAAGCTGAATAAAATCGGTCAGCTTGCGGGTGAAACGACTGAGTTAATTTTCGAGGATGCAAGAGTACCGGTTAGTAATTTATTAGGACAAGAAAATAAAGGCTTCTATTATTTGATGGCCAAACTTCAGCAGGAGCGGTTAATGTGTGCGATTCAGGCCTTAGCAGCAGCCGAGGAATCGTTAAAAATCACGATTGATTATGTCAAACAGCGGACTGCCTTTGGTAAATCAATCAGTGAATTTCAAAATACACAATTTAAGATTGCTGAAATGGCGACTGAGGTGGAGATAGGCCGTACATTTATCGATGGTTTAATCGTGAGGCATATGGAGGGTCAGGATATTGTCACCGAGGTGAGCATGGCTAAATGGTGGATAACCGATATGGCAAAGAGATTGGTCAGCCAATGTATGCAATTGCACGGTGGTTACGGTTTTATGGAAGAATATGCGATTGCGAGAAGATATCGGGATATAGCGGTCACCTCGATATATGCAGGTACAAATGAAATTATGAAGCAAATAATCGCTAAAAAAATTGGATTATAAGGGGGAGAGTTATATGAGGGAGGCCGTAATTGTTGAAGCAGTCAGAACACCGGTAGGAAAGCGTAATGGAGTATTGAGCTCCATCCGCCCGGATGATTTGCTCGCAAACGTTTTAAAAGAAGTAGTAAACAGGGCAGGTGTTTCTTCTGATTTGATTGAGGATGTCATTATTGGGTGTGTATCCCAAGTGGAAGAACAAGGGTTAAATATTGCACGTTCAGCTGCCTTGATGGCTGATTTCCCCATTAAAGTACCTGGCACGACGATTGATCGACAATGCGGTTCCAGTCAACAAGCGGTTCATTTTGCCGCACAAGCCATTTTGAGTGGAGATATGGATATCGTTGTAGCGGGTGGAGTGGAGAGTATGTCACGAGTGCCGATGGGTTCAACAAGAAAGCATTCACAGCCTAGTGAACAGCTGTCTTCCCGTTATGAATTAATCAATCAAGGACTATCAGCAGAAAGAATTGCTGAGAAATGGGGCTTTAGCCGCAATCAACTTGATGAATTTTCTCTATTGAGTCATCAGAGAGCTATTCAAGCCCAAAATGAGGGGCGCTTTGATCGTGAAATCGTGCCAGTGGAAGTATTGGATGATTTGGGAGCAAAGACTTTAGTTACACAGGATGAAGGCCCACGTCGGGGAACGTCTCTTGAAAAGCTGGCCACTTTGCCTACAGTTTTTAGAGAAAATGGTGTGATACACGCTGGGAATGCCAGTCAAATGAGTGACGGAGCTGCAGCCCTGTTAATCATGTCTAAGGAGAAGGCGTTGGAATTAGGCTTAAAACCAAGATTTTCGATAATTGCCCGAACGATTGTAGGATCCGATCCAACCCTGATGTTAACTGGACCGATAGAGGCGACGAGAATGGCACTTGATAGAGCAGGACTGACGATACAGGATATGGATTTATATGAAGTCAATGAAGCCTTTGCACCAGTTCCGCTCTGTTGGAAGGAAGAAGTTGAAGCAAGCATGAATAAGTTAAATGTAAACGGAGGAGCGATTGCACTCGGTCATCCTCTTGGTGCAAGTGGGGCAAGGGTCATGGTTACTTTAATGCATGAACTTGAAAGAACGGGTGGACGATATGGATTACAGGCTATTTGCGAGGGTGCCGGTATGGCCAATGCAACGATTATCAAACGAATTGAATAGAACAATCAAACAGGTATGATTGAAAACTAAAAAATGGAGGTTGGTTGTATGAAGATGCAAAATATAATTGCTGTTGTAACAGGTGGAGCTTCGGGTCTGGGAGAGGCTACAGTCAAGAATATTGTGGAAAATGGCGGGAAAGTAACGATTATCGATCGCTCGGAAGATAAAGGGTTGGCATTAGCCGAATCACTCGGTCATGAAAATGTGATCTTTGTAAAAGCGGATGTAACCAGTGAGGATGAGATTCGGACTGCCATTGAGAAAAGTGTTGAAACGTTTGGGAAAATCAATACGGTCGTCAATTGTGCAGGAATTGGAGTAGGTGAAAAAGTCGTCTCTAAGGATAAAGTTCATGATCTTGGCAGATTTAAAAAAGTGATTGAGGTCAATTTGGTTGGGACATTTAATGTAATTCGTCTGGCTGCAGAACAAATGATTAAGAATGAACCTAATGAAGAAGGGGAAAGAGGTGTTGTCATTAATACAGCTTCAGTAGCAGCTTTTGATGGACAAATTGGCCAAGCAGCCTATAGTGCTTCAAAGGGTGGAATTGTTGGCATGACCTTGCCGTTGGCAAGAGATTTAGCGAGAAGCGGAGTTCGTGTTATGACGATTGCTCCGGGTTTGATTGACACACCTTTGTTTGGGGGATTACCAGGGCAGGCCAGGATGGCTCTCGGTGCGATGGTACCATTCCCGCCAAGGCTCGGATATCCCTCAGAATATGCCATGCTCGTCAAAAGTATTATTGAAAATCCAATGCTGAATGGAGAAACAATTCGCCTGGATGGGGCAATTCGTATGCAGCCAAAATAATAGATTAAGAGGAGGTAGTGCTATGTATTCATTGCTGCGTGTTGAAAAAGAGAATAATGTCGCAACGGTCGTTATTAATAATCCACCGATGAATGTTCTGAGTGAACTACTGGCAAGTGAGCTTTGTGATGCCTTTACTGAACTGAGAGATGACAATTCAGTGGTCACGGTTATTTTAACAGGGGAAGGAGACCGGGCATTTATGGCGGGAGCAGATATTAAGGAGTTCCCCAACATGATTAACCAAAGCACCGAAGCCAAAGTACAGCCCAGTAAGAAAAATGAGGTTTTTCAATTGATATCCGATTTTCCAAAGCCTACTATTGCCTATTTAAATGGAATAACACTGGGCGGTGGATTTGAACTTGCACTTGTCTGTGATCTGCGTATTGCCAAGGAGACGGCCCAACTTGGCTTGCCTGAAGTGAAGCTCGGCCTATTTCCAGGTGGAGGGGGAACGCAAAGGCTGCCCCGTTTAATCGGTTCAGCTAAAGCAAAAGAGCTGATGTTTACAGGCGATTCGATAACGGCTGAAGAAGCGCTTCAGCTCGGGATCATTAATCAAATTGCTACAGAAGAAGAAGAGATTGAAGCTGCCCGAAAACTGGCCCGAAAAATCAGCAGGCATTCTCTTCAGGCTTTAAGAAGAATCAAGCAGGCAGTCAATGAGGGAACAGACGGCCATTTACAGGATGGGCTCGAATTGGAATCAAACCTGTTCCAGGAAATCTTTACAACGGAGGATATGAAAGAGGGAGTCACTGCATTCCTTGAAAAACGCCGTCCGGTATTTACTCATCAATAAGCATTTACGTGTTTGCTATTGGGAAGAAGTCTGGGGGAATCATCTGTATGAACTATGTTGAATGGAAACGGGTCGGTGTGGAGGGGCAAATAGCCGAAATACGATTAAATAGACCCAAAGCGCTTAATGCCTTTGATACAGAGATGGCTAAAGAAATTCTTGCTGTGACTCAAATCATTTCTGAAAGTGAAGCAAGAGCGGTTTTAATCACATCGTCCAATAAGAAAGCTTTTTGTACGGGAGCAGATTTGAAGGAGCGCAATGAGCTGAATGAGGAAGAGTGGAAAAATCAGCACCAGCTATTTCGGGAAATGTTCACTGCTATAGCATCTCTTAAGCAACCGGTTATCGCGGTAGTGGATGGGTATGCATTGGCTGGAGGTTTTGAACTCGTTTTGAATTGTGATTTTTTAATTGCGGCAGATACGGCACAGTTTGGATTGCCAGAAGTGACGCGTGGAATTATGCCTGGGTGTGGCGGAACGAGATTGCTATCAAAGCGAATACCGGTTCACCGTGCAAAGGAATGGATATGTACAGGACGGATTGTGTCGGCTTTAGAAGCGGAAAAGGATGGATTATTGAACAGGATGACCAGTTCTGCTGAATTATATGAATCAGCACTCGAATTTGCTGGGGGTATTGCCCGTAATGCCCCTATAGCTGTCCAGCAAGCAAAAGCAGCAATAGATTCCTTGTTTGTATTAAAGAATAATGAAGCAAAAATTATAGAACAAGAGTACTATAACCGATGTTTATCAACCTCGGATCGACTTGAGGGAGTAAGAGCATTCGTCGAGAAACGGTCGCCTAAGTTTATCGGTAAGTAAAATCAGGAGAGCCTGTCATTATTAAAATATGTTTCCGGTGAGCTACCTTTAAGCAAACATTAATAAATTGTATAAACAGGAGCACTTATTCTAATTTTTTCTCTTGGTTAGACGTGTTAAGTAAACAATAGGTGATAGGAGGTGAGATTGGTGAAATCTGTTCCGCTGGAAAAAACAATCCAATTTAATAAAGAGCTGCGTCACAGTGTACGAAGAGTATGTCAACGATTCTCCGGCTCTTATTGGAGAGAGCTAGACATGAAAAATGCATACCCTGAAGAGTTTGTAAATGAAATAACGAGAAATGGTTTTCTATCAGCTTTGATCCCAGAAGAGTATGGTGGTTCTGGATTAGGTATTGCGGAGGCTTCTATTATTCTTGAAGAAATTAATCGAAGCGGAGGCAACGCTGGTGCCTGTCACGCTCAAATGTACATAATGGGGACGTTAGCCCGGCATGGAAACCAGCAACAAAAGTCAAACTATTTACCTCGTATCGCTGACGGTACATTACGATTGCAGGCTTTTGGAGTCACAGAACCAACGACAGGAACCGATACGACTAAATTACGGACCTTTGCAGAAAGAAGAGGAGATCATTATGTCGTGAATGGTCAGAAAGTCTTTATTTCAAGAACAGAGCATTCTGATTTAATGATGCTGCTAGTGAGGACTACGCCAGTCAGTCAAATTAAGAAAAAAACGGAAGGATTATCTGTTCTGCTTGTTGATTTGAAGGAAGCAATAAACAATGGTATTACCATCCGTCCCATTCAGACGATGATGAACCATTCTACCACTGAATTATTTATCGAAAATTTAAAGGTACCAGCCGAAAATTTGATTGGTGAAGAAGGAAAAGGTTTTTCCTATATTTTAGATGGTATGAATGCAGAACGAATATTAATTGCGGCCGAATGTATAGGGGATGGACGATGGTTTATAGAGAAAGCAACTCAATATGCAAACGAAAGAGTCGTTTTTGATCGGCAAATTGGGGAAAATCAAGGAATTCAATTCCCGTTGGCGAAGGCACATATCCAAATAGAGGCAGCGGACTTAATGCGTAAGGAGGCATCAAGGCTATTTGATCTAGGTATAAAATGTGGGGCTGAGGCGAATATGTCAAAATTGCTTGCCGCTGATGCGTCTTGGGATGCTGCTAACACAGCACTGCAAACGTTTGGAGGATTTGGTTTTGCGGCTGAATATGATGTAGAAAGGAAATTCAGAGAAACACGCCTTTATCAAGTGGCACCAATTTCAACCAATATGATTCTTTCTTATGTAGCGGAGCATGTCTTAGGTTTGCCTAAGTCTTACTAGTATGATACTCAAGGTTGATGGGAGGATGTAGTATGAGAAATGCGGTGATTGTTGAGGCTGTTCGGACGGCGGTTGGCAAGATAGGCGGATCGTTAAAAAATGAGGAAGTGGATTATCTTGCTTCTGCCACCATAAACGGATTGATTGAACGCACAGGAGTACAGAAAGATGAGATTGATGAAGTCATTATCGGTCAGGCGAAACAAAGCACAGATCAGCCCAACCTGGCAAGATTAGCTTTATTGCGTGCCGGACTTGCAATAGAAACACCGGGTTATACGGTCCATCGCCAATGCGGATCAGGAGTGCAGGCTATTCATAATGGTGTCCAGCAAATCATGTGCGGTTTATCGGACATAGTAATTGCCGGTGGTGCTGAAAGTATGAGTCAGGCACCATTCTATTTACGTAATGCTCGTTATGGGTTTGGCACAGGTAATACGGAAATCCTTGATTCCAATACGGAAAGTCAGCCGCGTGCACAACCAATCGAGACATACGGTCATTTAACCATGGGGATGACAGCAGAAAACCTTGCCGAAAAATATTCAATCACCAGAGAAGAGCAGGATGAATATGCGCTTTTAAGTCAAGAAAAGGCTGAACGTGCTATTTCTTCTGGCCTGTTTAATGATCAGATCATTCCATATCAGATAAAGACGAAGAAAGGGACAGAAATATTTAAAGTGGATGAACATCCAAGAAAAACGAGTATGGAGCAATTGGCGCGGCTTAAACCTGTTTTTAAGAAAAATGGGACTGTAACGGCAGGGAATTCAAGCGGACGGAATGATGGCGCGGGGTTGGTTATGCTAATGGCAGAAGAAACAGCTATTCAAAAGGGCTATAAATGTAAAGCAAAAATCATTGCTCAGGCAGTTGCCGGTGTTTCTCCAGATATTATGGGAATCGGTCCTGCACCAGCTACGAGAAAAGCACTGAAGCTAGCCGGATTGAAGTTAGAGGATATAGGGCTGATAGAATTAAACGAAGCATTCGCTGCTCAAACCTTAGCTGTGATTAAAGAAATGGATTTGGATACGAAACGATTGAATGTAAATGGCGGAGCGATTGCGCTTGGCCATCCAATCGGAGGTACTGGAGGTATTTTAATGACCAAGCTTATTCATGAAATGGAGCGCAGGGGAGAAAAATATGGATTGGTCACCTTTTGCATCGGCGGAGGTTTGGGAATATCCTCCATTGTTGAGAATCTCCAGGTTTAGGCCATGCAAGAGAAGAAAGAGTTGGATTTGGATCTTTACCGTTCACGTATCGTCACTGCAGAAAAAGCAATCTCTCTTATAGACTCCTCTCACAATGTCTTTTTGGCACCTTTTTGTAATGAACCGCAACAGCTGGTAAAGGAACTTATTCGGCAAAAGGAACGGTTTCATTTATTAAATTTATACACTTGTATTGTTGGAAGTCCCTGCTTGTATGCTGAATCGGAGGGGAATCCTCATTTTTTTATCAGGACATTCCTTGGATCTTCATTATTAAAGGGAGTTTTTCATGCAGGAAATGGTGATTACATACCTTTGAATTTATCCGAGTTACCGGTATGGGTGGAAACAAATAAAATTGATTTTGCCATGATTCAGGTTACTCCTCCCAATCAAAATGGTTATTGTAATCTGGGAATCTCAGTCGATATTATCCATTCACTTAGTAAACATGCTGGTAAAGTCATTGCTCAGGTCAATAGCAATCTTCCCAGGACATTTGGGGATTCAGAAATTCATGTATCAGAGATTGATTATTTTGTTGAATCAAATGATAGTTTATTGACGATTTCATCTGGAATTCCAAACAAAATAGAAGAGGCAATCGGTAAAAATGTTGCACAATTAATCCCTGATTATGCAACGATTCAAGTTGGGATAGGTAGAATTGCAGATGCCGTTCTTTTGGCCCTTAAGGAAAAGAAGGGATTGGGTGTTCATTCCGGTACTATAACAGACGGTGTCATGGAAATGATGAAGCGAGGAGTTATTACTAATGAAAGAAAAGAAGTGATGACTGGTAAAACGGTTTGTACCACTTTAACTGGAAGTCAGCAGTTATATAGCTTCGCCAACCTCAATAAGGATATTTGCTTATACCCAGCAGATTTTACACATAATAGCTTACAAATTTCAAAGATTACGGATTTCTATTCAATTAACTCAGCTTTGGAAGTCGATTTGACAGGACAAATAAATGCTGAGCAAATTGGCAATTATCCATTAGCTGGAGTTGGCGGCCAAATGGATTTTATTCGTGGGGCCAGATTTTCAAAAGGTGGAAAAGCTATTATTGCCCTTCCAGCGACTGCAATGGGAGGTACTAGGTCGAGAATAAAAAATACTGTATCTTCTGTTACATCCTTAAAATCAGAGATTGATTATATTGTGACAGAGTACGGAATTGCTTCCTTGTTTGGCAAATCACTTAAAGAACGAAGACAGCAAATGCTGAACATCGTACACCCGAATTTCAGAGAAAGTTTAAGTGCTAATCTTACATCACAGTTGTAGCAATAATCTTTTTTACATGGAGGGGTTTAGGTGTCAATCAAGGTGAAACAGGATCAGATAAAAAGGGCAAGACGGCCATTTTTTACTGATGAACATGAAATGTTCAGGAAATCACTCGTGAGTTTTTTACAAAAAGAAGCTGTTCCCTATTTTGAAACATGGGAAGAGGAGAGATTGATCCCTCGATCCTTTTGGGAGAAGATGGGTGAACAAGGTTTTATTTGCCCGTGGGTCAGTGTGGAGTATGGCGGAATGGGTACTGATTTTGGCTTTGCTATTATTTTAAGTGAAGAATTAGCAAAAATAGGAGCTGGTTTGACGGGCATAGGAACTCACAGCAATATCATTGTTCCTTATTTACATACATTTGGCAATGAGGAACAAAAGCATAGATTTTTGAAAAAATGCGTTAAAGGGGAACTGATTACTTCGATTGCAATGACAGAACCAGGGGCTGGATCAGATTTGGCAAGCATCCAAACGACGGCTATCCGTAAAGGTAATCAGTATATATTAAATGGTCAGAAAACATTTATTACAAATGGAATCCATTCTGATTTGATAATTGTTGCCTGTAAAACGGATCCAAAAGCTGAACCAAGACATAAAGGAATCAGTCTTATATTAGTTGAACGAGATACCCCAGGGTTTACGCGTGGGAGGAAGTTAAATAAGGTGGGAATGCACAGTCAGGATACGAGTGGGCTAATATTTGAAGATTGTATAGTGCCAGTCTCAAATCGATTAGGAGAAGAAGGAAAAGGCTTCCGCTATATGATGATGAATCTTCAGGAGGAACGGCTCTTATGCGCAACAAATGCGGTCGTAGCTGCTGAAGATATGCTTCAATTAACCATACAATATGTAAAAGAGAGAGATGCCTTTGGAAAGCCAATCAGCCAATTTCAGAACACTCAATTTACGCTGGCCGAAATTGCTACAGAAATAAAGTTTGGTCGGACTTTTGTCGATGATTTAATCAAAAAACATATTGATGGAAAAGAAATTGTGAAGGAAGTAAGTATGGCTAAATGGTGGACGACAGAGATGGCAAAACGTGTCTCCACCCAATGTATGCAGCTTCATGGCGGTTATGGCTATATGGAGGAATACAAAATTGCCAGACGGTATAGAGATATACCAGTCACATCCATTTTTGCAGGCTCGAATGAAATTATGAAGGTCATTATCTCTAAACAATTGGGACTCACTTGAAAGCTGGATAGATCAAATTAAAAAGAAGAGAAGGGAGAGAACGAGTTTGGACTTTACCTTATCAGATGAAACGATAAAAATGAAAAAGATGATCAAACATTTCATTGATGAAACGGTCGATCCGAAAGCAGACTTAATCGAGAAAAATGATCATATACCTGAGGACATCATGCAGCTAAGCAGGGACATGGGTCTATTTGGTTTGAGTATTCCGGAAGGATATGGCGGACTTGGCCTCGATATGGTTGGAAAATGTGCCATATATGAGGAGCTTGGCCGTACGCATAATGGCTATACGACCATCATTGGAGCACATACCGGTATTGGCTCTGTTGGGGTTGTTGAGATGGGAAATGATAGACAGAAGCAAAAATATTTACCCAAAATGGCAACTGGAGAATTAATTGGTGCATTTGCTTTAACAGAGCCTGAAGCTGGTTCAAATGCTGCTGCGATTAGAACGAGAGCCGTTCGAAAAGGAGACAGCTATCTTCTAAATGGGTCCAAGCACTATATAACAAATGCATCAATTGCCGGTTTATTTACCGTGATGGCTGTGACCAATCCGGCTGCAGGTCCTAAAGGAATTACTTCCTTTTTGATTGAAAAGGGTACAAAAGGAATGATTATTGGGAAAAAGGAAGAAAAAATGGGCTTGAGAGGCTCTCATTCTTTCGAAATCTTTTTTGAAGACTGCGAGGTTCCGGCAGATCATATTCTGGGGCAAGAAGGAATGGGATATGTGAATGCTCTAAAGATTCTAGCTAATGGCCGCGTAGGTCTGGCCGCTAGGAATCTTGGATCCTGTCAAAAATTATTGGAATTATCGGTCCAATATGCATTTGAACGGCACCAATTCGGAAAGCCGATTTTTGAACAGCAAATCATCCAGCACTATTTGGCTGATATGGCCTTGGACATTGAATCGCTCCGTGCATTAACCTATAAGGTTGCCTGGATGGTAGACCAAGGAAAGAATGTTGTTAAAGAAGCGGCTATGTCTAAATTGCTAGGTTCAGAAATATTTAATCGAGTAGCTGATAAAGCCGTTCAGATTCATGGAGGCCTAGGATATATGAAAGGATATCCAATCGAGCGATTTTATCGTGATGCAAGAATCACCAAAATTTATGAAGGTACTTCAGAAATCCAGAAAAATATCATTGCTGCTCAAATAAAGAAAGATTTCTATAATCATTCACAAATGATGTATACATAATTCTTATTAAGACAGACAGGCATTGATATCAAAATAAAAATGGGCAGGATTCCAACGGATGAGTGGAATCTATTTTTTTGCTTTGAGGTGTTTTTTTAAAAGCATAAAATATTACGGCATACTGATTATATTTTTTGTTAAAATTGGAATATATGTTCGATTGTGGAAGGTGGGTGGTTTTAAGATGTTAAAGAATGAAGCAGATGTTATTAGGTTAATTCAAAACGATGAAAAAATGATGGAGATTATAAAGGCTGTAAGCACATTAAATTTACCTGACTGGTGGATATGTGCAGGATTTATACGTTCAAAGATTTGGGATGCTTTGCACGGATTTAAAGATCGTACTGAAACACCGGATGTTGATGTTATCTATTTTGATAAATCAATAATTAATGAGGATATGGAAAAAGAATTTGAGATAAATTGATTAGTATTATGCCTAATATACCTTGGTCTGTGAAAAATGAGGCTAGAATGCATACGATTAATAACTTTTCTCCATATACTTCTTCGCAAGATGCCATATCAAAATTCCCAGAAACAGCGACAGCTCTAGGGATAAAGTTAGATCATGAGAATAAATTAATCCTTATTGCTCCATATGGATTAGATGATGTCATAAATTTAGAGGTTAAGCCAACTCCCCATTTTCGTGAGTCAAAAGAACTGGCTGTTATTTATAAGGACCGAATTTCAAAAAAGAATTGGAAGTCTATTTGGCATAAAATTGAAGTTCGCGATATATCTGATTAAGAATGATAGACTCTCATTTACGTTCCCTCTTTTTAATAGTATCTCTATAAAATCTATCATTTTGATATTTTACCGTTTATTAATCTCCTCTTTTTTTTGAAATGTAAAATTCACAAACCATCCTGATCATTTCACATCGACTCTCCACTGTCCTATCGGCTGACCGAATTATTGTTATGGAAAATGGAAAAGTAATTGAGACAGGTACACATAGGGAACTGTTTGAGAATAAACATGGGGTATATTCAAGGTTATTTAGCAGGGAAGCTGAAATGGGCAATCAAACTGTAACTATATAACTCTACAGAATCGTAAGAATTGGATGACTCACGCCTCTAACATGTACTTACAAGTTATGGTAAACTATTCATGATTCGCGTTTGTTCATAGTGAGGGGTGATTCATATAATGAAAAAATACGAACAAGTAAAGATGGAGATTAAGAAGCTCATCGAAGAAGGCGATTATATACCCGATCAGCGTATAAGTTCTGAATATAGTTTAACTCAGCAATTTGGAGTTAGCAGACATACAGTGCGTAAAGCAATTAATGATCTTGTAAATGAAGGCTGGTTGTATACAGAGCAAGGTTCAGGCACCTTTTGTGCTGACCGGAACACAAATCAACCATCTGAAAAAACAATTGCTCTTTTGACTACATATATATCCAATTACATCTTCCCCTCCATCATTAATGGAGTTGAGTCCTATCTAAGCAGTAAAGGATATACTCTGCTCCTTTATAGTACAAATAATGATTTAAATAAAGAAAAGTTGTGTTTGGAGAATATTTCAAACAGGGGGATTGCCGGTTTAATTGTAGAACCGACTAAAAGTAATTATTATAATCCGAACCTGAAATATTATTTAAATTTAGAGAGGAAAAAAATACCATATTTAATGATTAATGCTTATTATCCAGAGCTACACCCTTATAGATTAACGGTAGATGATGAATTAGGCGCTTATATGGCAACAGAACATTTGATTAAATTGGGGCATGGACGCATTGCTGGTATTTTTAAAACGGATGACCAGCAAGGTGTTAAGAGGATGCAGGGATTTATCAAAGCGCATAGGGAGTATAGCATCCCCATCTTACCCAATATGATCCTACCTTGTACAACAATAGAAAAAGATAAAGTACTGAATGAAGAATTTAGGAAACTACTAAATTCTGAACAAAGACCTACAGGGCTTTTCTGTTATAACGATGAAATAGCTTTGTCTGCTCTTGATGTTATTAGGGAATATGGAATTAGTGTACCTGATGATCTATCCATTGTAGGGTTCGATGACTCAAATTTAGCGACTGCATCTGAAGTGAAATTAACGACCATCAGACATCCACAATTTGAAATGGGTAGACAAGCTGCAGAAACAATTATCCAGCTGATTGAAAATAAAGTAGATGGAGATCCTTCAATCCGTTATAAACCAGAGTTAATATTACGAAATTCAACGAGAAAATTATAGGAATTTCTTTTTAAAAACCCACCAAAATGGGTTTTTTATTTTGTTCACAAATGGTTGTAAAAAATATGCAAAGGAGAATAATTTATGTAGCGTACTTGTACTAACAAGTAGTATGATATTAATGTAAGCGCATGCATTATTTTGAAAGGTTTCTATATTCATAATGTTTTGGGAATAAATTGAATGAGAGCCTTATTTTACAAAAGGGAGTGGTTAATAACATGAGGAAGTTTGTTACTGCAATGATGATGTTTGTACTGGTATTTACCTTAGCGGCATGTGGCAGCGATGAAAAATCCAGTGGGGAAGAAAAAGGGTTTGTTGGAATTGCCATGCCAACAAAGTCATCGGAGCGCTGGGTATTTGATGGAGAAAATATGGTCAAGGAATTTGAAAAGTTAGGCTACAAGACAGATCTGCAATATGGCGAAGACGTTATTGAAAATCAAATTGCCCAAATTGAAAACATGATTACTAAAGAAGTAGACATTTTAGTAGTTGCCTCTATTGATGGGGAATCATTAACAGAAGTCCTTCAAAAAGCGGCTGATCAAGATATTAAAGTTATTTCCTATGACCGATTAATCAAAGGGACAGATAATGTGAGTTATTATGCCACATTTGATAACTTTAAGGTTGGTGTTCTACAAGCCTCCTACATTGAAGACAAGCTAGGACTTAAGGACGGCAAAGGACCTTTTAATATTGAGTTGTTTGGCGGGTCTCCAGATGATAACAATGCATACTTTTTCTATGATGGTGCAATGTCTGTCTTAAAGCCATACATAGACTCAGGGAAATTGGTTGTTAAAAGCAAACAAACAGATATGAAGCAAATTGCTACTTTGCGTTGGGATGGCGCAACTGCACAATCTCGTATGGACAACTTGCTAAGTTCACAATATTCAACTGATCGTGTAGATGCCGTTTTATCTCCATTTGATGGAATCAGTATCGGTATTATTTCTTCTCTTAAAGGGGTTGGTTATGGAACTGGAAGTAAACCATTACCAATAATTACTGGACAGGATGCTGAGTTGGCATCAGTAAAATCTATTATTGCCGGTGAGCAAACCTCAACCATCTTTAAAGATACGAGAGCATTAGCTAAAAAAGCAGTGGAGATGGCTGATGCAGTTCTAAAAGGTAAGGAAGCGGAAGTAAATGATACTGAAACATATGACAATGGAAATAAGGTTGTACCTTCTTATCTATTGGAACCGGTTTCAGTTGATAAAGAGAACTACAAAGAAATTTTAGTAGATAGCGGATATTACACAGAAGAAGAATTAAGCAAATAAAAGAAATAGTGGGTCTCGTTTTTTTCAAAGGTTTCTATATTCCAAGCTTTATGGGGCTAGCATAAATTAGAAACCTTTATTTTTATCAAAAGGGAGAGGTTCAAAACATGAGAAAATTTGTTACTGCAATGATGATGTTTGCACTGGTACTTACCTTAGCAGCATGTGGCAGCGATGAAAAATCCAGCGGTGATGAAAAAGGGTTTGTTGGAATCGCTATGCCGACAAAGTCATCAGAGCGTTGGGTATTTGATGGAGAAAATATGGTCGAAGAGTTTGAAAAGCTAGGCTACAAAACAGATCTTCAATATGGCGAAGATGTCATTGAAAATCAAATTGCCCAAATTGAAAATATGATTACTAAAGGAGTAGATATTTTAGTAGTCGCCTCTATTGATGGGGAATCATTGACAGAAGTTCTTCAAAAAGCAGCTGACCAGGATATTAAGGTTATATCCTATGACCGCTTAATTAAAGGGACAGATAATGTGAGTTATTATGCCACATTTGATAACTACAAAGTTGGTGTTTTACAAGGCTCTTATATTGAAGAAAAACTTGGTCTTAAGGACGGCAAAGGACCATTTAATATTGAATTGTTTGGCGGATCTCCAGACGATAACAACGCATACTTTTTCTATGATGGTGCAATGTCTGTTCTAAAACCATACATAGATTCTGGGAAATTGGTTGTTAAAAGTAAACAAACAGATATGAAGCAAATTGCTACTTTACGCTGGGATGGCGCAACAGCGCAAACTCGTATGGACAACTTACTAAGTTCACAATATTCATCTGATCGTGTAGATGCAGTCTTATCGCCAAATGATGCATTAGCTATTGGTATTATTTCTTCTTTAAAAGGGGTTGGTTATGGATCGGATAGCAAACCATTACCGATTATTACCGGACAAGATGCTGATTTGGCATCAGTAAAATCAATCATTGCCGGTGAACAAACCTCTTCCATCTTTAAAGATACGAGAGCATTGGCTAAAAAAGCAGTTGAAATGACAGATGCAGTTCTAAAAGGCAAGGAAGCAGAAGTAAATGACACTGAAACATATGACAATGGAAACAAGGTTGTACCATCTTATCTTTTAGAACCAGTAATAGTAGATAAAGAAAATTATAAAGAAATTTTAGTCGATAGCGGATATTACACAGAAGAAGAGCTAAGCAATTAACAGAATGTATGGCGGATGCTGTTTGATTGTAATGTAAACGGTTAAACAGCATCTAAATTTATACAGTTGAGGTGAATGGCGTGTCATCAATTTTATTAGAAATGAAAAATATCACGAAGACATTCCCTGGGGTAAAAGCTCTTGACCATGTGAATTTAAAAATTAAAGAAGGCGAAATCCACGCCCTTTGCGGAGAAAATGGAGCTGGTAAATCTACTTTAATGAAAGTATTGAGTGGAGTGTACCCACATGGCACTTATTCAGGAGATATCTTATTTAATGGAGAAGTGTGTGAATTTAAAAATATTAAGCAAAGTGAAAATCTAGGCATTGTAATTATCCATCAAGAATTGGCTTTAATCCCTTATCTATCTATCTCTGAAAATATATTTATAGGCAATGAACAAACAAAACATGGAATCATAAATTTTAATGAAACAATTGTAAAAACATTAGACTTACTGAAAATTGTTGGGTTAAATGAATCACCGAATACACCGGTTAATCAACTGGGTGTAGGAAAGCAACAATTAGTTGAAATAGCAAAGGCATTATCCAAGAAAGTGAAATTACTTATATTAGATGAACCAACTGCAGCTTTAAATGAGAATGATAGTGAAAATCTCTTAAATTTAATGCTTGAATTTAAGAAACAAGGAATGACCTCCATAATAATCTCTCATAAATTAAATGAGATTGCAAAGGTGGCCGATTCGATAACCATCCTTCGTGATGGTAAAACTATCGAAACTCTTGATATGAAAAAAGGTGTTACGGAGGACCGAATCATTAAGGGGATGGTAGGACGTGACTTAACGAATCGGTATCCTGAACACACACCAAATATCGGAGAAACCATATTAGAAGTGAAAAACTGGACGGTTCAGGATGAAAACAATTCCGATCGTAACGTGGTTGATGATGTAAGTTTCCAAATAAAAAGCGGTGAAATTATTGGCATAGCCGGATTAATGGGAGCTGGGAGAACCGAGCTGGCGATGAGTTTGTTTGGAAAGGCTTATGGTAAAAAAATCTCAGGCCAAATAATTAAAAAGGGAAAAGAACTGAAGCTGAAAAATATTACACAAGCAATCGATAATGGCATTGCTTACGTAACTGAAGACCGTAAATCATATGGACTTGTATTGGAAGAAGATATTAAAACGAATATCACATTGGCAAATCTGGGTAAAATATCTCAAAAACTAGTTGTAAATGATAATCAGGAAATTATTGAAGCAGAGCAATATCGCAAAAAAATGAATATAAAGAGCCCAAGTATCTTACAAAAAGCAATGAATCTAAGTGGAGGAAATCAACAAAAAGTCGTGTTAAGCAAGTGGATTTTTGCTGAACCGGAAATCTTGATTTTGGATGAACCAACACGTGGGATTGACGTTGGGGCAAAGTATGAAATTTATTCTATTATTAATGAATTGGCCGACAAAGGAATGGGAGTATTGGTCATTTCATCAGAACTGCCTGAGATATTAGGAATATGCGACAGAATTTATGTCATGCGTGAGGGCACATTTACCGCAGAATTTGACCGGAATCAAGCTTCACAAGAAAAAATTATGAAATACATGACCAGAACAGGGGTGGAACAGCTGTGAAAACACTGACTAGTTTATTGAAAAATAATATAAGACAGTATGGAATGGTATTGGCTCTGATCTTTATCATGGTGCTATTTCAAGTATTAACGGATGGCATATTACTAAAACCTCTTAATATTACAAATCTTATTCTGCAAAATAGTTATATTCTTGTTTTAGCAATCGGGATGTTGTTGGTCATTATATTGGGGCATATCGATCTTTCCGTTGGTTCGATTGTAGCCTTTGTTGGAGCTATGTCAGCGATATTTATGATTGAAATGAACATGCCGGTTTGGTTATCTGTCATTCTTTGTCTTATTATAGGAGCTTTAATAGGAGCTTGGCATGGATTTTGGGTTGCATTCCTTAAAATCCCAGCATTTATCGTTACACTCGCAGGGATGCTGATTTTCCGCGGACTTACTATGCTTGTTCTCAATGGGCAATCCATTGCTCCGTTTCCTGAGTCCTTCCGCCAAATGAGTACAGGGTTTATACCGGGGCTGAATAAAACAGGAGAATTAGATTTACTGACTATGATTGTCGGAGTTTTAATCTCTCTCGTACTATTATGGAGTGAATTTAGAAAGCGTAAAAAACAACAGTCTTACAATTTTGAAGTACTTCCAATGTGGTTATTTGCTTTAAAACTGGTATTTATAGTAGCAGTAATGAATATATTTGCTTATTTCCTAGCTTCATATGAAGGTATTCCTAATATTTTGGTGATTTTAGTTGTATTAATTGTTGCTTACTCATTCTTTACAAATAAAACAGTCCCTGGTCGACATTTATATGCGCTTGGCGGTAATGAAAAAGCAGCAAAATTATCAGGTATTAAAACAAAATGGCTTACCTTCTGGGTATTTGTAAACATGGGTGTATTATCTGCCTTATCAGGATTATTATTTGCAGCTCGGTTGAATGCAGCAACTCCTAAAGCGGGTAACTCTTTTGAATTGGATGCGATCGCTGCGGTCTTTATTGGCGGGGCATCCGCATATGGCGGTATAGGGACTGTTATAGGCGCTGTCGTTGGTGGTTTGGTAATGGGTGTATTAAACAATGGTATGTCGTTAATTGGCTTAGGCGTGGATTATCAACAGACAATTAAAGGACTGGTATTGTTGCTAGCTGTAGGGTTTGACGTGTATAATAAAAATAAATCATCGTAAGTTTATTTTAACAAAAAGAGGTGTTTGGAAAGTGAATTATCGCAGACTTGGTAATACCGATTTATCTGTAAGTGAGATTAGTTTTGGGACATGGGGAATTGGCGGTGATTGGGGAAAGGCTGATACCCAGGATGCTCTTCTTGGTTTAAATCGCGCTATGGAGAATGGAGTTAACTTCTTTGATACGGCGGATGTATACGGAAGTGGTAGAAGCGAAGAACTGTTAAGGGAAGCGACGAAAGGCAAAGAGGATACGATCCATATTGCTACGAAATTTTGTCGAGCCGGTGATATTCATGATCCAGATACATATTCGGAAGAGGCAATTCGGGCATATTGTGAGGGCAGTCTCAAAAGGCTTGGCCGCGAACGGATTGACCTATATCAAATTCATTGTCCGCCCTTACATATTTTAAAGAATACGGATGTATTTACTGTGCTGGATAAGCTTCAGCAGGAAGGGAAAATTCGCCATTATGGCGTGAGCGTAGAGACTGTTGAAGAAGGTTTATTCTGTCTTACCATTCCAGGTGTCAGAGCATTACAGGTCATTTTCAATATATTCCGGCAAAAACCGCTTGAAGAACTCTTCCCGACAGCTAAAAAACAGGGGGTTGGTATATTAGCCCGCGTACCACTGGCCAGTGGTTTGCTAACAGGAAAATTCAGCACCCAAACAAAATTTGAAGAAAATGATCACCGTAGCTTTAATGCAAATGGAGAAAAATTTAATGTTGGTGAAACATTTGCAGGACTTGAGTTTTCAAAAGGAGTTGAGCTTAGCAATCAGCTTTCCTGGATTGCGGATGGAAGAGGTACCATGGCTAATTCAGCTTTACGATGGATTCTGGACCATGAAGAAATTACATGTGCAATACCTGGTTTTAAAAGTGCGCAACAAGTTGACCAAAATTTAAAGGCGATTCAAACTAAATCCTTTTCAAAAGAAGAGTTAGATAGGCTGCAAACGTTTTATATGAATGAAGTACATGATTATATTCGCGGACCTTATTAATGCCAGTTAAACGGGAGATTGAAACGATTAATAGATAATCAATAAAAAAGGAGCAGGTATTAGAGATTTATATATTTTCTAATGCCTGTTTATTTGCACAATTTATATCTTCTTAAATAGACTAATAATAGCGTTTTCAATCACGTTTGTTGTGAAGGAATACATACAAAATATAAAATTAGGTTACACCTCTATATGATAAGGAGAGAAAGTACATGCAAATTGAACAGAAGGTATTTGGTGAAATTGAGAATCAGGAAGTTGTGCAATTTTCAATTACTAATAAATCAGGATTTACCGTTCGTTTTATAAATTATGGTTGTGTGATTACAGATATTATTGCTCCTGACCGTGAGGGAAATATGGAGAATGTCGTATTGGGGTTTGATTGTATGGAAGATTACGAGAATCATTCACCTTATTTTGGAGCGGTTGTCGGCAGAATTGCAGGACGAATCGCAAATAGTCAGTTCACTCTTAACGGGAAGTCCTACCAGATCACTAAAAACGAGGGGGATAACCACCTGCATGGAGGGGTTAAGGGGTTTAGCCATGTTCTTTGGGATTATAAAGTAGTAGAAGAAAAGGATGCTGTTGGGGTTGAATTCAGCTATACAAGTAAAGCAGGAGAAGAAGGATTCCCTGGCAAGGTAGAGGTTACAACGACTTATTTAGTAAATGAAAACAATCAGCTTGATATTCGCTATAAAGCTACCACCGATGAAGATACGATCATCAATTTAACGAATCATACATATTTTAATTTAAGTGGTGACTTGAGCAAAACAATCAAAAATCACGAATTACAGCTCGAAAGCAGTCGATATATTGAGCTTAAGGAAGATTCTATTCCGACTGGTCGATTAATTCCTGTCGAGGGAACACCGTTTGATTTTACGAATAGCAAGCCGATTTCTCAAGGTGTCGATAGTGGCTACAAACAAAATGAGTTAGCAGGCAATGGCTTTGACCATCCGTTCGTTTTGGATTCCAATTTTAATAGAGAAATAGAATTATACGATCCTGAGAGTGGACGTAAATTATTAGTGGAAACGGACCAACCAGCCGTTGTTATTTATACTTGCAATCAATCGGAAGGGGATTATGAAATCAGGGGTGTCCGTCCGCATCATCATATGGCTATATGTTTGGAAACACAGGGATTCCCAGATGCTATTAACCAACCTGATTTCCCTCCGGTCACACTTAAAAAAGATGATGTATATCAAGCGCATACGAGATATATTTTTAAATAAGGCTATGTTTAAAGAGAGTGATGCTTTTAATGGATTAGACGAGGACCTTTAAGATTGGGTCCTCTTTTTGTGTCTCTGCTTATTACAAAACCGATAGGATAATTCTCCAGTTAGCTATGACAAAACAAATTACAATGCCATTTTTAATTGCATTTACGAGAATTCTATTGTATTTTAACTCTTTCGATTTATCGTCATTTCGATACAAAGGTAGGTTAATATTATGCGGATCCTTTTCAATGAAATTGAATACAAACCAAATTAATAATCCGAAGAACGGAAGAGCTAAAATGCTTTTTTTCTCCCCCCAATGTGAAACATGACCGTTCGAATCGAATGTCATAGGAATACTATTGGGTATATCTGACCATCTAATCATTATGTATACAAAAATGATTATAAGTAGGATTAAAGATACTATATTAAAACTAAATTCAAATAATGTTTTTTTGTTTTCGATGGGATGCTTGACCATTTACGCCCTCCTTTTAAAATAGATAACCTAATTTTACCATATAACCAAATAAACGTAATGCAACTATACGAGAATCCTACAAAGTACTGAAAACTTTGGCAACCATTATCTTTAAATAAACAAAACAAAGAGAGAGCGGGGTTTAATATCCGCTCTCTCTTTCTAAAATAACCAATATACTGGTCTACAACAATCCTTTTCGTTTGTATTCCATTAATCGCTTATTGATCCAAATGGCCGCCTGTGTCGCATCCCCCATGGCAATCGTGGCCTGTTCGGAGTGCGATACAATATCTCCCGCTGCCCATACATTTTTAACATTGGTTTCTTTTGTTCGTGCATCCACTTTAATATGTCTGTTATTCTCTATATGAACACCAATTTGACTGGCCAATTCTGTATGAACTTTATTGCCGCCAAAGCCGATAAAAGCTCGATCAGCTTGCAGGGATTCACCATTTTTTAAATGGACGCCTGTAAAAAAGTCCTCTGATTCTTTTGACACAGATTCTATTTCCTCTTCTAAGTACGTAATATGATGTTGGTTAAGTTTAGATAGAATGTCCGCTGAGACAGGTGTTTTCTCATGATTGATATAGGTTATAACATCCGTCCAATTTAATAAAGATACTGCAAGATTGGCACCTGGATCACCAGCACCCATCACAATAATTTTTTTATCCATCGCTTCGTAGCCATCACAATCTGTGCATATATAAATGGTGCTGCCCAAGCACTCTCTTATATTGGGGATATCAGGTATCCGATCGGTAACGCCTGTAGCCAGTAAAATAGTCTTGGTTTGATACGTTTCGTTATAAGTCGTTATCAAAAATTCATCATCTCTTTTAGATATTTGCTTCACATCAGATTTGATGAATGTAACTCCTGTTTCAGATGCTTGCTGCTGTCCTTTTTTTCGTAATTCTTCACCACTGACGCCTTCAGGCCATCCGATGATATTTCGATAATCCTTACATAAATTAGACCGTCCTGCTTCCTTAGAATCAATAACTAAACAATTAATTTGGCTTCTGCCCATTTGTATTGCCGCCTGAGTGCCGGCAATACCTCCACCTATAACAATACATTCCCAAGAATTTCTCATAGTAGTACCATTGCCTCCTGCTTAACGTCATCCCTTAGTATCAGGATGAAATAAGATATTATACCCTTCTATACCCATTCATACTGTATTTTGACAAACAATTGGTCGAAATGTAAAAATTAGATATCCGAATAAGAATGGAGGTTGAACGATTGGATCTTAAATTAGCAGGAAAAAACGCGTTAGTGGTTGCATCTAGTCAAGGTTTAGGAAAAGCTATTGCGCAAAAGTTAGTGGAAGAGGGCGCAAATGTAATGATAACTGGCAGACATGCAAACAAGTTAGAAAAAGTGGCAAATGAACTAATCCCTTTAAACAAAAAAAGCAGGGTTGTCTATTGTGAAGTTGACATTACAAGGCCTGAACAAATTAAGGACTTGGTAAGGAAAACGGTGCAAGAGTTTGGAACAATTGATATTCTACTCAATAATGCAGGAGGACCGCCGGCAGGGACATTTATGGAATTATCTGATGAGGACTGGCAAAACTCGTTTGAATTGAATTTATTAAGCTATGTTCGAATGATTCGAGAAGTGTATCCTTATATGAAAGATCAGGGTGGAAGGATTCTTAATATGGCTTCTATTTCTGTTAAGGAACCAATTCAGGGATTGCTGTTATCCAATACATTCCGCCTTGGTATTACCGGTTTAACGAAAACATTAGCATCTGAATTTGCTCAGGACCATATCTTAATAAATACGATTGCACCTGGTGTTATATCCACAGGTAGGATAACCTATTTGGATGAAAAAACAGCCGAGCGTCAAGGGTTATCCATAGATGAAGTAAAAGAAAATGCACAAAAGCAAATTCCGCTTGGCCGATACGGAGAACCAGAGGAATTTGCTAACTATGCAGTATTTCTGTTATCAATGCTCAATACGTATGTAACCGGACAAGTATTATTAGTCGATGGTGGAAAAGTGAAGGGAATTTAATTTCTATTAGAGTTTGAAAGAATACCCGTCCATTTGTAAAAGATAGAGATTGAATGAGGAGATTTATTGAAATAAATAATTGTGTATTCGCTTTATATTTTTTTTGAATTTATTCAACATAGCAAGTGGTTATTCTAATGAATCTCTTTGGAACTTTATATGAAAACCATTAATAATAATGAACGGCATCGTTGTTGACGATGCCGCTTTTATATGGTTCCTTTTTAATAAGATTTAATCTATGATTTTTCTTTTCCTGATAAAGAAGCGGAAATTTTAGGTGTCTCTTCGAATAAGACTTTAAAGTCCTATTAGGTTGATAATTCAACATTAGTTCGCTTGCTTTTCGGATTTAATCTTTGAAGATACGGTTTTATTTTTGATGAAAAGCAGGTTGGGTGTCATTTTTCCTTCCATTCGCGCAGACTTACTTACCAATATAGAGATCAAATTGGCCATCGTAAAGGCTGTAATAGCAAGAAGTACTCCTGCAGCCATATCTGTCAGCCAGTGTATGCCAAGATAAATAGTGGAGAACATGATTATTCCCACACTGCCAGTCATAAACCATTTAAAAGGCTTATTGTTCGACTTATAGCTTAAGAATAATAAAGTCAGTGAAATCGAGTTATGCAGGCTTGGGAAACAGTTATTCAATCCTGATACATTCCGATATTGAGTCTCAAAGTCCGGATAAACTTCCGGGATTAAAAAGTGTACCTGAGAATGGACATACCATACCTCATTAACAGGTAAAAAAAGATAAAAGGGTATGGCAATAAGATAATTCAGCCCAACGGCATAAATAAATGTATAGAATAATTGCTTGTTTTGTTGGATGAAATAGAGGACAAATGATGTTGAAATCAAAGTGACAAATATAATGATGTAGAAAAAAGTTGTGATTTCTGTTAACCAAATATTATACAATAGGTTTTGGAAATTAGCCAGTAATTGCCCTTCATACTGCTGAATAATATGAGAATAGTCCCCGATATGAATAAAATTGCTCTCTATTTGCAATTCCAGTTTATTGATTAAAAGTATAGTCCCAAGTAATGCAAAATGAATCCATGATTTTTTGTTCTTTCGGCTATCCCATAAAATCTTAAATACGATGAAAGGGTTACGCTTTGATAGGATAATAACTAAAAAAACCGTCATAATCGTGATGGTGATAGCAATCGTAAACATAGATTGATACATATACAGACGTTCCCTTCCTGATTCAATATATTCATAGTGTATATATTATAACGTTTTGAATTGTAGGAATAGTAAAAAGGGTCCAATTTTTACATATTTTATTTGAATTGAATGATAAGCTTACAAATTTTATAAAAATCTATATAAATTTTGAAGAAAAATGAAAAACAATGAAACTTCTTAAAACTTGATTCGTAAATACAAATATGGGAAACTAAGCCTGACTACTAGAATTACAGGAGGAATTACTTTGTTAAAGAAAATGTTAACTGCTTTTATGTTGGTTACCTTTGTATTTGCACCGGTGGCTGAACATGCGTTTGTAGGAACTTCACACGAGGTTAGTGCAAAATCATACCGTTCAGGTAAAAAATCGTTCAATTCAAATAATAACCAATCTAATTTCAACCAAAACAATTCAACAGTTAATAAGCAAAAATCAACAACAAACAGCAATGCCAAAGCAACTAAAACAAATTCATTTAATAAAGGTGGATTCATGAAAAGTATGATGCTTGGCGGTATTGCCGGTTTATTATTCGGCGGTTTGCTAGCTAATATGGGTGCCATGGGATCCGTACTTGGTTTATTATTGAATGTACTTGCAATTTTGCTGATTGTTGCTTTAATCAAAAAAATCTTTACACGTAGTAACCGTCCACGAAAAGAGGTTGACGGAACGTGGAGACAATAAAAATTTCAGAGAATGAGATTATTAATTCACTTTGTGTTTATATCGCAGCTAAAAAGCAAGTCAATCCTGAACAAGTTGAAATTGAATTATTGTATGACGATAAATATGGGTTCTCCGCAGAAGCACATGTTAATGGAAGATCCCAAATTCTAATCACCGCAAACATGATTGAAGCACTGCGTTTTTATATTGAGCATGAGCTGAATATGGATCCATTTGCTGCAGCTATTGAACTTGAATTAGATGACGAGGAAGGCATTATTGCCTACGTTCAATAAAAGTATGAAAAGAGGCTTAGGCCTCTTTTTTTATTATTTAAAATGATTAGCTTATAATCAGTCTATTCATCAATTGACTGGGACTGTTACGTATTTTTAGAAAATTATAAAAATGTTCGTGACTTTATACATATTGGTCGCTAATATAAAAAGCATAAGAAATTATTTAAGCGCTTACATACATATAGGAGGAAATAAAAGATGCATCCTTATTTAAATGAAGAGCATGACATATTTAGAAAATCCTTTAGAAAGTTTCTAAAAAAAGAGGCGTATCCATACTATGACCAGTGGGAGAAAGAGAAACTGATTCCAAGAAAATTTTGGTCCAAGCTTGGTCAAGAGGGATATTTATGCCCGGATTTACCAGAGCAATATGGCGGCTTGGAAACGGATTGGGGTATATCAGTTGTCATTAATGAAGAACTCGAGCGCCTTGGTTCCGGTACAATCGGGATTGGTCTCCATAATGATATTGTTGTGCCGTATATTAACGCCTATGGTACGAAAGAACAAAAGGAGAAATGGCTTCCCAAATGTGTCAGCGGGGAAATCATCACAGCTATTGCCATGACAGAACCAGGTGCAGGCTCTGATCTTGCTTCCTTATCTACATACGCAGAATTAAAAGAGGACCATTATATTTTAAATGGACAGAAGACCTTCATTACGAACGGAATCCACGCAGACCTCATCATTGTAGCTTGTAAAACGGATTTACATGCTATACCCAAGCATAAAGGAATAAGCCTGCTTGTTGTCGAAAGAGATATGGAAGGCTTCTCAAGAGGACGTAAACTAGAAAAAGTGGGTATGCATTGCCAGGATACAGCGGAGCTCCTATTTGAGGATTGTATCGTACCAAAGGGAAATTTGTTGGGAGAAGCAGGGAAAGGCTTTATGTATATGATGGATAAGCTCCAGCAGGAACGGTTAATCGTAGCTATTTCAGCTCAGGTTGCTGCTGAGGATATGCTTCAGATGACGCTCGATTATGTTAAGTCAAGGAAAGCATTCGGAAAATCAATCAGTGATTTTCAAAATACGAAGTTTAAGCTGGCTGAAATCGCATCCGACATAAAAATGGGAAGAGTATTTCTTGATCAATTAATTGCAGATCATATAGCCGGGAAGAATATAGTAGCAGAAGTCTCAATGGCCAAGTGGAAATTAACAGATATGTCTAAACGCATCTCGGTTGAATGCATGCAGCTACACGGTGGATATGGCTACATGGAAGAATACAAGATTGCCAGACGATTCAGGGATACCCCGGTTGCCAGTATTTATGCCGGTACAAATGAAATTATGAAGACGATCATTGCTAAGAACCTTGGACTTTAATGGGGGAAAGTGAATTAGCATTGGACTCAAGGTCAGGTGAGATTTAAGAGTACTATATTCAATTAATAGGAGGAAGGGGTAATAATGATGATGCACGTGCCATTAACTGTACATTCTTTGCTGGAAAGAGCTGAAAAAGTATTTCCGAAGAAAGAAGTGGTATCAAGGACTCATGATAAGGTGCAGCGATTAACGTACAAAGAGATCGGTGAAAGGACAAGAAGGCTGGCGGATGTACTCCAGAAAATGAATGTATCAAGAGGTGATAAAGTCGGTACGCTGGCGTGGAATCACCATCGCCATCTCGAAGCATATTTTGCAGTACCTGGCATTGGAGCTGTTGTCCATACCATTAATATTCGTTTATCCGCAGAACATATTACCTATATTATTAATCATGCAGAAGACAAGGTACTATTGATTGATGAAGATATTGTACCCCTAATAGAAAAAATCGCCCCAGCGCTGACAACCGTCAAGGCCTATATCATTATGACGGATCAGACAGAAATACCCTCAACAAGTCTTAAACCCGCATATTCATATGAAGAACTTCTAGCAGTCGGCAACCCGAAAACTCCATTTATAAATGATTTAGATGAAAATGAAATAGCAGGAATGTGCTATACATCAGCAACAACTGGGAATCCAAAAGGTGTATTGTATTCGCACCGGGGGATTGTGCTGCATAGCTTCGCACTCGGCCTAGCAGATACAACAGCTGTTTCTGAACGTGATGTGGTCATGCCTGTTGTGCCAATGTTTCATGTGAATGCCTGGGGATTGCCATTTGCGGCCACCTGGTTTGGAGCAACTCAGGTTCTGCCTGGACCTCAATTTAATCCTAAATTATTAGCCGAATTTATCCAATCAGAAGGTGTGACAAAAACAGCTGGTGTGCCGACAATTTGGTTAGGTCTCCTGCAGGAGCTTGAAAAAGGTACATATGATACCAGCACATTGGAATTTATTTTATGCGGTGGCTCGGCTGCACCAAAAGGATTGATTAAGCAATTTGAAATTAAATATAAAATACCATTCCTACATGCTTATGGAATGACAGAAACGGCACCATTGGCAACTGTATCACGTCTGAAAAGCTATCAGTTAGACTTACCGGAAGAAGAGCTGCTCGATATTAGAGCTAAGCAAGGCTTGCTTGTACCAGGCCTGGAAATGAAAGTGGTCGGCTCTGAAGGAGAAGTGAACTGGAACGGATTGGATATGGGTGAGCTGATGTTACGGGGCAACTGGATTGCAGATGAATATTATCGTGATGAACGGACTGCTGAGGCATTTAAAGACGGATGGCTGTTGACTGGAGATATAGCAACTGTAGATGAAGAGGGCACAATCAAGCTGGTCGATCGAACAAAGGATTTAATTAAGAGCGGCGGTGAATGGATTTCATCTGTTGATCTGGAAAACGCCTTAATGGCTCATGAGGCGATATTTGAAGCAAGTGTCGTAGCCATACCGCATCCCGAATGGCAGGAAAGACCGGTCGGGTGTGTAGTTCTTAAGCCTGAATTTCATGGAAAGGTTACCGAAGAAGAGATTCAAAGCTTCCTTAAGCCGCAATTTGCAAAATGGTGGATTCCAGATGAAATCATCTTTATGGATGAAATCCCGAAAACCTCCGTTGGTAAATTTCTAAAGGCTAAATTGAGAGAAATGATTCAAGAGAGAGTATCTAATAACTAATAGTGGATAGGTAGGGGAGAAGTCTAAACCATTAAGGATATGGTTTAGGCTTTTTTATTGCGGTTGCTTTATAAATCTAAGGATGAATCGGTAAATGCTGGTATGATTTGTTCTCTCCTGTAAAGAATAAAGGAATAACTACTATTCATTAAGGAGTGTACTTTATGAACCAGTCATTAGGATATGTGAAGGAAATTTTATCAGCACATACGGAGGACAGCAAAGTTGGCAAGCATATTTATAATATGATTTCTGACGGAAATTACGACAGCGGAGAACAGTTTGTCAGAGATTTATCAGTGGGTGAAAGTCACTACCTAAATAGGGTTTTACAAAATGCCATTGCTTATTCAAACCAAGAGCAGGACGAAGAACGATCCAAGCATTTAAATGAGATTTATGAGTTGTTGTTTGTTTGAAGAATTTTTATTTCGCACGACTTCAAGATTACAAAATCAAGCTTTGCTGACATCATACGTTTCAGGGAGAAGGCAGAACGATTCAATTATTCCAGAGACACTATATAAGATTTATTTACTAAAAATTGCTCAAGAAGAAAGGAGGTGCATAGCAACTCCTTTTTTATATTTGTCCTATCAAGGCAAAATAGAGAACGAACGTACTGGGAAGCCTGACGCTTTTTCAGGTTTCGGTACGATATTAAAGATGATAGCTCCTTTAGGAGGCAACTTGTCCAGGTTTTTCATGAGTTCAATTTGATACGTATCCTGAGAAAGTACATAATATTCGCCTCTAAGTTCCCCATTTTTACGGAAGTCAATAGCTGAATCGGTGTCAAAGGTTTCATGGCCAATAGCTTTGATTCTTCGTTCTTCAAACAAAAATTTCAACGCTTCATAGCCCCAGCCAGGGATATGATTATGGCCTTCCTCATCTTTGTTGGAGAAGGCCTCTTTGTCTGGCCAGCGCTTGCTCCAGTCGGTGCGCAAAGCCACAAATGTATTTGCCTCAATTGTTCCGTGTTCTGTTTCAAAATCTAAAATATCATGGATGGTGAGTGTGAAATCAGGATTCTTCGCCGCCTCTTTTGATTTGTCAATCACAATCAAGGGCAACACAAGCTCCTTTAGTTCCAATTCGTCCAAATACCGGGTGTCTGGCACGAAATGAATGGGAGGATCAATATGGGTTCCATATTGACCAGCGAACGAATAACGCTGTGCCATGAATCCGTCTTCATGAGTAAATAAAGTATCAATCTGTGCGTCATCAAACATAAAGAAATGAGGGGAATCTGGTCCAAATGTATGAGTGAGGTCCACCCACTCCTTAGATTTCAAGATATTAAGTACCTGCAACAGATTGTTTACCATCTACTCAGCCTCCATAATTTTCAATTTTCGAATAATTATTATATACTTTATCATAGAGGTGTAACGGCAACAAGCTCTCCCTTTAAAAAGAATATCAGGTATGATATTTTTTATTACTTTTGCAATAGTTAATATCATTACAGATAAGAGAATGGTTAATGAATTGAGCATGATTTTTACCAATAGTGAAATAGAATTATTCATTCTTAAAAAACTTATCCCGGTCAAAGTTATTATTGCAAACCAGTGACGGTTTTACTATTAGAAATTTAAAAAATCTGTATTCAACTATTGGTTAAATAAATTATAATTAAATTACTATATTCGCTAATTCGGGGAATTTACAAATGCATTCGCTTTCCCCTTTTATTAATTAGATCCAATCGATTAGATTGATAGAAATATCGAAAGGGGATACTTATATTTGAATTCAAAATACCTGGACTTACTCGTCCAAAAATATGATTGTGAAGAAAAAGTAGTAACAGAAATTATTAATTTGGAAGCCATCCTTAACCTACCGAAGGGGACAGAACATTTTGTCAGTGATTTACATGGGGAGTATCAAGCTTTTCAACATGTACTGAGAAACGGTTCCGGGAATGTAAAACAAAAAATCAAAGACTTGTTTCAAGATGTTTTATTAGAAAAAGAAATTAATGAATTTGCGACATTAGTTTATTATCCTGAAGAGAAATTAAAGTTAATTAAAAATCAATTTGATAATAAAGAAGAATTGAATCAATGGTATATCGTTATTATTGAGCGGATGATGAGACTTATTTCTCATGCTTCATCCAAATATACCCGTTCGAAATTAAGAAAAGCATTGCCAAAGCAGTTTGAATTTATTATCGAAGAACTGCTGTACAAAACGAATCAAGCAAATAAGGAAAAATATTATAATGAAATTGTTGAGCAAATCATCTCCTTAGGCCAAGCTGATAAACTCATAACAGGTCTTGCCTATACAACTCAGAGATTGGTTGTCGATCATCTTCATGTTGTTGGCGATATATATGACCGTGGACCTGAACCTGATAAAATCATGGAAACTCTAATCAATTATCATTCGGTTGATATTCAGTGGGGTAACCACGATGTACTTTGGCTAGGTGCTTATTCTGGTTCATTGGTTTGTCTTGCTAATATTATTCGTATTTGTGCAAGGTATGACAATCTCGATATTATTGAAGATGTGTATGGAATCAATTTGAGGCCTTTGTTAACTCTGGCTGAGAAATACTATGATGACAATCCGGCTTTCAGACCAAAGGTACATTCAGATCAGAAACTATCTAGTCATGAAAAATTACAAATAACGAAAATTCATCAAGCAATTGCGATGATTCAATTCAAACTCGAAATGCCTATAATAAAGAGACGTCCGTGCTTTAATATGTCAGATAGGCTTTTATTAGAGAAAATTGATTATGATAAAAATGAAATAACGATTTATGGGGAGACTTACCCTCTTGAAAACACTTGCTTTGCCACGGTTAATCCCGAACAGCCTGAACAGTTATTAGAGGAAGAACAGCAGGTTATGGAAAAGTTATTATTCTCAGTTCAGAATTCAGAAAAGCTCGCGAGACATATGAATTTCCTTATGAAGAAAGGAAGCCTTTATTTAAAATATAACGGGAACCTATTAATACATGGGTGTATTCCTTTAGATGAAGAAGGAAATATGGAGAAGATGACCGTCGATAATAACACCTATTCAGGTCGTGAGTTACTTGATGTTTTTGAGCAATATTTACGTTATTCTTTTGCACATCCTGAAGAGTCGGGTGATCTTGCGACGGATATGGTCTGGTATTTATGGACGGGAGAATATTCGTCACTCTTTGGAAAAAGAGAAATGACAACTTTTGAGAGGTACTTTATTAAGGACAAGTCAACCCATAAAGAAAGAAAGAATCCATACTATCATTTACGCGAGAATGAAGAAATTTGTCGCAAAATACTAGCTGATTTTGATCTGGATCCTGACACAGGTCATATCATAAATGGCCATACACCAGTTAAAGAAATAGAGGGAGAAAATCCAGTTAAGGCAAATGGAAAAATGATCGTAATTGATGGAGGTTTCTCCAAAGCATACCAATCAACTACAGGCATAGCAGGATATACATTGCTATATAATTCTTACGGTATGCAATTGGTCGCCCATAAGCATTTTAATTCAAAGGAAGATGTCTTACTTAACGGGACAGATGTTTTATCAATAAAAAGATTGGTAGATAAAGAATTAAAACGGAAAAAGGTTAGAGAAACCAATATTGGAGAGAAAATAATTCAGGAAATTTCAATATTAAATAGTTTAAGGGAATATCGCTATATGGATTGATAGCAGCTTGTACTTAAAAAACAGGAACAGTGTTCCTGTTTTTTTTGTTTCAGCAAAATCAATATGGTTAACTTTATACTTCATGTATCGGTCTTCCAAATGTGTTTATACCTATATTCTTTAATTGCTTTTCTAAATGTTCTGGCTTCACTTTCCTCTCTTGGCAGTAAGTTGGATAGTAATAAGGTGAGGCGACAGGTGCGTCTAAATTCAGCCACACTGAACAATAGATATTGTGAACATCTCTTACGGGTAAAAACTCTCCGCTTTCCAATTCCACATCATCATCTACACCATATTTGAATCTGCAGCAGGAACATATTTCATATGAACCCTCTTTAACTGTTTGGAATCATAATAAGCGGGTATATACAGACCTTTATGACCGCATACGGGGCAAATATATTTCATAGTTTATAATCTCCTTGTTCATTGTGTGAATTCTCAATAAAGGTAAATGACTTCTTTGTTTTCTTTATTTCCTATATTATAGTGAGGGGTTCCTTAAATTATCAAACCTATTGTAATCTATAATTTACAAATAAGTCTGAATACGCTTATCTTATTATTTGGGATACATGTAAACTTTGCAATAATTAGAATTGATTTCAAGAAATTACGAACAGGGGGAAATGTTTTGAAGAAAATTATACTAATCATCGCAGTACTGTTAATGGTTTCTTTTGTACCTGATGCTTTTGCGCATTCTCATTTAGAGAGTTCTACACCTAGTGACGGAGAAGTTATTTCAGAAGAGTTACGTGAAATAACATTAATATTTAGTGGGAAAATTGAACAAGGCAGTACTTTTAAACTATTGGATTCCAAGGAACAAGCTGTTTCAGTTGAAAATATTACGATCACGGACACTGAAATTACAGGAACAATTCCTGTTAGTTTGATAAATGGAAATTATGTTGTTGATTGGAATATTATTAGTGCAGATGGCCATCAAATGGAAGGGGAGTTTTCATTCGAGGTGAAAATTGCTGAGACTGAATCTCCACTAGCTAATAACGATGAGGAAGAACAAGTGAGTAAAAATGTAGAAAATCATGAAGGAAATCAAGATGGTTTAAATGAACAGGATTCGAATGAAAATGTTGCTAATGATCAAACAGAAAATGATATATCATCCAATCTCGTTCCTATTATTATCGGTGTTTTAATAGTCACTATTATAATCACCTTTATTGCATTAAGGAGAAAAAAATAAACAATGTCCTCTGTAATTTTTAGCGAAGTTGCCCTATATCTTTGTCTTTCCATATTAATGGGCAGTTTTATTCTATCCATTGTTCCAAACCATCATCGGCCTAGCATATCTGTAGGAAAGAAATATATGATCTTAGCTGCCATTGGTGTTGGATTATTTTCTTTTTCACCCGTACTCATTCGAATCTTGAACTTACAGCAAAGAGTAGACTGGCAGGGGAGAATACAAACGGTATTATTAACGTTCGAAATTGGCAAGGCATGGATTTTTACAACTATTGTGATGTTAATTTTACTCTTGTTTATTGCTAAATTTCACCAAAGAGAAGATTCTAAATACTCTTGGATTGGATGTATTTTAACCATTCTTTTGATTATGGGCCTTGCTTGGTCCAGTCATGCAAGTACATCGGAACAGATCATCGGTTTTTTAACTCATTTTGTGCATGTTACTGCTGTAACGGTCTGGGTTGGTATTCTATTTGTTATAAGTTGGTTCTCAAAAAATCAAGAGAATTGGCTGCAGTTTTTGCGATGGTTTACCCCAATTGCAATTAGTTGTGTCCTAGTGACAGCTGCTTCAGGAATAGTCCTTATGACATTTGTTATAGATCTATCGCAATATCCAAATTCTTGGATGGTTGATTATGGACAATTTTTATTGATAAAACATATTCTTATTATGGTGCTGCTTGCCTACGCTTTCGTTAATGGCATACTCATTCGACGGAGGTTAAGGGAGGACGAAACCTTTAATCCAGTTCCCTGGGTGAAAGCCGAAAGTATAGTAGCACTACTGATTTTTTCGGCAACTGCTGCAATGAGCCATCAATCACCGCCAAGTGCAGGTACATTGGAACATGAAGGATTATCTTTTCTATTCGAACTCTTTTATCAAGGTCAGTATTATTCAGGAATGGATGTTCAGATGAGTGTAAATTCAATCAGTATCTTACTTATTACTATTGCTTTTCTATTTTTAGCCTTGCTATTTTATGCGTTTATTAAAAAAGCTTCATCAATGATCACATTAGTGCTTAGTATCTTCTTTGTCCTTTCAAGCTATTTGGCTTTGATCATGAGTGTTAGTTAAAAGGGAATTATTATAAATTTTTCCGTAGGTTTTAAGTTAGCGATTATAAAATGAGTTTATTTTTAACAAAATGGGTGCCATTCATGAATGGATTGGCCTTTTTCTATATAAGGAATATATGTCGATGTACGGGCTACGCTGAAATTGAAAAAGCGATTAAATCGGTGATTAAACGTGAAGCAATAGAGTAACGAATAACTACAAAGTATTCATAGGGTGTGGTCATCAAGCAAAAAAGATTTAATCGCTTTGCCAACTATATTTTATATTCGTTCTTACGAAACGAAAGTCAGCAGAAGCATAATGAATAGGAACGTCCTAGGCATTTATAGGACGTTTTTATTAATGAGAAATATAAAAATTATTTATGGATATATGCATACAGACTATTAATTGCAATTTACTCACAACTATGCTCAAAAACATGTGGAGCTTATTGTATGGTACTATCTGAAATTATAAAGATAAGTATATAGCTGATTCGATTGTGAGGATATAGGATATATCCCATTGAGATAAAGAAACGTGTGGAAATACATTTAATTATATCTAGCATATAAAAAATTTTGTATATGACTAACTTCATTTTTTAATGAATTGACTAACGAAAATAAAGCATTCACATCATTTTGCAATAGGGTAATCTGGTTCTCGATTTTTTTAAATTGTTTGTTTTGTTCTTCCCTATATGTTTGCTCATTCTTTTCATTTAATTCTGATTGTTTTATATCCAGAAAAGTACCGCCAATAGATACTAAATCACCAATTGTTATAGTACTTGCTCCAATTAATGCAAGGATAAAACCTAAGTTGGATTCATTGGCCTGGTCAGGGGGGGGAGAAGAATCTGCCGTATTTTCTAATTGCTCTTCTTCTTCAATTTCCTCAACTTCGCTTGCCTCAAAGCTGATGCCGAGAACTGTAAGAAGGTTACCTATTGTGACAATCATTTGGCCAAATAAATCAACCTTATCTCCAAATTCAACAGGCAAAGATTCGATAAATTGATTTTCTGAGTCCTTTTTAATCAACTCTAATCACCTACTTGATTGTAGCCTGATTTTCTCCATAACTTTTAATGTAGTTTGATTTAAATCCTCTTGAATTCTTTTTAATGATGAAAAATCTTTCTCAAGTTCTATTTCATTTAATTCAAATAAATGATTCATACTATCAGTGTTAAATACGTTGTTTAGGCAATTTAGAATCCCTTGGAAGGATGATACTAGTTGAGTATGTTCAATGACTAAAAATGAGGGAGGAATTGTATTTTCTAAACAAAGAACGCTAGTCTGTGCAACATTTGCTGCATTTTTTAAATCTATATAGTATTGTTCTGGGTTTATGATTAAACCATTATCAGCAAACTGTGGATAGATTTTATTTGATATATAGACTAAGTTACCGCCGGCTAATTGAAGAGCATGCCCATATTGTTTTATAGTGTTTGCCATATCTTTTCCCCTTTGATCTATAAAGTAAGTTAAAACAATATATGCCCAAAGATTAAAGAAGTTCCAAGAGTATATAATCTGGATGCCATTGTGATTACAGATGTCTTTTTTCAAATGATTAATATATGAATTGTAATATTCCACTAAATAAAAAAGGAGTTCCAATAAATCGTCAACATGACTTTTTGGAACGCCTCTATTTATAAAGAAATGCAATTTTATCTATTTATAGTATACAACTGAATTAACGGTTTGAAATTTGGAAAGATCCGACTCACTTATTGTTTGAGCGATTGCTTGGATGATAGCACCAATAGCTTGTATCCAGCTGCCTATGGAATTGAATTGCTGTCTCTTAAGACTGGTTGATGGTAAAAATCCCGCTATTACTAACATATTAATCCCAATGGTTTGTAACAAACCTCCGAATGCATTATATAGATTAGCAAGTTTAGTGATTCTTTCCAATGAATACATAAAAGACAAAACCGTGCCCAATGCTTGTCCTTCATTTCCTATATTGAATACGGTTTGTTGTGCATTTGAATCACTAAATGGAAGGATATAACCGGCCACTTCTGCAGACAAGCCGCCCGCCTGAATTATATTACCAACTTTATTTAGTGTCAGGACGCTCTCAGTGTCAACCAGGACTGTCGTAGCCGCAAGCTGAAGATTGTAACCAATTAAATTGATATCAGATGAGGCCTTATTATCGAGTGATATAGGTGGTGTATTCCCAATAGCAGTTACAATTCTGCCAAACGCGCCTACCCACATTGCACCTGTTGTAATCTGTGTTTTGGTTTCTATTTGAATCACCAACTTAATTTGTGGTTTTAGTCATACACCATCGTATTCAAATATGTAAATTTATGTTCTGCTAAATTAAATAACGAAAAATTCATGCAGCATGGTCCTATTTCCAGAATTTCTTCAAGAAGGATGTAAATAAAAGTGATGAATATGAACTTTGTTTTTTATAATAGCGAGAAATTTGAAGGAAATGTACCTACTTATATATGTAAGCATAAAAGTAATAAGTTGGGGGGCTGCCCGACCAACCGACATTGGGACACCACTAGAAATATTTCAAAATGTATAATCTCATCTATTGTTTTCGGCAGATTATCGGCAAACGTTAGACAGCTACTTTACACACAAAAAAAAGCCTTGATAAATCAAGGCTTTTCGTACGTCCCAGAGAGGATTCGAACCTCCGACCTACAGTTTAGGAAACTGTTGCTCTATCCTGCTGAGCTACTGGGACTTATGTAAGATACTTTATAATTATAATAATTTTATTACTAAAGGTCAACTTTATTAACCAATTAATATTCTAAATTAATAAATATGGTTTTGTTTATTACGGAAAATGTTATAGGGTGTTAAATTCCATATCACTGAAATCTCGATCTATTTCAGTGATTCCTTTACCATAATAAGACCCTTTTCTTTCATTAAACATTCCAGTGCTGTTTTAAAGGTTGAGAATGCATGTAGTGAATTGGTAAAAGGTAATTGGGAAGAGACTAAGTCTTTTACAAATTCTGGTGATAATCCTACAACAAGGACTTGTATTCCCATCACTTTTAAGGAGGATATTAAGTTTCCTATATTCTCACCCATCAGTTCTAAATTATCACAATCTTTTAGAACGAAACCGGAAAAATCAAGTACAATGGAATCGATTTCTGAGTTGTTTACATAATTTAATATGATTTGAATAACCTGATCAAAGTAGGCTACTGAAACATCAAAAGTTAAAGGAACAAGTAAGGTGTCGGGTATGATGGAAGCAATCATCGGGACTGTAACTTTACGGTCCTTAGCTTCCAACTCCCTGACTTTCTCGGTTAAATCATTTATTTGCTTAAGAAGTAATTCTTTTTCGTTAGTCTCCATCTTCAACCTCGCTTATATAAAATATATACATTGACTTCAGGTATATTATTGTTTAATTCGGTAGTAACACAAGTAAATCCTTTATTTTTAAAAAAACTTCGAAATTAAACCGACTGATAAGAATACTATATATAAGTGTGGATTGTTTAGACCTAGAGTTTACATCTACACAGTATAAAAATATTTTTAGAGTACTGCTAAAGATTCTGTAGAGTTATATATTTGCATTTACGTATACAAAAAACTATAAACCCAATAATAATTTTGAAATGGATATTTTTATAGGATTATCTAAATTATAAACAAATAAAGGTTTATTGCCTTTTTATTAGGATTGTTTAGTACTCAAAGGATGTTATTTTAATAAAATATGTGAAAGTTTTTTGAACTTTTAGATGAGGTTTATTATATTCATAAGTGGTTTCATTTTATATTATCATTAGTTTTATGTTATAGTTTTTTCTAACTATATTATTCAAGGAGGCTTACTTGATAGAAGGTGAAAGGCTTAGAATGATAATCCAATGCAACAGACTCCTTTTAAAGATGTTTTTCAATAGAGAAGGATCTTCCGCTTAACTCTTCTTGAATCGTGTCCTACCATGGTAAGGAAGGATAACGATTAATTTCTACTTTTAATTATATTTTCACCCAATTTGAGAGCATATAACATTCTCGGTTTGGTCTTTTGCATGCAGAAGAGTATTTAGAGATTATAAGGATGTAACCAAAACTAATAACAAAACGTAAAAAACTATGAAACTAGTAAAAATTTTTAAAAATAATTTGGAGGTGAATCCCTCTTAAGAGGGAAATAATTGGACATAACCACGATAATCAATCTTGTTTTACTTGTAGTACTAATAGGAGCCTCAGGGTTCTTTGTAGCATCTGAGTTTGCGGTAGTAAAAATTCGGATGTCCCGTATTGATCAATTAATTTCAGAAGGAAACAAAAAAGCAGTGCTTGCGAAAAAAGTAGCAAGTGACCTTGATTACTATCTTTCTGCCTGTCAGCTTGGTATTACCGTAACCACTTTAGGACTTGGTGCACTGGGTAAACCAGCGGTGGAAGGTCTATTGTATCCTTTGTTTAATCTTTTTAATGTGTCTGATGCTGTTGCATCAGCATCGTCCTATGCGATTGCATTTATACTGGTTACTTTCTTGCATGTTGTAGTGGGGGAAATGGCACCAAAAACGCTTGCGATCCAATTTGCCGAAAAACTCACACTAATGCTTGCGCCGCCTTTATATTGGTTTGGCAGAGTGCTGTCACCATTCATTAAAGCTTTGAATGGGACATCGAGAGTCATTCTTCGTGCATTTGGAGTCAAACCTGCTGGACATGAAGAGGCATATTCTGAGGAAGAACTAAAGATTATTATGACTCAAAGCTTTCAGGGCGGGGAAATTGATCAAACGGAATTGGAATACATGGAAAACGTGTTTTCATTTGATGAACGTGTTGCCAAGGATATTATGGTTCCAAGAACTGAATTGGTTACGCTCGATTTGAATATGAATTATGACGAAATCGTGAGTATTATTGATGAACATAACTACACACGTTATCCGGTTGTTGAAGATGGGGATAAAGACAAGATTGTCGGTGTAGTAAATGTGAAAAAAATGCTGACTCATATTGCTGCCAAAAGAGAACGTAAACTTGAAGAATTTGTTAGAGACTTGCCTTATGTTCTTGAAGCAACCCATATACAGGATGCACTGTTGAAAATGCAACAGGAACGGGTACATATGGCTTTAGTCATTGATGAATACGGAGGCACTTCAGGAATTCTTACGATGGAAGATGTTCTGGAAGAAATTGTGGGAGAAATCCGCGATGAGTTTGACGCTGATGAAGTGGCCGATATCCGTAAAGTCGGAGAAAACCAATATATGATTAATGGACGAGTCCTTTTGAGTGAGATGGAGGAACTGTTTGGTTTAGAGTTTGAGGACAGTGAAGATATAGATACAGTTGGAGGCTGGATTCAATATCAAAAAATTGATACTGTTCAAAATGGAGACTCATTGGAGCATGGTAAGCATCTATGGGCTGTAAAGGAAATGGATAACCACCAAATTAAACAAGTATTGTTTACTCAAAATGTCAAGAAATAATCAAATGAAAATATTGGAACAACAAATTTTTTTACTATTCTTGGAGGTGAATCCCCCTTTTTGGGGGAAATAATTGGACGGATCAATCGCTTTAAATTTATTTTTAGTAGCTATATTTATTGGACTTACTGCATTCTTTGTTGGTGCTGAATTTGCCATTTTGAAGGTAAGGATGTCCAGAATTGAACAATTGATATCTGAAGGCAACAAAAAGGCGGTTCTTGCCAAAAAAGTTGCAGAAAATCTAGACTATTACCTGTCAGCATGTCAGTTGGGTATTACGGTTACAGGATTAATATTAGGTGCGTTGGGGGAACCAACAGTCGAAAAAATGCTCCATCCCGTATTTGATGAATGGGGGATCTCAGATTCAGTATCTACTGTCCTGTCCTATGTAATTGCTCTTACGATCGTCACGTTCTTGCATGTTGTTATAGGTGAACTTGCTCCTAAAACATTGGCGATCCAATTTGCAGAAAGATTATCCTTGCTTTTATCGCCGCCGCTATATTGGTTCGGAAGAGTAACAAAACCTTTTATTAATGCATTAAATGGTTCTGCGCAATTTATCCTTCGAATCTTTGGTGTACAGCCTGCTGGACATGATACAGTCCATTCGGAAGAAGAATTGAAACTAATTGTCACTCAAAGTTATGAGAGCGGAGAGATAAATCAAACTGAGCTGGCTTATCTAGAGAACATTTTTGCATTTGATGAACGTATTTTAAAAGATATTATGATTCCAAGAAATCAAATTGTCACTTTGGATAAGCAAATGTCTCTTGAAGAAATTCTTGAAACGCTTGATCGCTATGAATATACTCGCTATCCTGTTACGGAAAATAGCGATAAAGATCTTCTGGTTGGATTTATTAACACAAAAGAAATGCTGACAAATATAGCAGCAGGGCGTGAAAGACCGATTCAGGATTTTATTCATGATATGCCGCGTTTGAAATCAACTACTCATATCAAGGATGTATTATTAAAAATGCAGCAGAGTCGGGTGCACATGGCTATCGTTGTAGATGAAAAAGGCACTATAGCCGGCTTGGTCACGATGGAAGACATTTTAGAAGAAATTGTCGGAGAAATTAAAGATGAATACAATGGAGATGAACTGCCTGCAACTTAATGGCAAGTTCGTTCAATAGTATGTAGAAGGAGGAGGCTGTCCGTTGAGTCGTTTGTAAGACTTTTCGGAGCCTCTTTTTTATGCATTTAAATAGTGGAATACTGCTTGTTTTAAGTAATTATACTGAGAGTCATTGGTGTCCGAAGACCATTTAGAGCTTGATTTTAAAGACCATGAGTTAAGCAATGCCTTCTTTATTTGAGGAAGATGCTCAGTCTCCATACAAATACCTCCTTTATTTAATCTGATCTATTAGTAATGTCCTCAAAACTTTTATCTATAAAATAGCCTAAATTTCGGTAAAAAGTTAATAGTAAATGAGTTACGAAGATATATATGCTTTTTAAATATACTCTAATCAATTAAAGTTATCCATCAATTACCAGTTTAAACTTTTCAGAAACCTTGTAGTAAAATAGAAGTATCTTTTAAAAAATAATAAAAATGATACTATTAGCAAGTGGACTTTTTTAATTAGATTCTTAAGCTAAAGTAATGAACAAATTTTCATAGAAGGAGTTTGACCTGAAAATGGGAATCCCATTGATTATTGCGGAGAAACCGGATCAAGGAGTTACACTGGCATCTCCATTCTCTTTCAAAAAAAGGGACGGGTATTTAGAGATTGCTCCTAATGAAGTATTTCCGGAAGGGGCATTATGTTCATGGGCCATCGGACATTTAACCGAATTATCCTCACCGGAGAAATATAAACCGGAGTGGAAAAGATGGGCTATTGCCACATTGCCAATAATCCCTGATAAATTTACATATGAAGTAACAAAATCAAAAACGAAGCAATTTAACATTATCAAGCAATTATTGAAGCGACCAGATGTCGAATCAATTATTCATGCAGGTGATGCTGGGAGGGAGGGTGAATTAATCGTACGCAATATTATTGCCGTGAGCGGCGTTCGTAAACCGATGAAGCGTTTATGGATCTCTTCTTTAACGAAAAAATCCATATTAGAAGGATTTAACAGCCTCCGTGACAGCCAGGAAACCATACCTCTCTATCATGAAGCCTATACAAGATCGTGTGCAGATTGGCTTGTTGGCATGAATGCATCAAGAGCCTATTCCTTGCTGCTTAAACAAAAAGGGATGAATGATGTATTCTCTGCAGGAAGAGTACAGACACCTACACTAGCTTTAATAGTGAAACGGGAATTGGAGATTGAAAAATTTGAATCTAAGCCATTTTGGGAAGTCATTGCTACGTTTGATATAAATGGGCAGACTTATGAAGGAAAATGGGAAAAGGATCAGGAGTCCAGACTGGATAAGCAGGAGATGGCTCAAAATATTGCAGCTTTTTGTAAAAATAAAGATGCGAAAATTATAGAAATGAAGACGGAGCGTAAAGAATTCCAGCCGCCCTTATTATTTAATTTATCGGCCTTACAGGCAACCGCCAATAAAATGTATAAGTACTCACCAAAACAAACGCTGGATATCACGCAAAAACTGTATCAAAAGGGAATTGTCTCTTATCCGCGGAGTGATTCAAACTACGTGACTAAAGGAGAGGCGGAAACATTCCCGGAGATCCTATCGAAACTTGCTCAGTTCGAGGAATATAAATCATTCATACCCGTTCCAAACGAATCCATTATCAATAACTCTAGGTTTGTTAATGAAAAGAAAGTATCGGATCACTATGCGATTATTCCTACTGAACAGGTGACGAATCCAGCCAAGCTTTCAGGAGAAGAAAGGAATATCTATGATTTAATTGTGCGTCGTTTGATTGCTGCTCACTATGAATCAGCCATATTTGACTATACAACCCTCATAACATTAGTTGATGGAAGAGCAGAGTTCATTTCAAAAGGAAAGCAGCAAATACGAGAAGGCTGGCGACAAATTATTTTCCAGCAAGAAAAGGATGAAGATACCATCCTTCCGAATGTCCAAAAAGATGATGAAGGTAAAGTGAAAAGCGTTAAAGTAAAAGAAGGAAAAACGCAACCGCCTAAACGATATACCGAGGGACAATTAATTACGTTAATGAAAACGGCCGGTAAGCATCTTGATAATGAAGAACTCGAAAAAGTGCTAATGAAATCAGAAGGACTGGGAACGGAAGCAACAAGAGCGGGAATTATTACGATGCTGAAGGATAGAAAATATATAGATGTTAAAAAGAATCAAGTATTTGCGACTGATAAAGCGAAAGTGTTGATCAGAGCGATAGGCGACGAGATATTGGCTTCACCTGAAATGACAGCTAAATGGGAGCAGCGCTTGGCCGAAATCGGGCAAGGGAAAGCATCAGCTGCTCAATTTATGGAGCAGACAAAGAAATTAACGGGGAAGATTATTGAGGATGCTGTAAAAGGCTTTGAAACCTGGGATTTTACAGGATTAAAGGTTGAAACGATTGAACGTACCTCTTCTAAGTTTACAACAGGGAAAAAGGTAGGCGCCTGTCCGCTGTGTAAAGGGGATATAGTCGATAAGGGTGAATTTTATGGATGTGCGAATTATAAGCAAAACCAGTGTAAATTTACATTTTCGAAAAAAATCCTTGGAAAAAAGATTTCCCAAACCAATATGCAGAAATTATTAAAAGATGGGAAAACCAATGTCATAAAAGGGTTTAAAAAAGGAGAAAAATCATTTGACGCGGCGATTGAATGGAAGGACGGTAAAATTAATTTCCTGTTTTCAAATGAAATTGCTCCAAAAACTTAAAAATTTTTGTGCATTCAGGTATAATGGTCGAAGAAGTTTCCATTTGCGCTGGTAAATGGAGTACATATTATATTAAGGGAGTTTTTGTAAATGAGTAAAGTATTGATTTTTGGACATAAAAATCCAGATACTGACACAATTTGTTCAGCAATCGCTTATGCTGAATTAAAAAAAGAGTTGGGTGTTGAAGCAGAACCGATTCGACTTGGTGCGATTAATGGTGAAACACAATATGCACTTGATACATTTAAAGTGGCAGCTCCCCGTTTGGTTGAGAAGGTTGCGGAAGAAACACAGGAAGTTATTCTTGTAGACCACAATGAAAGACAGCAAAGTGCGGATGATATCGATCAGGTTCGAGTATTAGAGGTTATTGATCACCACCGTATTGCAAATTTCGAAACAGCTGATCCATTGTATTACCGTGCTGAGCCGGTTGGATGTACAGCAACCATTTTAAATAAGCTATACAAAGAAAACGGAATTCAAATCAAAAAAGAAGTAGCTGGCTTAATGTTATCCGCTATTATTTCTGATTCTTTATTATTTAAATCTCCAACTTGCACGGAGCAAGATGTTGCTGCTGCAAAAGAATTGGCTGAAATAGCTGGTGTTGATGCAGAAGAATACGGATTGGAAATGTTAAAAGCTGGAGCAGATTTAAGCAAGAAAACTATTGCAGAATTAATTTCTTTGGATGCTAAAGAGTTCTCCATGGGCACATCAAAAGTGGAAATTGCACAAGTGAATGCAGTTGATACAAACGATGTAATGGCGAAGCAAGCTGAACTCGAAGCAGCTATGCAGGCAGCTATTAATGAAAAGGGTCTGGATTTATTTCTATTAGTTGTAACAGATATCCTAACAAATGATTCTGTTGCCCTTGCTATTGGTGATAAAGCTGCAGCTGTTGAAAAAGCTTTCCATGTAACATTGGTAAATAATACAGCTGTTCTAAAAGGGGTTGTTTCCCGTAAGAAACAGGTAGTTCCAGCATTAACAGAAGCATTATCGTAAATTTTACTTGCAAAATTTCTGGCATGATGTTATATTAATATATGCGATGAGCTGAATTGTGTAAGTCGAGCACATACCTTATGGTACACACTATGTGGAGTGTGGTGACTCGCCTCAATTTTTTCGAACAAGGCACCTGTTTTTAACAGGTGCCTTTTTATATATTCATATCCAGAGTGTCGATTGGACACATCAATAATGGTACACAAATAGCGAGCTTTAAAATACATAATGCAGGCAGATCAATCAAAAAATAGTAAAGATAATAATCAGGTTTTCCGAATAGGGAATCGTTGAGAAGGCACTTAACCAAACTAATACATAAGCTCAAGTTAAGAACGATTTACATATGTTAATTAGTATTCAAGGAGGAAATAAAATGAATAAGAAAACAGTAGATGATTACTTACAGGAAGGGATACATGGCGTTAAAGAAATAAAGCCTGCTGAACGGAAAGAATTTCTTGGGAGCTTACGTGAACGTGTGGTTGTCGCATTAACACAGGCTCAGGTTTTTCAAAAACAAATCCCACATGGATTTATTGACCTATTGAAAAAAAATAAGGGCGCTAAGCTTTATTTAAATGGCCACATTAATTATTCCCATCTATCGAAATTCGTTAAAGCAGCAGATGAACATGGGATTCAATTTAAAATCGTGACCAATAAAGACTATAATTCACCTAATGGTTTGGTATTGGCCTATGATCATGCAATTAATAACGATAACATTACATTAGAAGAACCGGCACAGGAAGAAACTAATACTGAGGAGACAGAAAAAAAGACAGGTTTTTTTGAATCACTTAAGCAACTCTTTACAAAAAAATCATAAACAAAATGTCATAACTGTGCACCCCTTAATACGAGAAACAATACGGTGTCTGGATGCATGTTTCGGTTAGGTGAGTATGTGCCATCGACTATTCTAGTTTTAGTTTGTATGGTATAGTTATCAAATTAGAGATAATTTAGGTTTATGATTTGAGGGGCACAAAGAATGAATTCAACACAAGAGTATATTGAAGAATGGCAGGAAGCACTTGAAGAAGAGATTCAGTATTTAAAAAAATATGGAAGTACCCGCTATCACCTGATGAATGGCAATAAGATTATGTCAGGTGATTCTTTTACGTACTATTTTGAGTCATCCAGTATTTTGCGTATACCTGTTGGAACGATTGCTAAGCTGGAATGGGGCGGGAGTCGGTTTGATGCCAGAATCCTATCCTCTGAGGGCAATAGTTTGCTTCTGTCTCTTGAACAATCAATAGGTGAATTGATTGAAGAGGCTACGATTTATCATGACCCATGGGAACTTTTAGATCAGCTAATTGAAAGACTGGATGATATCAGGAAAAGTAAGCGGAAAAGAAGTCGGGTTAAACGGATCATGGAGCCTTCCATGCCTGATAAACGAACGGACAAAACAAGTAAAAGCGCGGTACGCGAATTATATGTCAGATCAAAATATAACCCGGTCACATATGTTTGGGGACCGCCTGGTACAGGAAAAACGTATACTTTAGCACGAACGGCAGCCAATAAATATTTTAAAAAGAAACGTATATTAGTTCTCTCTCACAGTAATCAGGCTGTGGATGTCCTGCTTGCCGAAATTACGGCATTTGTTAAACGAGCGGATCGTTTTCATGAAGGAGATATTTTACGTTACGGCTCTCAAACTGGTGAGGGTCTTCTGATGCATGGGGATATATTGCCGACTAAATTATTGGAAAGTCATGATGGACATTTAGTGAAGGAAAGGGATTCGATTAATGAAGAAAAGAAACTGCTAAAAAAAGATCTGTCTCTGTCTTTTAGCGTACGTGACTCGGAGCAGCTTCTTGACCTTGAAAAAAAACTGGGCAGAATCTTAGAGAAAATAAGGCAAAAAGAAATTCATTTAGTCAAAAATGCCTTCATTGTTGGGACTACCTTGGCGAAAGCAGCAATGGACCCGAGTATTTTTGAACAAGAGTATGATCTAGTTATCATTGATGAAGCCAGTATGGCCTTTATCCCGCAAATTGCCTTTGCCGGCGCACTTGCCAAGCGTTGTATTATTTGTGGGGATTTTAAGCAATTACCTCCTATTGCGGTTTCGAGGGGAGAGCTTGTAGACCGCTGGCTGAAGGAGGACATCTTCCATCGTGCCGGTGTTGCTGATATTGCACGTGGGGGAAAACTTCATACTCATTTGTTTTTATTAAAGGAACAGAGGAGAATGCATCCGGATATCTCCGCTTTTACGAACCAATATGTTTATAATTCACTGGTTGGCGATCATCCAAGTGTTCATATAAATAAAAAAGATATCGTTTCAAAGACACCTTTTGTAGATCGTGCTTCCGTACTGTTAAATACGAGCTTCACAGGGGAACACTGCTTTACGGGCACTTCCTCTGGTTCTAGAATGAATTTGATGAATCTATTGTTATCCTTTCAGGTCATTCATGAAGCCTACAGCAATGGGAGTAAATCAATCGGTTATGCAACCCCTTATCGTGCGCAGGCACAATTGATGGAAACATTAATTAAAGATCTATATGAGGAAGAGAACGGCCTGCATGATATATTGGCTGCCACTGTCCATCGTTTCCAGGGAAGTGAACGGGAAGTAATGGTATTTGATAGTGTAGATAGTTATCCGCAAAATCGGGCAGGGATGCTTTTAACGGGCAGGGAAAGTGAACGGCTGTTAAATGTTGCAATTACCAGAACAAAAGGGAAACTGATTCATGTCAGCGATGTGGAGTTTATAGAATCAAAAGTTTCGCATACAAAAACTCTTCATCAGCTCGTTCAATATCAAATGAAACGGAATCAAATGGTCAATATGGATCAAATAGGCAAATGGATTGCCAACCATCATCCAAAATTACAATGGATTTATGCAAGAAATTTGGAAGGGTTCTATCAGGATTTAAAAAAAGCCCAATCTTCCATTATCCTTTCCTTGCCAAATTCCAGTGTGTTATCATCGGATTTTGTTCAAAGAGTGAAGACGAGGAACTCAAGAACAAGACTGATGATGTATTCTCCAGATTCCCATTCCTATTTGGATCCGGATATCCATCTTCAGAATGGGCCAAGCTTCACATTTGTCATCCTTGACCAAAAAGTATTGTGGTTGGGGGTTCCTCTTGAAGCCAATAAACGTGTTCATCCGCCATACATTGGAATTCGATTGGAATCCGAAGCATTTATCAATCAATTTCTCCAGCAATTGCCTAAATAAATTGTCGGAATTTTAGTTGCTATTTTCACATATAAGATTTATAATTCTATATGTTGTTATCATTTTATATCTAAAATACTATATATTGATTTTAACGTGTTTAAGGTGTCGTATTACGACTTAATAGGGAATCCGGTTAAAATCCGGAACTGTACCCGCAACTGTAAATGCTGATGAAATAAGTAAACCACTGTAGAGAAATCTATGGGAAGGACTTAGAGTAAAGCGAAGCATGAGTCAGGAGACCTGCCTTTTTCACTGGTTTGCCTTTATCGGGAGCAATGAGGGTGGAACGGATGAAATAGCAATATTGAACAGTTCAATCTTGTTATTATTTCTTTTCCCATTGCTTATTTTAGGCAATGGGATTTTTTGCGTGGAGGGAAATATTATGAAGCCAATGGTTACTGAAAAGAGTAAATTGACAGAAACTCCAGTAGACGAATTATTAAAATCATTTGAAGAAATAGTTCATCTGAATAATTTGGAGTTGATCAATGAAAATGCCAATATGAATGCCTCCTCTCCAATGGGACAAATGGGCAAGTTTGCGAGTGAAAGTGCTCGCTATTATGCAAAGGAGAATTTACTTTCTGATGAAGCAAGACATGCGATTGATGAAAATCTCCTTTATTCGCATGATTTGGATTTTTATGCTACTGGTACTACAACTTGCTGCCAAATTCCGTTGGGGAATCTTCTTGAGAAAGGCTTTAATACGGGTCACGGTACCATGAGACCACCGCAGGATATTGGCAGTGCAATGGCGCTTGCTTCCATCATTATACAGGCTAATCAAAATATGCAGCATGGCGGCCAATCGTTTCCGATGTTTGATGCGGACCTAGCCCCCTATGTAAAGAAAACATTTAAAAAACATGTGAAACGTTTGAAGCAATATCCTTGTGAATGGAATGAGGTGTTGCTTCATCAAACAGCATGGAAGGAAACGGAGCGTTCCGTTTATCAGGCATGTGAAGCATTTATCCATAACTGTAATTCCATGCATTCACGCGGAGGCGGACAAGTTCCATTTGTATCCGTGAATTATGGAACGGATACAACAAAAGAGGGCAGAATGCTTGTTAGAAATCTTTTATTAGCTACAAAAGCAGGTTTAGGTAATGGGGAAACTCCCATATTTCCAATCCAGATTTTCAAAGTGAAAACTGGTATTAATTTTGACGAGTCTGATCCAAACTATGACCTTTATCAATTAGCACTTGAAACAACTGCGGAAAGGCTGTTTCCGAATTTTAGTTTTATAGATAGTTCCTTTAATTATCAGTATTATGATGGAACACATCATTCCGAGGTTGCGTATATGGGATGCCGCACAAGGGTTATGGGAAATCGTCATGGGATAGAAAACAGCATAGGCCGAGGCAATTTATCCTTTACGTCTATTAACCTCGTAAAACTGGCGCTGCAATCTAATTCGATTGAACAATTTTACGTAAAACTAAATGAAATTTGTAATATTGCCATCAGGCAGTTATTTGATCGGTATGAATATCAGGCAAAAAAGAAAGTGAGCCATTTTTCATTTTTATATACACAAGGTGTTTGGAGAGGCAGTAAAAAGGCGAAGGAAGAACAATTAGTAGGCGAGCTGTTAAAACAGGGGACCCTATCAATTGGCTTTATCGGTTTAGCGGAATGTGTTAAAGCCTTGACTGGCTATCATCATGGGGAGAATGAGGAAGCATACGACTTGGCTTATGAAATTGTATCATTTATGAGAAAGAAAGCAGATAACGCGGCAGAAGAGTTTAATATGAACTTTTCCTTAATCGCTACCCCTGCAGAGGGTCTGAGCGGAAAATTTGTCAAACGGGATCGTAAAGAATTTGGCGTTATTAAAAATGTGACGGACCGTGCCTATTATACGAATTCCTTTCATATTCCAGTTCACTACCCAATTCGTACAGTCGAGAAAATTGAAAAGGAAGCTCCTTTCCATGAATTATGCAATGCGGGACATATTACGTATGTGGAAATTGATGGAGATCCAAAGCATAATCTAAAAGCGCTGGATATCATCATTCGTACAATGGCTAAAAGCAATATCGGATACGGGTCCATTAACCATCCAGTTGATCGATGTCTTGAGTGTAATTACAAAGGATATATTGAAAAACAATGTCCGGTTTGCCATAACGATGATGAGTTGAAGATAGAACGAATCAGAAGGATTACCGGTTATCTTGTAGGGGACATGAGTAAATGGAATCCTGCCAAGGCCGAGGAAGAAAAGAATCGAGTGAAGCATGGACAATGAGAGTAATGAACATTATTCATGACAGTGTTGTCGATGGGGAAGGAATGAGAACAGTCGTTTTCTTTGCCGGCTGCCCTCATCAGTGTAAAGGTTGCCACAATCCTGAAAGCTGGAATGGAAGAAACGGCAAAAACATTAGCATAGAAGATATTTATAAAGAATTAATGAGCAATTCGCTGACGGATGTAACATTTTCGGGTGGGGAACCGTTTATTCAGGCAGATCAGCTAGTAAAGCTGGCAAGGCTTTTAAAGGAAGGCGGTAAAAATATTTGGATTTACAGCGGTTTTACTTTAGAGGAGATTCTCTCGCATCCAAATACGTCTTATCAAAAATTATTGTATCTATGTGATGTATTGGTTGATGGAAAATTCGAATTGGATAAAAGGGATATAACTTTACCGTTCCGTGGAAGTTCAAATCAAAGAATTATACCATTACAGGAGTTTTTGATTGAATAGATCGGCAATTAATAAGGGGGAAATTAGTATGGCAGTATCTTACAAATCAAACTATGCAAGTCTGGAAGTCATAAATTTAAAAAGCATAGAAACATACATAAAGGAATGTGTTAGTTCCTATACATCTATGTATTCAGCAGAGGAATACTTAGAAAAAATCAAGACAGCACTTGAGTATAAGTCTGACTATAGCAAGAAAGAGTTGGTGAATTTACTGGTACTAAGCGCCGTAGAGCGTATCTCTGCTGATGAGCCTGATTGGACATTTGTGGCGGCAACTATTTATTTAGACCAGTTATATGATAAAGCTTCAAAAAGCCGGGGATATGATTTAACACACAAATATGGGAGCTTTCATCAGCTTGTTGAACTATTGACTGATATGGGGATTTATAATCCAGCATTGTTAAATGAATATACGGAAGACGAAATCAATGAACTCGAAGCAGTCATCGATTCATCAAAAGATCAGTTGTTTACGTATATTGGCATTCGGACGCTGGCAGATCGCTATTTAGCCAAATCTCATCATGGAAGCTTATATGAACTTCCTCAGGAACGGTTTATGATTATTGCCATGACATTAATGATGAATGAGCCTAAAGAACAGCGAATCAAATTAATAAGAGAAGCATATTGGGCCTTATCCAATCTATATATGACGGTGGCAACTCCTACGCTTGCTAATGCTGGGAAAAGCTATGGCCAATTATCCAGTTGTTTTATCGATACTGTTGATGATAGTTTGCAAGGTATCTATGATTCAAACACCGATATTGCCAATCTATCTAAAAATGGCGGAGGAATAGGTGTTTATTTAGGGAAAATTAGAGCGCGAGGCAGTGATATTAAAGGATTTAAGGGTGTTTCCTCAGGAGTTATACCATGGATGAAGCAATTAAATAATACCGCCGTCAGTGTGGACCAACTGGGCCAAAGACAGGGTGCCATTGCAGTTTATCTGGATGTTTGGCATAAGGATATATTTGCCTTCCTCGAAGCGCGTTTAAATAATGGGGATGAACGTTTTCGAGCGCATGATTTATTTACTGGTGTTTGTATTCCGGATTTATTTATGGAAATGGTCAAGGAGCGGGGTACCTGGTATTTATTTGATCCGCATGAAGTAAGAAAAGTAATGGGATATTCTCTTGAAGATTATTTTGATGAAGAAGCAGGGGATGGCCAATTCAGACAAAAATATACTGAATGTATCAATCATCCGCAGCTTTCCAAAAAAGAAATACCTGCCATTGAAGTGTTTAAGGCGATCATGATTTCTCAGCTTGAAACAGGAACACCTTATATGTTTTATCGGGATACGGTCAACCGCTCTAATGCTAATCGCCATAAAGGAATGATATATTGCAGTAATTTATGTACGGAAATTATGCAAAATCAAAGTGCTACCAAAGTTATTGAACAAAGAACCGAGGATGGGAAAATTATTATTGAAAAAACACCGGGTGACTTTGTTGTCTGTAATCTTTCGTCTATCTCCCTTGCCAAAGCTGTAAAGGAAGATGTCCTTGAACGCTTAATTAAGATACAGGTGAGAATGCTTGATAATGTCATTGATTTAAATAATATCCCGGTCATTCAGGCAAATATAACGAATAAAAATTATCGTGCTATAGGACTTGGGACATTTGGCTGGCATCATTTATTAGCACTTGAGGGCATTGCCTGGGAATCAGAGAAAGCCGTTGAGTACTGTAACCGATTATACGAAAAAATCGCTTATTTAACGATTAAATCAAGTGTGGATTTAGCTGGTGAAAAAGGTGCTTACCCATTTTTTGAAGGATCTGATTGGGAGACCGGATCTTATTTTGATCAAAGAGGCTATGATTCAGATGCTTGGAGTCAATTGAAAAATAGAGTGCATACATCCGGAATTCGAAATGGCTATCTTATGGCCGTAGCACCAAATTCTTCAACTGCGATTATTGCCGGTTCTACATCCGGAATTGATCCAATTTTCAGAAGGGAATATTCCGAAGAGAAGAAGAATTACCGTATTCCAGTGACTGTACCTGACTTGAATCTGGAGACAATGTGGTATTATAAATCCGTTTATTTAATTGACCAAAAATGGAGCATTCTCCAAAATGCACGTCGTCAAAAACATATCGACCAAGGAATCTCGTTTAATTTGTATGTCCGTAATGATATTAAAGCACGTGATTTATTAGACTTGCATCTGCTTGCATGGGAGACCGGATTAAAAACAACATACTATGTACGTTCTACTTCAAGCGCTGTTATAGAAGAATGCGAAAGCTGCCAATAAGGATGGGGGAAATATAATGGATACAAAAACAATAGTGGAAAAACGTAAATTAGTCGATCGGGAAGCACCGAATAGTTCAACGGGTATTGTTAATGGCAGAAATTCAAATATTTTAAATTGGGATGATGTGCGCTATCCATGGGCATATCCTAAATATAAAGTAATGCTATCTAATTTTTGGACGCCTTTTGAAATTAATATGGTGAATGATGCGAAACAATTTCCAAATCTTTCAGAAATTGAACAAGAATCCTTTCTAAAAATTATAGGCTTGTTGGCATTGCTTGATAGTATCCAGTCTGACTATGCCAGTAAAGTCGCCGACTATCTGACCGATTCATCTCTGAATGCATTGATGATTATGCTGGCGCAGCAAGAAGTCATTCATAACCATTCCTACTCCTATGTATTGTCAAGTATTGTCCAGAAAAGCAAGCAAGATGAAGTTTTTGAATATTGGAGAACCGAAGAGATTTTGCGTAAACGAAATGATTTTATTACTGATGGCTATCGGGATTTCACAGAAAACCCAACAATTGAAAATCTGCTTAAATCGATTATCTATGATGTAATCCTAGAAGGGCTCTTCTTTTACTCAGGCTTTGCTTTCTTTTATAATTTGGCCAGAAACCAAAAGATGGTGGCAACTTCAACGATGATTAATTATATAAATCGAGACGAGCAGATCCATGTTGGGCTGTTTGAGAAGATTTTTAAAGAAATATTGGCTGAACATCCTGAAACAAATACAGAAGAATTGAAAAATTTTGCGATTGAAACCTTCCGAACTGCTGCAGAGCTTGAGATTGAATGGGGTTATAAAGTTATAGGAAATAAAATCGAGGGAATTACGATGGCTGAGCTCGAACAATATATCCAGTTTATGGCTAATAAGCGTTGCAATCAATTGGGGTATGGAAGATCTCCGTTTCCAGAGGTTTCGAACAAAAATCCATTAAGATGGATTGTTGCCTATCAGGAAGTGGATTTAGGCAAGACGGATTTCTTTGAGCAGAAATCAAGACAATATACAAAAACAACAGATACCAATGGATTTGATGAACTGTAAATGTAAAAAGACGCCATTACGGCGTCTTTTTGCTTGAAGGCATCCTTACCAGCGGTGAGCTTTCGCATTGCTCCTCAAAATGATATTGGTTTGGGACATTGCAGTATGTCCGTTAACCTGTGATTTTGAGCGCTTCCGCCTTGTCCAGTTATGGTGAAAAAGAGAAGAGTGTGGATCTAAATGATTCCGATAACTCATTGCTTATCACCCCATCAGTAGGATACGTTCTGATGTCCCTTTTGAGGACATCAAGTATAGGATATACAAAATGAGTGCCTTTTAATCTCGGGAAAAGTTCACGAATTATTTTCTATATTATGATAAAATATATATAATATGGATATTGATGGTGGATAATTATGCGAAATTTGGAATATGAACAATAATAACGGAGAAATCTATGCCGCGGTCTCCCATTTTGACAGAATGATTTATAAAATCATCTGTTAAAGGGGAAAATACGATGAAATAGCACTGAAAGAAGTCCGGAAGAATGATATGACTGTTGTTTATAGTCAAGAAGCCTATCCAATCCAACGTTTTATGATGTTGGTACTTTTATATCTAAAAGCCATTCCTTGGAAAGTACCGAGTTTTGAGTTGGATCATTAATTGGATGTATGATATATAATCCACCAGATTATTCAGGCGGATGGGTACTTTGATGTAACACATCATCGATTTATCCTTATTGCGGAACCTGTATAAGTAAATGTGTTATTGAATAAAAGTCGGGCTTTCTTATAGTTTGTTTTCTGCTTATGAGCCAGCACTTCTTTCAGATAAAATTTGTCCAAAAGAAAGATTGCTGTTTCTAATTTTCGTAAAATTAAAGTTAGCATATTTATCTGAAACATCAATTTTTACAGATATGTTATAGTAGCTTAGTGATTGATTTTAATTTATTGGCAGAAATCCATACAGAAACATTCCTCGATATTGTCAAGAAAGATCAGCTTGTTCTCTTTTCAATTTCTTCACCATGTAAAATACACTCTCCCGCAAAATGATAACTAACATCTAAAGAGGTATGTTATATTTTTTTAAAACTATATTAATTTAGGAAATTTAACTCATATTATACTTGTAGCAGCCAGCCTTAAATAGATACTTTTGGTCTTTAATTAATGTGTCAGTTGGCTTATTATAAATGGTATTGGTCTTTCATAGTATATATGGTAGACCTATTATAATTTGGAAAATGTTTGAAAAGTGAGCACGGTGATAAATATATAGATATCTAGCACTCTAAAGAATCAGTTTGTACTAATAGGAGGAAGTATAAAGTTGTTTAAAGAATTTTCCATCTCGCGGACATCATGTCTTGGCAAATCCCCGATTTATCAGGCAACCATCACAAGTGAAGGGCATGTAAGTTGGCAGGGTGAGAAGTATGTTTCATATATAGGCGTTAAGAACTTTACGGTTTCTAAGCAAAGAGTTAAAAAAATTGAAGATCTCTTGCTATCATTCGATTACAAAAACTTCATTTATAATACTACTGCACAAATTGTGCCGGATAGCCCGACTTGTGTTACCCGATTGGTATATCAATTTGGCGAACATAAGACAGTGGTACATGATTTGGGTGACGAGGATGCTGCTTGTGATAATAGTAAGCATACATTGAAAAAATTGGATGCCTTTGAAAGAAAAATGGAAGAATTATTGGGATTAAAGAATTTAATTAAACAACCTCTCTATCTCTTCCATATTAAAAGAAAGTCGAACTCACATGAGGAATATGTAATATCCAGCTCCAATCAAGCTGATGCATTTCAAATGATTAATGTGAATGAGGCTAATTATCATAACTGGCAGATTGATAAGTTAGGAAAAGATAGTACAGGTCGTATACATCCATATATCATTATGAGCTCGGAGCGCTAAAACATTTGATTATGAGAAATAGTCGATGAATTGGAGTTTTTTTATTAATTTTAAGTTTGCTACTTGCAGGTTCCCTATTTGAGGAGTACAATTAATTTTATTAATTATTCTGACAATTTAAAGGGGACATCACATGGATACTCAACTAATTTCTATCACAAAAACCAATTATAAAAAAGAAAAGCCCAATCCTGAAACACTTGGCTTCGGAAGAATTTTTACGGATCATATGTTTATTATGGATTATGATGAAGAATTGGGTGGGTGGCATGATCCGAGGATTATTCCCTATCAACCTATTACACTTGAGCCTTCCTGCATGACTTTTCACTATGGACAAACGGTTTTTGAAGGGCTAAAAGCATATCGTACTCACGATAATCGGGTTTTTCTGTTTAGACCGGAAAAGAATTTTGAACGGATGAACAAATCTAATGATCGTTTATGCATCCCCCATATAGATGAGTCGTTTGTTATCAAGGCATTGGAAATCCTAATCGATATTGATCGTGAATGGATTCCGGACCGGGAAGGTACTTCTTTATACGTACGGCCGTTTATTATTGCAACAGAACCTTATTTGGGTGTTGCACCGTCCAAGCATTATCAGTTCATAATCATTTTGTCACCAGTGGGAGCGTATTATAAAGAGGGAATCAATCCCGTTCGAATTGGTGTTGAGAAAGATTACGTACGATCTGTAAAGGGCGGTACAGGGATGGCCAAAACAGGCGGTAATTATTCATCCAGTCTTAAAGCACAGGAATTGGCAGAAGCACTTGGCTGTTCACAGGTGCTTTGGCTTGATGGAATTGAGAAAAAGTATATCGAAGAAGTCGGAAGCATGAACGTCTTCTTTAAAATAAATGGTGAGGTTGTCACGCCTGCATTAAACGGCAGTGTATTGGATGGTGTGACTCGTCAATCAATTATTCAGCTATTACAACATTGGAACATCCCAGTTACAGAACGTCGAGTTTCTATGCAGGAGATTATTGAGGCTAATAAAAATGGGAAATTGGAAGAAGCCTTTGGGACAGGAACAGCAGCAGTAGTTTCGCCAATTGGTGAATTATTATGGGATAATGAAATTTTAACCATCAACAAAGGGAAAATAGGAACGTTAACGCAAAAATTATATGATACCATCACAGGAATACAAAATGGAAAAGTAGAAGATCCATTCAATTGGATAAAGGAAGTCAAAGAAGAAAGCCAGATACATGTATATAAATAAAAAGTTTTGAAAGAGAATCGTGGGTAACCACGGTTTTTTTTATGCCTTTTTGTTTGGTTAATATTAATTTGGAAAGTGTATATATAAGATAGTTAAACTATTTAATTATAATATGGTATAATAATTAAGCAAAAAAATTAAAATTATTCTCGATGTAAGAGAGGACAATATAGGATGGATGGTAAAGAAAATCAAATAGAAGAATTTGAAAGTATATTGATTTCAACAATTAGAACAATCATGTCGGAGATTACGCAGCATCAGGATTTGGGGATTACCGGATCGCAATTTCATTTGTTAAATAAAATTGAAAAAGAAAAAGTGACAAACGTTAAACATTTAGCGAAAATCCTCAATGTGAAACCAAGCGCGATCACCGTCATGCTTGAAAGGCTGGTGCAGCATGGATTTGTTTCAAGAGTTCAAGATGAGAAGGATAGAAGGTTTGTCGCTGTAACACTTACCGAAGAGGGGGTTCAAGTTCTTCAGAAGGCAAGAGAGAACTCCCGAGAAATTTTAAAAAAGTATGCAGCTTTACTGGATGAACACGAACTGAAGATATTAAATTCTATTCTTCAAAAATTTACTGATTATCAATCAAAATAATAAATATTTATAAAGAAAGAAGGAATAGTTTTGCCAAAAACACATAAAAAAGCATCTATATTAAAAATACTAACAAGATTTTTCTTCATTACACTAGGTGCAGTCATGATGGCTGTTGCATTGGAACTCTTCTTGGTACCAAACAGTGTCATTGATGGTGGAATAACTGGGATATCCATTATGCTTTCACATATAACCAAATTACAGTTGGGACTATTCATCTTTATTATTAACTTGCCATTCCTTTATATTGGATACAAACAAATTGGTAAAACTTTTGCGATTTCCTCTATTTATGGTATTGCTGTCCTTTCTGTTAGTACAGCAATGTTGCATCATATTGAGCCATTTACAGATGAGAAAATCCTGGCTGTGTTATTTGGAGGATTGATTCTTGGACTTGGAGTTGGGATTGTCATTCGTGTTGGCGGTGCCCTTGACGGTACAGAAATCATAGCGATTTTATTATCTAAGAAATTAAGATTACCAGTTGGACAAATCATTATGTTCATAAATGTTTTCATCTTTATAGCTGCAGGTTTCGTATTTGAATGGGATTCTGCAATGTATTCTATTTTCGCGTATTATATGGCCGCTAAGGTTATGGATATCGTAGTAGAAGGTTTAAATGAATCTAGATCTGTAACGATTATTTCCAACGAATATGCAGAAATTTCAGAGGCTATTCAGGATCGCCTTGGAAGATCGACCACGTTTATTTATGCAAAGGGTGGCTACCTAAAGGAAGATACGCAAATGGTTTATTGCGTAATGACACGTCTGGAATTGGCTAAATTAAAAGATGTTGTACATGATATTGATGAAAATGCCTTTATAGCGATTCAGAACGTTTCTGATGTTATGGGCGGTAACTTTGAAAAGAAAAACATACACTAATATTTAATACGATAGCAGCTCATCATTGGGCTGCTATTTTTGTTAGTTGAATAAATTACAAATATTTCTAGAGTAAAAATAATATTTAATGGGAATAGAAGTGAGAGATTAAGGGAGGAATTTAGATATGAAAAATGATAAACCGATTATTGGGTTAACAAGTAATATATTAAAAATAGAAGGAAACAATACAACAACTGTATTTTTAAGTTATTCAGAAGCAATAAAAAAAACAGGTGGAATTCCATTGATTTTTCCATTGGGTAATGAGGAACTCGCTAAGATTTGGGTTTCGATGGTTGATGGGATTTTATTAACGGGTGGTATTGATGTGAATCCGATATTTTACAATGAACCACCAAGTGAGGATTTAGGAGACACACATAAGGGGCTAGATCAATCACATTTCCAAATCATTGAAGAAGCACGCAAGCAAGGGAAACCGTTATTTGGAATATGCAGGGGTTCACATTTAATTAATGTAGCAGCAGGTGGAAGTCTCTACCAGCATGTTGAAGAAGATAAAGAAGATGATAATTCTGATGATTTGGAGCATCTATCAAATGTAGAGCGGCCTGAGCCAGTTCATACAGTTTTTTTAGAACAGGATAGCCAACTATATAGTATTGTCAAAAAGGATAAAATGGATGTGAATAGTTTTCATCATCAGGGCATAAAAGAGTTAGGTAAAGGCTTAAAACCAGTCGCGAAGGCTGAAGATGGATTAATAGAAGCGTTTGAAGGAATTGATGATTCAATTATGGCAACACAATTTCATCCAGAAGAATTGCGTAAACATGATGCCAGCATGGATCAATTGTTAAGACATTTTATTGGTGTTTGTAAGCAAAACGCTTTATGAGAAATTAAGTAAGCTAAACGAAAAGACTGTCATTTGGCAGTCTTTTTCTATGTGTAGTATATTGGGATAAATAGAATATACTGGGTTAGGGGTCGAGCGCCATGTTGGATGAAGGCAAAGTACCAAGTAATTCAAAAGCTTATTTGACTGATTTAGTTTTACCTGCTGATACAAATCAGTACAATTCGATTTTTGGTGGTAAGGTAATGGCGTATGTTGATAAAATTGCAGGAATTGCTGCGATGCGTCATTGTAGAAAACCAGTGGTTACAGCTTCAAGTGATTCGTTCGATTTTCATGCTCCTATTAAATCTGGGCAGGCTATCTGTTTGGAGGCGTTTGTTACTTGGTCACACAATACCTCAATGGTGGTGTATGTAAGGGTTGAAGGAGAGAATCTGATGACTGGAGAGAGAAGACTAACGTCTGAGGCATTCTTGACCATGATTGCGATTGATAAAGATGGAAGGCCCTCTTCAGTTCCTAAAGTACTGCCTGAAACCGAGCTTGAAAAAGAGCTGTATAATCGTGCTGAAGCGAAGTATCAAGAACGGAAAATGAGAAAGGAGAAATCTAAATAAGGGAGTCACCAAAACCTTGGAAATATGTTTTTCAAGGTTTTATGATGATTTTTGTAACGGCTAATACTCCTCAATTATTCCTGCTTTTTAAAAAGAAATAGTCCTAAATTAGAAGGAAATTTCTAGAGATGAATAGCTATAGTTGAGTTACTTCTACCAAAAGAAGAGAGAAAACATATACATAGATCCAGACCGAATTCAGTAACCTGAGGGAGCTAGTTTACTATTATAGAGATTAACACAGATGATAACAGGGAGGGCTGAGGCCTTCCCTTTTTTATTTCTGAAAAATAAATAATGGTATCTGACTCCTCTAGATATTTCATATTAACCATGTGTATACCTCCGAAACTGAACAGGGTTTACAGAGAGTGATATAGACTCAAGATCAGATGTTCCCAGTATTAATTGGATGATTATCCTATCATAAAAATCTTAGGATCGTCAGATATAAATAACTCAAACGAAGGTACTATATTATATGAAAATACTAATTGTGAATGCTGATGATTATGAGATTTATTGCATTTGAAATTTCTGGTTAGTAAGCCTTTAAAAAGGGTATTGTTTTATCAACGTTATGAATGATTTTTCGACTATGGAATATTGATTGGAAATTCCAATCTGATACGTATTAAAAGATATGAAAATATGGATAGCATAAGATAAAGCAGGAGAATCAGAGATGAGGACTGCAATATTATAAAATATCAAATCTATCTAAATGGAGGGAAAATGATGAATGAAGTAGAAAAATTCAGGTTAATTCTCCATGGTGGAGACGGTCGAAGCTGTGCGGTGGAAGCAATTGCTGCAGCGAAGCACGGAGATTATAGCCTAGCTCACCAAAAATTGAAAGAATCAACAGATGCTATTCTAATGGCTCATCAAACGCAAGTTTGTTTATTACAGAAAGAAACGGAAGAAGTTATGAATGTATCATTCTTAATGCTACTTGCACAGAATAATCTGATGAAAACCTTGACAGTTAAGAATATGGCTGCTGAATTTGTAGAATTATATGAAAGCAGCGAGTTACACACCGGAATTGATAGAAGAATTTATAAAAATGTATGAGGAATAAATTGGCTGTGAAGGGATTATGGTTTACCGATATTGAAGATGGCAAATAAAAACTGGAAAGAGTAGGAACGTTGCCAAATTAAAAAGAAGGTTTGCTTGTATTATCATTGAATTGATGGGTAGAAAGGCATTACAACAAGCTGTCAATGAATAAAGGAGCAATCAGGAAGTTTACTCTATGACAGCGTTGTTGAAATCAGCTGTATTATTACAAGTAAGGGCCTTACCAATAGCAATTGGCGATCTTCCGGTTGCGTCTGAGTACAGTAAAGTAAATTAAATCATTTGAGAGTGAAACGGTAATTTTGGAAAACAGGATTAGCTGTAATTGAGTTAACGAGCAATCAACTTGTATCTTCGGGGGTTAACAAAATAGTTGAAAAACTCTGTAGCTCTATAAATTTCAGCTTTTATAATTCTTCACTTAACTTTTTTTGAAGCCTGAGAGGCTTTTTTTATTGCCTCAATATATTTTCCTTTGCCAATTTGGTTAATTCCTTCACCATGCTTCCACCTAGTTTACCGCCGATTTTTCCTGCATCTGCTGCAGCAATGCGACCATTATATCCTTCATTGAGGGGAATGCCAAGATCTTTAGCTACTTCATATTTTGCTCTGTCCGGGTGGTCGGCTTGCGCCACTTTTGCTTTCAGCTGATCTAATTGTTCCCTGGATTCAGGTACTAAAATTTTTCTGCGTTTGGCCATCGTTAATCACGTCTCCTTTAAATATAAGGTGCCCAAACCGCATTTTATCTACTCGATTTGTTATAATGAATTTTATATGAATTAGATAGAGATATTTAGCAGGGGGAAAATTAAAGTTATGAAATTTGTTTCTTGGAATGTGAATGGGATAAGAGCTTGCGTTGGAAAAGGTTTTTTGGATACTTTTAAAGAATTAAACGCTGATATATTTTGTTTGCAGGAAACTAAACTGCAGGAGGGCCAGATTAATCTGGAGCTGGATGGCTATTATCAATACTGGAATTACGCTGTAAAAAAAGGATACTCAGGCACGGCAATTTTTACTCGTCAAAAACCATTATCCGTTAAATACGGGATTGGGAATGATGAGTATGATGTGGAAGGCAGAGCCATTACATTGGAATTTGATCAATTTTTCATTGTAAATGTGTATACACCAAATTCACAGCGTGACCTGGCAAGGCTTGGGTACCGTTTGGTTTGGGAAGATTTACTTTATGCTTACTTACATGAATTGAATAAAGAGAAAGCAGTGATTTTAACGGGAGATTTAAATGTTGCTCATAAACCCGAAGATTTACGAAACCCCAAATCAAATAAAGGGAATTCTGGCTTCACAGATGAGGAACGAGGTAAGATGACAGCTTTATTATCTAGCGGTTTTGTTGATTCCTTCCGTTATCTCTATCCTGATAAAACAGAAGTGTATAGCTGGTGGTCTTATATGAGCAAAGTCCGCGAACGTAATATTGGGTGGCGGATTGACTACTTTATTGTGTCTGAATCAATCGCTAATCCAATTACCGAAGCAGAAATCCACACGTCAATTATGGGTAGTGACCATTGTCCAATTTCTTTGGAAATGAAAATTTGAGTCGATGTAATTTTTAGTTAGTCGTATAGAGAAGTCCATATTCAAAAGTAAGGCATTAATCTAAAAATTATTTGAAAACAAAGAAACACTTTCAGCATTTCGAGAAAGTGTTTCTTTTTGTTTGTTAAAGCATTCTGTAAATCTCTTTATGGTTTACCGTTTGATTAGAATACCAAAAATGAGGTAGAAGATACTCCATAAAGTAATTCCCCATATCAAAAAGATACCCAATAAGGCTGCAATATCCATTAAAGATTTTATTTCAAACCATCCACTGAAAATAAGACATGGAAAAATGGTCAAAAGCATAAAACCAAAGTGAATTATACTCTGCTTCTTCAACGACCAGCCATCAATACTGTATATAACTGAAAAACCTGCAACTAGAGCACTGATTATACCCACAATAAACGTACTTCTTACCTCATGAACCGGGCCAGAGCCGTAATAAAGAACAATTGATATACTAGTCAAAATTAAAAAAGGTATAAACGCTCTTATCATTCCTGCCGTTACATAAGCTATTGTCTTCACCTCGTTCATATATCATATTCACAAGAGTAGACCTTACCAATAAACAGATTATATTTGTTAACATATTTATAATTTTGCCGTAACAGTAGGGGCATGCTGGGCAGTATTTGGCACACGGAGCATGAAGAGCCCGCCAATGATAAATAGGACCACTAAACTAAGCACACCAATATTTGTATTGCCGGTAATTTGCGTTGTGATTCCCATTAAAAATGGACCGGTAATAGCAGCAAATTTTCCAAAGATATTATAAAAGCCAAAAAATTCATTTGAAGACTCTTTTGGCACAAGTTTAGCGTAATAGGAGCGGCTTAAAGCTTGAATCCCACCCTGTGACGTACCTACCAGGATAGCCAATATCCAAAAATCAAGCGCTGACGTAATAAAATAAGCGTAGATACAAATAAATGTGTAGATTGCTATACCTACTAAAATCATGATTTTTTCATTGTATTTAGCTGCCAGTCTGGCATATAGCAAAGAGAATGGAGCGGCTATGACTTGCGTGACAAATAAAACAATTAACAAGGTAGTCGAGCTAAAGCCTAAATCAGTTCCATAGGCAGTCGACATCGTAATAATCGTATGCACACCATCAATATAAAAAAAATAAGCAATCAGGAAAATAAATAAATGACGATAGGCTCTGATATTTTGGAACGTAGCAAACAGGCGTTTAAAACTCATCCTGATTGGGTTTCTAACCCGTTCAATATAATATGTTTGTTGTACATTTCTTAACAGCGGAATCGTAAATAATCCCCACCATAGTGCTGTGATTATAAAGGCTGCTTGCATTGCTGCTGTAATGGAGAGTGGAATGATTTTTTGTTGAGCGAGCAGGGTGAGGGCAATCCCAATGATAAATGGAATGGTACTTCCTATATACCCCAATGCATATCCGTGAGCAGAGAGTTTACTCATTTTATTATCATCGGTCACATCTACTAAAAAGGCATCATAAAAAATATTTGCGCCTGCAAAACCAATGGAAGTGATGATGTAGCAAATCAATAAAATGATCCATTGATCAAAAGGTACGATTGCTAGCATGAAAGTGAAGAGTATCCCCAGTGAAAAAAAGAAAATAAAGAAACGTTTCTTAAATCCTTTAAAATCTGCAATTGTACCCAAGAGCGGTGCCAAAATAGAGATTAATAATGTACCAATAGAATTGGCATAACCCCAATAAGCAGTTGACGTAGCATTCGATATATTCGCTGCATCTGCGGCTGCTTTGAAATAAATAGGAAAGATGGCTGTCACGATTACAATTGAATAGGCTGAATTTGCCCAGTCATAAAAAGCCCAGCTTTTCTCCTGCTTTGTTAGTGAACTCATACCTTACCTCCTTTATTCTTTTGGCTGGATAAACGCTTCTATCACCTTTCCATCTGTTTCTCCCAGGGAGAGACCCAGCATAGCAGCTAATGTAGGACCTATATCGACAAGGTGCATGTTTGGAATGATTTGTCCGCTTGTGACTCCTTTGCCTGCTGCTATAAATACGGTGCTGTAATCTGGTTTTTGAGGAGAATATCCATGTGTGGCCAATGTATATTTGGGTTCACGCTTCACATCTTCTGCGCTTATATGCTTAATGAAATCGCCTTCATAAGATTCCGTGAAATAGAACCCTTTTCTTGCTTCAAGCATGAAGGCACAAGCTGGGTCTGCCCCTAAATTTTCTGCTTCAGTACCAGTCAGGATTTGTTCAATCCCGTTGTCTTTGTTCTCCATTAATTTAGTCAATAATGACTGAACTCGCTTGTAGGTACCGATATCTTCTTTATCTTTTACGTAAATATATGCTGATCCATCACAGGATTTACAATAAGCCTTCCAATTGATCAATTTTCCTTGTTTGTTAATATGTATAAAATTTTCCCGTTTAAATAGGGTGTTTACTTGTATCGCTTTATTTTCATCTAATGCACTGTGATCCCCAAGGACAATCACTGTTGTTTCTTCATATAATTGTATTTCTTTCAATGTGGTAATAATTTGGCCAAGACGTTCATTATGCCTTGTCAGTGCTTCATTAGCTTCGCTGGAATCAAATCCATGGTCATGTCGCTTTGAATCCAAATCTGTGAAATGAACAAGAAGTAAATGTGGCTGCTTCGTTTTGATTGTTTCAAGGCAAGAGGCCAGCACAAAGTCATCTAAATGTGGTTGACTCAGTCCCTGCCTCAGATGGCCGAATTTTTTATTCAGCTGCCATTGGTAGAGAGGACTGCCGCTGAAGAGTGAGACAAGCAGTTGAGTTTGCCAGGGTCTGTTTGGAAAAATTTCCGGCAAATTGTAATCGATGTTCGCACGGCCAGTGACAGGCCATAAAAGGGAAGCGGTTGTTAGGTTGGCCTTTTTTGCCTGATCATATAAAGTAGTGCCTTTAATAGAAGATCTGTACCATTGCCAATCAGGAGATTTCCGGCCGGGCTGAATAAGCGTATTGTTGATAATCCCATGTCTTTTCGGATAATTACCTGTGATGATGGATGTATGACAAGGATAGGTTAAAGAGGGGTAGATGGTTTGAACATGGTTTGCATAAGATCCTCTCTCAATTATATCCCTGAAGTGCGTTAAATTAGTTAATTTAGGAAAATCCAATGCAGATAAGCAATCAAAAGATATTACAATTATTCGCTTTGTTAGGCCGTTCATAGATACCTCCTTTCCGCTTTATCTTTTATTTTACTATTGTGTAATGAATTGTATAGTTTATTTTTTTGAAAATACACAAAATTGAGATATATTTATATATAATAGATGATTTTCAAGAAGTAAATTGTGTTATACTAATTGGTAAAAAGTATAACATATTAGTTTGAATTTTAAAAAAAGTGGTGATACTATTAAGTTAACGAAAAAATTAATTGAGGTTGATTTAGAGAGGGAGATGAACAGAAAAATAACAGTCATTGCTTATATATTACGAATACATAACTAATTTATGGATAGAAGGGAATTGGCTGATGAACAAGAGGGAAATTGTATACGTCATATCTGATTCGGTAGGAGAAACAGCAGAATTTGTCGTAAAGGCGGTTGCCACACAGTTTAATGGCGGACAAGTAGATATTAGAAGAAATTCATATGTAAAAAGTGAAGAAGATATTGATGAAATTATCAATTTAGCAAAACAGGACTCCTCCATTATTGCGTACACCCTTGTTATTCCTTCCTTAAAAGAGCATGTGGATTTGCGGGCTAAAGAAGCGAATGTAGTAGCAGTTGATCTGTTATCTCCATTATTAAATGCATTTGAGGAAAAATTCCATAAGCCAGCCAATCATCTTTCAGGATTAACCAGACAATTGGATGAAGACTATTTTCGTAAGGTTGAAGCAGTTGAATTTGCCGTCAAGTACGATGATGGTAAAGATGCAAGGGGTCTTTTAAATGCAGATATTGTGATAATAGGAGTCTCAAGGACTTCAAAAACTCCATTATCGATGTATTTAGCACACAAAGGGTACAAGGTAGCCAATGTGCCTTTAGTTCCAGAAGTTTCACCGCCTGATGAGTTATTCAAAATTAAAAAGAGTAAATGTGTTGGTCTGATTATAACTCCAGACCAGTTAAATGCAATCCGTAAAGAAAGATTAAAATCATTAGGTTTAACCTCTCAGTCTAACTATGCCAGTTATGAGCGAATATTAGAGGAATTGGATTATGCCGAGAAAATTATGAAAAGAGTCGGCTGTCCGATCATTAATGTTTCCAATAAAGCTATTGAAGAAACAGCGAGTATTATTTTGGATATTTTAAAAGGTGAGAGGAGCTATGTATGATGACTAAATATGTTTATCTTTTTAACGAAGGAAATAGTAATATGAAAGATTTATTGGGTGGTAAAGGAGCTAATTTAGCTGAAATGACGAATATCGGTTTACCTGTACCATTTGGATTCACCATCAGTACAGAAGCCTGTAACTCTTATTATGAAAATGAAAAACAAATTACTGAAGAGATGGAAGAGCAAATTCTCGAGGCACTCCAAAATCTTGAACAGAGCACTGGTAAAAAGCTTGGCGACCCAACTGATCCCCTCTTAGTTTCTGTTAGATCAGGATCCGTCTTTTCAATGCCGGGTATGATGGATACTGTCTTAAATCTCGGTATGAATGATAAAACGGTTGTTGGCATGGCAGAGTTAACAGGAAATCCAAGGTTTGCTTATGACTCTTATCGTCGTTTCATTCAAATGTTCAGCGATGTGGTTTTGGGAGTTGATGGATTTTATTTTGAGCAATTGCTGGAAGATATACGTGAACAAAAAGGGTATCAAAATGATCCTGAATTAACCGCCGAAGATTGGAAAACAGTTATAGAAGGTTATAAAAATATTGTTAGAAAGCACACGAAACAAAGTTTCCCCGAAGACCCTCGTGAGCAAATGTTTTTAGCTGTTAAAGCGGTATTTGATTCTTGGAATAATCAGCGTGCAAAAGTGTACAGACGTTTAAATAAAATTCCTGGACATTTAGGAACAGCAGTTAATATTCAAAGCATGGTTTTTGGGAATATGGGTGAAGATTCCGGAACAGGAGTGGCATTTACCCGAAACCCATCCACCGGAGAGCATGTTTTATATGGGGAATATTTAATTAATGCTCAGGGAGAAGATGTAGTTGCGGGAATCAGGACACCACAGCCTATACATACCTTGGAAAATGATATGCCAGATGTTTTTGAACAATTCGTAAATACATGCAAGCAGCTTGAAAAACACTATTTGGATTTGCAGGATATAGAATTTACGGTTGAGCGTGGACAATTATACATTCTTCAAACGAGATCCGGTAAACGTACTGCACAGGCAGCCATTAGAATTGCTGTAGAAATGGTGCAGGAAGGGATCATCGATAAAAAAACAGCGCTGTTAAGAGTAGATCCGGAGCAATTGGATCAGCTACTCCACTCCCGAATTGATGACACTTATGAACGAAAACAACTGGCTAAAGGCCTTCCAGCATCACCAGGATCTGCTACAGGCCAAGTAGTATTTGATGCGAATGAAGCAGAAAGATTGGGCAATGACGGCCAAAAGGTCATTCTTGTCCGTCCTGAGACGACACCTGATGATATTCATGGAATAGTTGCTGCCCAGGCAATTGTTACAACCCGTGGGGGAATGACAAGCCATGCTGCCGTGGTAGCGAGAGGTATGGGAAAGCCATGTATCTGCGGCTGTGAGCCATTAAAGATTGATTTAAAAGAAAAGCAATTCAGAGTTGGCGATACAGTAGTGAACCATCATGATACCATTACGATAGATGGATCTACAGGTGAAATCATGCTTGGAGAGATTCCAATGATTGATCCAGAATTATCGGATGAATTTTTAACTTTATTATCATGGGCGGATGAAACTAGAAAACTAGGGGTACGTGCAAATGCCGACAATCCAGAGGATGCAAGAAAGGCTCTCGAATTTGGGGCTGGCGGAATCGGACTATGTCGAACAGAGCATATGTTCATGGATGCAAAACGTGTACCGTTTGTCCAACAAATGATTCTTTCTGAGACCATTGCGGAAAGAAATAAAGCATTAGAATATTTATTGCCAATGCAGCAAGAGGATTTTGAAGGCATTTTTGAAGCCATGCAGGGAAATCCGGTTACTATTCGCTTATTAGATCCACCATTACATGAATTCTTACCTGATAAAGAAGAATTAATCATCGAAGTGACGAAGCTTCAAATTACTGATCCTGATTCAAAGGAATTAATGAAAAAAGAGCAACTGTTAAAAAAGGTTCGTCAATTGGATGAATTTAATCCTATGCTTGGACATCGCGGTTGCCGATTAGGCATGATTCATCCAGAAATATACGGCATGCAGGCAAAAGCTATTTTCTATGCGATTGCTAACTTAATGGAGCGCGGTATTCCGGTTCAGCCTGAGATCATGATTCCGCTTGTTGGACATGTGAATGAATTGAAACAAATGCGACAATTGGTGATGGATACAGCGATTCAGGTAGAGGCAGAAACGGACAAAAAGTTCCAGTACACGATTGGTACTATGATTGAAATCCCAAGGGCAGCACTTACTGCTGATCAAATTGCCAAAGAGGCAGACTTCTTCTCATTCGGTACTAACGATTTAACCCAAACAACTTTTGGATACAGCCGTGATGATGCGGAAGGGAAGTTTTTACAAACATATATAGAAGAAAAAGTCCTGCCTGAAAACCCTTTTGCAGTGTTAGACCAAGATGGTGTAGGTAAGCTGGTCGAAATGGGAGTGAAATTGGGCAGACAAACAAAACCTGAATTAAAAACTGGCATATGCGGGGAGCATGGCGGAGAAAAAATATCAATCGACTTCTGTTATAAAGCCGGTTTAGACTATGTAAGCTGTTCGCCTTATCGTGTTCCATTGGCAAGGCTGGCAGCTGCACAGGCAACTTTGCGATATGATGATATAAAGGAAGCCGTGACTAATTAATTATTTGTTTATCTAAGAAGCGCTGTATCAGGCGCTTCCTTTTTTTATGATTAAAAAATAAACAAAGGGGTATAAAATAGTTGAAAGTCAAAAAAGGTCAGAGTATAATGTAATTAAGGTCAAAGATAGTCAAAGTCAAATTGACCAATTTTCAAATGAGTTTAGTAACTGTAAAACGATAAAATAAATTTAGAATTATAAGGAGGATACATCTATGGTTTGCGAAAAATGCCAACAAAACCAAGCAACTGTACAGATGCAATTAAGGGTGAATGGACATCAGGAAAATCATCATTTGTGTTCTTCATGCTATAAAGAGGAACGCAATAAATTAGGAGCTCAAATGGGAGGAATGAATTTACATCCATTTAAGCCATTTACATTAGAATCATTTTTCAACCAGGGTAACGGAGATTCATTTATGTCAGATATGTCTGGCTCAATGGACCAGACAAATCACAACCAGCATAAACAGGTCAGAACACAAACACAGCCGCCTAATGGTGGAGGATTACTTGATCAATACGGTCGTAACTTAACTTATAATGCAAAAGCAGGACTCATTGATCCAGTGATTGGACGTGAAGAAGAGGTTAAACGTGTAATTGAGATATTGAACAGACGTACGAAAAATAATCCAGTCCTGATCGGTGAACCAGGGGTTGGTAAAACAGCGATTGCTGAAGGACTTGCGCTTAAAATTGCGGAAGGGAATGTTCCCTTAAAACTAAAGGATAAAGAAGTATATCTGCTTGATGTTGCTTCCTTAGTATCCAATACTGGTATTCGTGGGCAATTTGAGGAACGGATGAAGCAGCTTATTCAAGAATTGCAAACAAGAAAAAATGTGATTCTGTTTATTGACGAAATTCATCAGCTTGTAGGTGCCGGATCTGCAGAAGGCTCCATGGATGCAGGGAATATTCTGAAACCAGCGCTTGCGCGTGGAGAGTTACAATTAGTAGGTGCAACAACATTAAATGAGTATCGTCAAATTGAAAAAGATGGGGCACTTGAAAGACGTTTCCAACCAGTAATGGTTAATGAGCCTACAACTGCAGAAGCGTTAGATATTCTAAAAGGATTAAGAGAAAGATATGAATCCTACCATTCTGTTGAATTTAGTGATGAAGTATTAGAAGCAGCGGTAGAACTGTCACACCGCTATATTCAAGATCGTTTCTTGCCGGATAAAGCCATTGACTTAATGGATGAAGCTGGTTCTAAATTGAATTTGACAATTGAAAATCAAGGTGAAGAATCAGTAAAAGAAAGATTGGCGCAAATTCACAAAGAAAAAGAACAGGCATTAAAAACAGAAGCCTATGAACAGGCTGCCAAACTTCGAGACGAAGAAGAAAAACTTGAAAATATGCTTAAAACAGGAACTGGTGAAAAGCCGAAGGTAACTGTAGAAGATATCCAGAAAATCATCGAACAGAAAACAGGTATACCAGTAGGTAAGCTACAAGAGGATGAAGCTGTTCGAATGAATAAGCTTCAAGAGGAACTTAAAAATAAAGTAATCGGTCAGGATGAGGCCGTTCAAAAAGTGGCGAAAGCTGTTCGTCGGAGCCGTGCCGGCTTAAAAGCCAAAAATCGCCCAATTGGATCATTCTTATTTGTAGGTCCGACTGGAGTTGGGAAGACTGAGCTATCAAAAGCATTGGCAGAAGAATTGTTTGGCACAAAAGACTCTATGATTCGTTTAGATATGAGTGAATATATGGAGAAACACAGTGTGTCTAAATTAATCGGTTCTCCTCCGGGATATGTCGGACATGAAGAAGCCGGACAATTAACCGAAAAGGTTCGCCGTAAACCATATAGCATCATTCTTTTGGATGAAATTGAAAAAGCTCATCCAGATGTGATGCACATGTTCTTGCAAATCCTTGAAGATGGACGTTTAACAGACAGTCAGGGACGCACAGTAAACTTTAAAGACACAGTGATTATCATGACAAGTAATGCAGGAGTCGGTGAGAAAGTTAAGAAAGTTGGTTTTGGAGCAGGAGGAGTAGAGGAAGAAGTATCTATTCTTCAATCTCTTGGCAGCTACTTCAAGCCTGAATTTTTAAACCGTTTTGATAGCATCATTGAGTTTAAATCATTAACAAAAGAAAACTTACTTGAAATTGTAGATATTATGCTTGCTGAACTATATGAAATTCTTGATCATGAAGGATTTAAACTGACCATAACAGATGAAGTAAAAGAAAAACTGGCTGAGCTTGGATATAATCCTGCTTTTGGAGCACGTCCATTACGTCGAGTTATTCAGGAACAACTTGAGGATGGAATTGCGGATTGTATCTTTAATCACCCAGACAAGAGAACATTTAAAGCAGAAGTGATCAAAAACGAAATAAAAGTAGTGACTGTCTAATAAAAATGCCTCCTATCCTTGAGATAGGAGGCATTTTTTGATGAGATTTTGTTCTTTAAGCTATCATAGTTTTGAAATAGGATACTAACTTCTAATCTTACTATTATTCTTCATTATCAGTATTTTTCTTTCGCAGTAACTGTTTTACGCTGCGTTTTTTTAACTTAGGTGTCAATACATAGAGAAAATCGCCTTCTTTGATCACTGTGTCACCGGTAGGGGTAACCAATTTGTCATCTCTTATGATTGCATTGACCAATGTATGGTCAGGGAATGGTATTTCAATTAGTGTTTTCCCAATCAAGAAAGAGTCCGGTTCCATTTGATATTTCACCATTTCAGCATTGGCCTTACCCAGTGAGACAATTTCAAGTGAATGCTTAGGGGTTTCACTGGCAGGCTCGGCTAATCCAAGTTTGCCAGCCACGAAGGATATGGTGGATCCTTGTATTAAACAACTTGTTAATACAACAAAGAAGACAACATTAAAAATCAGGTGGCTGTCTCCAATGTTTGCAAGTAAGGGAAATGTCGCCAGGACAATTGGTACGGAGCCTTTTAAGCCAGCCCAGGATAAAAATACTTTCTCTTTAAAATTGAAATTCATTTTAATAGTAGAAATGAATACAGCTGCCGGCCTTGCAATCAGGATTAAAATAACAGAAAGCAATAAGCCTTTTAAGATAATTTCAAGTGAAAATAAATCGTCGGGATTAACAAGTAAGCCTAATATAATGAACATTAAAATTTGCATCATCCAGGCAAATCCTTCGGCAAAGAATTGTGTAGCTTTTTCATAGGCGACCTCAGAGTTTCCAATGATAATAGCCATTACATAGACGGCCAGTAATCCACTTCCGTTTAGATTCGCAGTAATACCGTATGTTAATAAAGCGAATGTAACAGCGAAAACAGGGTAAAGGCCAGTTGATTCCAAATTGATCCGATTAAGCACAGCAACGGCTATTTTCCCGAATATCCATCCAAGCAGTAAACCAAGTCCCATCTGGACAATAAAAGATCCAATTAGATTAACTACATTTACTTCAGAAGAGGTAATCATTTCAATACAGGACACGGTTAAAAAGATTGCCATCGGGTCATTGGAACCAGATTCAGCCTCTAATGTTTTACCTGAATGGTCTTGTATGTTTTGTCCTTTTAATACAGCAAATACTGCTGCTGCATCCGTTGATCCAACAATTGAACCGAATAACATAGCTATCAGCCAATCAACATTAAGAATATAATGAGCTGCTATCGTAACTATTGCAGAGGTTATCAAAACACCAATGGTTGCCAGTGAAAGGGAAGGGAGAATAATTGGCCGCAATGATTTCCATTTAGTTTGTATTCCACCTTCAAACAAAATAATAATCAAGGCCAGAACACCAATCGTTTGTGCTAATCCTGCATTCGAAAAATTAATTACGCCGAAGGTATCATTTCCCATGGCCATTCCGACCAGTATAAAAAAGACGAGTGAAGGGACTCCTAATTTTGCTGAGAATTTGGTAGACAGAATTCCGAGGATTAATAGGATCGCTGCTATTAAAATATAAAAATCAGTTGTTAGTACTTCAGATGGCATGAACAATCGACTCACTTTCTGTAAATCTATATAAGCTGTTAATAGAATATATATACCTATCTCCATAATTGCATAATCTTCAAACTTGTTTTTCGAGAATTGCTTTTTATTGAAAGGGAGCAGAAGAGGGGAGAAAATGAAAAACAGGTGCTTTTTTAGCACCTGCTTTCATTAGCGTTTGATAACTACTTTTTCATTTTCAACATCAAATTGTTGAACATCCGCCTTGCTGGCAATTTGAAAATCGCCGATAATGGTATGTTTTAAGGCGAATGATGATAGGGCAAAATTAATGATTTCTTGAGGACTGTATTGATTGTTGATTCCATATAATACGCCAGCTACAAATGAATCGCCCGTACCGATTCGATCAAGAACATTTACTTTAACCGGACCTGCTGTGAAGTGCTCTGTTTCAGTTATAATGGCACATCGTAATTCTTGTACATTGTTACCAAGAATATTTCTTTCAGTTGTGTAAATTTGGTCAAACTGATACTCTTTTTGAAACTCTTTTAATAAAGCGATTTTTTCTTCGAATGTGTTAACTTCTCTTTTTTCCTGTCTGATTGTTAGAACGTCCAGGTAACTTCCGATAATAACATCAATATATGGCAGGATTTCGATGTAAGCTTTTCTTGCTTCATCTAATGTCCATAATTTTGCACGATAGTTAAAGTCAAAGCTGATTTTAATGCCTTTTTGTTTTGCCGCCTTGACCAATTCCATAGTCGTTTCACGTGCATTTTTACTTGCACCTAAACTAATTCCGCTGACATGGAGCCATTTAACTTCGGAAAGCATCGCTTCAAAATCATAATCATTTGGCAAAGCTTCAACAAAAGCGGAGTTTTGGCGATCATAAGTGACTTCTGTAGGTCTGATGGAATGACCTTGTTCAACAAAATATAAGCCCATTTTCTTGCCTTTATAGACGATATGATTAGTGTTTACACCATATTTTCTTAACTGTGTGACAGCGGCAAGTCCAAGGTTATTATCTGGTAAGCAAGTAGCATAGGAGGTTTTTTCACCCCAATGACTGAGAGCGACAGCAATATTTGCTTCAGAACCACCATACATCATATCCAGCTGGCTTGCCTGAATTAACATTTGATGATTGGTTGGTGTTAAACGCAACAGCATTTCACCAAATAACATGATTGATTTCAATACGTGCACCTTCTTTATTTGACTAAGAATATAGGAAAGATAGCGACCGGGTATAAACCCAGATCGCTATTTCCATTTTTTAAATTAAGCTTTTTTAATTTTAATTAACTCTTTGTTAATGGCATACATCATTTTTTCAGTAAATATATCATCCGCCATGGATGCCAGCATATCAATTGACATACCTTCTGCCATACCGAACATTGGATTATCCTCATTGAATCCTTTTAAATACTTCTCTAATACTTTCTTAGTTTCTTCATTTTTATATAACTCACCGAGTGTATTGCGAGTAGAATATACATCATCAGTGATAACAAGTTCTTCAATTTCCATGTCTTCATCTAAATCAGGCATGTCAAACCAGTTAGCAACCACTCCGCCAGCATCACTTTCTGGAACTAGGTAGCTTGGATTTGGCTCATCCACTTTATTGAAGTGAGCAGTATCTTCGAATGTATTTCCTTCGGATGTACCGATTGCCTTTACAGTATTCATGCCGTCTTCCAGTGCCACATCATTAAAGGTAAAGGCAGCGCGGTTACGTTCTGCTGTATAGGTAGTCCCGTTTATTACTAACGTTACATCCTCGCAGTTAGAATACACTTTAACTGTAATTTTTTCGTCTGCACGGTCTACAAATCGTTTGCTTGTAATATGTACGAATTTTTCATCAGACCAATTTGCTTTGTACATATAGAATGCATCTTTTTTAATTTTACGGTCGTAAGTCATTAAACCTTTATTATTTCTGCCTTTTACACCGCCTTCATCACGAATGTTGGCTCCGAAATCAAACATATTCCATACATATGTTGACCAAAGGAATGGGCGGTCAGCGAATATATTCCATACAGTTTCATGATATAGAGTATGGTATTCTTCTGTGTAATCTTTTACTTTTGGATCGTTTGTATGGTACTGGATAATACCTTCTGCACCGTACTCAGAGATACCAAGGCTAACTTGTGGGTTCGTTGCATGATAAGCATCAATCCACTCAGCAAAATCTTCTGCCTTACCTTGATACCATCCGTAATATTTATTGTAACCAATCGTGTCGGTGATATAGTTGTATTCATCTGTATCAGGAACAAACATAACGTTGGCCTGTGTAGTTAAACGTGTTGGATCTTCTTTTTTCGTTAACTCATTAAGTTCTTTAACAAGTTTTCTTACTTCTGGTCTGTTACCGCCAATTTGAATCTCATTTTGAACACCCCAGAACATAATGGAAGGGTGGTTGTAATTTTGTCTGATTAACTCAACCATTTGTTGTTTAGCGTTTATACCCTCAAGCTCAGTCTTGGACATGATAGAGATAAACGGAATCTCGGCCCAAACAACCATACCTTCACGGTCACATAAATCATAGAAATATTGATCGTGTTGGTAGTGGGCCAAACGAATGGAAGTAGCGCCCACTTCTTTGATAAATTCCATATCTTCTTTGTGCTCTTTTTTAGTGATTGCCCAGCCCATATCTTTACGATCCTGGTGACGGGAAACCCCATTCAGACGAAGGTGTTCTCCATTTAAGAAGAAGCCTTTTTCAGGGTCCACTTTAAAGTAACGGACACCAAATGGAATGGAAAGTTCATCAATTACATCGTTATAGCTTGTTAAAGATAGGTTAGCTTCATACATATAGGCATTTTTACGGCCATTCCAAAGGATTGGGTTTTCGATTTTGATTGGCAATTCAACAACAGTAGTTTGTCCTGCTGGAAGAACAATCTCTTTTGCTCCATAAGCAGCTGTCTTACCTTCTGCATCAAGCATATCAGCCCATAAACGAACTTTTTTCTCTTCTTCATGATCATTTGTAAGTCTAGTTTTTAGGGTAATGGATGCTTGTTCCTTCGTCACTTCATCTTGAACGATATAAACACCTTGGGAACCATGATCCATTAAATCAAAGTGAACATGGCTAGCAATAACTAAATTAACATCACGGTAAATTCCGCCAAAGAAAGTGAAGTCAGCCATTTGAGGATATACATCTTCAACAACTGTATTGTCGACTTTTACGGCAATCGTATTTTTACCTCCGAAAGTAAGAACATCTGTAATATCGAATCTGAAAATAGAGTAACCGCCACGATGTTGGCCAAGGTGTTGTCCATTAACATAAACGTCTGTGACACTATTGCTTCCATTAAATTCGATATATACTTTATTGCCGGCATTTATAGTATCTACAGTAAATTCTTTTCTGTACCAGCATGCTCCTTTATAAAAATCAAATCCATTTGCGCCATCAATCGCATTCCACGTATGAGGGACGTTTACGGACTCCCAATTAGCATCATCATAAACTTGGTTCATTGCATCTTGTACGTTTTCTTTAATGAATTTCCATGCGTCATTCAGATTAATTACTTTTCTCATGTATTGAACTCCCTGTTTATAAATTAATTCAGTAAACAATCAGGATATAAGAACAGATTGTCTTCATATATAGTGTTTACTGAATTAATTTCATTATAGGTATTAATTTTAGAAAAATATCGTACAATTTTTGTTTTTTTAGTATTATTTTTAGTTCGTGATGGCGTTTTCATTGTATAATGAAAATAAAAAAGTGAATTTTAAAGGATGATTTAGATTGAATCAGGAACAGATAAAAGTATACGCTCAGCTATGTAATCTGGTCAGTTCAATTGTTAAATTGGATGTAAAACTGCTTGACCTGGATGGAAATAAAATTATCCTAATGGCTAAACACCAGATACCAAGTGGATTGGCAAATAACGAAGAGGAAAATAAATCAATCACGGAATTTTTAAAGGCAAGTAATAAAAATGAATATTTACATTATATTAATTCGGCTAAATTGGAATGTATTTTTGCTGGAATCTGGAAAGATGATCAATATGCAGGCACAGTGATGGTTGGCCCTTTTTTGTCTGATTTACCTTCAGATTTATTTATCAGCCAAATTATCTCCTCTCAAAGTTTACCCATTAGTGACAGAAAGCAATATCAAGATTTCTACGAGACTTTATCAATCCTAAGTGATGAAGAAATAAGAAGTATTGGAGAGTTATTAGTAAATTTGTGTCCTCACGACTATATTTCGTCATCACAGCTGGTTACACCGACTATTAATAAACAAAGTAATCCAGTAAAACCTATTCAGCATGAAGAAGAGGATCGTGAAAAGATCATTGAACACCGTTATAAAATAGAAAAAAGAATTATAGATGCCATTGCAAGAGGGGATAAGGAAGGGGCATTAAACCAATTAACGGGTTTAACTGATGTACATCTAAAAAATAGGGTGCCGGAAAATCCAATTCGATCGACTAAAAATTTAACGTTTGTTCAGAATACATTATTTAGAATTGCTGCTGAAAAAGGCGGAGTTCATCCGGTTTATCTACATGATATTTCAGAAAAATATGCTATTCTGATTGAAAGAGCAGATAATCTTCCATATTTACACAAGCTTATGAGGAGTATGCTTGATGCATATTGTGAACTCGTCAATGAGTTCTCAACACGAAAGTTTAGTCCAATTGTCAAAAATGCTGTGCAATATATTAATTTCAATTTGGAAAGCCCCTTGATGCTTAATGAAATAGCAGAGTCTATTCATGTGAATCCATCACATTTATCAAAAAAATTTAAAATGGAGACAGGCAAAAGTATCACCGATTTCATCAATTTAAAAAGAATAGAGGCGGCCAAGTTATATTTATTAAATGGAAATATGTCAATCACAGATGTTGCTTACCTAGTTGGATTTAATGATGTAAATTACTTTAGTAGGATTTTTAAACGGATTACATCTATGACACCTTCTCAATATGTAAAAGGAACCGGATTAACAGGTGAGTAAATTTTTTTCTACGGCATAATAGACCCGAATTAATAATTCTATTTAATTAGTAAGATTGGCCATACACTTAATAATAGAAAGAGAGAATCAATCTTTGAAAGTAATAGACTATCTGAAGGAGAAATTTCCATCTATCGAATTAATGCCAAGTATATATAATCAATGGGACATAGGAATCCACTTTACGCTCGGTGGCACTAATTATCAGTTCAAAAAAAATGGTGAACTAAATTGTGAAAGATTTAGGCTAGTGTACAAGCAACTTGATACGATCTTTAATCAATTATTTGAGCAATATGATGACGTATTCCTTGTAACGAATATGTACACGTATAAAACTAATGTAAAGCATACGAGAAAGTTGAAGGTATATGAACCTTTTCTAAAGTATAGAAATTCTTTAAATCATATTCAGGTGAGAACATGTCCATATCCTTTTGAGTTAGATGAAGAAGAATATGAAACGCAGCAATTTTCCTTATTGTGTAAAACAAAGGACATACGCATAACTGAATTATTAAAAGCAGCAACTCACGAAGATTTTCCTCTAAAGCCAAGATTCGGAGGGGACGCCATTCATTATCCGGATGTCTTCTTAGTGAACATCACTAAAGACCTTATTTTATTTGTCTATGATGACCGTGGGTGTGAGGTTATTGCTATAGACGCTGAACGACTGCGCCCGCTATATGAACAACATAAGGATTGGGTGGAAGATGTGGATCGGCAGAAGATTGAACGAGCGTTGAACCGGAGAAGCAATTGATAAATTAAAAGAAGTGCAGTCATCGTCTATGATGCTGCACTTCTGCTGTATTGCTTATTTTTTCTGATGCAATATATACATATTACCTTGGTCCCAGTTTAATTAATAAAATCACCTTAAATTATAACTGGCTGTTTGGCATAAATGCTGAACAGTTTTTTTGCCGATTTCAAAATAGCAGAGAAAGAATTTTGTCGAATCTTTTTCATAATTAACAGCAGGTTATTTACATAAATGTAACGAAATGGTAATAGTCTTCAATTTAAAAATCAGTGAAGACAAAAAGGGGAGAAAGAATGAAAAAGATAGTAGCTGTCATAGCCGTAACCGCATTGCTGCTCACGTCGGGTACAAGTGGGGTATTTGCTGCGGCAAAGGTGAGTTCAATAAACCAAAAGGGAGATGAAATCCGCAGTTCCGAAAAAATTTACAAACCAACAACGAAGAAATATGACGAATATATTCAGGCAGACACCTTGGTTATTAAGCATAGTGGATCGTTATCTAAGAAAACCCTGACCAAATATAAGGGGAAAGTGATGAAGGCTGGCGGGAACCTTGGTTATTCAGTTGTAAAATTTAAAACAGCATCCGCAGCTAAACAAGCTTACACGGAATTAAGTAAATCTAATTCGGTCACATCGATTTCGCCGAGCGTAAAGTATAAAACTTCTTCTGTCAAAACCGATCCTAAGATCAGTCAACAATATTATAACAAGCTGTTAAACTTACCTGTGGCACAGAAAAAAGCAGGGAAAAATAAAGTATTGGTGGCTGTGATTGATACGGGAATTGATAAAAATCATCCTGAATTAAAAAACAAAATTGTATCAAGCTATAATGTCCATAATCCAGTTAACGCCTCATTGCCGGAGGATCATGGCACACATGTAGCCGGCATAATTGCAGCTGAGAAGAATAATGGAATTGGCGGATATGGCATAAATCCAAATGCCTCGGTTTTATCTATTGATGTATTTAATAGAGAATGGGGTGCGTATGATTACAATATCGCAGAAGGTGTTTTATATGCGATTAAAAAGAAAGCGAAGGTAATTAATTTAAGCTTAGGTGGCCCATTCAGTTCACCGGTTCTTGAAGCCGCAATCAAAAAAGCGAAAGCGGCTGGAATTGTGATTGTTGCTGCGGCTGGTAATGAAGGATCTGATATGAAAGGTTACCCGGCTGCATATGAAGGAGTCATTAGTGTCGGTGCTGTGAATAAAAGCAAAACACTGACATCCTGGTCATCCTATGGTGTATCGACAGATTTGGTAGCACCTGGGGATAATGTTTATGCACCAATCTATGATTATGAGAAAAAATCGACTTTTGCTTCATTTAGCGGCACATCGATGGCAGCTCCAATGGTGACTGGTACGGTTTCTTTATTATTATCTAAATATCCTAAATTAAAACCGGAACAGGTAGAATACATCTTGAAGAAAACAGCTACCGATTTGAGTACGAAGGGCTACGATAAGAAATATGGATATGGACTAATCAACCCATCATCTGCTTTAAGCTTTGATATTAAAAAAATTCCATCCTTAACTACTGCCGTGTGGAATAAGGATACAATTATGAAAAGTGCTAAAACGGTTGGCAGCAGCTATACGGTGAAAAAAACATTTATGAAACCTTTGGAACAGCACTGGATTAAGCATACCGTAAAAAAAGGTGAAACATATCAAATCAATTTAATGGGATCTAAAGTGTTTGATTCCCAATTACTTGTGAGTATGTATGGAAAGGATAAATCAAGCACGAAAAAAATCGATGATGTCACTGAAGGTAAAACAGAGGGTTATTACTTTAAAGCACCATACGATGGTACTTTGACCGTTGGTGTTAAAGATATTAGCGGAAATTACGATGTGGCCGGAAGCAAATTATCTGAATATGAATTAGTATTCAAAAAAGTAACTGTTTCAAAAGATGAATCCGGTAAAGAAAACCCGATTATAATACCAAAATTGTCATATGATACTACCGGTAAAAAAATGCATCTTGTTGGCGAAAATGGAGATGATGATTATTTTCAATTTACAACGGGTGAAAAAGAGGAAAACATTAAGCTTTCTGTAAATGGTACACCTGGTGCAGACGTCAGCATGTTTGTCTATGCTTTGACAGACATTAGAGATGAAGAGGAGTTGGAAGAAAAGGAGGAAATTACTGAAGGTGAGGGTATGAGTAAGGAAGCAGATGGAGACATAGAGGATGGTAACTCAGAAGAAGAGCCAACGCATGTTAATATTCTTGAACAGGAAATTAACAGCGGCACCATCGGAGAAAGTGAACAGGATGTATTCACTGCTGAGCCTAAAACAACCTATACCATTAAAATTTCTAACAAATATGAAGGATATTCCGAAAGTTTCTTTGACTTTTTTATCCTTTCAGAAGGATTCGAATCATCGGCTACCAAGATAACTGGTGCAATCAGACAAAACGGTGATCCCTATATTTTCAAGGCCAGCCTAGTCAAAATGCCAGCGGACGAGGATGGAATTCATTCCATTTATGATCGTGATGAAGAGTATGACGAAGAAGAAGAATATGTTGGTGATGATGAAGAATATTGGGAAGAAGAAGGCGACGATGAAGTAATTGAAATGCTGAATGAAATGGCCATTCCGTATAAATTAACAAGTGAAAAATCGGGTTATTTACAGTCACGCTATGATGAAGATTGGTATAAAGTCAATGTAACATCAGCAGGAATCCATGCCTTTGATTTAGGTACAGCTAAACATTCGTACTCCATTTATCAGGTCGTTGAATCTGAAGGTGAAGACGGAAATGAAATCCGTTTACTAGAAGCAGTTGCTGATAATTATGATCCATTTACCGGCAAAAAGCTTAATACGTTTTATGCCTCACTTGAAGCTGGAAAAACCTATTATATGAAGATTGAGATGGATTGGATGTCTGATTCCTATTCTACGGATAAATATTTCTTTGAATCAAGATTGGTAGGTAAGCCTGCTGATAAATACGAGAACAACGATTCTATGAAAAACGTAAAGACTCTTCCTGGTACTACTGTTAAAGGAGATTACGCAAAATTATCGGATACGGATCTGTTTAGATACACAGCCAAAGCATCTGGTAACTATGCATTAACGGTGGATAATAATAAACCAAGCACACCAGGACTCCCTGCACTAGTTAAAGGTGATGTTTATTCGTATATTGCCGTAATGGAAGATAAAAATAATAACAAGAATGTAGATGATGCGGATTTAGATACGATTAAATATATAGATTCCTATTATGATCCTGCAGGTGCATATGGCTCACATTATTTCCAAAAGGGTAAAGCGTATTTTATCGCGATTATGGGTGATGGGGAATATTTACCATTCTCTTTAACTCAATATACGTTTAAGCTCAGTCAAGTGAATCACAAAGATGAAGATGCCGGGACTGTTATTAAGAAAAATAAACCATCAAAACCAATCAGCTTTAAGAAATCGAAGGGAAAATGGGAGAAAACAGGCCGATTTAACGCATTTAATACAAAGAAAAATGATGAAGATTGGTACAAGCTTAAAGTGGATAAAGCCTTCAGCGGTCAAATCACTTTAAGTGGCGGCAGAGAATTGGATGGAGCCTTTGAGGTTTATCAAAATGGCAAAAAAATCGCCGGCTCTGACCGATATGCTGGAAATGATACAGAAGTTTTAAATATCAGTCTTAAAAAAGGTACCTATTATATAAAATTAAAAGATGCTCAAGGTTCTGCTTCTCTGTCACCGTACACAATCCGCGTGCAAGAAAAGAAATAGGTACTTAGAAGGTTTCCAGGTTTTCTGGAAACCTTTTTTACACTTCTTCCTTCTGAATGGGGAGTTGGTTTTGAAGATTTCGTTCGTTTTTAATTAGTTTGACAAGAATGCTCCAGAATTGTTTTTGGATAATGGGATCTGATGTGATTGGCTTAATTTTCTCCCATAAATGATGAAGGTCATTCTGTCTCATGTTTTTCACCCCACTTTTGCTTTGCCATCTTTTTGCATATTTTTTTGATGAAACGATTCGGATGAGAATTGGATAGTTCTTTTATTAGTTTGGATGCTATTTCTTGATCTGTTTGGTGTTGACTTTGAGAAATCAATATACGAGCCATTGACGAAATAGCCATTATATCTGAATCTCTTAATGTAGCCAATTGGCTGGCCGCCTTTAACTCTTCCGGTGTTTTTTTAAACGGTGAAAGAGTAGTTAAAGAGTAGCTTATTTCATTATTTAAGTCACTTATAATTGCATCGATTGATTCTGGTTTTTCTATATTCAATGAAAATCTCCTTTCAGAATAACTATGTTGTTATTTTTTAAGCTTACTATAAAGGCTATTGCGGAGTAAAAGATTGAGCAAAAAGCATGATTAGATTATTCATGGTGTGAATAACTATCGTATTTCATTAATAAAATTTTTTGAATTATTATAATATTGTAAAATAATTGAAACTTTCAGTGATATTCAACCGTATAAAATGGTAAGATTATCCTAGGAGGTTGATAAGATGTTTGAGTTTTTTAAACGAATGAAGACGGTGGTCAGTTCAGAATTGTATGCACTCATTGAAAAAGCAGAAGATCCCATTAAAATGGCCGACCAATACCTAAGAGAAATGAATCAAGAAATTGAAGAAGCAGAGAAGACAACTGCAAAGGTCATGGCTGAGGAGAAATTAACCCACAGAAAAATCACCGATTTAAAATTACTGATTGAAAAACGTAATACTCAGGCAATGGAAGCCATTCAAGCTGGTAAAGAGACGCTTGCAAAACAAGCTTTAGAAAACAAACTTCAGCTCGGGATTGAGCTTGCCTCATTGGAGAATTTGCATGAACAGGCTAAACAAAATGTCAAGGATTTGCAAAATCGACTGCGAGAAATGAAAGCTGATTATCAGGAACTTGTGATGCGCAGAGATACATTAAAGGCAAGAGCGCTTTCTGCTAAAGTGCAAACTTCAGTAAATCGTTCTTTCCATACAGAAAGTCGAAATTCGGCCAAAGCTGGATTTGAACGAATGGAACAAAAAGTAATGGAATATGAAGCAGAAGCGGAAGTCAGTAAAGAGCTTAAAAGTAATCATCTTGAAATTGATAATGAGTTTAAAAAGATGGAAACCGAAAAATTAGTTGAATCAGAATTACAAAGATTAAAGGATTCATTGAATAGCGAAAAATAACTGATAAAGGGTTGATTAGTATGGAATTTTTAGGGGTGGAATTAGCTGATTTTTTCTTATATTCACTGATTATATCCGGTATCCTTACGTTTTTCTTCATATTATTTAATGATCTGTTTGCCGGATTAGACCTCCCTGACTTTTTAAACCCAACCCTTATACTAAGCTTTTTGACCATTGCAAGCGGATCAGGGTATGTGCTTGTTTCTTTAACCTCATTGCGGGCACTTCCCATTTTTTTTATTTCCTTCGCAATTGCTTTTATACTTGTCTCTATTATTAATCTATTCGTTTTAGTCCCCTTGTCGGCAGCTCATGAATCTTTAACGATAACCGAGGATGAACTAAAGGGACGGTTGGGAAAAGTGATAACATCAGTACCTGTTAATGGGTATGGTGAAGTATTAATAACAAGTAAAAGCGGAACGTTTTCAAAGCCGGCCGTAAGTTTTGACCAAGAAGCGATACCATCTGAGACAAAGGTATTAATCATTGATATCCAAAATGGTGTTCTGCATGTCAGTCCACATGAAGAATTAAATGAACTGGGATAGGAGAGTGGGAGTAGTATGACATTAATCTACGGTATTGTTGGTGCAGTGGTATTTATTTTATTAGCCCTTATAGGAGTTTTTGTTACAAAATATAGAACAGCTGGTCCTGATGAAGCATTGATTGTCACGGGCAGTTACTTAGGCAGTAAAAATGTACATATTGATGAATCCGGAAATCGAATCAAAATTGTACGCGGAGGAGGGACCTTCGTTCTTCCAGTATTCCAGCAAGCTGAGCCGTTGAGCTTATTATCGAGTAAATTAGAGGTTTCAACACCGGAAGTATATACCGAACAGGGTGTGCCGGTAATGGCCGATGGTGTATCCATTATTAAAATAGGTAATACCATTTCTGAAATTGCAACGGCTGCTGAACAATTTTTAGGGAAAACGAAGGATGACCGTGAACAGGAAGCAAGAGAAGTACTGGAAGGGCATCTACGCTCCATTCTTGGTTCGATGACAGTTGAGGAAATCTATAAAAACCGTGAAAAATTTTCACAGGAAGTGCAGAGGGTTGCCTCACAGGATTTAGCGAAAATGGGATTGGTTATCGTTTCATTTACAATTAAAGATGTACGTGATAAAAATGGATATTTGGAATCGCTTGGTAAACCGAGAATAGCTCAGGTGAAAAGGGATGCGGATATCGCAACAGCCGAAGCCGATAAAGAAACACGGATCAAACGGGCTGAAGCATCCAAGGAAGCGCAAAAAGCTGAACTTGAACGTGCAACTGAAATCGCAGAGGCAGAAAAATTAAATCAATTGAAAATTGCTGAATTCAGACGTGAACAGGATATTGCTAAAGCAAAAGCCGATCAGGCATATGATTTGGAGACTGCACGTTCTAAGCAAGATGTTACGGAACAAGAGATGCAAATTAAAATCATTGAGCGGCAGAAGCTGATTGAATTAGAAGAAAAAGAAATTTTGCGCCGTGAAAAGCAATATGATTCTGAAGTGAAGAAAAAGGCGGATGCAGATCGCTACGCAGTTGAACAAGCAGCTTCTGCGGAAAAAACAAAGCAATTAACTGAAGCCGATGCCAATCAATATCGCATCGAAGCAATGGCGAGAGCGGAAGCAGAGAGAGTACGTTTAGATGGTCTTGCAAAAGCGGAAGCACAAAGAGCACAAGGGGTTTCCGAAGCGGATATCATTCGTTTAAAAGGTTTGGCGGAAGCGGAAGCAAAGCAAAAAATCGCAGAAGCCTTCGAGCAATTTGGTCAGGCTGCTGTTATGGATATGATGTTAAAAATGCTTCCGGAATATGCAAGGGAAGTGGCTAAACCGCTGAGCAGTATTGATAAAATTACGATTGTTGATACAGGGAGCGGCGGTACAGGCGGCGGCGCCAATAAAGTGACCGGATATGCGACGAATTTAATGGCAACTTTACAAGAGTCATTAAAAGCATCCTCCGGTATCGACATGAAAGAGTTAATTGAAAGCTTTGCAGGTAAAAATTCAGGCGTCAGTCCCAGAATAAACCTTGAAGAAGAGTTGGCTAAAACTGAGATTCCTATTGTTAAGGGACTTGATCGTACTCCAGATCAACTCTAAATAAACAATAAACAAACCTGAGTTCATATGGGCTCAGGTTGTTTCTTGTTTATTACGGATATTAGGATTGAATAAACTCAAAATCTTCTAGAGTATATAACCATTATTCAGAAATACGCTTAACCGTGATTTCTAATTCTATGTCTACATTGTCTTTGAGAGCACGGCTGACCATGCAGGATGCTTCAGCTTTTTGGGCTAGTTTTTGGACAAGTCCGATATCTTCTTTTGTTGCAGAGTCCTTTAGTATAATCGTTGGCCGATGAATGATCTTTTTATAGGTAAACACACCGTTTGTTACATCGACAATTCCCGCTGACTGTAAGGTTAACCCTTCTTTTTCTAAATAGCTGCGTTCCATCATGGCTGCCAGCGTAATAATATAACAGGTTGCTGCAGCACCAAGTAACATTTCATCAGGATTTGTTCCGATTCCAGGTCCATCCATTTCCTCCGGTATCGAAACTTTAGTATGAAGGTTTTTAGTATGTATTTCTCCTATATCGTTTCGTAATCCAGGCCAAACAGCCTCTAAAATAAATTGATGCTCTGCCATTATAAAGTCCCCTTTATTTTACTATTATCTTCATTTTAATGCGTAAATGAATCTAATTCACACAAAGTGCTTAAATATAGTTGAAAAGGAGTTTTTATTTTTAATCGTCTAACCATACTTTAGGACAAGGTTGGAACATATTATTATGTTAGAAAATTAATGATTGAAGATCTATTTTTGTAGACCAGTATCCTTTAGGGAGTGAAAACATACAGTGCAAATTCAACTAGTGGTTATATTTTCACTTTATGATATTTTTATATACTATATTAGATAATATTACATATAGTAATGCTAATAATATTCATTGTTTCATTGACTAAACAATATTTGACAGTGGGTATTTTATATTTGACATATTCCTGACACATTATATGATTATAGTATTGTTAACAGACAACATAAATTTTATTTCGATAGGAGTTATATTATGACCAACGAGACAAAGAATACTTCAGATACAGAAGAGAAAGCTACTGAAATAAAAACAGATCAAACAAAAAAACGTAAAAATAAAAAATGGATTGCTGGTATTGCAGCAGCTGCCGTATTAACTGCAGCTATAGCTGGCGGAGCATATGCTTATACTAAATCTCAAACAGTAGGCAGTGTCAATGGCGACCGTATTACTAAAAGTGAATTATATGACACAATGGCCAATGTGTATGGAGCTTCTGCTGTAGATAGCTTAGTTACGATGAAGGTTATTGAAAAGGAAGCAGATGAGCGCAATATAAAAGTTAATGATAGTGAAATTAATAAAGAAGTAGATGCATATATAGAAAGCTATGGTGGAGAGGATGCTTTAAAATCAGCACTTGAAGCTAGCAGTTTAACTCTTGATGATTTAAAAGAGGATATAGCGGTAAATATTAAAATCGAAAAGTTAATGCAGGAAGATATTGAAATCACTGAGGATGAAGTAAAAGCTTATTATGAAGAGAATAAAGCAAATTATGATCAATCTGAACAAGTTGAAGTTAGCCACATCCTTGTTGAAGACGAAGACAAAGCAAAGGAATTATTGAAAAAAATCAAAGACGGCGAGGATTTTGCTGAACTCGCCAAAGAAAATTCCACTGATACAGCATCTGCTGAAAATGGTGGAGAGCTCGGCTATATTTCTGAAGGAGAAATGGTAGAAGAGTTTGAAAAAGCAGCATTCGCTTTAGAAGTTGATGAAGTAAGTGATGTGGTTAAATCAGAATATGGCTACCACATTATTAAAGCTACAGGCCATAAAGAAGCTAAAGAATCCACTTATGAAGAATCAAAAGAGGATGCTAAAGAAGCCGCTCTAAGCGAAAAGATATCTTCTGAGTACAGCACATGGTTGGAAGATTTAAAGAAAGATTATAAAATTAAAAATAAATTTGAATAATTATGTATAAATGATTAAGAGCAAGCCGTTACTGGTTTGCTCTTTTTTGTTTGAGAAGAAGAAATTTTTGTACTTTCTAACATAGGGATATATAGTATAGTAGTAACTAAATTTTACAAAATATAGAGAAAAATAGATAGGGAGGTAATGTTTATGGAACTATTTGAAGCCATTAAAGGAAGAAGAAGTATTGGCAAGGTTAAAAATGAGCCGATACCTGATGAGCTCATACATAAAATTATTGAAGCGGGAACATGGGCACCATGTCATCATCGTACAGAACCATGGAAGTTTTTTGTTTTGAAAGAGGATGGCAGAAAAATCCTCAGTGATGTGTTAGTGGATATCCTGAAATCTGAATTAGATGATCTTGAGTCAGAAGAAAGTAAAAAAAGATTAGAAAAAGTAAGCAAGAATCCCTATCGTGCTCCTGTTATCATAGTGACTGCCGTTGAACCAGTGAAGAATGAAAAGGTTCTGATTGAAGAAGAATACGCTGCTGTCCATGCAGCTACACAAAATATCCTGCTGGCAGCTCACGCTCTTGGACTGGGTGCCGTATGGAGAACCGGGAAACAATGCCATGATAAACGGATGAGTAAGGCTTTTAATCTCTCTGAGGATGGTGCTGTAACTGGGTTTATCTATTTAGGATATCCAGATATGAATCCTAAAGAAGGTTCAAGAAAATCTATTGATGAAGTGACCACATGGATAACCAATTAAATTAACGAAAGCCGGTACAAAGAGGATATTCACTCTGTACCGGTTTATTTTTTGGAAAAAGTTTGATTACTATAAAAGTAGACATAAAATATATTAATCTGATAAACTTAGTATGGAATAAAATCGGTAAAAGGAGGGGTTAATATGGACCGAAGTTTTCTCATAATACATGGACTTGGCGGAAGCGGACCTGAACATTGGCAATCCTGGCTGTATAATGAGCTGGTGGATGCAGGTGAAACAGTTTATTATCCGACCCTTCCTGAATATGATGATCCTTATAAAGATAAGTGGATAAAAAAATTGGAAGATACCTTTCAAACTATTACCTCAGACCATATAACCGTTGTTGCTCACAGTTTAGGATGTGTCCTATGGCTTCATTTTGCTCTCAAAAATGCTCATAAGATAAAAAAATCGGTTAACCGTGTTATTTTAGTGGCACCGCCCTCTCCCTATTTAAAGCATGAAATCATCCAAAGGTTTTTTCCCCTTCCAGTTAAGGGTAAAGAATTAATACAGTCTATTGATCATACACTGCAAATTCAATCCACAAACGATTCTTATTGCTCTGTTGAAGACAGTCAATTTTATAAAGACTTGGGTATTATACAACTTTTGGTTGTGAATAAAGGTCATATCAATATCGACTCCGGTTTTGGAAAATGGCAGTGGATTCTTGATTATTGTCTGGATCAAAATCATGATTTTGCAGTAAATGAAGGCTGAATGTATGGATAGGACGGTGATTGTTTCTATGAATATAGTAGTAGTTGGTGCAAATGGACAAATTGGCAATCAATTGGTTCACCTCATTAAGGAAGATGGACAACACAATGTAAAAGCGATGATCAGAAAAGAAGAGCAGGTAAAATCATTTGAAAATAGTGGTATACAGACTGTTCTTGCTAATTTAGAAGATAGCGTAGAAAATCTGGCGAAGGCAATTGAAGGATCAGATGCGATATGCTTCACAGCTGGGTCAGGAGGAAGCACAGGTCATGACAAAACGCTTTTAATTGATCTTGATGGTGCAGTGAAAATGATGGAATCAGCTGAAAAGGCTGGAATCAAACGATTTATTTTGGTCAGTGCCCTTCAGGCTAACAACCGCGAAAACTGGAGCGATGAAATTAAACCTTATTATGTTGCCAAGCATTATGCAGATCGAATTCTGGAAAACAGCCCATTAACATATACGATTATAAGGCCGGGTGGATTGCTGAATGAACCTGGAAACGGGAAAATCCGTACTGGGGATACAATAAAGGCTGGAACGATACCGCGTGAGGATGTGGCACGAACTATTTTGGCTTGCCTCACGAATGAGGCAAGCTATAATCGTTCTTTTGATCTAATATCAGGTGATACCCCGATTGAGGAAGCTCTTAACCAACTATAAAATTTGTCGAAGCAGTTCAGTTTTTAGCTGAACTGCTTTATTTGTTTGTCATAAAAAATATGAAAATCTTTCGACTTAAATTGTCAAAATTTTTTGTCATTGACAGTGTAAGGTTAGAGGTGATAGGTTGAGATTGGGTTAAATACACCATATTTTCATTCACTCATATATTAGATTTTGTATCTGTAAATCAAAATTAAATGTTAATCTTCATTCCGTAGGAGACTTCTTTTCAGCGCTCAGCTCAGGAGCTGAATGATTTAGAATGAGCTTACCATTCAGATGGAGTACAATTTACCAATCGAATGACAATAAAGCCACCGATATGGTTTTTCTGAGCAAAGCTCGAATAATTATCCATTCACATAGCCGAGATGTTATGGAATACGTACCATGGGAGGGAGAATAGTGGACTATAATTTATACAAACCTAAACGCCATTGGAGTGAAATCGAGTTATGGAAGGATGTAGCGGATGATCAGTGGAATGACTGGATTTGGCAGTTAACCCACACCATCAAAACACTTGATGATTTAAAAAAGGTGATTAATCTTACACCAGAAGAGGAAGAAGGTGTACGGATCTCAACTAAAACGATTCCCTTGAATATAACGCCCTATTACGCATCTTTAATGGATCCTGATGATGAGCGCTGTCCAATCCGTATGCAATCCGTTCCCATAGGAAAAGAGCTCCACAAAACGGTGTATGATTTAGAGGATCCCTTACATGAAGATGAAGATTCCCCAGTTCCAGGGTTAACTCACCGTTATCCGGACCGTGTCTTATTTTTAGTAACAAATCAATGCTCCATGTACTGCCGTTATTGCACAAGAAGAAGGTTTTCTGGTCAGATTGGTATGGGAGTTCCGAAGAAGCAGTTGGATAAAGCAATCAATTACATCAGCCAAACACCGGCAGTCCGGGATGTTTTAATCTCTGGTGGTGATGGCCTTCTCATTAATGACAGTATACTGGAATATATATTAAAAAACTTACGCGCCATTCCTCATGTAGAAATTATTCGTATTGGAACTAGAGCCCCGGTCGTGTTTCCGCAAAGAATCACTAAAGATTTATGTACCATTCTTAAAAAGTACCATCCCGTTTGGCTGAATACACATTTTAATACATCGATCGAAATTACAGAAGAATCAAAGCGTGCCTGCGAGCTGCTTATTGATTCGGGAGTACCTGTGGGCAATCAGGCGGTTATTTTGGCTGGGATTAATGACAGTGTCCCAATCATGAGAAAATTAATGCATGATTTAGTCAAAATAAGAGTTCGTCCTTATTATATTTACCAATGTGATTTATCAGAAGGAATTGGACATTTCAGAGCTCCTATTAGTAAAGGCTTAGAAATTATGGAGGGGCTGCGCGGTCATACAAGCGGATATGCTGTGCCGACTTTTGTGGTTGATGCACCAGGCGGGGGTGGAAAAATACCGCTTCAGCCGAACTACATCATTTCACAAAGTTCAAATAAAGTGATCTTACGTAATTTTGAAGGTGTGATTACATCATATCCAGAACCGGAGAACTATGTGTCCGGTCGTGCAGATGAATATTTCAAACAAACATACCCAAATGTATATGAAGATTACAACAGTACAGGTATCTTGTCCATTATGGATGATGAAAAGTTTAATATTACTCCGGATGGATTAGAAAGATACAACAAGCGAAACGCCTATCAACAAAATCCGGAGCATTCGTCACTAAAAGATCAACGAGATAAACGGGACGTTCTAAAAGAAAAGAAATTCAAGGCCCAACAAACAAAAACAACTAAAACTGATCAAGAGGATTCAAAAGTATGAAATGCCAATGGTGTGAACAAGATGGGGCAATTGAGACCAATACCACTGTATTTTGGGAGCTGCCAGATGGAACGCAATCACTAGAAATAAAGGAAACACCAGCCATCCATTGTGGCAATTGCCAAATGGAATATTTAACGGATGAACAGACTGAGGAGATTGAGGACCATTTATTGCTCATTAATACAAAACAATTAACAGGCACTGTACATTTTGAAGAATTGATGAAAGTACCAAGGTTATTAAAGCGAAACTATTTCAAATAGACAAAAAATATGTAAGCGATTTCAGTTATTCAACGTCAAAGAAAAGCTATATTCTTTGGCGTTTTTATTAAAATGAAATGGACAGAGGTGAATAGGTTGAAACCGGTACTTTTACCTGATGCAGCAGCATCCTTGCTAAAGAGCGGAGCCCGTATCATGGTTGGGGGCTTTGGATTGGTGGGATGTCCAATAACATTGGTACACGCTCTTGACCGAAAAGGGATAAATAATCTTGAAATTATCAGCAATAATCTCGGTGAGCCAGGCAGGGGACTTGGAGTGCTTGTTCAAAAAAAGAAGGTAAGAAAGGGGATAGGTTCTTATTTCACATCCAACCCGGATGTAGTGGAGGCTTATTTGGGGGGAGAGCTTGAGATTGAACTTCTGCCGCAGGGCACACTGGCAGAAGCGATTCGTGCGGGTGGAGCTGGAATACCAGCATTCTATACACCCGTTGGAGTAGGCACTGACTTATCAAATGGGAAAGAAGAAAAAAAATTCAATGATAATAAATATATATTGCAACATTCTTTGAAGGCTGATTTTTCACTGATTAAGGCCTATAAAGCAGACAAACTTGGTAATTTAATTTATATAAAGTCTGCCCGGAATTTTAATCCTGCTATGGCGACGGCCGGGAATATCGTGATTGCTGAAGTTGATGAAATAGTAGAAGCGGGAGAACTCGATCCTGAGGAAATTATCACACCTCATTTGTATGTTGATTACTTAGTGTTAAAGGAGGAGTCGTTGTGAGTGCAAAAGAGACGATTGCCAAACGTGCTGCACGATTCCTTGGAAATGGTGATATTGTCAACTTGGGGATCGGGATTCCAACATTGGTGGCAGATTTTATCGCTCCTCATCTATCCGTATTTCTACATACAGAGAATGGGATTCTTGGGGTGGGACCTACCCCATTAAATGAACCAGATCCCAATTTGGTGAATGCAGGAAAGCTTCCTGTAACTGTCATGACTGGTGCATCTTATTTTGATAGTGCATCATCTTTTGCGATGATACGTGGGGGCCATATTGATGTCTCGATTTTGGGTGTTCTGCAAATGGATGAAATGGGCAGGATAGCAAATTGGGCAGTTCCAGGAAAAGCGGTTTTGGGTGTAGGAGGAGCGATGGATCTATTAGAGGGCTCTAAAAGAATTATCGTAACAACCTTACATACAACAAAAGCGGGGAAGCCGAAGCTCGTTAAGAATCTTAATTATCCGCTTACATCTGAGCGCAGAGTGGATTTCATTATAACTGAATTGGCCGTATTTGCAGTCGATGATAGGGGGCTTATTTTAGTGGAAACTGGTCCAGGAATAACAGTGGAAACTGTTAAAGAAAAAACGGAAGCGGATTTCAGAATTCAATTAAACAGTGAATTTGTTGGCTTTGATATGTAGCATAAAAAAGTCTTGAACTTGCTTTTTAAGCATATCTTGTATGTAGAAAAATGATAGAACATCTCTATGAAATGGAGAGACGCAAATGGCTGACCATGTATTTCATCGTGATTTTACGAATAAATACCCAATCATAACGCATGGGCAAGGGATTTATTTATACGATCAGGATGGCAAGCAATATATTGATGCATGCTCCGGTGCTGTTGCCGCAAATTTAGGTCACGGGGATGTGAAAATTGCTGAAGCGATGGCTGAACAGGCAAAAAAAGCAGCCTTTGTACATTCGATGCGTTTTGAAACCGAGGTATTGCATCTTCTGGCAGAGAGAATTGCGGAGATTGCTCCCGTTCCATTAAACAAGGTTTATTTCACCTGTGGCGGCTCGGAGGCGAATGAAAGTGCTATTAAACTTGCAAAGCAATATCATAAAGGTGCAGGAAATCCGGAAAAACATATTGTGATTGGCAGATGGCAATCTTATCATGGGAATACTTTAGGATCCTTGTCTGCTGGAGGCGATATTAAAAGAAGGCAGGTATACACTCAAAATCTACTTGATTTTAAACATGTTTATTCCCCTCATTGTAAACGATGCCCATACCAAAGAAAGCTCGATGATTGCAATCAACAACACAATTGGTCATGCATTAAGGATATAGAAAAGTTGATTATTGAGATAGGTCCGGAACAAATTTCTTGCTTCATAGCTGAGCCAATCGTCGGGAGCCAATTGGGAAGTGTAAGTCCGCCAGACTCGTATTTTAAAGAGGTCAGAAAGTTATGTGACGATTATAATATTCTTTTGATTGCAGATGAAGTGATGACGGGTTTTGGGAGAACAGGGACCTATTTTGCTGTAGAGCATTTTGATTTCATACCGGATATTATTACGTTTGGCAAGGGAGTATCAGCCGGCTACTCGCCTCTTGGCGGTATGATTGTTCACGATCGATTAATTAAAGGGATTATTCAAAACAGCAAGGGGAAATTTGCGCATGGATATACATACAGTGGCCATCCGGTCTCTGTCGCTGCCGGATTGGCAGTTCTGAAAAAATTAGCTCACAATAAAATCCTTCCCAACGTAGTTATGCAGGGTGAATATTTAATTAAACAACTTAAACTGCTTCAGGACCGTTACCCTGTCATTTGGGATATAAGGGGTAAAGGCCTTTTGATAGGCATTGAATTTGCTTCCAGTCCGAAAGGAGACCCATTCCCTCCCTCTAGCTCAACATCTGAAGTGATTAATCGGATTGCCATGCAAATTGGAGCTGTCTTTTATCCTGGAAGTGGATCAATCAATGGCTATGAAGGTGATCATTTGTTAATTGCTCCGCCTTTAACAGTCTCCAGGGAAGAAATCGATGCAATCATAAATATATTAGAACTTGCTCTGCAACAATTTATGTATTCGAGGGGGAAGTAAATCATGAGTCATTCTGAAAAAGTTACTGAATTAACAGAGAAAGCGAGAAAACATATATCTCCAGTTAGCACAAGAGTGACGGAATTAATTATAGATCGAGGTAAGGGAGCACGTTTTTGGACGAAGGATGGAGAAGAGTATATTGATTTTGTTTCAGGGGTAGCAGTTAATGCACTCGGCCATTCTCATGAAAGAATCGTTAACGCTATAAAAACACAGGCGGAGCGACTCGTTCATTTTGGTTTGAATTATGGCTATTACGAGACTGTGATCGGCTTGGCTGAAAAGCTGGCACAAATCACGCCAGGTAATTTAGATACTGTATTCTTCTCAAATTCAGGCGGTGAAGCCATTGATGGAGCATTGAAGCTGGCACGTGCGGCTACTGACCGCCCGGGAATTATCGCTTTCAATGGGTCCTTTCATGGACGTACGTTAGGTGCTACTACTGTAACAGGATCAAGCAGTAAATATAAAAAGTACTACGAACCGCTGGTAGGAGAGGTTTACCATACACCTTATCCATATCCCGGTTTAGTAAAAAATATCGATAATGCTGATTTGACAAATTATTGTATTAACCAATTACGTTCGTTATTTGATTTACATATTGACCCATCGAGAGTGGCTGCTATACTTGTTGAACCGGTTTTGGGGGAAGGCGGTTACTATCCCGCACCTCCATTGTTTTTACAGGAATTAAGGAGTATTGCTGATGAGCATGGTATTTTATTAATATTTGATGAGGTTCAAACAGGATTTGGCAGAACTGGGCGGATGTTTGCTTCGGAACACTCAGGAGTAACTCCAGATATTCTCGTTTTAGCAAAGGCTTTATCAGGCGGACTGCCTCTTGGTGCAATTGTGGCAAATAGGGATTTACATAATAAATGGCCTGTAGGGGGGCATGGCTCCACGTTTGGAGGCAACCCAATCTCATGTGCAGCTGCCCTAGCAAGTATACAGGTAATTGAAGAAGAGAATCTGGTAAAGAGGAGTAAAGAACTCGGTGAGCAAATTGTTAATAGGCTGCAAAATAGTTTGCTAGGATACGAGCCAATAAAAGAAGTCCGCGGAATCGGTATGATGATTGGCATTGAATTCAATGAATCCGATAAAAAGTCCATTGTGCCGCTTATCAAAGCACGATGCCTGGATAAGCATTTACTAATCATGAACTGCGGAGTTAACGGGCAAACCATCAGGCTCATGCTGCCATTAAATATATTAACAGAAGAATTGGATGCTGGGTTAACCATTCTCGAAACCGTTATTGGAGACGTGGTAAAGGAGGGTATTTAGTAAATGTCCAAAGAATTTACAAAACAGCTGCTTTACATGAATGGTCATTGGACTCACGATTTAAATCAGAATTATCGGGAAAGCAAGAATCCTGCAACGAATGAAGCGGTGGGTATGTATGCAATCGCAACTTCAAGCCAGGTAGACCAGGCTGTACAGCATGCTCACCTTGCCTTTAAAAGCTGGAGACGAACACCCGCGCCGGAACGTGCTGTATTTTTATGGAAGGCAGCAGAATTATTTGAACGAAAAAGAGATCAATTAGCCGAAGTTATGACCAAAGAAATGGGGAAAGTTCTGGCGGAAACACGCGGGGAAGTGAATGTCGTCATAGAAACATGCCGCTATATGGCTGGGGAAGGTCGCAGAATGTATGGTGAAACCATTGCTTCCGGCAACAACAATCGAACGATTACGATGAATCGTGAGCCGCTTGGTGTAGTTGCATGTATCACTCCGTGGAATTTTCCGGTAGCGCTTGCCGCTTATAAAATTTGTGCTGCTTTAATCAGTGGGAATACGATTGTGTGGAAACCAGCTTCTGAGGTTGCACTCTCAGCAGGTATATTTATGCAAGTCTTTCATGAAATTGGTCTCCCAAATGGGGTTTTAAATCTCATTACAGGGAGCGGCAGTCAGGTGGGAATGCAGCTTGCTGAACATGAAGATGTCAAAGTGATCTCTTTTACAGGCTCTACTGAAGTAGGCTTGCTGCTTTCACAGGTAGGTGCCAAACAATTAAAAAGGGTTTCCCTTGAGCTAGGTGGGAAAAATGCAGCAATTGTTCTACAGGACGCTAATTTAGATTATGCAGCAGAGTGTATTGCTAAAGGTGCATATGGAACAACTGGCCAAAAATGTACGGCGACAAGCCGGGTTATTGTTGAACAATCGATTAAAGAGGATTTATTGAAAAGGGTCGTAAAGTTAACGAAGGAATTGAAAATAGGTAATGGCCTTAATGAAAATATAGATATAGGTCCTTTAGTAAATGAGCAGCAAATGAAGGTGGTTGAGAAATACGTAAGGATAGCTACAGAAGAAGGAGCCTTATTGGAGTGTGGAGGAAAGAAATTAGCGAACGAAGAAGGGTGTTTTTTTGAACCAACTATTTTCAGTGATGTGAAAAAGGAACATACGATTGCTAAAGAAGAAATATTTGGACCTGTTCTTGCCTTTATTGAAGTGGACAGCTATGAAGAGGCGATTGAGGTTAATAATGATACGAAATATGGACTGTCGACATCCATTTTTACAAGCAGTTTGTCTATTGCCAACCGAGCTGCTGCTGAAATTGAAAGTGGATTGGTTTATGTGAATAACGGAACTGCTAATGCTGAAATTGGTGTTGCGTTTGGCGGGATGAAGTATTCAGGGAATGGCCATCGTGAAGTATCCCATCATGCTTTGGATAGTATGACGGAATGGAAATCAGTGTATATGACTTATCTATAGGAGGGATTCCCTTGTGAAACAAATGAGGATTGGAATAGCTTTTTTTTATCATGAATCCCATAGTTTCTCTAGAACTAAGACGACTATTCAGGATTTTAAGAATGAGGGTTATTTTAAAGGGAACCAAATTTTTGACGTTTATACAAATACAAGGACAGAGGTTGGCGGGTTTATTGATGTTCTGAGGAAACTTGAAGAGGTAGAGATAGTCCCCCTTCTTTGTGCAGCAGCTGTTCCTTCGGGTCCGGTAACCTATGAAACATACGAAGAAATTGAAACAGAGCTTATGGGTTTAATGGAAGCGGCAGGAAAGCTTGATGGATTATTGATTGCCCTGCATGGAGCAATGGTCATTGAGGGAATTAATGATGCAGAAGAATATTTACTTTTAAAGATTAGAGCAAAACTTGGGGTAGATATCCCGATTGCAACGACCCTGGATCTACATGCCAATATTAGTCCGGCCATCGTTGGAATTACACCCTATCATTTTGGATTTAAAACCTATCCGCATATTGATATGTATGAGCAAGGAGTAAATGCCGCGAATGCATTAATGAATCATCTTTCGCTTGGCGTAGATTATGTAGCGAGATGTGTTAAAATTCCCATGCTGCTTCCCTCAATCAATATGAAGACAATGGAAGGTCCAATGGCAAAAATGATGAAGCTTGCTCACCGTTATGAAGAGGAAGATGGTATTTTAAACATTTCCGTATTTGGTGGATTTCCATATTCAGATGTACCGAGCGCAGGTGCAAGTGTGATAGTAATTGCTAAAAATCAGTTGTTGGCCGAACGTACTGCCAGTGACTTGGCCAAAATATTTTGGAAACTAAGGGAAGAATTTATCGTCAAATTGCCTGATGTTAAAGAAGCATTTCAGCTTGCGTTAGCAATGAAGAAAAATAAACCAATCGCATTAGCTGATATTTCTGATAATCCGTTGAGCGGTGGCAGTGGAGATACAACGAAGCTTTTGAGAGAATGTATAGAATACAATAGAGAGAAAACGCTTTTTGGAGCATTAACGGATTCTAAGGCAATTGATATATGCAGGAGTGTGGGAGTTGGTGGAACCGTCCAACTGTCACTTGGCGGGAAAATCTATCCTGAGTTTGGATTACCGGTTAATGTGCAAGCGACTGTTATCAGGTTAACTGATGGTGTATTTTATAATAGTGGACCATTTAATAAAGATTTGAAAGTAGATGTTAAGGGTGCTTGTTGGATTCGAGTAAGAAATATAGATATTCTCCTAATTGGAAGACCTATGTCTGCTAATGATCCTGAACTTTTTCGTCATATTGGGATAGAACCAAGTGCGTACAGGTATTTGATATTGAAAGCTAAAAATCATTTCAGGGCAGCTTTTGATCCGTTGATAAGTGAAGTCATTTATGTTGATGCACCGGGCGCGGCCGCTAATAACATCGCACAGCTACCCTATAAAAATATCCCGGAACAAACATGGCCCTTAAAAAATATAGAATTTCTAAAGGTAGAAGAGAGGAAAAAATCATGACACAAACGAATTCGATGTATTACATTGAAATACCCGAATCCCTAACGCCTGCACAGCAGAACATGATGATGGAGCTCGAAAAGGATGCATTTCCTGGGTTGGGAGCGGTAGATGAACAAACACTGGTTCCTTTGGCGAGATACGGAAAACTAATCCTTTATAGACAACAGGGGGATGAACGACCAGTTGCGGTTTGTGAATGTATGAGAGATTATAATCAGCCGGATAAAGCTTATATATTTGGCTACTATGTACGGTCAGATCAGCATGGGAAAGGATTGGGGACACAATTTTTACATGAGGTTCTGAGCATTCTGAGGGATGATGGTTTTCATAAAGTCAGTTTAACTGTAAGCGAAGCAAACACGGCTGCTGTTAAATTATATAAAAACATCGGTTTTACTGTAAATGAATTAAGGTATGGTGAATTCGGAGACGGTGAGGATCGGTTGTATATGGAGAAAATTTTATAATCAACAACAGGACGTGTGACTAATCACACGTTTTTTTCTTTGATGATTATTGGCTGCAAAGGGACTATTACAGCCAGTGTGGCTCTTCTTTTTATAAAACAAAACCTTCAAATGAAGATAAAAAGTACCTTGATAAATAGATTGTATTGAAACATAAACAGATGAAAAAAATGAACGTTTTTGGGCATACTAGCAAGTGAAAGAAAAAAGCAAAACAAATTATATTTATATAATATAATTCGGTGATTTCCCTCACGTTTTATCATTAAAATACAATTCAATTGATAAATTTACTGTATCGACAGTAATTATGTTTGATCCTGATTACCGTTTATATAGAGAGTTTTTATTGAGTTTACCTAATGGAAGAGCGGAAAATTTTAAAGGAATATGATAATAATTATAAATAAGTAATTGACAAATTTCTTTTTAATAATTATTATAATATAGTATTAAACATCACTTAGATGATGATATTGTTTAGGAGGATATACGATATGTCACTTATTAATAAAAAATTAGAGGATTTTACAGTACAGGCTTACCATGATGGAGAGTTTAAAGAAGTAAGTCTTTCAGATGTTCAAGGTAAATGGTCAATCTTTTTCTTCTATCCAGCTGATTTCACTTTTGTGTGCCCAACTGAATTAGCTGACCTGCAAGATAATTATGATGCCCTTAAAGAAATTAACTGCGAAGTGTACTCCGTATCTACGGACTCTCATTTTGTACATAAAGCATGGGCAGACGCTACAGATACAATCGGCAAAATTAAATATCCTATGCTTGCAGATCCGGCGCATGTTCTTTCTCGTCAATTTGAAGTATTAATTGAAGAAGCTGGTCAAGCGCTTCGTGGAACATTCATTGTGAATCCTGAGGGTGAAATTAAAGCATATGAAATTCACGACCTAGGTATTGGCCGTAATGCTGAAGAAGTTGTGCGTAAAGTACAAGCTGCTCAGTTTGTTGCAGAACACGGTGATAAAGTATGTCCAGCAAAATGGACTCCTGGTGAAGAAACACTTGAGCCAAGCCTGGACCTAGTAGGTAAAATATAATTATTAATCATTTGCATTTATCTTTCTTAATGGAAGATGAGTGTAAATTTTATCTTAAGGACTGACAGCTGCTTGTCCAGTTTTTGAATGTTTTTTCTATCAGATGATCAAATGAGGTACTTAAAATGATAAGTACCTTTTTTATTAAAAAGTTTACTAAATTAGGTGAGTATTTTGACAAAAGGAATTTTAGATTTAATTATCATTGGCGGAGGTCCTGCTGGATTGTCAGCGGGTATTTATGCCGGACGTGGAAAATTAAACACTCTTATTATTGAAAAAGGAAATATGGGTGGCCAAGCTGCAACGACAAATGAAATTGTTAACTATCCGGGTGTTCGTAAGACGACTGGACCTTTATTAATAGAAGAAATGAAAAAACAATGTGAAGATTTTGGTGTTAAATTTACCAAAACAGATGTTACGGATGTTGACCTATCCGGAGAAGTTAAAATAATTAAAACGATCAATGGCGAGTATCAGGCAAGATCTGTAATCATTGCAGCAGGTGCAGGTCCTCGTAAACTTGGATTCCCTGGAGAAGCAGAATTCACGGGCCGTGGTGTTGCCTACTGTTCAACATGCGATGGTGAATTCTTCGAAGGATTAGAAGTGTTTGTCATTGGAGCAGGATTTGCCGCAGCTGAAGAAGCGATGTATTTAACCCGTTTTGCCAGCAAGGTTACCATTATTGCTCGTGAACCTGAGTTTACTTGTGCTCCTTCTATCGCAGATAAGGTTTTTGCCAACGAACATATAGATGTTAAATTTAATACGGAATTGCTTGAGGTTTCAGGGGTGGAGATGGTTCAGCATGCCCGATTTATTAATAATGTAACGAAGGAAGAATGGGAATACACAGCGAAAGAAGAAGATGGCGCATTCGGTGTATTTGTTTTCGTGGGATATCAGCCTAAGACAGAGATCTTTAAAGGTCATGTAGAAATGGATGAACGTGGTTACATTATTACAGATGAAGAAATGAGAACAAATATTAAAGGTGTATATGCTGTTGGAGATCTTCGTCCAAAATCTTTACGTCAAGTTATTACAGCTGTTGCCGATGGGGCGATTGCCGGAACAGACGTACAGAAATATGTTGCTGAAGAAAAAGAGCGTCTTGGCATTGTAGATGAGCCAAAAGAAGAAAAACCGGCAGAGAAAAAAGAATCTGCACCAAAAGAAACAGCTAAAAGTGGTAAGAGCAGCCTACTAAGCGATGCCATCAAAGGACAATTAAAAGGTATTTTTGCCAAAATGGAGAATGATGTAACATTAGTAAGTATTGTGGATGAAAGTATGCCTAAATCTGTAGAATTACGTGATTTCTTGATCGATGTTGCTGAACTTGGCGATAAACTTCATCTGGAAGTTTATCCAAAAGGCGAAAATACTGAAATGGAAACGAAAATCAATGCTGATAAATTCCCGGTTGTTTCGTTGCTTGATCATAAAGGGAATTACAGTGGCGTGAAGTTCCATGGTGTACCGGGAGGACATGAGCTTAATTCCTTTATCTTGGCCATTTATAACCTGGCAGGTCCTGGACAAGCGTTAGATTCCTCAATCAAGCAGTCTATTCAGGCAATCGATAAAAAAGCAAATATTAAGATTATGGTATCTTTATCATGCCACTACTGCCCAGATGTTGTTGTCGGTGCTCAAAGAATTGCAATTGAAAACCCAAATGTCGAAGCAGAAATGATTGATATCAGCAACTTCCAAGATATTAAAAAGAAATATAAAGTAATGAGTGTTCCAGCCATGATTATTAATGATGAACAAGTAGTCTTTGGCGCTAAAAAAATTAATGAAATTGTAGCAGTGTTACAACAAGCTTAAACAATTAACCCAGCCTTACATCAAGGCTGGGTTTTTGTTTCTCCAGGTTTTTATGATCATGGTAACAGATGCAATGAGTGAAAGTAAAAAGATGATTATGCTTGCAATCTCATACAAATGCATGAATAAAATGAAGGCAATTATTTGAGTGACAGCAATGATTATTCCATAAATTGCGTTCTTTTTTTGATTCTTTTTTATGGCAATGAAGAGCTGGAGTGTAATGAAATTACTGATAACCATAATGGTAATTGCCAAAGTATAGTTCATTGTGGTAATGTTTGTCCCTTTTTCAACTGCGAAGATCGAATAAATCGAAATGGGAAGGGCACAAAGATTTATGCCTAATAAAATCAATACCCATATTATACGATACAAAATTTTTTGCATATATTAGACTCCTTGTTATATTCTATTTTACATTTTGTGCAATATAGAGATGGTTATACCCGACTATAAATACTTCAGTTTATATTGTTTGTATTCTTAAACAAATAACTAAATAAATGACGTGTAACTTGTAAATTATGGTAGAATTCACTTGATAGTTACAAAATTTAGAACTATTCATCAGTTTATCCAGTCGAATTTTGAAAAAGGAGATTACAACTTGTTAACAATTGAAAAAGCAATCTTTTGTGACGCTGAAAAATTAACAGAACTAATGAAGAAAACATTTGATGAAGAAGCAAAAAGATGGCTTATAGATCAAGAGATTGTGGATTGCAATATCCAGCCTCCTGGCTATACTTCAGTTGAAATGACTAAATATATGATCGAAGAATTATCCTATTACAAAATCATCTATAAAGAGGCTATAGTTGGTGGAGTTATCGTGACGATTACCGGTAAGTCATATGGAAGAATAGACCGTATATACGTTGATCCAGATTTTCAGAATCTCAAAATCGGTTCCAGAGTAATGGAATTAATTGAGGAGAAATTTCCAAGCGTAAGACAATGGGACCTTGAGACATCCAGCAGACAGCTTAATAATCACCATTTTTACGAGAAATTGGGCTATAAAACGATCTTTAAGTCGGAAGATGAGTTTTGCTACATAAAGAGGAAAGAGAGTTTGACAAAATCTGATAATTCGGTAGAAAATCATGATATTTCAAATAAACCATATGAAAATTGTGATATGGCATATACAGAATGGTACCAAGTCAACTTAGAAGAGAGTTCTTTTAGTAACAGTAACTTGAGAAGTACTCATTTCAGTAACTGTAATCTTAGTCAGTCAAAATTCCAAAACATAAATTTAAAACACTCCTATTTTGCAGATTTAAACCTATCCTTTTCTAATATGAGATTAGTTACCCTTGCAGGAATCGAATTTATGGACACAAATCTTGGAGATGACAAAAATCCGATATCCTTTGTAAGATGTGACCTCCAGGAATCAAAGATTAGGAATTGTGACCTAAGTAATCTGGAAATCACGGAAAGTGAGATAACAGGAATGAAAATCAATGGTATTTCAGTGGAAAAATTGTTCGAAGTGTATAACCGAGAGTTGAAAAAGGAAAGTTTCGAATAGTTATATGATCAATTGTTTGAACAAGAATCACATGATCATATAAGGGGAAATTATTTAAATCAAGTAAGGTTAAAACTTAAATAATCACAAAGAAAAAAGAACGAAGATGGTGCGACTATTCACCATTCATCCGTTCTTTTTTGCGTTCTCTTCAAGTTTACTGATTCTTTGTTCGAGTTCTTCCATCCCTAATAGTTTGGATTGTCCATCCAGAAAAATATTGCATATTGACGTTAATAGGAAGCCACCGCCCAAACCAACAAGACACCCTACACCTGGAGACCCAATGGATAGTCCAATTCCAAGGCCAGTTAACAGACTGCCTGGAATAAGGTATTCAGTTAGTGAATGCTGTTTAGCCAACAAATCTCCTCCAATCTTTTTCGAAAGTTTATGTATTCTGGTTAATATTATAACAACTTTAATTTGCAGAATATATACATATTCTTGAAATTAACCTTATTTAACCATTTAGTATCTATAAACTTATTATTCAGCAGGAAACAGTTTTAAAAAAACGCCATGAGGATAGTGGTGAGGTTTCTCGAATAAGTAAAAAGGAGGTGGTTTACATGCTAATACAGCTAAGGTCATAAATTGTCAGATCATAAAATGGACCTTTACTGTCTTCTGATGAGATAACAATACCTTTGTAGCCGTTAGAGGTGAGCATTTCGCGAAGCAAGCTGCCTATTTTAAATTCGGTATCTCTAATAAATAATTTAATGTTTGTTCTGTTATTAACTCCAGATAAATTACGAATTTTATCGAATTGTTTATGGTATATATATGCACTTATCGTTTCGTAAGGTTGTACGAATTCATTGGTAAATGAATCATATAATTTAGCATAGTCCTCATCTTCAATAAATAAGAAGTATTCCGTATTGACGCGAAACTCTATGATGTTTGGTCCAAACTTTTTAGCCCAATGTTTACGTGTCGTGGCATAAATAGCATCACCATGCTTTTTTCCATGACTGAAAGAGGTCCGTAGTGTAAGGCCTTTATCGAGAATTTTTTCATAATTGGTAGTAGAGGTTCCATGAAATACATCAATCATCTAATCGCCTCCATATTTTTATTAATACCATCATCATAAATGAAAAACGCAAACTTTTCCATCTTAATATGTTGATTAACTGATTAACGAGAGGAGCAGGAATGAGTGAAATTCAATTTATTTGTGTAGATTGCCAGGAGCTATTCATGGAGGAAACGGATAAAAATTGTTGTACATGCGGCGGTCTGTTAATAATCAAAACAAGTAAAAGCATTTTTAAGGATAATTGGATTGTTGGTGAGAACCAGACGATGTGGAAGTACTATCTAGTAGTATCAGTACAAGCAAACAAACGTGCATGGGAGAAGGTATCATTAGGTGAGGGGAATACCGTGCTCGATAAATTGGACTCGGACAATCAGCACATCTACTTAAAATTAGAAAACACTTTACCAAGCCAATCTTATATAGATAGATGCTCAGCATTATTAGTGACTAAGTTACTAGAGAAAAAGATACAAAACATCCTTATAACGGAAGCCACTTGTATGAGTCTTTCTGTTGCTAAATATGCAAAACATGCTCAAATTGCCTGTGAGTTAGCTTTACCTGAAAATACAGCCTGTCAGCTGGTGGATGCATACAGAAATGAAGGAGTCAGAGTAAGCGATTTTGTTTCTGATCAAGAATCTGCTGCAAATAATTTTATTTTACCCGACTTTCACCCCTATATGATTGAGGGAGCAAAAACATATGCATATGAGATATGGGAGCAGTTGGGACACCGTCATCCTGATATCGTTACGTTCTCGGTTGAAACCAGTATGTTAGCAGTAGGTACTTATTATGGATTTAAGGATCTTTTAGAACATCATTTAATAGGAAAACTCCCCAGATTTATCATTGTCGACATTCAATCAACTTCTCTGCCTGTAAAAAGTAAAGCGGTATCTATCCCTCAACCCCTATATAAAGAATTGATAAAAATGATTAAAGAGACAGATGGACACTTACAGACCATTACGAAAACTGAAATCATTCAAGCCAGTAAAGCGCTTTTTATGAGAGGTTATCAGATAGATGAACAAAGTGCAGCAGCCTACGCAGGATGCATGAGATATTATCGAGACTTTTCAATCAAAAATGAATCGATTGTGATACCCCTTAGTAATTTTAGCGAGATAGGAAAATCCAAATAGTTTTTTGGGGTGATAAGATAGTTATGACAAAATCTAACGTTGAGAAGTATATAGCCTCCAAGCTAGAAAGGCTGGAAAAAACACAAAATCAATCAGGTTCATGGACATTCAACTTTGAAGGATCTTCATTAACGGATTGTTTTATGATCTTACTTATACGGACCTTAGGAATAGATGAAGAAGAATTAATGCATCAACTAGTGAAACGGCTGCTGCGCACTCAAAATGATAATGGGTCTTGGAGTATCTATCCGGATGAGAAGGATGGTAATTTATCTGCCACCGTTCAATCTTATACAGCCCTGCTTGTGTCAGGCAAATTTACTCGGATGGATGAGGAGATGAAGCGAGCTGAACAATTTATAATTAAGCATGGTGGAGTATCAAAATCTCACTTTATGACTAAAATGATGCTCGCAGTCAATGGAATGTATAATTATCCAAGCTTTTTTAAATTTCCGATGAGTTATTTTATGCTCCCGCCCCATGTACCTTTTAACATGTATCAATGCAGTAACTATGCCAGAGTGCATTTAACTCCTATGACCATCTGCATTAATAAACGATTTATGTATGAACACAAGGGGATAGATAAGAGTTTCCTTGATGGACAAGAAGGTGGATGGTTTAGAGAGGAACGTTTTTTTCAGACAGAACAATTGATTAATCAACTAAAGATCCTCAATTTTTCTCCATCCTCTTGGCAAAAAGCAGGCTATCAATCTGCAGAAAAGCTAATGATTGACCGGGTTGAGAAAAATGGGACACTGTATAGTTATAGTTCGGCTACCTGTTATATGATTTATGCTTTACTTGCCTTAGGGTATAAACGAAACTCACCGATTATTCTTAAGGCGATGGAGGGAATGAAGAGCTATTTAACGGATACACCTTATGGCCTTCATTTGCAAAATTCACCCTCCCTGGTGTGGGATACAGCTTTATTAAGCTATTCCTTACAAGAAGCGGGGGTTAAGGCAACCCATCCTGTTATCGATCGAGCAAATGCGTATTTGCTGAAAAAACAACAAAGCACGAGAGGGGATTGGACAGTACATGCTCCAGATGTGATTCCTGGGGGATGGGGATTTTCTGACAGCAATCATTATATACCGGATAATGATGATACAAGTGCGGTTTTACGAGCATTAACAAAGCAAAGTAAATTGAACCAACAAGCAAATCTTGCTTGGAAAAAAGGTTTCTCGTATTTGAAGGGCATGCAAAATAAGGATGGAGGATGGGGAGCCTTTGAAAAAGATGCCTATAATTCTTTATTTGCTTATCTACCAATCGAAAATGCAAAGGATGCCATCATTGACGATTCTACCTCAGACCTGACAGGTCGTGTTTTAGAATTTATGGGTAATTATGCTGGATTAACACATGACCATTCCTTTATTAAAAGAGCAGCTGCCTGGCTTCTGAAAGAACAATTATCAGATGGTAGCTGGTATGGAAAATGGGGTGTTTGTTATATTTATGGAACGTGGGCAGCGGTGACTGGACTATGTGCAATCGGAATCAAGCCTGAGCACCCTTCTATCCAAAAAGCAATCAGATGGCTGGAGTCTATCCAGCTGAAAGATGGAGGATGGGGAGAATCCTGTATGAGTGCAGATAAAGAACGTTATATCCCATTGTCCTACAGTACTCCATCCCAGACAGCCTGGGCATTGGATGCTCTCTTAGCAGTTAAGCGGGCAACTTCACCAACCATTCAGAAAGGGGTTAACTTTTTAATAAATGAAGAGTTATACCATCCTAATGCAAACAGGTATCCAACAGGTCTCGGTTTACGGGGTGGTTTTTATATCATTTATGAAAGCTATAATTATATTTTTCCTCTGTTAGCACTGGGTCATTATGAAAAGAAACTGATTACTGACCATACATAGCTAATTGGGAATGAGCGCGCTAATCCTAATTTTCTATTTTTTACTTGTTTTATGTTAGAATAGTGGCAAATGAGGAAGAATAGGTGTTGAAGCATGAATAAGAGAATAGGTTTTATTGGCTGTGGAAATATGGGGAAAGCGATGGTTGGTTCTTTGATTAACAGTAATCAAAAACTCGCTGATCAATTGTTGGTATCTGTGCGCTCAGAAGAATCAAAAGTTGCTATTTCGGAAAAGTGGCCGATTCATACAACTCTGGATAATAAAGAAGTTGTCCTAAATTCAGATATAATCTTTTTAGCAGTTAATCCAAACCAATATGAAGAAGTTATTAAAGAAATAAGAGAATATGTTACTGATAAGAAGATTCTTATTTCGATTGCTGCCGGAGTTAAAATAAAGCAAATGGATGAATGGATTGGAGCAGAATCAAAATTTATATTGTCTATGCCTAATACTCCTGTCCTGGTGAATGCAGGGATGACAGCTATTTGTCCAAATGACCATGTCACAGGAGAAGAGTTAGAGGAAATCTGCCAGTTATTTAGTGTGTTTGGAGAATATGAAATTCTTAAAGAAGATGATTTCGAAGCGTTTATTGCTTTATGCGGTTCTTCTCCAGCCTATATTTTCGTATTAATTGAAGCAATGGCAGATGCAGCTGTGAAATTAGGGATAGATCGAAAAAAGGCCTATCGAATGGCTGAACAAACCATTATGGGATCGGCAAAACTCGCTTTGGAAACAGGGATTCATCCAGCAGAACTGAAGGATCAAGTTTGCTCCCCAGGTGGTGCAACGATTGCTGCCATCACAGAACTGGAGGCACAAGGATTCAGAAGTTCTGTCATTAAAGCGATGGAGGTTTGTGCTGAACAATCAAAGAAAATGAATGATGAAGTTTACTAGAAACGAAAATAATGCAGCATCCATTTTACCTTTTAGGGATATGGATGCTGTTTTTTATGCAGTGATTATTCATGGTGTAGTTAAACCATTCTTTGTCCCGCTTTTTATGAATTACACTCCTATCAATCCGTATTAAATTGAAAAAGATTTACACTCACATGTATATTAACAACTATTTCCATGTTAAAATATTTCTATCCGTTAAGGCCGGGAGAGTGAGTACTATGGATGGAACTTTATTATCTAACAGTATCTATTCGTTGAAAGGAACCGATTTACGAATCATTTATAGTTTATTAACGAATTTAAATCTAAAAGAACTAATCCCATTTAATTTTAACAAAATCATTTCTAGGAAACATAATACTGATTATGTAAACTGCCTTCTTGAAAAAACCGATGAATATATTCATCTCTCAGATGAGGCATTGCAGGTCAGTTTGTTTCAGGAAATGAATAAAACACTTGAACTAGAAGGTGTTTATTATAGTGAAGCTATCCATGTGGATAATCAATGTGAAGAAATTGTTGAAAAAGTATATCAAATATATATAAATCAGGAAAAATCATTCCTTCAAAACACGGAACAAATTGAGTTTACAAGGATCCATCACATTATTCACTATCAGCTCAGACAGCTATTTTATGAGGTGGAATATCGCTTTCAAAATCTTTCGGTTGAGGATCAGCAGGATTTTTTAAACACTATATATGAATTTATAATTCAGCTCTCAGAGGATGAAAAATGGATCCTTCTTCAACAATTGCCTGCAAATTATTTGTCAATTGAGGTTTTTAAAGAAATAGAATTATCCACTTTACTTATTCAGGTATCAAATATCAGTCTTCCTTCATTTTTTGATATGTTTACAAAGCTTTTAATGAACTACAATGAAAAGCTTCCAATGAATATCCCATTAATCAATCAAGAAAATATTTCCCCTACGACAAAATTATTAACTTCTCCATATTTTATTACACCCTATGTCCTTGGAGGCAGAGTCCTTCAAATAAACTATCAGCATCATGCCATAAAAAAAAGGCTAATGCCTTTTATCCTAATGCAAATAACTTTAGCGTATTTATGCGATGAAAATTCTGTATCCAGTCCAGTTTTATTCCTGAATGAATGGAAAAGAAGGGTAGAGGAATACCGTCAATTGGAGTATCATTCTGATTTATTAGAAATGAAACATATCGAAATGAGTTCATCTGTCCATAAATCCCGGCAGCGGATAAACGAATTTGCAAATCAAAAAAAACATATTCAGGAACGATTGAATATCGAAATGTACAAGCTTAAATCAACACTCCTTTTTATGGATATAAATGAGTTGACGATAAATCAAAGTTTTGAAAAACATCGTACTGAGTACATTCACATCCAAAAAAAATTAAACCAATTAGCTGCATCCAAAAGCAATGAAATATTGGAAACCAGTTTAATCAAACAATTTACTAATAAATTGCTGAATATGTCAGTGACACTTGATCAGCTTGGTAAAGAGAAAAAAGTGGATGAGCTTCTTGAGAGCTTAGTCCGAGATATTTTAGATTCGGATAGTGACTTTAAACGGGCTGATCGAATTGGGATTAAACAAATACAGAAGGAATTAACGGATATTGATTTCATGATTGAAACGGAGAATAAGATTAAAAGTAAATATGAAAAGGAGCTTATCAAACTGAATCAACAATTACAGGAATGCAGCGATAAGGTGAAACAAATTGAGAACGAAAATTACGGGATTAAAGAGGTAGCGCAAAGTATATGAAAAGTCCGTTTCAGCAAAAACGGACTTTTTTTACCCCTAGTTAATAAAGAGGTTCATGATAATTGGTCCTATAATGGAACCAAAAACAGCGCTTAATGTCATGGAGATAGAACTCATGGAAAACGTTAATTCACCGAATTCAAATGCCTTTGAGGTACCAATTGCATGGGATGCGCTGCCCAAAGCAATCCCTTTACTAACGGGATTTGTTATGTGGAATAGATTTAAAATAAGCGGCCCTAAAATAGCTCCGGTTAGACCTGCTATCATGACAAAAATAGCTGTTAATGCTGGAACCCCGCCTAATTCCTCGGAGATCTGTACAGCAACCGGTGTAGTTAATGATTTTGGCAGTATGGAAACGGCAGTCTCTTCGGCTACACCAGCCAGCTTACTAAATAGAAGTCCACTAACCATTCCTGCCAATACCCCAAGAAAGACACCTCCTAAAATGACGAATATATGATCTTTTAACATTCTCCATTGTTTATAAAGCGGAAAAGCAAGTGCAACTACTGCCGGACCAAGTAATTGATTAATCCATTCTCCGCCAATCATGTATGTATCATAAGAAATATTAAAAACTGAAAGGATGCAAACAATAAAAATGGTTGTTGTTAAGATTGGCAAAAGAAAGGGATAGGAAAATCGGATATAGAGTTTATTTAATAAAAGAAATATGATGACAGTTATAATAATAATTGTAATGGCAATCAGTAATTTCCCCATTTATTTTGATCCTTTCGTTTGTTCATTGAATTTTCGAGTATCTGACTGGTTCCTCCGGATATCAGCAGGGTAAAGATTGTACTAATAAATACGACAAACATAATGATGAAACCTTTAGAGGAGAATAGCTCGGGATACTTTATAACACCGATACAGATTGGAACAAATAACAAAGGTAAGAAACCAATTAAAAAACCAGCTCCGCGATTAATGTATTCAACTGGAATCACTTTGAATTTCAAGCAAACTAACAGTAATAATAACCCGATGATACTTGCAGGGATGGGAATGCTAAACAGCTCTTGTATGAATACGCCGATATAATAAAAAAGAAAAAGAACAACGATTTGCGAGCATATGACTAAATGTTTCATGAACGTATTGGCTACTATAGAGTGAAAGTAACCTTCACCTCCAAATTTAAATGATAATTTGATATTACGCTTCCCTTCTGACAAGTCAAACAATTTGCACTTTATGGAAATTGCACTTGTACTTTAGCTAGTACATCTTATTAGCTTTTTGAATCCTGTTAAATCAGAGGCTCTGTTGTTTAGCTTTTCTAATTATTGCTTCTAATTTAAGCAAAGATAAGAGGATAAAAAGAGGGTGAGGAGTAATTTAAAGCTTTACAATCTAGAAAAACGTAATTCCGTATATGTCCAGCCAGTATCTTTTTAAAGCTTCCCGTATGAAAACGGAAACAGAAAAATTAGTGAGGATTCTTGTTTGGTTTATTTTACCTCATAAAAAATTAAAAAAAGGTCTTTTAATCTTATCATGCGCATGCTAGTATACTAGTGTAAATGAACGAAACATAGTTTGAACCAAGAAGAAGTTTCAAACATTTATTTTACTCTTGTTTGTGAAATAATGAGCAATAGTAATTATAATTTATTTTTACACGAAATATTAATGATCAGTTTTAGAACAATTTTACCTCCTGCATTTTATTTTACTTTTCTTTGTGAAATAATGAGCAAAATGAAATGTAAATAAAATTTGGGAGTAAGTATATACTACCAGTTAAGAAGCCTTTACTGTTTACAAAAGATTGATGGAAGTATGGAGTGTAAGTGTTTGAACCTGCTTGGCGGTATTTTCGTCATTTATAACTATTATAGTATTTGGAGGTAATTAAATGAGTGCAGAAGCTTTGAAAAAACAAGGCTCACCAAAAGAAAACCCTACTCCTAATGTTCGTCCTTTCGGCATGAGGGACAAAATTGGATATCTATTAGGTGACTTTGGAAACGATTTCTTTTTCTTATTGGTAAGTGCTTACTTAATGGTATTCTATACCGATATTTTTGGCATCAATGCAGCGACAGTTGGTGCGCTCTTCATGGCTGCTCGTTTATGGGACGCAGTAGCAGACGTAACTTGGGGACGTTTTATTGACACTAGAAAACCAACTAAAAATGGTAAATTTAGACCATGGGTACTAAGAATGTCATTCCCATTAGTTTTCTCAGGGGTTTTAATGTTCGTTACGATTCCTGGTATGGGTGATGGTTTCTACTTGGCATGGGCGTTCGTAACATATATCGTTTGGGGTACTTTGTACAGTACAGTTAATATTCCTTACGGGTCTATGGCATCTGTTATGACAGATAATCCAGTTGAACGTACTTCTTTATCTACTTACAGAACAGCTGGTATGATGCTTGCGAGCTTGATCATCAATGCAGTCGGACCAATGATTGTCTTTGTTGATAACAAAATCGATGCAAATCGTATGTTCATGGCTGCTTGTATTTTTGGTGTGTTGGCAATTTCTTGTTACATCGGTTGCTACAAATTAACAACTGAACGTATCGTTCCTGAAACAAATGATGCAGAAAAAATGGATCTTCGTAAAACGCTTAAAGCGATCGGTCAAAACAAACCACTTATTTGGATTTTAACTGCATCTTTATTATTCATGACAAACAGCATGCTTATGGGAGCAGTAAACGTATACCTATTTAAAGATTATTTCACTAGCACTGCAGCGTTAAGTCTTGTTGGTGTTATGACTACAGTTACAGCATTTATAGCAATGCCGTTGGTTAAACCATTAGTTGCTCGTTTCGGTAAAAAAGAAATTGCTTCTATTGGTATGGGATTTGCGGCTATCATTTACTTCGTACTATTCATGCTGAAAGATATTGATGCAATGACATTTGTATGGATTGCAGCACTTGGTATGTTTGGTACAGCATTCTTAAACGTTGTTATTTGGGCGTTTGTAACGGATGTTATTGATTATCATGAGTTCTTAACTGGTTTACGTGAAGATGCAACGATTTATTCAGTTTACTCCTTCGCTCGTAAAGTAGGTCAAGCCGTTGCTGGTGGTCTTGGCGGTTTCTTGATCGCTGCAGTTGGTTACAATGCAGCACTTGAAACACAAACAGAAGGTACGTTAAATGGAATTCATGCACTTGGTACATTAGCACCAGCGTTGTTCTATGCAGTTATTTTCTTAATCCTAATGTTCTTGTACCCATTAAACAAGAAACGTACAGAGCAACTTGCAATTGATATTGCTGAAAGACGTAAAAAATAATTAGTAAAGAGATAGCTCTTAAATGGGCTATCTTTTTTTGTTATTGGGGAATTTGTAAAAAGAAGAAAAGGATGTAAAAGGAAGAGTATTTAATGAATTACGTACATACTTTGAATCTGGTAGAGCATGATAAGTAATGGGCATTTAATGTATGAGTTATGTTCAAATTTAGAAAAATAAATTATTGATATAACTCGTCAAGTATGCTAGTATACAAGCATGCAATAACACGTATACATAGTGTTTATGAAAATTTCAATGCAAATATATGGAGGTATGACGAAATGACTACTTTACCTTTTAAAGTTGATTTAACAGATAAAGTTGCGGTTGTTACAGGCGGCGCTGGAATCCTTTGCGGAGCATTTGTTGATGCTTTGGCTGCATGTGGAGCGAAAGTTGCCATTCTTGACCGCGCTTTAGAAAATGCTGAAAAGAAAGCTGAAGAAGTTCGCCAAAAAGGCGGAATTGCGATTGGTGTTGAAGCAAACGTATTAGATAAAGAAAGCCTAAAAGCTGCACACGCAGTTGTAAAAGAAAAATTAGGACTTTGCGATATCTTAATCAACGGTGCTGGTGGTAACCATCCACTTGGAACTACTACTAAAGAATATTTATTCCCAGAAGATTTGAATGGTCAATTGAAAGATACAATCACTTTCTTCGATTTAGATCCAGAAGGAGTTCAATTCGTATTCAACTTGAATTTCTTAGGTACTTTATTACCTTCTCAAGAATTTGCAAGTGATATGGTAAATCGTAAAGGTGCAACAATCATCAATGTATCTTCTATGAATGCATACACACCATTAACAAAAATTCCTGCTTACAGCGGTGCGAAAGCTGCAGTAAGTAACTTTACACAATGGTTAGCGGTTCACATGTCTAAAGTTGGAATCCGTGTTAATGCAATTGCTCCAGGATTCTTCGTTACAGCACAAAATGAAAAATTGTTGAAAAACGAAGATGGCTCTTACACTGAGCGTTCTGAGAAAATCCTTCGCAATACGCCGATGGATCGTTTTGGTGAAGCGGAAGAGCTTGTTGGAACAATGTTATACCTTGCAAGCCATGAAGCATCCAGCTTTGTTAATGGCGTAATCATCCCAGTTGATGGTGCGTTCTCTGCATATTCTGGTGTTTAATTAGGGCTAAAAAATTGAAAACAAATAGCGATTAATCTATCGCTATTTGTTTTGTTGATATCGACTCGAAAACTGGAGTGTGAATGTTATGTTACCAAAATTTGAAGTATTAAATGAAATGCGCAAAGGCTATGTTGTAGCAGTTGTTCGCGGTAAGACAAAAGAAGAAGCTGTTGAAATTGCTAAACAAGCATATGCAGGCGGTATTCGTTCTTTAGAAATTACATTTACAACACCTGATGCAGGTGACGTTATTGCTGAACTTGCAAGCATGAATGATGACAACATGATCATTGGTGCTGGAACAGTATTAGATGAAGCTACAGCTCGTCTTGCTATTATGAAGGGTGCACGCTATATCGTGAGTCCACACTTTGATAAAAACATTTCATTAATGTGTAATCGTTATTGTGTTCCTTACTTACCAGGTTGCGGATCCGTAACTGAAGTAATGGAGGCTGTTACATACGGTTCTGATGTTATCAAAATGTTCCCTGGAAGCCTTCTTGGCAAATCCTTCATTAAGGATGTACACGGACCACTTCCACATGTTCAAATGATGCCTTCAGGCGGTGTTAGCAAGGATAACTTGGCTGACTGGATCGAAGTTGGTGCATTTGCAGTAGGTATCGGAAGTGCCTTAACGAAGAATGTGAAAGATGGAGATTACAGCTCTGTCCAAGCAGTTGCAAGAGAGTTTATGGACCATTTAGCAACACTTCAAAATAAATAATCAAGACCTGCTACATAAAGGAGGGTAAAGCGGATGAGTTCATTTATACATGAAAACTTTATATTGCAAAATGAAACAGCTGTGAAGTTGTATCATGAATACGCTAAGAATATGCCTATTTATGATTACCACTGCCATTTATCCCCAAAGGATATTGCAGAGAATCGTAAATTTAAAAATATAACTGAACTATGGCTCGAAGGTGACCATTATAAATGGAGAGCAATGAGAGCACATGGGATTCCTGAAAAGTATGTTACTGGTGATGCCGATCCGAAGGAGAAGTTTGAGGCTTGGGCTAAAACTGTTCCATATACAGTTGGAAACGCTTTGTATCACTGGACTCATATTGAGTTAAAAAACTACTTCGGTATTGAAGAATTATTAAACGAACAAACATGGGAAAGCATTTGGAACCGTTGTAATGAATTGTTGCAGCAAGATGATTTTTCTGTTCGCGAACTCATCAAACGCTCAAATGTAAAAGTAATTGGCACGACAGATGATCCGACGGATGATCTTATGTATCATGCGCAAATCGCTGAATTGCCTGATTTCCCAGTGAAGGTTCTTCCTTCATTCCGACCTGACAAAGGATTGGAAATCAATAAAGCTACATTCGTTCCATTCGTGGAGACTCTTGAAAAGGTTGCTGACAAATCATTAGCAACTTATGCGGATTATATTGCGGCTCTATTGGATCGAGTTCAATATTTCCACGAAAAAGGCTGCAGAATTTCTGACCATGGCCTATCAGAGGTTCCATTTGCTGAATTCGATGAAAGCGAATTAGATGGAATTTATCAATCTGGCCGTAGCGGTAAAGCTGTAAGCCTAGAGGATGAAAATAAATTCAAGACAGCCATCATGATTGCTCTTGCAAAGGCCTACACAGAAAGAGGCTGGGCAATGCAGCTTCACTTTGGTGCAATCCGCAATAACAACACAAAAATGTTCAAAAGATTAGGACCTGATGCAGGCTTTGACTCCATCAGTGATCAAGGCGAAGTAGCCGCACCATTAAATGCGCTGCTAGACGCGTTAGAAATCAGGGATTCCCTGCCTAGAACAATTGTGTATAATTTGAATCCTGTTTATAACGAACTGATTGGTACAACGATTCAAAACTTCCAAACAAACGAAGAAGGAATCGCGGGTAAAATCCAATTTGGTTCTGGTTGGTGGTTCAATGACACTAAACCAGGCATGATTCGCCAAATGACAGCTTTAGCTGATCAAGGATTATTAAGTCACTTTGTAGGGATGCTGACAGATTCACGTAGCTTTATCTCTTATAGCAGACATGAATACTTCCGCCGCATTCTATGTAACTTAATAGGTACTTGGGTAGAATCTGGCGAAATTCCAAATGATCCGGCATTGCTGCAAAACTTAATTGAAAACATCTGCTTTAATAACGCTAAGAACTATTTTAATATAGATCTTCAATAATTTTTAGGAGGAAACTTACTATGGAAATGTCATTCCGTTGGTATGGAAAAACTGATAGTATTCCTTTGGAATACATCCGTCAAATTCCAGGTATGAAAGGAATTGTAACAGCTATTTATGATATCCCGGTTGGTGAAGCTTGGCCGATGGATAAAATCGAAGAATTGAAAAAGACTGTAGAAGATGCTGGTATGCACATCTCTGTTATCGAGAGCGTACCGGTTCATGAAGATATCAAAATTGGTTTGCCAACTCGTGACAAATATATCGAGAACTACAAAACGACTTTACGTAACCTTGGTAAAGCTGGTATCCCAGTTGTGTGCTACAACTTCATGCCAATCTTTGACTGGACACGTACAGATTTAGAATACCGTCTTCCAGATGGTTCTACAGCTCTTATCTTCGAAGAAGAAGTAGCTAAGAAAATGGATCCACTAACAGGTGAACTTTCTTTACCAGGTTGGGATTCAAGCTATAAAAAAGAAGACCTGCAACAATTATTTGATCACTACAAAAATGTTGATCATGAAAAACTTTGGGAAAACCTTGAGTATTTCATTAAAGAAATTATTCCAGTTGCAGAAGAAGCTGGCGTAAAAATGGCAATCCACCCAGATGATCCGCCATTTGATATCTTTGGATTACCACGTATCATCACAAACAAAGAAAACCTAGAAAGATTCGTTAACCTATATGACAGCCCATATAACGGTTTAACAATGTGCAGCGGTTCACTTGGTTCTCACCCAAATAACGATTTCCCAGAAATGCTTCGTTACTTTGGTAAGAAAGACCGCGTAAACTTTGTACATGCCCGCAACGTTAAATTAACAGGCGGAATGTCATTCGAAGAAAGTGCTCACCCATCTGAGTATGGTTCTGTTGATATGTATGAAGTGATTAAAGCAATGAAAGACTTCAACTATGAAGGACCAATCCGTCCTGACCACGGTCGTATGATCTGGGGCGAAACTGGTAAGCCTGGTTACGGTTTATATGATCGTGCATTAGGTGCTACTTACCTAATTGGATTATGGGAAGCAGTAAATAAAAATAATCGCTAATGATTAAAATAAGTCGATGCGAATCTTCCAAGTAAGAATTCGTATCGGCTTATTCATATAGAAGGAGAGTATAGAAATGAAGGACAACATCAAAGAATTTGTTAAAACAAAAGACTTTTTAGTATGCGTTGATTCCGATGGTTGCGCAATGGATACGATGGGTGTAAAACACGAAGAAGCATTTGGACCGCGTGCAGTAGATGTATGGGAGCTTCATCACATTAAAGATCGTTTCCTAAAAGTATGGAATGATATCAACCTTTACACAAGAACAAGAGGAATCAACCGCTTTAAAGGGGTTGTCGCTACTTTCGAAGCTTTAGAAAAAGAAGGCATTGAAATGCCTGATATCACTTCTTTCAAAAAATGGGCTGAAACAACGAATGAACTTTCCAATCCATCACTTGAAAGAGCGATTGCTGAAACAAATGATGAGCAATTAAAGAAAGCTTTAGAGTGGAGCCATGCGGTTAATCGTACGATTGAGGAAGAACTGGCTGGAAATGATAAACCTGTTGAAGGTGCTAAAGAAGGCTTAGCAGCTGCTAATAATGTAGCAGATGTAGCGATTGTATCATCAGCGAATGGTGCAGCTGTACTTGATGAATGGACAAGACATGAACTAAACGTACATGTTGATGTCATGCTTGGACAAGAAGCTGGTACTAAAGCTTACTGCATAGAGCAATTGAAAAAATTCGGTTATGAAAACACTCGTGTATTGATGATCGGTGATGCTCCTGGAGATTTATCTGCTGCTGAGGTAAATGACGTTCTTTATTACCCAATTCTTGTTGGTAAAGAGAAATTCTCTTGGGATCGTTTTCAAAACGAAGCTTTGGCTAAATTCTTAGACGGCAGCTTTGCAGGAGAATACCAAGAACAATTGATTAAGGAATTCAACGATAACTTAAAATAAGGTTTGGAGGAAGTCCAGATGATTCAAAAAATTGCTAAAAACATCCCAATGCCAAAGGTTGATCTAAAAGCAAAGCCATATAATCTATCTGATGAAGATATTAAATGGGTTAAAGATACAATCGCTGGAATGACTACAGAAGAGAAGATCGGTCAGTTATTTATTAACCTATTCTTCTTTGGTGATGATAAATTCAGCGGTAATACATTCACAAACAAAGAACTGCTTGAAAAATACCATATCGGCGGGGCTCGTTATATGGGGGCTACATCCGATAAAGTACAAGCACTTATCAACGAACTTCAAAAGGATTCCAAAATTCCATTACTAGTAGCAGCGAACTGTGATGCAGGCGGTAATGGTGCGGTAAACGATGGTACATATGTGGCCTCAGCTGCTATGTGTGAAGCTTCTGGTGATGAACAATTATCCTTTGATGCCGGTTATGTAAGTGGTCGTGAAGCGCATGCGGTTGGTGTTAACTGGAACTTCGACCCATGTGTGGATATCCTAAAAAACTGGAGAAATACAATCGTAAATACTCGTGCTTACGGTACAACTGCTGAACCGGTTATCAAGCACACAAATTCATACATTAAAGGGTTAACAGAAAGTAATGTTGGTGTTTGCATTAAGCACTGGCCTGGTGATGGAACAGAAGAACGCGACCAGCATTTAGTCATGGGCGTAAATGAATTATCTGTAGACGAATGGGAAAAATCCTTCGGTGAAGTATACCGTAATCATATTGAGAACGGTGTACACTCTATTATGGCCGGTCATATTGCTTTGCCAGAATATCAAAAAGCATTAGTACCTGAATTAGAAGACCGTGATATCTTGCCAGCTACGTTAGCGCCAGAATTAATTAATGGTCTCCTAAAAGGCAAATTAGGCTTCAACGGTCTAGTCTTGACTGATGCATCTCATATGCTTGGTATGACAGCAGCGATGAGACGTGAAGAATATGTACCGCAATCCATTGCAGCAGGCTGTGATATGTTCTTGTTCTTCAACGATATTGATGAAGACTACAACTTCATGTTAAATGGTTACAAAAATGGAATCATTACAGAAGAACGACTTCAAGATGCATTAGAAAGAATCCTGGGCTTTAAAGCGACACTAGGCTTGCACAAAGCGCAAAAAGACGGTTCCATCTTCCGCAATGAAGAAGACTTAAAAGTAATTGGCTGTGAAGATCATATCGAGCGTGCTAAACAAGCTGCAGATAAAGGAATTACGCTTGTTAAAAACACATTGGATCAATTGCCAATTCGCCCAGAAACACATAAACGTATTCGCCTGTATTTCTTAGAAGGTGAAAAAGGCGGCATTTATGAAGGCGATGATAAAACTCTTAACTATATTGTGAAAGAGCTTGAAAGCAGAGGCTTTGAAGTAACTGTTAACGAAGGTAATACTCGCGTTAAAGGCCCTACATTAAAATACCGTGAAGAAGTAGATGCAGCTCTTGTATTTGCCAATGTCATCGGTTATGGTGCAGAAAACAACTATCGCATCAGATGGAAAACGGCTATGGCAAACGAGATCCCTTGGTATGTACATGAAGTTCCAACCGTATTCGTATCATTGAACTTTACAACACACTTAACTGATGTGCCAATGGTAAAATGCTATATTAATGCATACAAAGATACTGAAATCACAATTAAAGCTGTCGTTGATAAAATCATGGGGGAATCTGAGTTCCACGGTACACCAAATGAACTTGTTTGGTGTAATAAATGGGATACAAGACTTTAATTCACATTTAATCCAAACAGAAAGCGCGAATCTTCAACGCTACAAGCGTGAGGATTCGCGCTTATTTTATTATCCTGGTTTTACTTAGATTTAGCCAACCTCATTCTAAGATTCTATATGTTCTTTTCTATAAGAATCATAATTCTTCAATAATGTCTTTCCGCCTAATGATAGGACGACTGTGTTAAACCAAAAAATTAAATAGAAGCCGAGGAAGCTAATACTGCCAAAAATAATCGGTACAGCAAACTGGACTACCTTGTTTACGGTTAACCGAATCCCAAGCACCTGACCTGTATGACCGGATGGTGATTCACTATAAGCCATAACAATAGATAAAGGTTGGCAGCATCCAAGTCCTAATCCTAAAATAAACGATACAAATCCAAGAAATGGTATATTTTTCATGAGAGGCAGGAAGAAAAAAGCGATAGCAGCTATAAATAAACAAACACCAATAATCTGTTCAGGAGAATACTTAGTTTGAAGCTTACTCATTAATAATCTCGAAATAATAAACGCTGCAGCATTCATACTGACTAATATCCCAATTGTCGAGGAAGATAGTCCAAGTGATTCTGTATATACTGGGAAATAAAATTCAAATAGCCCTACTCCAGTTAAGATAATCCCACTGGTTATATAAACTTTCCGTAATTTCTTATCAGCAATTAATTCTATCGAAGTCTTAACTAGTATTTCTTTAGACTGTTCCTTCTTGTTCGTTTGATCCTTTGCAAATATAAAATAGACAGCAGGAATTAAGGAGAATATTCCAATTAATAAATATGATACTTCAAAACTACTATGATCGATCGTGAAACCTGCTACCAAAGGTCCTATCAAATTTGCGATAGATACTGATAATGTGTAAGAACCATAATTCTTAGTACGATTTGCATTCGTACTTATTCCGCCGATTAAATTTTGCATACTGACGATTGTTATAATCTGAAATAATCCAAACAATAATTGAACTCCGATTAACCCATATAAGTTGCAAGGAGCAAAATAAGGAATCATCAGGGTGACACCTGTACCAACCATACCAATGACCAATAAAAGATTCAGCTTCATCCGATCAGCCAAGCGGCCAGCCAATGAAGCAAAAAGCATTGGAAAGAGCGATCCTGAAGCAATAATAAGCCCTAATATGGTTGATTTTGCATCTAAATGAAGAGCATAAAGAGTTACCAGTATCGTGTTTCCTTTTATACCAATCTGATAAAGGAGAGAGAAAATAAGAATAGAACATAAACGCATGTTTACACTTCCAGATTGTAGAATTTAGTCGAACTATATTATGGTTCTGTTTCTATTAATTGTCAAATAATTGGTAAATTCCTATGAGAGATTTTCTTATCTGTCTATTAGATTATGATAAATTAATTCCTTTACACTGAACGATTCACCATAGGAATATCAGAAAAATTTTCAAAAATATTCCAAAATAAATTGACTTTTTTGAAAATTGTAAAATATAATTGTTTTATAACATTGTTTAACAATATTAAGGGGGTAGCTATGGGGGAGATATTTAAAGAAGGTATGGACGATATTGCACATATTGCTCACGTTGAACTTTTTACTCCGTTTTTGGATGAAAGTGTCACATTTTTTTTTGAGAGCATTGGATTGGAAATTGTGAAACGAACGAAGAAAAAAGCGTATCTCCGTTGTTGGGGGGATTATGAAAAGTATTCCCTAATTCTCACTCAAGCTGAAGAACCGGGAGTAGGACACACGGCTTTTCGTGTAAAAGGTCCTCAAGCATTGGAGCGCCGTGTTCAAGCGATAGAGAAGTCGGGAATTAAAGGAACCTGGATTGAAGGTGACTTTGGACACGGTAAGGCTTATCAATACAGAGGGTTGGATGGTCATTTAATGGAGCTCTATTTTGAAACAGAAAAATATACTCCACCTGAGCATTTACGTCCTACTTTAAAAAATCAGCCTCAAAAGTATCTTGGTCGAGGAGCAGCAGTGAAACATTTAGACCATATCAACTTTCTATCATCAGATCCGGAGAAAGATGGAGATTTTGCAGAACATGTATTGAATATGCGACTAACGGAACAAATTCGTTTAAATGATGGTACACGTCCGGCAGTTTGGTATCGATGTAATAACAAATCATATGAGCTTGTTTATTCGAAAGATGATACACAATCAAAAGGAAGGTTTCATCATTTGGCATTTTCGGTTGAAACCAATGAAAGTATTTGGAGAGCAGCCAATTTATTTGTTGACCAAAATGTATTTATCGAATTTGCACCAAGTAAACATGCAATCAATCAAACGTATTTTATTTATGTATATGAACCAGGTGGCAATAGAATTGAACTTTGCTCTGGCGGATATTTAGTGTTAGAACCGGACTTTGAGCCAATTACATGGACAGAAGAAGAGCGCAAGCGAGGTCAAGCTTGGGGAAATAAAACGATTGAAAGCTTCCATACATATGGAACACCTATAGTAAAAGTACCATCTGAAAAAATGTAAACGCTTTAATTAGCGGAGATAAGGAGAGGGAAAATATGATAGATTCTAAAACAAATGTTCTCGTAGTCAGTGCGCATGCTGCAGATTTTGTGTGGCGTGCAGGTGGAGCTATTGCAAAATACATTTCTGAAGGAGCAAATGTACATTTAGTGATCCTAAGCTATGGTGCTCGTGGTGAATCAAATGATTTATGGAATGTGGAAGGTCAAACTTTAGAAAATGTAAAATTTCATCGTAAAACAGAAATTGAAGCAGCAGCAGAATGTCTAGGGGTTACGAATTTAGAGATATGGGATTACGAGGATTATCATATGGAATTCAATGATGAAAGAATGGAACGCATTGTCCGTAAAATTCGAGAGGTAAAACCACAAATCATTATAACGCATGGACCAAGAGATGCATTTAATCCGGATCACGAAGCTGTATCTAAATTTGTTTTCGATGCAGGCGTACTATCCACATCAAATGGAGTAAGAATGGATGGAACAGAGACAGCAAAACAGGCGAAAATTTTTGGTTTTGAACCTCATCAATCAGAAATATCCGATTTCAAACCTGACGTAATCCTGGATATTACAGACGTATATGAGAAAAAGAAAGCAGCTATGGAATGCTTTAAAGCACAGCGCCATCTTATCAATTATTATGGCTATAAAGCAGAAATGCGAGGAAACCATGCCCGTCGTTGCTCTGGAATTAATTCATATAAACAGGCAGAGGCCTTTACCCGGTTCTTCCCGTATGTTGGAGAGGAGTTTGTTTAATGGAGAAATATGTAATCAAACACATTGCTCGACCTCAGGATGACGTATTGGAAGAATACCGCAAACTGGATGTATCAACCATATATGAAGCGCAAGGAAAGCAAAATATCATGGATGCCGGCCTTAAACCGATTATAACAAATAAGACAATTGTCGGGCCTGCGGTGACCGTTACCTGCCAAGCGGGTGATAATTTAATGATTCATGCTGCTATTGAAGTATGCAAACCGGGAGATATCGTCATCATTACAACTCAAGGACATTTTACTGCGGGTATGATCGGGGAATTGATTGTTACGGCTTTGATGAAAAAAGGCGTTCAAGGAGTCATTATTGATTCCGGTATTCGGGATGTACGTCAAATCCGTGATCTAGGCTTTCCAATTTGGACTCGATCCGTATTATCTCAAGGAACTACAAAAATTAGGGGGGGATGGGTGAATGCTCCTGCTGTTTGCGGAGGTGTTACAGTGGAAGCCGGAGATTTAATTATGGCAGATGATGATGGAGTGGTAGTCGTAAAGAAAGATGATCTTCTATCGACTTTGGAAGAATCAAAAGCCCGTCTTGAGAAAGAAGCGGGCACAAAAGCAAAAATTGATAGAGGACAAATCAGTTTGGATTTCTACAATCTGCGACCCGTTTTAGAAAAAGAAGGTGTAGTGTACTACGAAAACGAGGAAGATTTTATAAAAACAAAGAGTTAGGAGAACTTATATGACCAATCGTGAAGTTATTCATATTGAAGGTTCTGAACATGAAAATCCCATTCCAACTGCAGTTAAAGTTGGGAATATGGTATATACATCAGCGATTATTGGTTCTGATCCCAAAACAGGAGACATTCCAGATAATGTCGGTCAGGAAATAGCTAATTTATTCTATTACATTAAGGAAATCATGAAAGCGGCAGGAGGAACAACCGATCATATTGCCCATTTAAGTGTATACATGACTGATCGTAAGTACAAAGAAAATGTTAATAAAGAATGGCTGAGAATGTTTCCGGATCCGAATAATCGCCCGGCAAGGCACACGACAGAAAAGAGCCTAAAGAAGGGTTTACGTGTGCAAATCGAAATGACTGCGGTTTTATAAGGTATCCATCTATTTTACTTAACAATTAAGGTTAATTACGAGATTATTAGTCTGAATATTCAAATATTATTAAATCTATATATCATATTAAAGGGGTGGGCAAATGAAGAAGTGGTTAATAATGTTATTGGTTACAATGTTGGCTGTAATTTTAGGTGCATGTGGGGATGATACAACCGGTGGGGAAGGAACCGGTGATAACGGAGGTAAATCATACACATTTAAATTAGGTCATGAGGCAGCAGAATCGCATATTAAGTTTAAAGTTGCTGAGAAATTTGCTGATGAATTAGAGAAAGCATCTGATGGAAGGATGAAGGTAGATCTTTATCCGGGAAATCAGCTTGGCAAAGAAGCGGATATGGCACAACAAGTAGAATCAGGTACATTAGATTTTGCCATTTTAAGTAATGGAACAATGAGCAGTCTATCAGAATCGTTAAATGGATGGTTTATGCCATACTTATTTGAGGATTTATCAGCTGCAGCTAAAGCAACTCAATCGGAAGAAGCTAAACAAATCATGAAGGATTTGGAACAAAAAAATATGGTGGGTTATGGATTATTCTTTGCTGGTCAACGTCATATTTTCTCCAATAAAGAGATTACAAGTGTTGAAGATTTGAAAGGAGTAAAAATCCGTATTCCTGGAAGCCCGGTTTTTGAAACTTATTATAAGGAATTAAATGCAAGCCCTGCATCTATGCCACTTCCGGAGGTATATACTTCTCTCTCGACAGGTGTGATTGATGCAGTAGATACAGACTTGGATGCAGCGGTATCGCAAAAATTCTATGAAGCTGTTGATCATTTGACATTGACTGGCCATATTGTATTCCCTGAAATCGTAATGGGGAGCAAAAAGATACTTGAAGGCTTAAGTGAGGAAGATCAAAAATTGGTTTCTGATGCCTGGGCGAACACAATTGATTGGGGTATCCAGGAAGGCATTAGCAAAAATGAGAGCTTATTGAATGAAATTAAGGAGCTTGGAGTAAAAGTTTCCGATTTGCCGGAGCAATCCGGATTCAAAGATGTGAGTCAACAAGTATACAAACAGTACTCATCTAATCAAACAATAAAAGCATTTATTGAAGCAAATCAATAAACTCAAGACACCTGAAAATGATGTTCTGTTAAATAATAGGGAGGCAGATTAAATAGATATTACTAAAAAATTGGCCTCCCTATGTTAATGATTCATGTTCAAGGTCATGGAAAGGGGAAGGTTTATGAAAATATTAAAATCGCTGAGTGACGCGCTTTTCAAAATGGAAAAAGTGATTGCCGTTATTTTGATGAGTGTAATCCTGGGGAGTATCGTACTCGGTGTATCTTTTCGTTATTTCTTTAACAGCCCGTTAACATGGACAGATGAACTGGCTATATATATGCTGATCTGGCTAACGTTCGTAGGGGGAAGCATGAGTGTAAAAAATGAACAGGCGGCATCATTGGATCTGGTTTTTGACAAAGTCAGTGTGAAGATACAACGTATGTTTTTAATTTTTGGCTATGCCTTTGTCATACTTTTTTCCACAGTTATTACATATATGGCTGTAAAATGGATCTCGAATCCGTCTGTATTAACGCAAATATCTCCTGGATTGAAAATCTCTATGTTTTTACCATATTTATCTATACCATTTGGTTTGTTTTGCTTAACAATCCATGCTTTAAACCATTTAGTACAGGCATTCACCTATAAAGGAACAAAGGCATAGGGAGGGGAGAAAACAGGATGGATATCATTATCTTTCTGATTGTATTTTTACTATTATTGTTTATACGTGTACCGATTGCACTGATATTAGGGATTATTAGTCTCTGTTATATATTTTTTACCGGTCAATATTTCTTGGTGAACAATGTATCTCAACAATTATTTTCAGGTGTCCAGAGCTTTAGTTTATTGGCCATTCCATTATTTATGGTTGCTGGAGAATTGATGAATGCCTCGGGTATTACAATAAGGCTCATTGATTTTGCAAAAAAAGCCGTGGGTCACTTCCGGGGTGGATTAGCGTATGTCAATGTAATTGCTAATATGTTCTTGGCATCAATTATCGGATCAGCGACTGCACAAACAGCTATGATGAGTAAAATCATGGTACCGGAAATGGAACGTGCCGGATATAAACGCGAGTTTGCTGCCGCAACAACAGCGTCTGCGGCACTCTTAGGCCCAATCATACCTCCCAGTATGCTATTCATTATCTATGCGGTTGGCGCTAGTGTATCGGTTAATGATATGTTTATGGCTGGGACAATTCCAGGAATATTATTAGCTCTATCATTTATTATTCTGATTATTTTTTTAGGAATGAAGACTAATTATCCAAGATCAGAAAAAGCACCTTTAAAGGATATTACAAAGGCATTTGTTAAAATAATTCCTGCCTTACTTGTACCATTAACCATTATAGTCGGTACAGTGGGAGGTATATTTACAGCGACGGAATCAGCCGGCGTTGCATGTGTTATTGCTATAGTAGTAGGTGTTTTTTTCTATCGTGAATTAAATATTAATGCGTTTCCGAAAATATTAGTAAATGCTACAGTGTCAACAGCAGTAGTAACCTTGCTTATGTCAACAGCTAGCTTGTTCGGATGGATTCTATCTTTTGAACGGATTCCTCAAATAATGGTAGAAGTGATGGGGAATATATCCTCAAACCCGCTTGTGTTTCTTTTATTGGTAAATTTATTTTTATTGATCACCGGTATTTTTCTAGACGAATTAGCCGTATTAATTATTTTATTACCGATTTTTATGCCTCTGGTTCATAGTTTCGGAATTGATCCAATTCAATTTGGAGTTATGATTTGCTTGAACGCAACAATTGGTCTATTAACTCCTCCTGTTGGAGCTGGATTATTTATTGCCTCAAGTGTAGGGGAAGTAAAGATGGAAAAATTGATTAGAGCGGTAATTCCATTTATCTTTGTATCTATTCTGGTATTGGCTCTCGTGACCTATGTTCCAGTACTCACTACATGGCTGCCAAGCTTTTTAGATAAATAGTTTGATAAGTGATTTCCATATTTGTATTCAGGTGGTCTAATTAACATTTTGGCTTGGCTGATATAAAATAAAGATAATAGATACTATTAAATTGGTGAGGGGGCTTCTGTGTTTGAAAAGACCTGCTGAGATAGCATATGAATATATAAAAGAGAGAATTCTGGAAGGTACCTTCCATCCTTCGCAAAAATTAATTGAAAATGATTTGGCCATTGAGATAGGAGTCAGTCGAAATACAGTTATGAAAGCATTATTAAAGCTGGAGCAAGAGAATTTGGTTGTGCTTGAAAAAAATAAAGGCGCTACGATCAAATCCTTTTCTTTGCGTGAAATCATCAATTATCTAAAAATCCGCGAGGTGCTAGAAGGGTTAATTGGATTCAGTGCTGCAGAGAATATCACAAATGAGGATCTCGAGCAGCTGGAACACATTCTCCAAAATATGAAAGAGTTTCTGAAGCAAAATGATTTTGACGGGTATTCGGGTCAAAATCTGCTTTTCCATGAAATAATTTATAATGCTTCAGATAATGAGCAGGCTATAGCTATGGTCAAAATTATTAAGCAGCAGTTAAAGCGTCTTCAAATAAAGACCCTCCTAGTACCCGGACGTAATGAACATTCTTTTTTGGAGCATTCCAATATTTTGAAGGCTCTTCAGGAAAGAGATCCGCACAAAGTAGAAGAGAAATTAAAAGAACATGTGGCTAATATCAGAAATACAATTGATCATAATTATTCATTTTTGATGTAAGGAAATCATTCTTTTAATATAATTTAATATTTATAAACTAAAACCTTAATCCGTGTAATTAGCGGGTTAAGGCTTTTTTATGTTGTTTCGAACAGATGAAAAAGTTATCTCCTGCTCAAATAAAACCCATTTAAACACCATTAAGAAAGGACGATTTGATTGATCTAAAAAATGACAAAATTTCTGATTTTATAAGGAAGCTAACTCCACATAGTAACTATTTGAACTATGTTCCAAACCTTCATGGTAATTTATAAAAACCCAGCCACCAAGAAAAAATCACAAAACCAACCAAGAAAGCAAAAATTTGATACTATAAGATTAAAAGGGATGTTTAATGTAAGAGGTGAGGGGAATGAACAGAGGGTTCTTATTAAAACAAAAAGCATTTTTAAAGCTTTATCTACTGGAGATTGCTTCTCATCCAAGGGACTATGGTTCAATGGTGTTAAATGATTTAAGAGAAAAATTTAAACCATTTGGCTATTCGCCAACCCATACGGAAATTTATAAGACCTATAAAGAATTGTATAAAGCCGGATTCGTAAAAAAGAGAACTGAAATACTTGGCGATCCGGAAGAGAATGTTCAGGAAGTTTTTATTTATTATTTAACGGACAAAGGGAAAGAAGAATTAGAAATTTATCGAAAATTAATGAAAAAAGAGCTGGAACGTTCAATCGGTATACTGCAGGTTGCTTTAGAGGATCATTTTGGCCCAGTTAAGAAGCTATAAGTTTAAAAAAATAAAATGATGCTTCCAAAGCTAGACTGATTTGCATAGCAAATTGGTCTGTTTTGCGTGGACAGAATGGGCACCGGCTATTGTTTCCGTGTTTATGTTTTAAAGGTTGCTATTAAACATTTAATAAGATTCTTTATATTTCGGAAAAAATATAACTAAATCGATTCGAATAAAAATACATATATAGTAATGAGATAAAAATGTTCAATTTAGCTAGCTCTAAAGAATTCCGTTGTTTATATGTATAAAAAGCATGGATGAATGAAATATTAAGTTGTGATTATTAAACTGGTTAGGGCATTTTTTTCTCACTTGGCAATTGCTTTATTAACTGAGGGGGTGCTAAGGATGATCATACAGGATCACGATTTCACGATGGGCAAGTTAACTTCTTTATTGGTACTCTTACATAACAATGAAGCGGGAGAAATGATAAAGAAGCAGTTAAACATGGAAAATTGCCGGTATACTGTGGGAAGTATAGGATCTATCGACTTGAATAAAGTCATCTCTGTCATTGAAGCAAGTGCAAAAACAAAGGGAATTATAAATTCGGAATCCTACAATGAACGAAATACGTTATATCATACCATTTTAGAGGCAGTACAAGGAGTCGGCAGAGGGACCATTCAAGTAGGTGACTTACTTAAAAAAGTTGATTTAACCTATGGCATAGTAAGAGGTAAAAATAAAAAAATAAGCACGGGCAATGAATGGATTGGTGTTTGCATTTATGGACGGTCTGATTCAGAGGAAAAAGGGATTGAACAGGAAACATTAGGCCTTGGTTTTAATCATTTATAGTCAGTATTACCAGTAACTATATACAGAGGACTTCATCAGGAATATATCTTCCTGGTGAAGTCTTTTTTTTATTCTCATGTAGGAATTCCATCAACAAAAGCACAAAACATACATTAAGCAAATCTCGACATAATAAAAGCCGATTTTTCCTACGCTAAGGAATCACCGACTTTATTTTATTGAACAAGAGGACGGAGTGAATTTAAGCTTGCAACTTTCTTCATGTTAAAAGCGTATCCTCCAAGTAAATTAATATGTTCCCATTTTTATGGAGAAATATGTTTAGTAAGTCTTAAATACTAAGGACATTCAAGTAAGATTGGTGGAGATCCATAGGGAATTATGTTTAGAGAAAAAGATAAAAAAGAATAAATTAGGATGCTAATAACATTGAGACTAATTTAAAGGAGCCGATACTTCCTTAGAAAATAGGGTTTGCTGCTTTATTGATATTAAGGTAAGGTTTAAAGTAACAATAAGTGAGGATGATCTTCAAATGAAAATATTACTGGTGGAAGACGATCGCACAATTGCTTCAGGACTTGAATATTCATTGCAACAGGATCACTTTTCTGCGGTACTTTGTTATGATACGGTCACTGCTAAACAAGTGATAGCTGAACAATTAGATCAATTTACGTTATGTTTATTTGATCTATCCCTACCTGATGGTGATGGATACGAATTATGTAAGATCGTGAAGGAGCGGAGTGATATTCCTGTTATTTTTCTAACAGCGATAGATGATGAGGTGAATGTTGTAATGGGGCTTGATATGGGAGCGGATGATTATATCACTAAACCTTTTCGAATCCGTGAACTTCTCTCGCGAATTAATTCCGTCTTAAGAAGATATCATAAACAGACCCAGACCAAATTGATCATTGAAATCAAAAATATACAGATTAACACGCTAGAAGGGAAAGTTTATAAGAATGGCAATGAGATTTCATTGACTGCCTTAGAGTACCGATTATTGCTTATTTTTGCGAAGCATCTTGGGCAGATTCTTTCAAGAAATCTTTTATTAGAACGGATTTGGGATGTAGCAGGTGATTTTGTGAATGATAATACATTAACGGTTTATATTAAAAGATTAAGAGAAAAGTTAGAGGACAACCCTCAAGATCCAAAGATTATTAAAACAGTGCGCGGTCTAGGTTATAAGGTAGGTGATTAGTATGCTTCGAAATAGAGAGATTCGGTGGTTATTCGTTACGATGTGTTTGATCAGTCTCGTAGCAATTGTGATATCGGCAATGATATCACTCCCTGTCGCAGTGCTTACTTGTATCACTTCAGCGTTACTTATTACATGCAGTTTGGCATTTACGAGATTGAGATATAGAGAGATTGAGAATCTCTCTAGCTATTTACGCCAAATCAGTAATGGGAATTATACGTTAGACGTTCGTGATAATCAGGAAGGTGAACTGAGTATTCTAAAGAACGATATCTATAAAGTGACACTCATGTTGTCTGAACATGGTGCTCTTTTACAACATGATAAAGTCCAGCTTACGAATGCGATCTCCGATATATCACATCAGCTTAAGACACCCCTAACCTCTATGACAGTCATGGCAGATTTATTAAGTGAACCCGAACTACCTCCTGAGAAAAGAACGGAATTCACACGTAATATACGGATTCAACTCGAACGAATTGGATGGCTTGTATCTTCATTATTAAAGTTCTCCAAAATCGATGCAGGAACAGTTCAGTTCAAAAAAGATCCTATTTCGGTCAGAACATTGTTTCAAAAATCACTCAAGCCTGTTCTGATTCCGATGGATATTAAGGAACAAACGGTCTCGCTTAAAGGTGATGACACCGTATCTTTTCTTGGTGACTATAATTGGACCGCTGAAGCTCTTATCAACATATTAAAAAATTGCGTAGAGCATACGCCAGAGGGTGGGAAGATCTCTATATCTTTTGCAGAAAACGCACTGTATACCGAAATAATCATTGCTGATAGCGGAAAAGGAATTCCAAAGGAAGATTTACCCTATGTTTTCCAACGATTCTACATAGGAAAGAATGCAAGCGAAGAGAGTGTCGGTATTGGCCTAGCATTATCTCACAGTATTATTACAAGTCAGAACGGAGATATCAATATCAAGAGTGAGAAAGGAATGGGTACACAGTTTCATATTAAGTTTTATAGATAAATCATTGCATTAAGTTATGTGACTAAATAGTCATGTTACAGTCACTTTAAAGTCATGTTCGACAGATATACTGATCTCATACCACAAGTGGAGGTCTTACAATGGAAATATTAAAAATTGAACATCTATCTAAAACGTATGGTAAAGGTGAAAGCGCGGTAAAAGCACTTGATGATGTATCTTTTACAGTAAACAAAGGAGATTTTATCGCTATTATTGGTCCTTCAGGTTCAGGGAAATCAACGATTCTACATATGCTTGGCGGTGTGGATCGACCGACAAGTGGCAAAGTGTTCGTGGACAACACGGATATTTATAATCTAAATGAGACGCAGCTGGCGATCTTTAGACGTAGACAAATTGGCTTGATTTATCAATTCTATAATCTTATTCCGGTCTTAACGGTGGAAGAGAATATTAAGCTTTCCCTACTACTTGATGGACATAAGGTGGATAAGAATCAATTTGAGGATATCGTGAAGACTTTAAATTTAGCTAATCGATTAAAGCATTTACCGAATCAACTCTCTGGTGGACAACAACAACGGGTGTCGATTGGAAGAGCATTGATTAGTAATCCTGCAATTATGCTAGCAGACGAACCAACAGGTAACCTGGATAGTAAGAATGGTAAAGAAATCATTGATTTATTAAAAATGTTTAATAAAACCTTTAATCAAACGCTGATTATCATTACTCATGATGAGCGGATTGCGCTACAAGCCGATAGAATCATTACCATTGAAGATGGAAGGATTGCCAAAGATGAGGTGATTCGTCCGTGAATATTGTTAACAAATTAACAGTAAGACATTTGAAGGAGAACAAACGGCGAACACTAGTGACCATTATCGGTGTCATAATCTCCGTAATGATGGTGACAGCTGTTTCTACACTTGTGGTTTCGTTTATGGATTTATTGCAAAGGCAAACGATAACAAGTCATGGAGAATGGCATGTCCTTTATAAAGATGTGAATAAATCTCAACTCAAAGCGATTGAAGCAGATGAGGACACTCAAACACTTGTCGTATCAAGAGATCGAGGGTACGCCCTGTTAAAAGAGGGAGATAATGCGAATAAACCCTATTTACATATTAAGGAATATAATGAACAAGGTTTTAAGCAATTTCCAATTGAGCTAAGTTCAGGGCGACTTCCGAATGCAGACAACGAAGTTGTTATTTCGGAGGAAATAGCAACGAACTCCAAAGTAGTATACAAGATTGGAGACACGTTAACACTCGATGTTGGCAAAAGAATGAGCACCGAGGTAAGTGATGCACCGTCACTAAGTCAGATGGACCGGCTGGAAACAGATGAAGGTGAGCTTGCTGAAACACTAGAACATACAGAAGCTAAAAGGTATAAGGTTGTAGGCTTTATAAAACAACCGACATGGGAGCCAGCAGGGGCACCGGGATATACCGTCATCAGTTATGTAGATGAACGTACATTGGGTGCCAATGATATCGTTCATGCCACAGTTGTATTAAACGATGTTAAGCGATCCTTGTTTACCCACGCACAGGATTTAGCTGAGCAAATGAACATTAATCTGGAGTCCATTGAATTTAATCATGATTTATTGCGTTTCTATGGTGTAACGAATAACGATAAATTAAGTATCACTATTCTGTCATTGTCAGTAGTCATTATGGGCATCATTATTGTTGGATCAGTCTCGCTTATCTATAATGCCTTTGCGATTTCTGTCTCCGAACGGTCCCGTCATTTAGGTATGCTCTCAAGCGTGGGCGCTACCGCCAGACAGAAGAGAAATTCGGTATTTTTTGAAGGGATGGTTATTGGCTTAATCAGTATCCCACTTGGCATCATGTTTGGACTTGTAGCAATCGCTAGTATGGTACTGTTTATTAATCCGATGATCTCTAAGGCCAATTTTGGCTTAACGGAGCAATTGACGGTGACGATTACACCAGGATCGCTATTGATTACCTGTGCCGTCTCGATCCTAACGATTTTCTTTTCAACCTATTTACCAGCAAGAAGAGCATCAAGAATATCTGCGATTGATGCGATCCGACAAACAAACGAAGTTAAACTTACAAATAAAGCAGTGAAAACATCGAAGTTGGTTAGCAAACTTTTCGGCTTTGAAGCAGAAATTGGTCTGAAGAATTTAAAGAGAAATAAACGTAGATACAAAGCAACGGTCTTTTCACTTGTCATTAGTATCGTTCTTTTCTTGAGTATGTCATATTTTACAGAAAATTTACAGAAATTGTATGGACTCTCACAGGATGTGAATTTTGATATTAAAGTGAGCAAGACCGGTAGTGACTCCATAGATGATCAGGTTATCGACTCGATTGCTACTCTTGATGATGTAACGGAATGGAATGTCATGAATAACTTTCAATTGTATTCGTGGATTGATGAGGATGTCATCGGGAATGAAATACAAGACCTGGTGAAAGATGAACCAAGTTTGATAAAAGAAGGGAAAGTCCAATATTCCATTGATTTTCACGTTTTAAATGAAAAAGACCTGCAAGAATATGCGAAAAGTGTAGGTGCAGAGTACAAACAACTCGTTAACTCAAACGACCTGTCTGCCATTGTCGTTGATAAGATTTCACATCAAGATGAAGCAGAACACAAATTTGGCGAGACAAAGGCCATTCAAGCAAACGTTGGCCAAAGCATTGACCTTGATGAAATAGATTGGGAAACTGGAAAAGAGACACCGATCAATAAGATCAAGATAGCTGCCTTAACGGATCAACTTCCTATGGGAGCCGAACAAACAGATGTAAGCGAGTTGAATATGATTATTTCTGAACAAGTCATGGATCAATTGAAAAGCAGAGAAGATGTTGAATTGTGGATTAATCTCAAGTCAACGAATCCGATGGCCACTGAACAGGCAATTGAGGACATGAAAATTAGTGATATTTACATGTACAATGTGTTAAAAAGTACGCAGGAAACAAAACAGATGGTTCTCCTGATATCCGTATTTGGGTATGGATTCATCTTATTAATTACTTTGATCTCGATCGCCAATATATTCAACACCATCTCGACGAGTATCTCCCTTCGTAAACGAGAATTCGCGATGCTGAAATCAGTTGGGATGACGCCCAAAGGCTTTAATAAAATGATTTCTTACGAAAGTATATTTTATGGAATAAAATCACTACTCTATGGGCTACCAATCAGTATCGGTGTGATGTATTTGATCTACATTGCACTTATAAATAGCTTCAATTTAACGTTCACACTTCCCTGGATGAGTTTTATATACATGATCGTGGCTGTATTGATCATGGTTAGCACAACCATGTTATATGCGAGTTCAAAAGTGAAGAAGGAAAACATTATTGATGCTTTAAAACAGGAGAGTATATAAGTTTGTAAATAGGGTTTAAGACGTAAACCTAGTAGAGAAATGCTACTAGGTTATTTTGTTATAGTATGACACCGTTAGACGACGTATTCAATCTCACTTGAACAACAATAGGTCCCGTAATCTCATTACTAATAAATATAATTGGAATATAACAATTCAAATTACATTGCTAACTATTAGCCGCTAAACACAATTAATATCATAAGCTGTTGGTTTAATTGTACAAAAACAGTACTTGAAGAATAAGTACTGTTTTTTGATACATTCACTAAAATATAGATTTACGCCAGGCTATGTCTAAAGCTTCTACTTCTAAAATTTTCTTTCCAAAGAATTAGTTACTTGCACAATTACTATAAATCGTTTTTTCGGGTATGTTCTTGTCGACCTTATATGTTCTAACTTTTTTTCTAATACTAATTCACGATGGCATGCGAAAGTAACATGAACATCTACAAGTCTATTACGATACTTTGTAGGACTTAAATACAAACTTATCTTTCTCTCTACGTCAAGTACACCATCGATTATTAGAACATACGCTAACGAATTGTTCAGAAAATCAGGAGTTTTTGAACATCCTTAATGCCTTAACGAATAAAATTCTATGAATTGGCTTGTAGAATTTTGCTTTACGTGTGTTTTCCGCATAATGTTGGTGAGACCACTATGAATAACATGCTTGATAAATATCAAGGCAGGACCATGTGTATGGAGGGTTAAACAGAAAACGCGATCATTTTACGGTTAATTTGAAGGAAATATCTAACTGTTGTTGAAAAAGTATTATATGAAGTTAAAACGTCTGCTTCAATTGCCGATTTTGATACCGATGTAGTGAAACTAAGTTACTTTGGTCAGGATGATAAATAGGTGTTCTATCATCAGTGTCATTCGAAAACATTGGGCGAGAGAGTAGTTTGTTGGCGGTGCTCTATCTCTTTTGTACACGTCATCCAAAGTAGATTGGTATTATCAGTATTTTATTGAGGTGTTACATAATCTTTTCTCAAAATATGATTTTATTTTACTGAAAACCTGAGATGGATATTTGTAAATTTATAAATTGATAAAAACATGGAGGTGGAGAATTAATGGTAGAAGTTAAAAAAATAACGGATCAAACAGTTTTGCCGATTATTGTTTCACCAATGTTTATTATTTCTACTCCTGAAATGGTACTGGCAAGCTGTAAATCCGGAGTGGTTGGTACTTTTCCAACCTTAAATGCACGAACTGAGGAACAATTGGAGGAATGGTTTCAAGTAATCAAGGAAGGGCATACGAAATTGCAGAAGGAACAAACAAACAAAAAAATTGCACCCTGGGGAGTAAACTTAATTGTTCATTCTACTAATCATCGTTATGAAAGTGATTTAGCATTAATTAAGAAATACCAACCACCTATCGTCATTACGTCTCTTGGTAAACCGGTTAATGAAGTTAAAATTGTCCATGAATATGGAGGACTGGTATTTTCCGATGTTATTAGCATTAAACATGCGAAAAAAGCAGCTGAGGCAGGAGTGGATGGATTAATTCTTGTTTGCAATGGCGCGGGTGGTCATGGAGGTACATTGAATCCGTTTGCCTTTATAGCTGAAGTAAAGCAATTTTGGAATGGAATCATTATTTTGGCAGGCTGTATATCAAACGGGCAAGAAATCGTAGCAGCAAAAGCGCTTGGAGCTGATTTTGTTTATATGGGAACTCGGTTTATCGCTTCTTTGGAAGCGGTTACTAAAGAAGGGTATAAAGAAATGTTAATTGAATCGAATGCCAGCGACATTATTTATACGGATACCTTTAGTGGTGTGAATGCCAATTATCTTATCCCAAGTATTAAAAGAGTTGGATTGGATCCTGCTAATCTACCGGGAAAAAGCGAAATGAATGTGGTTCGTAAAGAAAATGATGCAAAAGCCTGGAAGGACATTTGGTCTGCTGGCCAAGGGGTAGGGTCGATTAAAGATATACAACCAATAGAGTCTATTATTATAACCTTGCACCAGGAATATGAGGAAGCAATCTGTGAATTATCCTCTGGACATGTATCAAAGGTATAGCACGAAATTATTACTAATCAATAATAGACATTTATTTTCATAGAGAATTCAAAGGGGGACTTCTAATGAGAGAAGCGGTTATAGTGGAAGCAGTCAGAACTCCAGTCGGGAAAAGAAGGGGTGTATTTAGTTCAGTTCGTCCGGATGATTTACTTGCAGGGGTTTTACGTAAACTTACCGAGAAAGCTGGGATTTCTAGTGGTTTCGTTGAAGATGTTATTATTGGCTGTGTTTCTCAGGTTGAAGAACAAGCCATAAACATTGCAAGATCAGCTGTACTGATGGCTGATTTCCCAATCCATGTACCTGCCACAACGATTGACCGTCAATGCGGCTCAAGTCAACAGGCAGTTCATTTTGCTGCACAGGCTATTTTAAGCGGTGATATGGATATTGTAATTGCAGGCGGAGTTGAAAGTATGACGCGAGTGCCAATGGGATCAAATAGGTTACATGCAAAACCAAGCGAAGAACTTTCTTCGCGTTATGAATTAATTAACCAGGGTTTATCTGCAGAGAGAATAGCAGAAAAATGGGGATTTAGCAGAAATCAGCTAGATGAATTTTCAATTAGAAGTCATCAAAAGGCTATCCGGGCACAGGATGAAGGACGATTCGAACGAGAAATCATGCCAGTAGAAGTAGTTAATGATGATGGAACTAAAACTATAGTCACTCAGGACGAGGGACCGCGTCGTGAATCCTCAATGGAGAAACTAGCCACACTGCCAACCGTCTTTAAAGAAAACGGAGTCATTCATGCGGGTAACGCGAGTCAAATGAGTGATGGGGCTGCTGCGCTTCTAATTATGTCAAAAGAGAAAGCGACCCAATTGGGATTAAAACCACGCTATAAAATTATCTCCAGAACTGTAATAGGCTCTGATCCGACCTTGATGCTCACAGGTCCAATTGAGGCTACTAAATTGGTATTAAAAAAGAGCGGTTTGACCATTAATGATATGGATTTATATGAGGTAAATGAAGCATTCGCACCTGTTCCTCTATGCTGGATGGAGGAGCTTGGAGCTGACCCGGAAAAATTAAATGTTAATGGAGGAGCTATTGCACTGGGTCATCCATTAGGAGCGAGTGGTGCCCGCGTCATGATTACGTTAATGCATGAATTAGAACGAATAGAAGGACGGTATGGTTTACAGGCCATTTGTGAGGGAGCAGGAATGGCGAACGCTACTATTATTGAAAGAATTGTAGAGTGAACTATTTTAAATAAGATGAGTATGAGTAAGAGGGGCATAAACCAGTTTGTTTATGCCCCTTTTACGATTGAAATGGTTTATTAGTAACGTTTTTAGGGTCTTCCTGTATTAATTTGAGATTGTTAATCACATGGTTGAGATGTTTCATCCCCACCATTACTGAGCTAATGTTTTGCTCTCCCAAAATGGATAGTAAATGATCGTTTGGAGTACTATCTTTATCTATTAATTTACCCAAGTTAAATGGAGCGCTGGTCACTGTGGTTAACCCAAATTCCTTCGCGGCATCTAAAACAGTTTGAAATTGTTGATTTACTTGTTGATTTCGTCTTGTTTTCGCATAGTGAATGATTTTGTTATAGGGGAATTGTAGAAACTTAAAGTGATGATTTACGCCAACAATTTTTAGAAGCGTTTTCATGACTTTCTCCAATGAAATATAATCTTGCTCTTCAGGATCGCATAATAATCCATTCCAAGTAGCAAACCCGTAATAACGAATATTTCCCCTGGATACTTGTTCCTCATAAAATAAAAAGAGTGATTCAAGCTGATGATAAAAATCTTCCTCTCCTAAAACCACCAGTGAGAGTTCGGGATTATGTATATAATGGATGTCAATAGTATTTATCCTGAGATGCTTCTTACTTTGTTCGATTGCGAATTGATAATAGGAAGGAGCCAAAACGTGTCGCTGATTTCCTACGATATGTAAATCGGCTTCTTTAACTATTGCTGCATCTAGTAGTATTTTCTGTAAATAATCTTTAGGTACAAGCCCTATATCAATATCTCCTGGGATAATTCCTGCTTTAGTAGAAATCACTATTTCCTCACGATTTATTGTTCCATTATCAATTAAACGAGATAAAACTAGGCCGATGTCACGTTCTGATCGCATTCCTCGATAATTAATTGCTGTATCTAAAAAATTGATTCCATTTTCCAATCGAAGTTTGATAAAGTTCAGAGTCTGTTTCATCCATATTGCCTAAATGTGTGCCAATGGCGATTGGAGAGACTGAAAAATGATAAAGATTTCTTTTTATAACTCCATACCTATCTAAATATGCAGAAGTAGCTTTTGAAGTTGCAGAACCAGTATGCATTAAAAATTTATCTTCTTTATTCAAATCCCCAACTCCATTCTCGGAATATCATTCTGCATACATATTTCTTTATCTTTGAGTAAGAATCCTTCCTAACTGTTCAATCTAACCGATAATCCAGCCAATTCCATGCAAAATCCAGCCAAATCGCTCAATAATCCAACCGATTCTCAATACAACCTTGCAACCTGAAATAAAAGACCCCCAAACCAAAATTTGAGGGTCTTCTCTAATTATCAATTAATCTATCATTTACTCCCAGTCACTAATGGCAGGTCAGGCATGGAGGCCCATTCATTCATGGAGCCATCATACACCGCGACATTTTGGATACCTAATTTTTCTAGTATTAAAGCATTCCAGGTAGCAGCAATTCCGCCACCGCAATAGGTAATTACTTTTTTATTGGAATCAAATACACCGATATCCGCAAAGTTTTCCTTCAATTTTTCATCGGAAAGGATGGTTTTTGTTGCTGAATCCGTATGGCATCGAAAGAATACATTGGCACTGCCTGGGATATGGCCTTTTCTAGGATAACTTTTAGTTTCACCGCGAAAATCCTCTGGAGAGAGACTGTTGATTAGAATAACAGAATCGTCATCTAGAGATTTTAAAACCTTATCCATTGTTACCAACAATTCATCTCTTCTGTTGCCTTTAAATGAAGCTTTAGGATAGAATGCCTTTTCGGTTGAAGTTGGACGACCTTCTTCAATCCATTTTGGCAAACCGCCATCCAAAACGGCAATATTGTCTAAGCCCTCATATTTAAGCTGCCATCTTAAACGAGATGCCCAATATGGAGCAAAAAATGGAGCCCCAACAACCGCTCCTCGGTCATAGATTACAGTGTAAGTCTCCTGATCGCCGATTCCTAATTCTGAAACCTTTTCTATGAAATAATCTCTATCAGGAACAGTGAATGGTAAATCAGAAGCGGAATCAGATAGTTCATTTATTAAATCTGCATACACCGCCCCAGGTATATGTTCATGTTCATATGATTCCTTACCTGATGAGAGTGTGATACTGCCATTTTCTAAGGGTTTCATAAGAGTAGTTACGTCTATTAATCTTAATTTAGGGTCATCAAGTCGGCTTGATAACCATTCTGTAGAAACAATAATAGGAATTGTTTGCATGTATATTTCCTCCTATATAAGTTATTCTGTTAAATATATAATAATTTCTATGTAAATACTATGAATTAGCTTTTTATCTAACATCAGTGACAATTTAATTTAGATCCCAATAACTATCAGGAAAGTCTATAATTATTTGACACTGTTTATGAAAAATTGATATTTGATGCCTTTCTAAAACATTGATACGTAACATACTTATCTCAACGGGAGATTGTCTCATAAGCTGTCAAACAGGGAGTCTTTCCTTCATTTATCTTTCGTAAAAGTATCATTAAAGAAATACATATAAAATGCATTACGTTACAAATACTAGTCCGATAAATAGAATTCTGTACCTGAAAGTTTTTAGGTTTGATTAAGTAGTTTGATAATAAGCGATTCTAGGGTTCATTCGTTGTTTGGATAATCTTATATTGCGATGGTATGTATACTTCGAGAGAAAATATCCATCCACCGCAAGTGATTTACTTATAGTATCGGTGGACAGATAGTTGACTTTTTACGGTCATATTAAGAGATTCGTGGTATTTACATATGTCTAGATAATTAATAATTAGCAACTATAAGCTAATATACTAGATGTAGGGAAAGAGGCAAAAGTAAAAGTAGGAAAAATGATTCCTGTAGTATTACCAAACGGACTTGCTGATAGGACCCACATTAATACATAACGACCATTATTTAAAAGCATAATTGTCCAGCGTCTATCACAGCCCACCCCAAAAGTTGTTCCAGTTCCTGAACCAACCCATGTACCTGATGTTAGAACCTCTTGGCCTTTTGACGGGTTTTGTAGAAGATATTGATACATATTAATCGTATTCTGTGAAGGTGGGGGTGTGCCCCCAGTTGGTGAACCACCTGTGCCGGGCATTCCAGTATTGGTATTCGGCCATCCTGTTGATGTTCCAGGCCATCCTGGAATAGGAAACGGAAGATTGGGAAGCCCGGGGATTTGTCGATCATAATATTCCATTAATATACACTCCTAATTCAATTTTTTATAGGCTAACGACAGTATATTATTGGTTTGATTAAGGGTGTGGGCAATAATTCTTTAACATTAAATATACAATCATGGAATAGATTGTTTTGTTATAGTTGAATGTTTGCTTTTGATTGGATCGAGAATAAATGGAGTAATCGGTTAGTGTGTTAAACTAGAAGATATCAGTAGGTTTGTTATTATTCTTAAAAGAGCTTTTGTTAAAGATAAATGTTGTTTTTACATTGAGTAGAGTGATTCTTCCATAAATTAATAAATTGGATGACTGATAATGGTATGAAATATACTTGGCCAGTATGAGTCGATTAGGATATATATTTTGTTTATACTGAGGAATGGATGGAGGAAAAAGAATGAAAAAATTATTATCAATGCTTATTTTACCAATGACTATTTTTCTGACGAGTTGTTCGACAATAGAGGAAGTGTCAAATTCTTTAAATTATGTTACGGAGGCTACGGATTACATTGATGAAGTAAATCAATTTGCAAATGAATTACCAACTGTAGCAGAAGCAGCAATAAACGATTTAAATTCAAAAATTCAATTAGAAGAGTTATTAACAGAAATGCAAAATGAATTAGAAGAATTCAATATACTTGAAGCACCGGCTATGTTAGAGGATATTCATAATCAAGTGGTAGAGCATAATATGGAACTAGCAAGTGGTATTGAGTTGTATTTAGAAAATATAGAGGCAGGCACATTAAGTTCAGAATTACTTTCGGAAATTGGTTTATTGGAGGAAATCGCTGTTTATAATGATCTGTTAAGCCAAATTAAGAAATTAAGCGAATAAAATAATATTCTACTGAGGCGCTACAGGATTTAAAATCCTGTAGCCAGTTTTTTATTGTACTACTATCAGTCCGTTGACCAGGAAGGATTTATGTTTTTTTGTTAAACCTCTTATGGAGATAAAGGGGCACGTTAATGAAAAAGGGTATAGATGATGGATTATCGAATATTTATATTAAATACTAATCTTTCTTAGGGGTGCTATGTTTGAGCAAACAAGATAAAATAGGGGAAATATCGATTATTTTAAAGAGGAAAATAGTAACGGCCGTTGTTAGTAGTTTAATATTTTCCCTTATCTTTTCAATACCAGCGGGTTTTGAAGGGGATTTATTTTATAATTTATATTATATAAATTTTATGATTGTTATTACCTACGGGGTTATGACATCCATATTTAGTGACTGGTTTAGCAGGAAGCTTTCAAAAAAAGGGGTAATTCGTGAAATTGCTTCCTTTTTATTTCATGTTGTTCTCGGATCAATGTTACAAGTTTTTGGTCTTATTTCTGCCATCTCATTCTTTATTGTTGACCGTTTATTAATAAGGGTGAAGATCGGGTGGATGTCAGTTTTTATTGCATTATTAATTGTAGTACTAGCTTTTCTATTTCTGATTAATCGGTAGCTAAAATAAGCGAAGCAAACTTAATGGTTATAGATTCTAATTATACTAGTAGTGTAGCTTTGATAAAATTAAAGGAACTGCGATCTGTACTGAAACCCCAGTTAGAGTCCAATCTAACTTCTTGGGTTCACATCAGATCGCAGTTTCTTTTGTTATGGTCTATTGGTTAGCTTAGTGATCATTATTTAAAATGATTAATAAGATTTTTCAAGATTGATTTATCGAAGGCAAATACTTCGGGATTTTTATGATAAAATATTTTAATATAATAACAATATTCAGAACTGTAATGATGGAGGCCTATTCTTTATGGAACAATATCAAATTGTATATAATACCTTAACTAAAATGAATATTCCATTTGAAGTAGTTGAACACCCTCCTGCTTGGACAACAGCTGAAGCAGACAAATATATTGATGGGAAAGAAGGGGTGCGCACTAAAACGCTCTTTCTTACCAACAAAAAAAAGAATGCGTTTTATTTAGTTATAATGGATGGAGCAAAGCGTCTTGATATGGATCATCTTGCTACTATTCTCAATGAAAAACGGATAAGCTTTGGTTCTTCCGAACGGTTAATGGAAAAAATGGGGTTATCTCCTGGTTTTGTTTCTATTTTTGGATTGCTAAACAATGATGAACACGACATAAAAGTCTATTTAGATAAAGAGATGCTCTCAGAAAGATTAATAACGTTCCACCCTAATGACAACACTAAAACTCTATTTATGTCTACAGAAGATATGTATAAATTTATAACTACAATCGGGTATGAGTACACGATAGTTGAACTTTAATAAAACCAACCAAATTTAGTGAATGATTAAACTTAAATAATCGAGTGTGTTTTAAATGCAAAAGCACTAAATAAAAAATTAACATAAATTTGGACTAGTAGGTTGAAGTCAAAAATGTAATCATGCGGTTTAGACGGTAGTGATAGTGAAGTTGGATCAATTAGAAGATATCGATTTAGTTTGAACTTGGACAGTACAGTCCATACGCCGATACAATAATATTTAGGCGGAGGAATATATGGAAGCGGTTAGGAAGGGAATGGACAACCCTCAATCCTGCATATGAAGCTATAGAGAAAGATAACTTTCACAGTACAAACTATGCTTCTATTTCATAAATCCACACTAATATCAACCCTACCTCCATCAACAAAAATGGAGGTTTTTTTATTGACAGTTAATAAGTTGGTAAAGTATGGTCGTTTGGATAGATGCCGGTGCTGACACACTTACTGGCAAGAGGAAACAGATTTATCGAAGTGGTTTTAAAACAAAACGTGAAGCGCTTAATTAAAAAGGCGAAGGTTCCATGCCACTTCATAATCTTAGGCATATTCATGCAAAGATTCTTATTAGGAGGCGAATCGGTTTATGGAATATTAATTTTACTAAAAATAGAAAAAAGGCTCAAACCCTTGATACACATGGGCTTAAGCCTTCCTGAAAAGTATGATCCCGACTGGGTTCGAACCAGCGACCCCCACCCTGTCAATTTACTATTCCGAATCTTATACACAATATATGCATAAATAGAGTCCAAACAGTCCATTAATTCAGGGTGAAAGTGATTATTTATACAAGCTTAATCGATTAATTCCATTGTTTCTAGAAATTCTGTGCAATTTTTGTGCAGTATGTATACGAATGAATAACTTGTGTATGGCGGTGGGGTTTATTCTCATAAAAAAGTGCATTAATACATAATCACGGAATTGTGCATAGTCACGCTGATTAGGCGTTGCAAGTAGTTGCTTTAATTCCTCCAAATTTAATACCTCGATAAGTTCGGCAGGCTTTGTCATATTCTAACGCCCATTATCGGATTGGAGCCGATAATCTCTTCCTCGACTAAACACTTAAACATAACTCGTAAAGTCTGAAGGCGCGTGTTTATCGTAGATGGAGCCAAGCCTGTCGTCATACCTAGGTCTTATATTTATGACAGCCAAACTTGACCCAATCATCGAGGACCTTCCGCCTGCTAAATAGCTTTGAATTTCGTATACAAAATGTCTAAGTTATCCGCAGCCTTGCTTACCACCTACACCAGAAATCCCGCCAACAATAGCAGCTGCAGTTCTCATGACTCCAATTATCACTCAAAATATAAACAACACCAATCTTAAATCCAACAGAAAGTTTTGTTTCCCCTATGATAATTAGTTGGAGTAGGATTTTATATTTTGTTCATCCTTTTCCTTCTTTTATTGAAATCACCTAGAAAAATACATTTAATTTGTAGTAAAATAGTAATATATGATATTACTTTTATAGGAGGAACGTTCTATATGAACAAAAAGTTTGTTACTTGGTTGATGTCCATATCTCTTGCTCTATCAACATTGCTCATCAACCAACCAGTAGATGCGGCAACTAAAAACATGAAAGTCCATTTTATTGATGTCGGTCAAGGAGATTCTGTTTATATCAAGACTGCCAATGGTGATGATATCGTTATTGACGCGGGAAATGGCAATGGTAAAAAGACGATTGATTATTTAAAGAAACAAAAGGTTAAGGATATTGAGGTGTTAATCTCTACTCACCCTGACGCTGATCATATGGGCGGTATGAATGATGTCTTAAATGCTTATAAAGTTAAATCTGTATATGCCCCTAAAGTTGCTCACACAACGAAAGTTTATGAAGATTTTTTAAAAGCTGTAAAAAAAGAAGGATTAAAGATTAAAGAAGCTAAAAAAGGAACAAAAATACCTTTAAAAGGTGTTAATGCTACCTTCATAGCACCTGTTAAAACTTATGGTAAATCTGATTTGAATAACTGGAGTGCAGTTTTAAAACTCACATACAATAAGAACTCTTTCCTGTTCACAGGTGATGCAGAAACTAAGTCTGAAACAGATATGATTAATTCCAAACAGAATTTACAAGCTGATGTATTAAAAGTTGGTCATCATGGTGCTAAAACATCAACAACCGAAAATTTCTTGAAAAAGGTTAAGCCGAAATACGCTATAATCAGTGTGGGTAAGAAAAATAATTATGGCCATCCTACTAAAACAATTTTGGATAGATTAAAGAAAAATAAAGTAGACGTTTACCGGACTGATACGCAAGGATCTATAGTGGCGACCTCAGACGGAAGCAAGATTACTTTCAATACTAAACCATCTGCTAAAGGTGGTACAACAACACCTGTTACTAATAAGTTGAAAGCAACAATTAGTAGCACTAAGCCAAAACAGAATAGTACGATTAAGCTAAATACATCAGGTTTACCAAGTGGTAGCAAATATAAAGCAGTATTTCATTATAAGAGTACCAAAACCACTTATAATGGGAAAGTTGGAACTCCACTATCTGTTAAGATAGGTAGAGCTGCAGTTGGATATAAAGTTAAAGTGGATGTTACGGCAACATATAATAAGAAAACTTATAAGGCAAGTACGTCATTTACGCCAGTAAAAAAATAATGGTTTGTATAAGTAAGGTGGCTACTTTTGTGGTCATCTTTATCATTATGCAACGAATGAGACTAATAATCAGGAAAAGATAGTTAGCCGGCCACTGAAATGACAGGTGGAAGTCGTATTTTATTACAAATAAAAGGATACAATTTAATAGGAAACGGTTGATACTCCAATTTGATATAGGAGCTGCTGGTGGGGCCCCGGTAACCATTGATATCACGCTCAGAAAGAAGAAAAGACATATATAACATACAAACCTCTTTTACACCACAAGAAACAAGAAAGGAGGAACAAAAGATGAGATTAATTGTTGATCGAATAGAAGGTAATCTGGCTGTCTGTGAGAAACCTGATAAAAGTATGGTGGATATTCACTTAACTAAATTACCCGTTGATGTAAAAGAAGGAGATGTACTTATTGAAAAGGACGGCAACTATGTGCTTGATTTAACGGAGACTGAAAAAAGGAAAAAACGTGTACAAGCTCTAATGGAAGACTTATTTGAATAAATACTGACTTTACTTTCTTGCGCTGGAAAAAGCCCAAGGCCATAGGCTAAGTAGTAGTTCAGGTAATGTGGAGAAAATGTAGTAAAAAGAAACGCTTAGATATCCAAGCGTTTCTTTTTATATTCTAGTGTTCATCTAGCCTCTTTAGTTGAATAAGAAAAAGGGAAGCTTATTATACATGAATAGACTCCAAACAGTCCATTAAATCAGGGTGCCAGTGATTATTTATACAAGAATTCTGTGCAATTTTTGTGCAGTCTGTGTATGAATGAATACCGGTGGTGGAGGTAGGGTCAAAAATATAAGTTTATTACCAAACTTCTAATATTGGAATGTTACCAAAGTTATCGCCATCGTTATAGCTAATTGACAGGCGTTTTTGTTTTATTACGTCCGCAATTTTTGTTAGGTATTTTTCCTCCTGTAGTATATACACCTGGTATATATGTTCTGAAATAGTACGCTCCATTTCTATTTTGACAAAATCAGGATTTTCGGATTCGAACATATTTGTTTGAGTTTTCCCTGGAAGTAAGTCATATTGAATTTTACCTGTTTCCTTACCGTCTCGATTTTCTATCATTTGTTCGAGGTCACTGATAAAGGGATCATAGTAATTTTTGAATACTCTAAAAGATAATTCATTTATACCTGGGATATTATTAGTTCTGCGTGCAATTTCATAATAAATATTTAACACACGCTCTTCATAGGATGTTGATTTTTCATTATGCATGATTTTTAATGCTTTAGCATCGATGGAACTGGTATGAGACCAAGTTGGAGAGCCGGTCGATAATTTTATTTTTCCGTTTATTTCCTCGCTCATTTCAAAACTCCTTCCTAGTACTAATATATTTATAGTTTTATATCTAATTGTCTCAACATATCAAAAGTATTTGTATAAGAAACATTGAATGCTTCACATACAATTGGGATAAGTATACGATTCCTTTTAGCAGGATTATAGGCTTCATGAGTTACTAGAGTACCTCCACGCGCTTTAGCATATGCGATTAACCAAGCATCTGCGTTGGAAGCAAATTCACTTTTGGCTTCTGGTAAAAAATGATCGTTAGAATGCGCCCATTGTTGTAATTGAGCATATACTGCAATTACATCTGTACTATCGGTCCTTTCAAAGTAATCCCTAAATTGATTGCCAGACCATTCATGTAGTACATCGGGTTCTGCTGCACTAGTAAGTTCCTCATGTATTTTGTCGATACTACAAAGTGCAGAATTCTTAGCTGAATTTTCTAATGCTTCCCAAAAACTTGGAGCAAAATCAAAAGAATAATATTGTCTGTGAGCTGAAATAAAAACATTAGCATCTAATATATACATAATTACATATTACCTCTCAATATAATCCATATATTTGTTAAAAGTATCTCCCTTTAACCCGGTTAATCGGCATGCATCTCTATATAGGATATTTCCCGACTTTACTTCGGAAATTATGATTTGCGAAAATAAATTTCCTAATTTTGCACCAGTAGTAGCATAAAAATTCCCTCCGCTACTTGAAATCCCTTTGTCTTTTAAATTCTCTTTATATTTATCATAGAATAAAAAAAATTCATCTTTGGTTATTAATCCTAGTTCTAAAGATCGACGAGCAGCTACAAGTGTACTTACCTTGAAAAATCGCGCAATGGAATCGAATTCAGTTGGATTAGGATTCCTATCCCAAACATTGATAAATTCTTGAACTGGGCATAAAAGCTCAGCTGCAGTTTTATTACATAGTATTTCAATATTGTTATCTTCATTGAAAAGTGGGGAAGCTTCAACTATAGCACTGTGTCCCACCCATATATGTGCTAATTCATGCATTAAAGTAAATATTTGAGCAGCTTTTGCATCAGCACCATTTATAAATACTAAAGGTGCTATTTTATTTACTAATACAAATCCACGAAATTCCTCGACGTCTAACTTTCGGTGTGAATTATTCCCAACAACTCCATTAATCATTACAACTATACGAAGTTGTTCACATTTAATAATCAAATACCTAAGTGCATCATGCCAGTTACCTATTTTAGATGCCCAGTTATCTGGAAGATCCAATTTTGTTTTGATTAATTTAGCTAGTTCAATTGGGTCATTCCCCTTATAGCTCTCAACGAAATTAAGTTCCAAATTAGCATTTTCTTTATAGAATTCTTCAACAAATTGTTGCCTGCGTTGCATGAGATGAATTGTGTCAATTAATTCTGGACTGGCACCTTTAGGTGCATCATCGTCCAATGTACGGTAATGAGGAATAGGTAATTCCTCAATTGGTGGTTCATTTAGGAAAAAATATCCTAAAGGTGTAGAAGTGCTTTTTGCATATTTTTCTAATTGTTTTAAAGTAGGTTTTACCTCACCGGTTAACCACATATCTAGCTTTGGAAAAGAGTCCTTTAAAGATTCTCCTTTCCTAGATCTTTCTTTAGCCCATTTTAATATGTTTGGATTTATCTCAACATAAGTCATAATCTCACCCTATTAAAACTCTTTATTATAGTAAATTAACTAACCTAATCCCGTTTTTTCTACTATATAGTCCAATAATAATACAAATAGTATGGTAATAAAAGTAAAATTAAGAAGTTTTTTGGAAAATAATATAGGTATTAAAAAACGCTATATAAAATATTCCCCGCGTAGTTGAATTCCCTATAGTAAAGTATTGCACGCTTTATCTTAAAAGGTTTTATTAACTGTACAAAGAATAAATCCAGCCATGGTCAGAGATGCATCCTCTGTCAAAAAGCTGCTGTTGCTAGTACTGGCATGTATGAAACTAGAGGAGAGACATTCAAATAATCGTGGGATTACCCTTAAGTCACGCTAAATAAGAGGTCAGGTGAGTTGAGCCGAGGTTGAAAATCAACGTAGCAATCATTAGGCAAGGTCTTTCTGCTGTTTATGACCGGATTGTGAGACTTAGAGGAGCGGGAACGGCTTCTTGCAGAAACGGTTCGGTAGGTATTTCGATTGGCTATGGCCGATGGTGCTTACCACTATACGTGGGCGAAATAACGTATGCTTGTCATTTAAGCGGGTGGTGGGTTGAAGAAATTCAGGTATGAAACAGCAGCATCATCTGGGTGCCCGACTTTGCACTAAAGTTATTATCCATTGAAAAATATCACTCCTCTATCCTTGAATCGTCATAATTCTTGAGATAGGGGTAGGTAGTTATGCATAGTCGTAACCCTCAATTACCTAAAGCCATATCCGCAATATATTCTCTGAATCTCTCAAATAATCATCGAACATCCAATTCAAAGACAAACCATTATATCTGTTTCAATTGATAAACAAATGATTCTATATACCTATTGTGTTTTTTGTCTCAAGTGGTTTCGATTCTATTGTTGGTAGATGAACTACCGAAACAGTAGAAGGAGGAAAGAAATCATCATGGTTAATGTCAAAGATAACAAAGCGGTTGAAAAAGAGATTATGAATCGGATAGATCTTAATAGAGTATTAGAGGAAGAGCTTATCTCCAAATTTGTATTACGATCCTTTTTAGTCTATGAAAAGGAGCGACAAAATGAATCCAGAAAAACTAACTGAGGCATCATTTCCAGGGAGTGAGGCCGGAGTAGTGACAGTGTACGTGGATAGAGATTGTAAAGATTCATCCGTTCAATTATGTTTATTTACCGACTTGGATTTTGATTAGCGTATTCGGAAAGGTATAACCTTTTCTATCTCTTGTCAATGATACAAGAGAGGTGAGAATGAATGCGTAAAGTCATCAAGATATCGTCAACAAATCAAGATAATAGGCACGCTGATAAGTGGATGTACTATTTAATCAACCGGATTTTGTTAGAAGAGCTAGAACTACCAGTCCATTTAAAAGCAAAAGTTGTCCATTCTATACAACAAAAACAATTAAATACCAAAGGAGACAAGAAGCAGTGAATGATTTAAAACTCCATGTTTTTTATCGCAGAGTGAGTACAAAAGGTCAGGAGTTAGATACTCAAATTGAGTTTGATCGACCTTATCGAGAGTTATTGCAAGAAGAGGAAATATACATTATTGAAGAGCATGGTTTATCTGCCTTGAAGCTATCTATTAAAGAGCGTCCGAAAATGCAGGAATTGATTAAATTAGTTGAGGATAATAAGGTTTCAACAGTTTATTTATATGACCGGACGCGTTCTTTTCGGAATTACTATGAGGCTATGCTTTTTATCGACTTATGCAAAAAATACGGTATAAATATCATTTATACCTCATCGGCAAATGGCCATTTAGCTTATTCAAATGACCTGTTAGTAGAGGGGATACTAAATATCTTTGGCGAGATGGAAGGGAAAAATATAACGAGAAGAACACAGGAGTCTTATCGCAGATATCCGCCAAAAAAGTTTGGTTTTGTCAAAAATAAAGAGACAAAAACATATACACAGCATGAGGAACTGAAAGTTTTGCTAAAGAAGTTTTTTGCTGATTTACATGAGGTTCAGAACTTTGACGAAATGAAAGAATTCATTCTTTTTTACCGGAAGGCATTAAAAATCGATGATGAGAAAGTGATAAAAATTGCTACTGATCCTTTCTATGCCGGTATGGATTTATATGAGAGGGAATTTGATTTGCCGCATGTCGATTCTTACCTGACAAAGGAAGACTATTACGAAATACAAAAAAGAATTAAACCGCTGGTAGTAAACTATGCCAATGATCTAGCGAAATTAAAAATGGAATTTGTGAAGATGCCTAGATGCGGCATTTGCAGTCGAACATTAAAGCTGAAAGTGAACCCAGACAGGACCCATTCTTCATTCTCTTGCGTATCATCTCATAAAAAGAAAAGGGTCTCCTGGACAATGGATGAGTTGGTCGAAACCCTAGATATTGTGGTGAATGATGCCATTGTTCACTTGGATTCAGAGAGACTGGTTAAAGATTCAAAGAAACAAATGCGGTTAATAGAGAGTGAAATCAAGAAAGAGCTTAAGAAACTGGACGTTATGATGGATGAACTTCAAGAAGAATTATTATTTTCGAATGAGCTTGATTCAGATTGGACTCAACTTCCACAATATCAAGCATTAATGGAATTGAGAAGTCAATACGGACAACTGCAGCAAAGAATGATGGATAAGCAGAGAATATTAATGGAGAATAAATATCTTGATGAATTGGTTAAAAATGCTTTAAAGGATCAAGCGCTTATCAATATCAATTTGTTGAAGGATCTCCTCATTGATGAAATCTATCTCTTTGAAAACAGCATACATGTAAAACTCTATAAATTTGATTATTTAAAGGGAATGGACAAAGAAATCTACTTAAATGAAGGAGAAAAGTCATGCAGCTAGCGTTTGCGTATATTCGCCGCTCATCATATAAACAACAGGAAAATAACAGTGTTGAAATCCAAAAGAGCCGTATTCTAGAATTCGCTCAAAGAAAAAACATCCACATTCCAGAAGAATATATAGTCATTGAGGATGTGACCAGTGCCTATACCAAAGCAGCAGCCCAACGAAAAATGCTGATGTTTCTGCGCAACCAGATGATAGAAACAGGGATTAATACCATCATTTTTAATGAGGAGTCTCGTATGGATCGTACGGGCTATACCTTTGTGTTGGATTTTTATAGTCCCTTATATGAACATTTTGGAGACATCCATATTTATACGACTGAATCAGAAAAGGTTTGGGACCCAAATGATATGAGTGTTCAATTTAAGCTATTACAATACCGCCAAGAATCAGAAATTAAATCTGAAAGAGCTGTGGGTGCTTTAAAGGATTATTTACAGAATACCGATGGTCATCGTCCAGGTTCAAAAGTTCCGTATGGATATAAACAGACCCAGCAGAAACTTGAACTCGACCAGAATGCTGAAGTTGTATCTTTCATATTCTATTTGCACAGTTGGGGTGTATCCATGAAAAAGATTGCTGCTATATTGAATCATCAACAAATTCCGTCTCCTAAAAAGGGAGAATGGGGAGTGAGTACGATAGAGACCATTTTAAAAAATCCTATCTATTTGGGGAATCTGCATTGGCATATTCACAAAGGGAATGTGTCGCAAGCCTATTTATACCCTAACTCGCACCCATCAATTGTACCAAAAGAAGTGGTCAATTTAATTCGCCTAAATACGGATTTGCAAAAGCGATATGGACGTTTGGATACTCCATTTTTGCTCCTAAATAAATTGAAGTGTGAATGCTGTTCAGAAATGCTGCAGGCCAGAAACTCTTCAACTCACCGTAACGGTAAAAAATATGATTACAGGTATTATGTATGTAAAAAATGTGCTTACAAAATCGAAATAGGTGATATTCATACAATGATCTACTCAGAAATCAGTGAGCTAGTACAGCGCATTCTAGAATCTGAGGAAATACAAAAAAAGGTGGATAAAAGTCTTCATCACCATCTTGAGTTTATTGATTCTGAGCTAGCTACCATTGAAGAAAAGTTAAATAAATTAGTAAGCAAAGCCGAGTATGCAGAAAACAATAACAAAAGAGAAATAATGAATATCATTATCCAAAAAAGAGATTCACTTGTCGAAAACAGAGTCCTTCTTTGGTCAAAACAAGAGCTTACTGAGTCGATGATAGACAGTTTAAAGAATAGAACTTTCCTGAAGCGTTTCGATCTCTTTGATTATTCACTAGCTAATAATGAGCTGAGATTAATCATCTTATATTTCATTGAAACCATTATAGTTTCCCCATCAAAACCACCGATTATTATCCCCACAACGGATATTCTCCGAGATATTTTCGATGATCAAGATGAATAACCGAAACTTACGATGGTAATTGGACGAAGTATCGAAAGGAAATAGCAGTGTTGCAGACTTTGCTAAAACGCTAACGAAAATGCTTATGAATATCAAGCATTTCATAGCTATCGTTTCGATATTTCATCCATACTGGTATACCAATACAGATAAATAACCGAACTATAACTATTAGTTTGGACAGATAACCGAAATTTTAAACCATTATAAACGAGGAGAAATATACATGAATAACTTTGAGGTTTTAACAGCTGTCGAGATTGCAGCTTTCTTAAAAATATCGCGTGCTTCTGCATATGAATTAATGGAAAGAACAGATTTCCCTACTATTCGAATTGGTAGGAACAAACGGGTAATGGCACATGAGTTTATGGAATGGCTTAAAAATAATACAAACAAGATAGCGCTATAAGGGGGAGAATGGTTTGTCAGTTAAGAAAGTAGGAAGTAGTTGGTCGTTCAGAATTGATGTAGGCAGAGATCCTCAAACCGGAAAACGCAGACAGAAATATCAAAGTGGATTTCGGACCAAGAAAGAAGCTGAACAGGCACAGGCAGATTTTATGATAAGAATTAAAACAGAAGGTTATCTTCAGTCGAAGAGAGAAACAATGGAGATTTTCTTGAAAAAGTGGATGGAAACAGTATATAAACATGAGGTCAAGTCGACAACTTTTGAGAAAGCAGAATGTGTGGTACGGGTTCATATTATGCCAGTGTTTGGCAAGAGAGAAGTGAATTCTATTAAGCCATACGATATCCAGAAGTTCTTCTCAGAAAAAACGAAGAGCGGACTGTCACCATCTATGATAAAAAAAATCAAAAATGTGTTAAGCAAGGCATTTCAAACAGCCATAGATTGGGAACTGATATTAAAAAATCCGATTGAAAAAGTAAAATTACCGTCTATTGTTAAGAAGGAAAAAGAAATTTGGACAGCAGAGGAAGCGAAAAGATTCTTGGAAGCCTGTGACGAATTAAGATGGAAGGTGGCTTTTTCACTGGCACTTCACACTGGAATGAGGAGAGGAGAAATACTTGGGCTAAAGTGGGAGAATGTAGATTTTGAGAATGCCGTCATTAAAGTGAAAGAATCACTGGCTTATACAAAATCAGAAGGTCTCTTCTTCTCCACTCCAAAAACCTCCAATTCATTTCGTGAAGTTCTTCTTCCAAACAGTTTGATTAGGTTAATGAAAGAACTAAAAATTGAGCAAAAGAAAATGAAGCTGCGCATGGGTCAGGCCTATCAATCTTTCAATTTAGTAGTTAGTACAGTGGATGGGAAACCACTTCATCCAAGGAATCTGGCTAGAACATTTGATAATTTGATAAAAAAGGCAGGAGTTAAACGGATTTCATTACATGGAATGAGACATACCAATGCAACAATATTAATGAAAGAAGGTATAAATCCCAAAATTGTTAGTGAGAGGTTGGGACATGCTAATGTGGGGATTACATTGGATATATACTCACATATGGATGTAGAGATGCAAAGAGATGTAGTAAAAAAATTTGAAAAAATACTATAAATAAAAGGAAAATATTCCCTTAGAACGAACGTTTTGTGTTAAAATTTAACTATCATTATTAGATATTTAGGAGGTCGGTCATGCCAGATAAAGATGATTTTTCGGAAGTTTTTAATAAATTCGAGAAAATTAAAAAAATGTCAGAAGTTGATGAGTCGTATGAAGATTTAAGTGACAAATATGAAGAACTATTTATTCTCCTGCAAAAAAGACACGAAAAGTTAGAAACTAGTAGATTTTTCGAAAGGTTATTAAATCGTAACATCAACACAATCATGAGCACTTTAATAATTAATATTAATGAAAAAAATGATAAAAAAGATATCAGTCAAAGGATTAAAGGAGTCAAAGTTTCATCGATATTTTTAGAGCAAAAGTTAAAAAATATTTATAGAACATATATCATTCTATTTTTTTCAATAATATTGTTAACTTTATTAACGGTATTACTCTCTTTATCTAAGGCATTTATAGTGGGCATTGTATTTATTTCTATATTATTATTTTTATATCAAATGATTATCAGTTTTAGAGTTAAATATGGATTTTTTGGATCAAACAAGTATGAAGCTAAAGAAATGATTGAGTTCATTTATCAAAATAGGGATAAGTTTGATGGAAATGGAGATGGAATTTTCTTTAAAGAGAATGTCCCAGAAGTTATTAGTGGTTTTAGAAAATCGCTTCAATTAAAGGAAGAGTGGAATGAAGGATAATTTTGATAAAATTACTGAATATGGATATAAAGCTTTGGATACTTTGTTTATGAAAAATCCAGAGAGAACATCATATGGAGTGGTTGCTGGGTTTTTTTTAATAGGTGTAAAACAATTTTTAATAGGATTAGAATTGCAAAAAATTTCAAATGCAATAAAAAATGTTTATGATTTACTTTGGTTTTTTGCTGGTATATTTTTGGTCAGACTTGATATCTTATTCAAGAAAGAAAGTCTAAATTCTGAAGTTATGACTGAACTAAATACATTGCAAAAAATATTAGACGAAGGCAATTTTTCAGAAGCTGAAAAGAGACGGTCTTATCGAGAATTAATCCAAAAAGTTTATGGAAATATAGAATACCAAAATGTTAATTCTAGTAAGAGTAAAACAGATGTCGAACAAGCATAGTTAGGCATTCGACAGTTTTTAATGAAAAGGTAATATTTTTGTAAAAATGTCCATACTATTACCAACCCTACCTCCATCCACTAAAATGGAGGTCTTTTATTGTCAGTTAAGAAAGTTGGTAAGGTATGGTCATTTCGAATTGATGCTGGTGTAGACTCACGCACCGGCAAGAGAAAGCAGATTTATCGCAGTGGTTTTAAAACTAAACGTGAAGCGTTGGAAGAGAAGGCGAAGCTTCAATTACAAATCAGTACTGGAGAATATACAGAGCCTGAGAAGACGCTCTTTAATGAATATATAGAGTCCTGGCTTCATAAGACGTATAAGCATGAAGTCCAACTGCCGACATATGAGAAAGCAGAGCCAATAGTAAGATATCATTTGGTTCCGTACTTTAAATCAACGTTGTTATCCAAAATTACAACCTATGACATTGATCAGTTTTATGCTGCCAAGCTTCAGGAAGGATTGTCAAATGCAACGGTGAGGAAGATGCATAACCTTCTCTCCAAAGCTCTGCAGAAAGCAGTGAAGTGGGGATTGATTAAGAGTAATACTGCCCGTGATGCCACACCACCGAAGGTCCATAAACAGCGTATGCAAATATGGACGGTGGAAGAAGCGAAAACATTCCTGGAAGTCTGTGAGCGAGAGGGTGAATTGATTCCCTTCTTGCTGGCCATCTTCACTGGAATGAGGCGTGGAGAGCTATTGGCACTTCGATGGAATAATATCGATTTGGAGAATGGTGTGATTCATGTGGTTGAATCATTGGTGAGGACGAAAGCTAAGGGCTTATATGTGAAAGAAGTGAAAACAGCTCATTCTGTACGAGAGGTTTTTCTATCTCCTAGTGTACGAGATGCATTAATAGAATATAAGAAGAGGCAGAAACTGAATGAGTTGGGAATTGTGATTTCCTCTTCTGTTGGTACGTATATGGAGCCACGCAATCTTCTGAGAAAATATCAGCGTTTAATCAAACTGGCGAAGGTGCCGTATATGCCATTCCACAATCTTAGGCATACTCATGCAACGATACTTATGCGGATGGGAGAGAATCCTAAAGTCGTTAGTGAGCGGCTTGGACATGCCAGGGTCGGGATTACACTCGATATCTATTCCCATACTAATGAGGAAATGCAGAAGCGAACAGCGGATCGGTTTGGTGAACATTTTGGATTTAACGGAAATAATGGAGACAGCTGAACCCATTGGAAACTCTGGGCTCGTGCAGGGTCGTGTGCAGCTTCTGTGCAGTATTTGTGCAATTTATAAATATACAGGCGAAATCGGGCTTTTACTCAATAATAGAAAAAAGGCTCAAACCCTTGATACACTTAGGTTTAAGCCTTCTTAAAATGTATGATCCCGACTGGGTTCGAACCAGCGACCCCCACCCTGTCAAGAAGAGGGTTAAATAAAGACCTGTCTGTTATCCCTGCGATAATTCATTCTTGACGGTCATGATTTCATCTTCGGTTGCAGGCTGTGCTGGTTTATAATAGCCTCTTTGCTTAGCCAGTAAATAGACTTGATATTGTCTTTGTTCATCTTGATTTCTCATATCTTGAACCTTTTGTCTTAATTCCTGATTTTCTGTCTGTGCAATAATAGACGCATAACCTGTAAGACTACTGTTTAATCCTGATAAATAATCATTAATCATTTCTTTTTCCTGCATGACAAATCCTCCTTTTATAAAAATTTCATTAGGTCTTCTTTATGATTTCTTGCGTCTTGAGCATCTTTTTGTAGCTGTTGTATGATTTCTGGGTCTGTACATTGCTGTGCATAATAATCAAGCTTAGTGGCTAGGGTGCCATGCGAGCCGATCATATGACGCAGGTTCTGAAGTTCTAATTCATTTAAGTTTGGCATATTATCACTCCTCAATAAAAATACACTCCTACTATCTGCTAAAACCACATAAAATATGCATTTCTAAAAGGTTGTTGATCTTATCAGTGAATCACTTCACTTTACTTTTACACGAACAAGTTATCCTACAAATATTGACACCATATTAAAATTGTGAATAATTAAAAATAGATAGCAATTAGCACTCGATATTCATGAGTGCTAATTGCCGGATATTCTTTCTTTACAGAACACGATGGAGGGGAAAAGACGAAAATGGAAAAACAGCAATTTAAAGCAGAATCCAAACGATTATTGGAAATGATGATTAACTCAATTTATTCTCAGCGCGAGGTGTTTTTGCGTGAACTTATTTCAAATGCCAGTGATGCGATTGATAAACTTTACTACAAGGCATTAACAGATGAGTCCTTAACATTTAATAAAGAAAGTTATTACATAAAAGTAAGTGCAGACAAAGAAAATAGAACCTTATCCATCTTGGATACTGGTATTGGGATGACCAAAGAAGAACTTGAAAATAACCTTGGTACGATAGCTAGAAGTGGATCTTTAGCTTTTAAAAGTGAAAATGAATCAAAAGATGGCCATGATATTATCGGACAATTCGGCGTTGGTTTTTATGCAGCGTTTATGGTAGCTGATAAAGTGACAGTAATCAGTAAAGCGCTTGATTCTGATACCGCGTATAAATGGGAATCAGAAGGTACGGAAGGATATACGATTGTTCCATGCGAAAAGGAAACAATCGGTACTGAAATCATTCTTACGATTAAAGAAAATTCAGAGGAAGAAGATTTCGATCAATATTTAGATGAATATAAATTAAAATCCATTATCAAGAAATATTCCGATTTCATTCGCTATCCAATCAAAATGGATACCGTAGAGAAGCACCTAATTGAGGGCAGCGAAGATGAATATGAAAATATTATTGAGGAACAAACCATCAATAGTATGGTTCCGATTTGGAAAAAGAATAAAAGTGAATTAACGGATGAAGATTATGAAAGCTTCTATCATGAAAAGCATTACGGCTTTGATAAGCCGCTTAAACACTTGCATATCAATGTAGACGGAACAATCCGTTATAATGCAATTCTTTACATCCCTGAGAATATTCCTTTCGATTATTACTCCAAGGAGTTTGAAAAAGGGCTGGAGCTGTATTCAAACGGTGTTCTGATCATGGAGAAATGTGCTGATTTACTTCCTGACCATTTCAGCTTTGTGAAAGGGATGGTCGATTCAGAGGATCTATCACTGAATATTTCAAGGGAAATGCTGCAGCATGACCGACAATTAAAGCTTATTGCAAAAAATATTTCGAAAAAAATTAAGAGTGAGCTTCAATCATTATTAAAAAATAACCGTGAGAAATACGATTCATTCTACAAATCCTTCGGCCGTCAAATTAAATTTGGCGTGTATAGTGATTTTGGAGCAAATAAAGAAGCTTTACAGGATCTGCTAATGTTCTACTCTTCCAAAGAGAAGAAATTGGTGACTCTTGATGAGTATGTGTCGAGAATGCCAGAGGATCAAAAATACATTTATTATGCAACCGGTGATTCATATGAAAGAATAGAAAAGCTTCCTCAAACAGAGCTTGTTTTAGATGAAGGGTATGAAATCCTATACTTCACTGAAGATATTGATGAGTTCGCCGTAAAAATGATCATGAATTATAAAGAGAAGGAATTTAAATCTGTCTCCAGCGGAGATCTTGGTATTGACCGTAATTCTTCTGACAAGCAAACAGATGAACAAGAAGATGAAAATACTGAGATATTCAATTATATGAAGGAATTACTTACAAACAAAGTGAAGGATGTCCGGGCTTCCAAACGTTTAAAAACACACCCTGTTTGTTTATCCGCTGATGGAGAAATCACGATTGAAATGGAAAAAATCTTGAATGCTATGCCTGATAATCAAAATGTGAAGGCAGATAAAGTATTGGAAATCAACACAAATCATGAAGTCTTCCAATCTTTAAAAGCAGCTTATGAACAGGATAAATCCAAGCTGGATTTATATACTGAGCTATTGTATAACCAGGCCTTATTAATAGAAGGACTGCCAATCAATGACCCAGTTGAGTTTACAAATAATATTTGTAAAGTAATGGTTTAATCATAACCTTAAAGCATCAGTCTACCCTAGGAGATGGGTAGACTGATGCTTTTATATATATAGCATCTTTTCCAGTTCTATTATATATAGGATATTAGAATAAATTTTTGTTCGTATAAGCACATTGTAGATGTGATGATACAGAAGGACAAGTAGAGGAAGGAGCGTATACAGCAGTTAAGATAACCATCGTATAAATATTCTCTGTACCATTCATTATAGAAGATTAGGCCTTTGCATTTTGGATGATTTCCATCATTTTCATAATTGTAATTTTCTTTATACAGGAAGGTATGAATAATGCATTTTAATAATCCAAAGAAATTGTATCTAAAAGATAAAGTTAAACTACATAACAAATTCACTGGACTAATTTAATATCTACTGTAATAACTTTATGACTTTCCTCTATTCTATTGCTAGAAGAACTTGGTTTTTTTATTGTAGATATTGAAGGAATCTATTTACAAAAAAATGACAGCGCTTTCTTGTTGAGTGTAAATCACCAAAGGAGGAAAAGTCTTTATGAATAAGACTGCCCATATAATTTCTCATTCTCACTGGGACAGAGAGTGGTATTTACCTTTTGAAAAACATCGTTTTTACTTTATCAAACTCATGAATAATATCATTGAGCAATTTAAGAAGGATGGTAATACATTTAAATCGTTTCATCTTGACGGCCAGACAATCCTTTTAGAGGACTATTTTGCAGTCCACCCTGAAAATTTTGAAATCGTAAAACAATTGATTGAAGATAAAAAACTTTATATTGGTCCTTGGTATGTGTTGCAGGATGCTTTCTTAACCAGTTCTGAAGCTAATATCAGGAACTTGCAGATTGGTTTGTATGATACGAAGGTCTATGGCCATGCTTCAAAGATTGGCTATTTTCCGGATACATTCGGGATTTATGGACAGGCACCTCAAATTCTGAAACAGGCGGGCATTGATACAGCAGCATTTGGGCGAGGTGTTAAGCCTACTGGCTTTAATAATACAGTATCGGATACACCAAACTTTGAATCTCCTTTTTCCGAGATTGTTTGGAAATCGCCAGACGGTTCTAGTGTTTTAGGTATTCTTTTTGCGAATTGGTATTCGAATGGGAATGAAATACCAATTGATTTGGAAGAAGCAAAGGTATTTTGGGATAAAAAAATCCAGGATGCAGAGAAATATGCCTCGACTAATCAATTATTATTCATGAACGGCTGCGACCATCAGCCATTGCAAAAAACAATACCGCAAGCAATTGAAACAGCCGGTGCTCTATATCCAGATTATACATTTAAACACTCCAGCTTTGCTGAATATATACAAGCATTAAAAGTCTCACTTCCCAATAACCTGCAAATCATTGAAGGTGAGCTTCGCAACCAGCGAACAGATGGCTGGTCTACCCTTGTCAACACGGCATCAAGCCGTATTTATTTAAAGCAATGGAATACGAGGTGTCAAATATTGCTGGAAAAAGTCGTGGAACCACTTGCAGCTATTAACCTTTTGGCCGGAGGGGATTACCCGAGAGAATATATCCGTTTTATGTGGAAAACACTGATGAAGAATCACCCACATGATAGCATTTGTGGCTGCAGTGTAGATGAAGTCCATCGTGAAATGGTCACACGTTTTGAAACAGTTTCGCAGATGGGAGATGTATTTGTTAAGGAACTTGCTGCTGAGATTGCTGAAAGAATTGATACATCTGAAACACCGGATGGCGGGATCCCACTCCTTGTAATTAATACAACCGGTTGGGAGAAAAATGAAGTAGTCATAAAAGAAATCGATCTGGATAAAATATTTTTTTCTCAAATGGATTTTAAAGAAATACCAAATTATCTTAAGGAAAGAGAATTACCTTATTATAAACTCGTAGATAATCAAGGAAAGGCAATAGATTATTACCTTGAAAAACCTGTTATTGAATTTGGATATGATTTACCAGACGATCAATTTCGACAGCCGTTTTTTGCTAAACGGGCTAAGCTATCATTCTTCGCTGAAGGAATTCCTTCATTTGGCTATAAAACGTTCTACCTTTTACCAGAAAAGGTTCCAGCACATCTAGCTGAAACAAGAGAAACTGAGAATGATAGATTTGAAATGGAAAATGAGTATGTTCATTTACATTTTCATGGAGATGGAAGCTTTGATTTAATGAATAAACTAACGGAAGAAGTATTTCATCATCTTGGTATATATGAAGACACTGGTGATATTGGAAACGAATATATGTTTAAGGAAACAGAGGGGCATGCCTCCATCAATACAAAGGGGATAGCAGCCGAATTTTCATGGTTGGAACAAAGTAAACTCAAAACTGTACTCCAGTATACTCATACGTTATCAATTCCAGCATGTGCGGATGAGCGATTAGCCTTAGAAAGGAACCAATTAGTTTGGCATAAAGAACGGGAGGCAGGTAGATCTGATGAAATGACAACAATTACTTTACGAACTGTTGTCACACTGGCAAAAGGAATGAAAGGTCCGGTTTTTACGCTGACCATTGATAATCAAGCAACAGACCATCGTCTCCGTGTGCTTTTCCCAACTGGTTTAAAGACAGAAACTCACAAAGCAGATAGTATATTTGAAATTGTTACTCGTCCCAATAAACCAGAAAAAGAATGGGATAATCCTAGCTTTTGTCACCATCAGCAGCGATTTAGCAGTATAGCAGATGAGCAAATGGGCTTAACCGTGGCAACCCATGGTCTTCAAGAATATGAAATCCTGCCAGAAGACGGTACGATCGCAATTACTGTTCTCCGTTCGGTAGCTGAGCTCGGAGACTGGGGATATTTTTCGACACCTGAAGCACAATGCTTAGGAATCCAGACAGCAGAGTGGCAAGTACTGTCACATGAAAAAGATGTGATTAAATCACAAGCTTTTGTTGATGCTTACCAATTTAAAGTACCTCTTGTTATTGTTCAACCAACTATACATAAAGGTACAAGGCCACCAATACATCAATTTGTACAATCTGAAGACAAGGGACTAGCATGGTCCTCTATGAAAGTAGCGGAAGATCGTGATGATATCATGATTCGCTGGTTTAATCCTGGTGAAAAGAATGCGATTTTAAAAGCATCTATCAAAGATTATCAATCCTACAAGAGTAATATCTTGGAAGATTCAACAACTTTGACAGAAAATCAATATGAAGCAGGAAATGCAGAAATCATTACACTTGGATTTAAAAGAAAAGGATAGGGTGTGAATTGATGATAACTATTCCTAAATCAATGCAGAGACTTATCAAACATGTAAATGACTTTTTTCCGGAAGACGCAAAATTACAAAGAATGTTTGAGCAATGTTTTGTTAATACGTTTACAACGACTTTAAAAAAACAGGAAGATGGCAAAACCTTCGTAATTACCGGTGATATTCCGGCAATGTGGCTCCGCGATTCAGCTGCACAAGTAAGGCCCTATTTACTGGCAGCAGAAGAAGATGAAGAATTAGCGGATTTAATCGAAGGAGTAATTCGCCAACAGTTTTCTTTTATACTTCATGATCCGTATGCTAATGCTTTTAATGAAAGTGCCAACGGCAAAGGTTATCAAACCGACATAACAACGATGACCCCACATATTTGGGAACGAAAATATGAAATTGATTCTTTGTGCTATCCAATCCAACTGGCTTACCTATTTTGGAAGTCTACAGGACGTACTGCGTTTTTACAAGAATCGTTCCAGGATGTTATGAAAACAATTCTTCATGTATGGAGAACGGAGCAGGATCATGAAAATCATTCACCATACCGGTTTGAACGTGCAGAAGTTCGTCAGTCCGACACATTAATACGTCATGGAAAAGGAGGACATGTTGTACCGACCGGAATGACATGGAGTGCCTTCCGTCCAAGTGATGACGCTTGTACTTACGGGTATTTAGTGCCCTCTAATATGTTTGCAGTGGTAGTACTTGAATATGCAGCTGAAATCAGCAATCAAGTATTGAACCTACCAATATTAAGCAAAGAATGTCTGAATCTTCGCAATGAAATAAAACAAGGAATCGAAACTTTTGCCAAGTTCTCTCACCCAATTAACGGTGACATGTATGTATATGAAACGGATGGTGAGGGCAGGGTCAATTTAATGGATGATGCGAATGTTCCAAGCCTGCTGGCTGCTCCTTATTTAGGATACATGCCATATGAAGATCAAGTATATGCGAATACACGCCAATTTATATTAAGTAGGGATAATCCATATTATTATGAAGGGAAATTTGCAAATGGAATCGGAAGTCCACATACACCTGATCATTATATCTGGCATATTGCACTTGCAATTCAAGGAATGACGACAACGGTTGAAGGCGAAAAACAAATGATACTAGACTATTTTAAAACAACTGATGGCGGAACGGCGTATATGCATGAGGGCTTTAACGCCGATTGCCCAGAAGAATTTACAAGAGATTGGTTTGCTTGGGCTAACACAATGTTTAGTGAATTTGTATTAAGTTTAACGGGGAAAGCGGTAAAAGGAAGCCCGCTTTATCACCAATTGATTAAAAATCAATAAGTATCTTGAAGGAGAATTTTCATTTGAGGGGATGAAGCAATGAAAAAAGTGCCATGGATCATTGGTGTTTGTGAGTGGATTTGGAGAGTGATTTTAGTCAATTGGTGTTGGTTTGCGTTTACTATCCTTGGATTAGGCATATTCGGATTTTTCCCTGCGTCGGTGGCTTTATTTACGATATTAAGAAAATGGATTAGAAACGAAACGGATGTACCTGTTTTAAAAACATTTAAGCAGATTTATTTTCAAGAATGGAGAAGAAGTAATGTAAATGGCTTGATTTTCTATGGCATCGGACTTTTCCTGTTTATTGATATTCGAATAGTTGACCAAGTGATGACAGGCTTTTTGGCTAGTTTTCTTTCTATCTTCTTATACATTCTTGTATGCGTGTTATTTTTAGCGATTGGGTACTTTTTTGCAATCTATGCTCATTATGAACTACCAAATAGGGATTACATTAAACAGTCATTTCTGTTTGCAGCGACCAGCTTGCCTTCTACTATACTCATTTTGATTGGCCTTATCCTGATTGGCTATATGATTAATGAGTATCCAGGTCTTATTCTATTTGTGTCTGCAGTTGCGCCTGCCTTTTGGATGATGAGAATCTGTCTTAGCCGATTTACAGCTTTAGATAGTCAAGTAAGTAGCAATAAAGGTTACTAAAAACAATCTTTAAGGAGGAGTTTATTTTGAAATTGCATATTAAGGGAGATGTAAATTCAGTACAAAATGGTATAGAGATTCTGTCTAAGCATCTAAATATAGAGCTTTCCACGGAAGGGCATCCCATTCAGGTGAAAAATGAAAGTGGACAGCTTAGGGTTGCTAATCAAAACGGTAGCGGGGAAATTAGCTATGATCAGCCGGTACATTTTTTTCGTGCTTTAGGTTTGTGGATTGAGAATTATCAGAAAAACCATGAATTTGATATATCAGAAGACCCGAATTTTGAAATGAGTGGTGTAATGCTTGATGCCTCAAGGAATGCCGTCCCAACAGTTACTGAATTGGAAAAGCTGCTGCAAAAAATGGCAATTATGGGACTTAACACATTGATGCTTTACACAGAGGACACTTATGAAGTTAAGGAGCATCCTTATTTTGGTTATATGCGAGGACGATACACAATTGAAGAGCTAAAAGCATGTGATAATTATGCCAATAAACTTGGAATTGAAATGATTCCATGTATCCAAACATTAGGGCATTTACGGGAAGCGCTGAAGTGGAACTATGCTTCTGAATTTAGAGATACCGATGATATCCTATTGGTGGATGAGCCGAAGACCTATGAATTTTTGGAGAACTGTATTAAAGCCGTTTCTGAAGCTTTCCATACGAAACGTATTCATATTGGAATGGATGAAACTTTCCAGTTAGGACTTGGAAGGTATTTGGAAAACCACGGTTATGTGAATCATATTGAAATTATGAACCGCCACATACAAAAGGTTGTAGCAATTACCGAAAAGTATGGCTATAAACCAATGATATGGAGTGATATGTATTTCCCTCTATTCTCCAAGGATAGTAAATACCATGATGAAAAAGGTCATATTAGCGAAGAAATTTTAGGTGGAATTCCGGATGTAGACCTTGTCTATTGGAATTATTATCGTAAAGAGCAGGAGGTATATGAAGAATATATCCAACATCATAAAGATCTAGGTCGCCTACCAATTTTCGCTGGCGGTGCATGGACATGGAATGGAATTGCACCGAATTACGGAAAAGCAATTGCTACTACTGAAGCAGCTATGGCCGCATGTAAAAAAGAAGGAGTTAAGGAAGTCTTTGTTACACTCTGGGGTGATAATGGAGCAGAGACACCTTTCTCAACGGCTTATCCGATCCTTCAATTATTTGCTGAACATACCTATCACCAAGTAGTAACGAATGAACAAGTCGGCGACCGCTTTGCATTTTGCTGTCAAGGACACTTTGAAGATTTTATGATTTTGAAACACTTGGATGAAACGCCAGGAGTCATGGAGAATAATATGAACACATCCATGACTTCGAAGATATTATTGTATCAAGATATTTTAATCGGTCTCTATGATGAGAATGTTCGAGGTTTAGGGCTTGGCGAACATTATAATAAGCTAGTTTATGAGATTGAAAAGGCTAAACTTCATAATCCTGATTGGGAGCATTTATTCGACTTTTATGGGCAGCTGGCTAGAGTGTTGAGTGTGAAGGCGGAAATAGGCCTTCAGTTAAAGGAGCTTTATGACAAAAAGGATGTTGAACAGATCCGTTCATTCTTACCTAAACTCGATTGGATTCAAACTAACGTGGACCTGCTCCGTCAAAAACATCGTGATATTTGGTTTACAGCCTATAAACCATTCGGTTGGGAAGTTATTGATATCCGCTATGGGGGGGTTATTACAAGAATTGACACCATAAAATATCGTCTCAATGAGTGGCTTGATGGAAGAATTGATCAAATTAATGAATTAGATGAAAAACGACTGCTTCACGATGGACCTTGGGAGATTGTAGATGGATTAGTAGGTGGGAATATATATCATCGAATTGTCACTGCTGGTAATTTTTCAATCTAAAACATAGGAGTGAAAACATGTTTTTAACCGAAAGAAAGTTTGAAGCACGTATTCAAGAACTAGGGGAGTATCGTTACCGTGACTGCTATGATATTCCTCAATTTAACACCTGCAGTGACAATGGTAGGATTGGTGCCTTTCCACCATTGGAATACGATGAACATCATCAAATGAGGTTAGGCAACTATTGGAAGGGACGAGATCGTTACATGTGGATACATGCTAATGTCGATAGCCACCTCCCATATAATAATAAACAAATTGTCGGACTATTTTCTTTTGGGAAAACAGGAGGAGGAAATAACTCTGGTTTTGAGTCCTTATTATTTATTAATGGAAAGCCCGTACAAGGAGTAGATTCCAATCATGAAGAAGTTCTTTTCGACCAAGAGACGTCGCAAGGATCCATACGATTAGATTTTCGATTATGGTCCGGCTTTGAAGGCGGAGGCCCTCCTGTTGAAAATGAATTTAAACTCCAAACCGCGAAGATTGGCTGGCTGGATACTCGTATTGATGATTTATACTATACCCTTTTAGCTTCTTATGAGGTATTAAAAGAAAGCATGGAAGCAGATTCTCATTATTCGTTTTTAAAGAAAATGATTCAGGACGCTTTATTCCGAATTAATTGGACTGATCCAGGAAGCATTGAATTCTATGAATCATGTTATGAAGCGGAGACCGATATAAAAGAAACGCTTAGATCAGTTGATAAAAATTCAGATATTACGATACATGCAGTCGGCCATACACATATCGACGTTGCCTGGCTTTGGCGGTTAAGAAATACGAGGGAGAAAGCAGCCCGATCCTTTTCAACGGTACTAAATCTAATGAATCGGTTTCCAGAATATCACTTCTTGCAAACACAACCGCAGCTCTATGATTATATTAAAGCTGACTATCCTGAAATATACGAGCAAATAAAAGAGAGAATTGCAGAAGGTCATTGGGAAGCAGGAGGAGCGATGTGGCTGGAAGCCGACTGTAATATCCCTAGTGGTGAGTCGCTTGTCCGTCAAATTCTTTATGGGAAGAATTTTTTTAAGGAAGAGTTCGGCATCGATTGTGACTATCTCTGGTTACCGGATGTGTTTGGCTATAGCTGGGCGTTGCCGCAGATATTAAAAAAATCTGGGATCAAAACGATGATGACCACTAAGATTAGTTGGAATCAGTATAACCGTATGCCGCATGATACATTTTTTTGGAAGGGGATTGATGGGTCAGAGATATTAACTCATTTTATCACTACACCTGAACCTTGGAACGAGCCGGACTCGTGGTTCTATACATATAACGGCTACATTACAGCGAAAACAGTAAAAGGGATTTGGGAAGCTTATCGCGATAAGGATTTATCCAAGGATCTTCTACTATCATACGGGTACGGTGACGGTGGGGGTGGCGTTAATCGCCATATGCTTGAAATGCGCCGCAGATTCGATCAGCTGCCGGGAATGCCGAATGTGAAAACATCCGGGGCAGGAGAATTTTTTAGAAAACTGCACGAAAATGTAGAAAAGTCCGATGGTTATATTCATAAATGGGACGGCGAACTATATCTTGAATATCACCGTGGAACCTATACTAGCCAAGCATTTATGAAAAAGATGAATCGTCAACTGGAGCTCTTATACCGAAGGGCAGAATTCCTATCCTCTTGGTTATCTGACAAGGGAGAATGGCTAGGATTTGACCGACTTAAGGATGGTTGGAAGATTATATTAAGAAATCAATTTCATGATATCATCCCTGGTTCCTCGATACATGAAGTATATGAAGATGCGATGGAAGAATACGCTGAAGCACTACAGATTGTTCAACAAGTGGAAGCAAACATTATTAGTAAGAACGTTGAAGAGAAGGGACAGTCTGCGATTTTATTTAATGCTACTCATTGTAAGGATAAAAGGAATGTATTCGTGTCTCAATTCGCACAATTTAACGCTGGGGTTTGGACAGATAGAGAAGGACATGAGTTAAACCATCAAAAGAGTGAGAATGGGTGGTTAATTGAAGTGAAAAACCTACCTTCTTTTGGTGTAGCTGTCTTAAATTTTGAGCCGGATGAAATAATTCCAGCAGCTTCTAATTTTATTTATCATAATAGAAAATTAGAAACGGCATTCTACCAAGTTGAATGGAATGAGTATGGTCAGATGATCAAAATTTACGATAAAGAAACAAATCGTAATATTTTAGCAGATGGTCAAAATGGAAATGTGTTGCAAATCTTTGAAGATAAGCCTCTTGCACACGATGCTTGGGATATTGATCTATTCTATCAAGAAAAAATGGAAGAAATTCGTGATATTAGTACATTTAAAGTGGAGGAAAATGGTGAGCTTTTCTTTAGCCTTCTTGTTACTTGGAAGTATCATCATTCGTCCATTACTCAACGAATCAGATTTTATCATAATGATCGACGGATTGATTTTATAACTGATGTTGATTGGCATGAAAAAAGGAAGTTGCTCAAAGCATCGTTCTCTGTTGATATTCGGTCTACAGAAGCTACTTATGATATTCAATATGGTAATGTAAAGCGTCCTACGCATTGGAATACCAGTTGGGATATGGCAAGGTTTGAAACTGTCGGTCATCAGTGGGCCGACCTATCAGAACCAGATTTTGGAGTCAGTTTGCTAAATGATTCAAAATACGGGTATGACATCAAGGAGAACGTGATGCGTTTAACTTTATTAAAATCGGCAATTCATCCAGATCCTCAAGCTGATCAGGGGCAACATTCCTTTACTTATTCTCTTTATCCGCATATAGGAGATTGGAGAATAGCGAAAACAGTGGAAAAAGCTTGGGATTTAAATGCACCGGTTTTATCTACAGAAGGAAAATGGACGAGAGAGGAATCTTTCTTAGAAACTGATTCGGACCATATTTGGATAGATGCTATTAAGCCTGCTCACGATGGAAAAGGGATTATCGTTCGGATTCATGAATATGAGGGGCGCAGGGGTACGGTATCATTGAATTTCCACACAGATAACTCATCATGGATTGAGACGAATTTAATGGAAGAACCTATCGGTACAGAATCATCTGCACCGATTAAGATGGAAATTTGGCCTTATGAAATAAAAACAATCAGAATAACATAATCAGAAAAATGAACGGTTTGATCATTCTTTCCGTTCATTTTTGTATTTATAAAGCCAATTCGCATTTACTATTTGGCTTAAGCAACTACATCAATAACTTCAAGTTTTAGGTAAACTTACATTGTTTAAAAATTTATTAAATTACGTAAAAGTTGTTTAGTAAATAAAAAAAAGTAAAATAGCATGAAAATTACTATCTTAAAATTATGCCTCGTTAACCTAGTTGTAGGTTAAGCCTTAAAAATTACTGGAAGATATTGTTTTATGTCTTTTAGTGATTTATCTTTTAATCGATTTTGTTATTCTTTGTGGTTATATAAAAAGTACTAAAAATATTTTGTTTCTAAGTTTTTTCCAGTTAATCCTAAATTAGTCAACTATAAATTAAGCTCTATTCCCTATAAAATATAGTTATGAAAGTGCTTACATAGTTTGAAGGGAGGTAAAAACACTTGAAAAGATTTGCACGTGATCTATATAAAAATCGAGTCTGGCTTCTAATGGTCCTGCCTGGAACCATTTGGTTATTGGTATTCTCCTATTTACCTATGTTTGGACAAGTATTAGCTTTTAAGAAATTTCGAATCCATCCAGACGGTTTTTTTGCAAGCGTTATCAATAGTGAATGGGTAGGTTGGGATAACTTTAAATATTTGTTCAGTACAAATGATGCATGGATTATAACAAGAAATACTCTCTTATATAATATTATCTTTATTGTTGTTGGGCTTATTGCTGCTGTGGGAATAGCCATTTTGCTTAATGAGCTAGTGAATAAAAAGCAATCAAAAATTTATCAAACTTCTATCCTTTTCCCACATTTTATTTCCTGGGTTATTGGCAGCTATTTTGTTTTTACTTTCTTAAGTACTGATCATGGCCTAATGAATCATGTACTCAGTTGGTTCAATATTGATCCCATTTCATGGTATAGCGAGTCAAAATATTGGCCATTTATTCTAGTATTTATGAGCTTGTGGAAAGGTATAGGTTACGGCAGTATCGTATATTTAGCATCTATAGTTGGAATTGACCGAACATATTACGAGGCAGCAATGATTGATGGTGCTTCAAAATGGAAGCAAATAAAACATGTTACTTTACCAATGCTTAAGCCATTAATGATTATTTTAACCATTATGAATATCGGAAAGATCTTTAACTCGGACTTCGGATTGTTCTATCAGGTACCAAGAGATTCCGGAGCATTGTATTCGGTTACAAATGTTATTGATACATTCGTATACCGAGGTCTTATGAATCTTGGGGATATCGGTATGAGTACAGCAGCCGGTCTTTATCAGTCCGTTGTAGGTTTTACCCTTGTCATGATTACGAATTACATAGTCAGAAAAATTGATGAGGAAAGTGCATTGTTTTAAAGTTTTTTTCTTCGGAAAGGAGGGAGAGTCGCTCAAGCGGCTAACTTTATGGCTAAACTAGAGCAAGATCCAGCACCGGTTGTCGTTTCACAATCGATGGGAGAGCTAAGAGGGGATAAGAAAAGGAAAAAGTATCGAGACCCCCAGCAAATCTCCCCTGTCGTAAACATAATTATCAGTGTGTTTCTGGCAATATTAGCATTCATGTGTGTATTTCCATTTATCTATGTCATCATAATTTCTTTTACAAGCGAAGAAAGTATTGTAAGAAATGGATTTCAGCTATTTCCAAAAGAGTGGAGTACTGATGCATATCTTTATTTATGGAGTATGAAGGAACGATTATTCCGTTCTTATGGCGTTACCATTCTTGTTACTATCCTCGGGACCATTATAAGTGTGTTAATGATTACCTTTTATGCTTACGCTATTTCAAGACCGCAATTTAAATATCGGAAATTCTTTACTTTCCTAGCCTTTTTCACAATGCTTTTCAGCGGCGGTCTAGTACCGACTTATATAATTGTTACTCAATTTTTAGGATTGAAAAATACAATTTGGGCATTAATTTTACCGCTTGCATTGAATGCTTTCTATATCATCATAATGAGGACATTTTTCCTGAAATCAGTTTCCGAATCAATATTAGAATCAGCGCGAATTGATGGAGCTAGTGAATGGAGGATTTTTTTCCAAATCATCTTTCCACTGTCATTACCGGGTATTGCCACAATTGCATTGTTTAGCACATTAGGTTATTGGAATGACTGGTTTACGGCTTTGTTGTATATAGATAATCCGAATTTAGTGCCGTTACAAGCATTACTAATGAAAATAGAAGCAAACCTTGAATTTATGAGGCAAAATTTAGATGTTGGCTCAATACAACAAAGTTTATTTGATACGATTCCACAAGAGTCAGCTAAAATGGCAATGGTTGTTATCGCCACGTTACCAATAGCAGTTTCATACCCGTTCTTCCAAAAGTACTTCATCAGCGGACTAACTATTGGCGGCGTTAAAGAATAATATAGAAAGAGGAGAGAGGTATGAAGAAAAAATTTGTGATTCTATTAGCACTAGTTCTATCGATTGGAACAATCCTATCTGCATGCACCAGCAAAGAAAGCTCAAATGAGGAAAACGGCGGAAAAGATGGAGACCCATACGAAATTAAATGGTACACCATCGGAACACCTCAAAAGGATACGGATAAAGTATTCGATGAGGTAAATAAGTACCTAAAGGAGAAAATAAATGCCACTGTGAAAATGACTCAAATTGATTGGGGTGATTGGGCTCAAAAATCGCAAGTTATGATCAATTCAGGTGAACAATTTGACATCATTTTTACAAACGGAACCGATTATGTTCAAAATTCCCAAAAGGGTGCATTTATGGCTCTTGATGATATGTTGAATAATGAAGGAAAAGAGATGAAAGAGGTTATTGATCCTCAGTTTTTAGAAGGTATCAAGATTGATGGTAAAATTTACGGTATTCCTGCTAATAAAGAGGTAGCAAGACAAACGGTTTATACGTTTAATAAACGACTTGTAGACCAATACAACTTCGATATTTCTAAAGTGGGTTCTTTAGAAGATTTAGAGCCAATGCTGAAAACTATTAAGGAAAAAGAATCTGGTGTTACACCAATGGCTACATTTAAAGCATTTTTACGCTATGACTATGTCTTTAATGGTGAAATGCCCTTTGCATTCCCATTTGAAGGGGAAACAGATCAAGTGATTAATCCATTTGATACAGATGAAGCTATGAATATGTTTAAAACGATGCATAAATATTATAAAGCTGGCTATCTAAAAGAAGATGCTGCTACAAGTAAAGACACATGGCCAATGGATGTGGAAAATTGGTTTGTACGTATGGGTGGATCACAGCCATATGCTGATTTACTTTGGTCCCGTTCAGCTAAATACGAGGTTGTGTCTGCACCTGCTGAACCGCCAACCATTGTAAATGACTCTGTTTCTGGTTCAATTCAGGCCATTTCGGCTACATCTAAAAATCCTAAAAAAGCAATGGAATTCCTAAATTTGCTTAATACAGATTCCTATCTTCGTAACCTCGTAGATAAAGGAATTGAGGGCACCCACTATAAGAAAAACGAAGATGGAACAATAGAAGATCTTCCTGCACGTATCGACAGCTATAATATGCCATCCTATTCTTTAGGAAACCATTTCATCCTAGACCTATACAAAGAAGATCCTAAGGATAAATGGGAGAAATTCGAAGAATTTAATGCTTCTGCCGTTAAATCACCAACCCTTGGTTTCAATTTTAATAGTGATCCAGTTCGCTCAGAGCTTGCTTCGATAACGAATATTTCGAAGGAGTTTTATCCGGCGCTTGGAACAGGTTCAGTGGATCCGGAAGAATATCTGCCTAAATTCAATAAAAAATTGAAAGAGGCTGGAATCGATAAAGTATTAAAAGAAATTCAAAAGCAATATGATGAATGGAAAAGCAAACAATAATAAACATAAAAATCAAGCTGGTGCATTCCAGCTTGATTTTATTTACCATACTCCTTTTTAACCTAATAACCTAAATATTGCTATTCGATGTTATAATTAACATATATACAATTTGTATACTAAAGGATTCTAATATGAAATTTAAAGAACGCTTTACGCAAAATGTATTTAATAGACTGTTTTTGATATCCTCTATCACTATTGTTGTAACCGTTATCATTTTATTTGTTACGGTTTCAAATTATTATTCCGATATTATTATTCAAAAGGAAGTTAATATTAATACACGGACATTAGAAAGAGTAGAAGATTATTTTTCATCCAAGGATGCAGATATTAATAGAGCTATAAGAGATCTTTATATAAATGGAGAAATGATCAATGATATAACTTTCGCTCTCAACAATGGTTATGGAAAATACTTGGAGTACCATTTAGATAGATTTTCGAAAAGTAAATCTTTTACTCCTAATAATATTGATATCTATTTTAATGGTTATTTTAGTCAGGATAGTGATTTAAATGCCATTAGTTTACGTTCATATGAGAATCAATCTATTGAATATTTATTAATCAATAATAATGTCCGCTGGAATAAAAGCGTAATTGACCTTGGTACAAATGCAGATCCTTCTCTTTCTCAGGGAATACCTAACTTAAACAGGGATGGTTTGCTAAAAGAACGAAAGTTAAGAAACACAATAACAAAAAGAATCATACTGAATAACCCAGTAACACTGAAAAAAATTGGTGAAATATCATTTTACTACTCAACAGAATGGTTAGACAAAATGTTAAGAAAGCAAGAAGGAGCACCAGTATCTTTCTTTCTTATTGATAGAAATGGAGAAATTGCTTATTCGGTTAATAAAGGTATCCCGATTGATATGATTAGGGAAGTGAAACGAGAAACAAATGAGACGAAAATAGAGTGGAAGCAAGAAAACTATCACATAAACACGATTGCTAATATGGGGGAATTTACTTACATAAGTGTTATTCCCGATAAAGGATGGCAAAAGCTGACGATCATTAGAGGGACTATGTGGGTTGTTATTTGCTTTCTTATTTTAGCTGCTATTTTAATAACTTTTTCTTTTACCAGGAATTATTCCCGTCGAATTCAAAACATCGTAAAGATAGTTCGTAAGGTAGAAAATGGTGATTTGAATGCACGAATTCCGATATCAAAGCAAGAAGATGAATTATCGAAGATATCTATCAATATCAATTCGATGTTAACAGAGCTAAATAAGTATATTGAACAATCCTACCTGTTGAATATGAAGCAGCAGCAAGCCGAATTAAAAGCCCTTCAGGCACAAATAGATCCGCATTTTCTATTTAACACACTTGAGGCCATCCGAATGGTTGCAGTTGTAGAGGGTTCTAAAACATCCAGTAAAATGATTTTTCATTTATCTAAGCTTTTTCGTTATACTTTGGAATCTAAAGATACCGTACCGCTTTACACTGAAATCAGATATGTTAATCAATACTTGAAATTGATGCAATTTAAATATCCAGATAAATTAAGTGTGGATATCAACATTCCAAATGAAGTGGAACAAACAATGGTACAAAAATTAATATTACAGCCAATAATTGAAAATTATTTTGCTCATGGTTTCAAAAAAAATCAATTTAATAATGAATTATTAATCCTTGCCCACCAAGTAGGTGAAAAAATAGATATCATCGTGAAAGATAATGGCAAAGGAATGTCTGAAGATAAACTAGACATCATTGTTCAACATATTAATCATGAAGAAGGTGATGGTGTGAAATCAATCGGATTAAGAAATATTCATCAACGTCTAAAGCTTAAATATGGGGACCAGTTTGGAATTTCCTTGACCAGCATCAAAGATCAAGGTACAACGGTTAAGTTGTCTATTCCTGTGCAGGAGATCAAACATGTATAAGATACTATTAGCAGATGATGAACCGATTATCACAAAAGGACTAAAGGCCATAATAGATTGGGAGGATTATGGATTTGAAATTGCCTATACTGCCGAAAGCGGGGAGGATGCTCTTGCTTATTTAATTAATCATCCAATTGACATTCTTATCACGGACATTTTAATGGGCGAAATGTCTGGCTTGGATTTAGTTGAGGAAGTGAATAAAATAAAGCCTGAGATTAAGAGTATTGTTTTAACAGGTTATCAAGAGTTTGAGTATATAAAACAAGGATTATTGTTAGGCATTGAGAATTATTTGCTAAAACCAGTAGATGAAGAAGAATTATTAACAACTATCCAAAATACAGGCCGAAAGTTAAATTCGATCGTAAACACCAGGCAGCAGCATGATGAGACAACTCTGTTGGATAATACGTTATGGAACTATTTAACTGGTGAAATAGATCAGCACGATTTTCATGAAAGGTTGTTATTATACAGTATTGAGTTTAATGAAAAGCTTTATAATGTTTCTATATTAAATATTGAGAATTACCAAGATGGAGAGATACTAAACAAAGTTCGTAGCTTTATTGAGGAAAATTATTCAGCACTTTGTCTCTTTAGCCCTTTCCAGGAAATCGTAATCATCTATGGAGGTTATGATGAAGAGGATATATTGAGACAAAATCAAAATCTAGTCGAACATTTACATAAAGAACAGTTAGGGACCGGACTATTTTATTTATCTATGGGAAAGGTAGTCAATACGCTTGATGGATTTGAGGACAGTTTTGCGAATGCAAGGGAAAATAGTTTGCTGCAGTTAAATTTCGAACCCAATGTTCTTATTTCCAATAAAAATGCAATGGATCGGCAGGAAGAAATAAAGAGACAAAAAGAAATTAAAGAAAATATCGTGAAAAAACTAATGAATGGGGAAGACGTATTCTTATTGGAGATTGATCATTTCTTTGAAAATTTGACACAGCAGTCAAATTTAATCTCTCCTCAAGTAGTGAAAAAATATACATTTGATTTAATCTGCTATATCCACTATTCCATACAGCACGATGATTTTTCTCAATATACTGCAGCTGTTGAAAGGATTGTCTATAGTACTGAAATCAGTCATATGACAACCATCCTAAAAGAGTACTGTCATGATTTACTCCAAGCCATTCATCAACATACTCATAGTCGAAGTCCGATTGTGCAAAATGTGCTTCAGTATATTCATTCACATTATCATGAAGGTCTGTCATTAAAAACACTTGGACAGCAGTTTCATATAAACGCCATTTATTTAGGCCAATTATTCCAAAAAGAAGTTGGCTTGGTGTTTTCTGAATACCTGAATCGATATCGATTAGAAAAAGCTAAGGAATTATTAAAAACAACTCATTATCGCGCTGGGGAAATCGGCAAAAAAGTAGGATATTCTGATACAACCTACTTTTATAAACAATTTAAGAAAAATATAGGGACAACACCTAGTGAATGGAGAAAGATTTGAATAATCTGGTGGAAGGGAATTGAAGATAAATCGCTAGGCCACTTTCATATCACATGAATTTACCAGTAAAAACGTATCAAATTGATACGTTTTTTTATTGCATCTTCTATTTGAGTATTCTTTATTTTATCCAATGAATCTATATTTTCCCCAATAGGAAGGGGCATTTATTATTGCTAAAATTATGAAAATGATTACATATTTATACCAGTACATCCTATTTAGAAAGATGAAGATTAAGATAATTGTTTGAATAAATGTCCATGAACTCTCATAGCCTGATTCATCGACAGGATAAATCTGGATACACGGTAAGGAGAATTTATTTAGAAGAGTTTCTGATAAAAGATAAAGCACTAGGTTTTTTAGAATGCCTGATTTTTGTAATTTGAGTTGTTGGTGCCTGATGGAAAAGTATGATACTGACCTATCATCTGCCATACAATTTGTCTATTAATTTGTTCAATAGGTACCTGGAGGGATATGTAATGGAAAGAATAGAACGATTCATTCGTTATCTAGCAGATCACCAACTTCTAGAAGCTATACCCATTTCCGATTGGCGTACGAAACGTGCGATATATGAGGAACCTATTAAGTATGTATTAGAATCTGAAAGTTCTCCTTTAGTTAATAATGGTGATTGGTTAATCAATTCAGGTACAACTATGTTTCTTGAAAAAGATGTATACATACCAGAAAAATGGAGAAAGCAACAATTTGGATTAAATTTTCTAGTTGGGGCAAAGGGACGACCAACTCATCATGAGGGTTTGGTTTCGATCGATGGCTTGCCCTATCAAGGGATTGATCGAAACAGAAATTATGTGCCATTTAATGATAAAGCAAGGGGAAAAGAAAAAATTAATATCAAAATAGAATTATTTAATCCTGTTCCTCAGGCAGTAGATGAATTAAATCATCAAAATGAACCTGCGGAATATGACCCGCCTTCTCTTTATCTGATAAATGGGTGCTTGGAATTGCCGAATCCAGCAATAAAAAGTCTTTTAACAACTGTTACATGTTACTTTGAGACTGCAAAATTGCTCCCTGAAGATGATTTAATAAGAGGAAAAATCTTCGAAGCTCTAAATGAAGTTCAGTATCAAGTTCTTTTTGAAAAACCTGAATCTTTACGTGAAAGTTTACGGATAAAAGAAATAGAAGAAAAGCTAATTAAACATCTGGCACATTTACCTGGTAGCATACCGGGACAGATGTTAATGGTCGGTCAATCCCATATTGATTTAGCTTGGTTATGGCCGATGAAGGAGGCTGTCCGAAAGTGCAGTCGTACTTTTTCGACGATGAGTACTTTACTAGATGAGAATCCGAACTTTACCTATGCTCAAAGTCAACCTCAAGCATACGCATTTGTAAAAGAATATTATCCTGACATCTATCAGAGGGTTAAAAAGCATATCTCCGATGGCCGCTGGGAAATTGTCGGTGGTATGTGGGTAGAGCCTGATTTAAATATACCTTCTGGCGAATCATTGGTGCGTCAACTCTTATATGGAATGAAGTTCTATAAAGATGAATTCGGTCAACAGCCAAGAATTGAGTGGCTTCCAGATACATTTGGATATTGCGCCTCTCTACCTCAATTGTTAAAGAAAGCAGGATTAGAGTACTTTATGACAACCAAAATGAACTGGAATGATACTAATCCATTCCCATATGATTTATTTCGTTGGGAGGGAATTGATGGAACAAGAATTCTTTCCTATTTAAATCATGGTTTGAATGAATATACCCATCCAAAAGAAATTGATAATCACTGGAGGAGCTATAAACAAAAGCAACTATATCCAAAACAAATGCTTCTCTATGGTCACGGGGATGGAGGTGGAGGTGTTACACAAGAAATGATTGATTATATAAACCGCTCTACCTCCCTTCCCGGACTTCCAGCAGTGGTGAATAGTACAGCACACGAATTCTTTGATGGTATTCAACAAGAAGATCCCAATTTGCCGACATGGGTTGGAGATATGTATTTAGAGCTTCACCGAGGGACATACACAACACATGCCCGGAATAAGAAATGGAATCGTAAGGCTGAGGTTCTTTTTCGAGAAGCAGAATTTTGGAGTACTATGGCAGCTTACTTTGCAAACGTTGGTACTGCTCCGTCATTGGAAAAAGGGTGGAAATCACTTCTTCTTAACCAATTTCACGATATTATTCCGGGTTCATCAATTCCTGAGGTGTATGAAAAGTCAGAAGCTGATTACAAGGAAATTTTTACTGCCGGTGAGCATGTTAAAAATAATGCTCTTGTAGTATTAGAAAAGCAAATAAATACGCTGGGTGAAGGAACCCCATTCCTTCTATTTAACAGTTTGTCATGGGCGAGGTCAGAAACGGTAAGAATTATCGGGGGATCTGAACTGGCAGGTAAGAAAGCGCTTAATAATGATGGTGACGTTTTGCCGTCAGACATCCGCCAACTGAAAAATGGCCAACTGGAATTATCTATTTATGTATCTGACATTCCTCAACTTGGCTACAAGACTATCTGGTTAATGGATTATGATAATCCTAGTATAAAAGATAATGAGGAAGTAGGTAGCCGATGGGAAACTGAATATTATGTAGTGGAATGGAATGAAAAAGGGGAAATGCTCCGCTTGTATGACAAAAAGGCACAGCGTGAGGTTTTAGCACCTGATGCACTAGCCAATCAATTTCAGTTGTTTCATGACCGGCCAATCGTGTGGGATGCCTGGGATATTGACCCAAAATTTAATGACCAGCCTGCTGATTCAATAGTTTTGCTAGATAAAGATATTCAAAAAGGCGAGACACAGGATTCCATTCGTTTTAAATGGCAGTTGTCAAATTCCATTATTGAACAAGAGATGATTCTTTACCATCATAGTAGTCGAATTGATTTTCATACAAAAGTGAACTGGCAGGAGCATCACAAATTATTAAAAGTAGCCTTTCCTGTTGATATCCTTTGTCAGAAAGCCACATTTGAAATTCCATTTGGATCAGTGGAGAGAGCAAATCATACGAATACAAGTTGGGAGAGGGCACAATTTGAAGTGTGCGGTCATCGTTTTGCGGATCTTTCTGAAGCGGGTTATGGTGTCAGCCTGCTCAATGACTGCAAGTATGGATATGACGTAAAACATAATACCCTTCGTCTATCTTTACTTCGAGCTTCTAAATGGCCAGATCCAACAGCTGACTTAGGTAGTCACGAATTTATCTACTCGCTGCTTCCGCATGAAGGGGATTGGAGAGAAGCGGAAGTAGTTAAGAGAGGTTATGAATTGAATCACCCTATCGTTTGTGTAAACGCCTCCTCTCATAGTGGGAATCTTCCAAACTCACATTCTTTTATCGATATGAAGAGCAAACATGCTGTTCTCGATACATTGAAACCCTCTGAAGATGGTAAGGGGATCATTTTAAGAATGTACGAATCAAGCGGCGGCAGGGAAGAAGTACAAGTAACATTTGGAAAGTCGGTTTTTTCTGCTGATGAAACGAACCTATTGGAGGAAAAACAAGACGCTGTTCAATTTCAAAAAAATAAATTATCCTCCTATCTTAAGCCGTTTGAAGTAAAAACGATTTTAGTCACATTCTAATCACTTAGATTTTCATCTTGTATCGCCTGCAAAATATCTTAAGCAGTATAGCATATATAAATCCAAGCAATGAGGGTAGAGGAGGTGGTGAAAGATGGATAATGCGATGGATTCAGTAAACGAAACAGAAATGATATCAATATGGGTAGAATCATTACTTTCAAAAATGACACTAAAGGAAAAGGTAGGTCAGGTAAACCAAAAGATGTATGGTTGGGAAGCCTACCGAAAAACAGAATCAGGGTACGAATTAACAGAAAAGTTTATAAACCACGTGCGATTTGGGGATGGAATCGGAGTTATTTACGGTTTGTTTCGATCCGATCCATGGTCAGGCATTCATTATGAAAATGGAATTCCCAAAAGTGAAAGTGCTGAAGTTGCGAATATGATACAGCAATATATTAAAGAAAACACACGGCTAGGTATTCCAGTTCTGCTATCAGAGGAGTGCTCACATGGTCATCAAGGGCTCGACAGTATGATTACTCCTGTTAATTTAGGTGTAGGAGCGACATGGAATCCGGATCTACACGAAGATTTGATGGCGGCTGTAGCAGAGGAAGTTCGGGCAAAAGGGGCTCATATGGCGCTTGTATCAACACTCGATATTTTGCGGGATCCCAGATGGGGACGTTCAGAAGAATGCTTCAGTGAAGATCCGTACTTAGCTTCAAGGTTAACAGAAGCAGTGGTAAAAGGAATGCAGGGAGATAATGGTGAAACTATTCAAGCTGGAAAACTTGTGGCGGTATTAAAACACTTTGCAGCTCAGGGCAATGGAACAGGTGGCCATAATGCTGCACCTGCATCTATAGGTGAACGAGAATTAAGGGAGATCCATCTGCCTCCAATGATTGCGGCTATACACTCCGGGGCACTTGCTTGTATGGCCGCATATAATGAAATCGATGGGATTCCATGCCATGCAAATGGCTATCTACTCAATGAAATCTTACGAGAGGAATTTGGCTTTAACGGTGCTGTTATGGCAGATGGCTGCGCTCTAGACAATTTGGTCAACTTGACCCAAAGCAGAGAAAAGGCGGCTGCGCTGGCTCTTGAAAGCGGAATAGATATAAGCCTTTGGGATAATGTATATACCACCTTAGAAAAGGTTATTGAAGATGGTCTTGTTAGTGAAGAACAACTTAATAAAGCCGTTAGAAGAGTTCTTACATTGAAATTTAAAATGGGATTATTCGAAGATCCTTATGTTGTAACCAAGTGGGCTGGAATTACTGCACAAAAAGAGGAAATTAATTTAGAATCAGCAAGGCAGTCGATTGTTTTATTAAAAAATGAGGGAATTCTCCCGCTAAAGAATAATTTAAAAAAAATAGCGGTAATTGGGCCCAATGCCAATTCAATCTACAATCAATTGGGTGATTACACGCCGTTCCAACAAGAAGATCATGTTATTACGGTTCTTAAGGGAATCGAAAAGCTTGCAGGGGGGACAGAAGTTGTATATGAAAAAGGATGTGGCATTCGCTCACGGTCTACGGAAGGAATCGAGAAAGCCGTCAGTCTTGCTGAAAGCTCGGATGTAGCTATTGTGGTACTAGGTGGGTCGAGCGCAAGGGATTTTAAGGCACAGTTCGATTTAAATGGCGCAGTCGTTAATATAACAGGAGAAGAGGAAATGGATTGCGGCGAAAATGTAGACGTAGCTAGTTTAGAGTTAGGGGGTCATCAATTGCAATTATTGCAGCGAATCATGAAGACAGGTACGCCAACCATTACGATTTTGATACAGGGCCGCCCACATGCGATCCCTTGGATTGCTGCAAACGCCCCAGCGATTTTAAGCGCATGGTACCCAGGGCAAATGGGTGGACAGGCAATTGCAGAAATATTGTTTGGACACGTCAATCCAAGCGGTAGATTGCCTGTTTCCATCCCGAGGTCTTCTATGCAGATTCCTGTATTTTATAATCACAAGGATGGGAATTACAAAAAAGATTATTTTGATATGATAGGCAGCAGTCTCTTCCCATTTGGATTTGGGCTATCCTATACGACCTTTACTTATGAAAATCTACAATGCTCGGAACAGGCTATTTCAGTAGATAAACTTTCAGCTGGACAAATATTTAATCTTTCAGTAGATGTTACCAATAGTGGTGGCAGTGATGGATATGATGTTATTCAGTTATATTTAAAGGGAAAAGAATCCAGCATTACAAGAAGAGTACGGGAATTAAAAGGATTTAAAAAGGTTTGGATAAAAGCTGGGGAAACAAAAGAAGTAAATTTTGATATTGGAAAAGAAGAATTGCAAATTTACGGAAATCAAAGGCAGTATACCATAGAGCCGGGAAATTTTGATTTAGAAGTTGGCAATCCTGTTGAATCCCTAAAAGTATCACTTAAAATCGGCTGATGATTTTTAAATTTTTTGGGCAGTTTATTTAGAGATTAAGAGGAAGCCTTTTCTATTAAAACGATTTTAAAGAGGTTAGCACCTATTTTGGTAATGTGTTTATTAGTTCTTCTTTTTGAATAAAAAAATACCTATTTTTATTACAAGTAGATAGAAATGATCGTAAACAAAGAGGCTGGGACATAAGTATTTCAGTCAATGATAAATCCGAACTATTAGGTGATATTTTAATAGATATTTCGCCTAATAGTTTGGATTTTTATTTTTTTTCAATAGATTGGTTACTTCTGTATATCATTATTAAACTTAGTGGAATGGAGCGGAAGCCACCGACTCCTGCGGGAAGTAGAGGAAAGGCTGAGACCCCGCAGGCTCAGCTTCCTCCCCGCGGAAAGCGAGTGGAGTAAGCGCGCAATGGAACGAATTTTTCTTCCAACTTAACTCTTTAATAAGTAACAAAGTCGATAAATTAGATTTCGTTCGTCTTTTCAGGATCGTTTATAAGTTATGTCTCATCCTCTTTGTTTTTTGAAATGTAACAGCAATGACTAAAAATACTTTATTACTATCATGTTAGCCATCTTTTTTCCTATTTATAAGCCGAAAAGCAGAAAATCTTGTGTATAATAATACGTATCGACAAAATTCTCCAAGAGAAAATAGGTTATTTTTTGATATAATCCTATAAGTAAGTTGAAGCAAGAAGAAGGTGGCAGTTATTAATAAGGTTGAAGTTAGAGTTAGACAATTTATAGAGGATATACAGCATCCTCAGCAAAAGAAAAAATTAAATGTAAATGTCTTGGAAAGCCAATTAAGAATACATATAGAAGACTATTTTGATATGGATGGGTATACATTGTTTCACGATGTTATCGAAAGACTCGTTGAAGAAAATATTCTTATACCGATACTAAATAAACAAACAAATGGCCGGCATCCAGCCTTGCCATTATTTTATTGGGTTAATATCAAAAAAGAAATCACTAAATGGGATCGTCTTGAGATGCTTAAGCTGAATGATCGATTTGATTTTTCTTATTATGAAAACCATCCGGAATGGCAAACGGAAGATGAATGGTTCAGGGTGAAAAATCTTTATTCGTTTCTAAAATCAAGTCAGGATAGACAAATTGTTTCGCTGGAAGAGCGGAGCCTTGAGCTTTTCGGGCATGAAAAATTTCTGACTGACTCTGATCTATTCCCTGAGGGAAAGGGATTTCTACAAAGAATTGGCGTTTCGATGGAAGAATTAAAAAGTATGAAGTTTGGAGAACCGTTTGTATTTTGGTTAAAGCCGGGTGTTCAGATAGCGGATATTAAACGAGTATTAATAGTAGAAAATCTATCATTCTTCCATACTTGCGTTCAATTGCTGGAAGAAGAAATATTAGATTACGAACCGGAACTGATTATTTATGGTGAAGGTAAAAAGATAGAAAGGAGCTTCTCCTTCTTCTTTAAACTTTTCCCGAAGAATTCCTCCTATTTATTTTATTATGTAGGTGACTTAGATGCAGAGGGCTACAGCATTTGTATGAGATTGATAGATAAATATCAAGAATGCACCATTCAGCCTGCTTTAAAAATCTACCGCAAAATGCTTGACTGCATGGATCAGGCAAATTCGGAGACAGGACAGGTACGTAATGAAATACACAGGGAACGATTCTTTTCCTGGTTCACGGAAGAGGAGCAAAACAGCTTAAATGAATTATGGGCTGCCAAAAACCGAATTCCGCAAGAGGTTTTAACGATTGAAACGTGGAGGAGATGGATGTGAACGAATCGTGGGAAGGCTTTTCTCAAAGGATGAAACGATTGAATCCTTTGTTCGAATTGGGAAAAGGAATGGAAATCGGTGAACTCAAGCCCTATATACAGACTATATTAATGCAAGTTCTACTGACCATGTTCTATCGTGAATTAAATGATGATGATGGCCGTAGAAAAACCGACATTTTACATATGGTTGAGGACAGCATTAAACAAATGAAGCTGACGGCTGATGAAAAGCAAATAGAAAGAATTACGAATGGTCTCTTATTTCAGGGGAAGGAAGAATACAGCAAGCCATTTGAATCCTTATATTTTGATGAAACGAGACAGGTATGGGATACTCAAACCTTTCGTTATGTGATGATGGATGAACTGTATACAAACCTGGAGATGGGTGGATCCATCGTTTATAAATTAACTGATGTTGCACAAGAAATGATTTTTATGAGTCGGGAAATGGCGGAAGAGTTCTCCATTACGATTGAACAGCTATACAGTATGCAGCTGATTAAAAATGGTAACTTCAAAAAAGCGACACGGAATTTAGATCACCTCATTTCGAGAGTGAATCGTTTAATGACAAAGGAATATTCCTTTCAGAAAGAGATGATGAACAACCCGAAAATTCTTCTCCTGGAGCAAGAACACCAGAGAGAGGAAAACAGGTGGGAGATTGAAGAACAATTTGAGGAGGAGAAAAATCATTTCCGTACCATCTCGTCTATGATTGAAAAAGCGAAACGTACGGAAGAAAATGGATTGGTTCAAAAAGAATTAATTCTTCTCCATGAAAAAATTGAACATACCAGACAGCTTCATGACCGGTTTGCAAAGCTGGTTATTCAAAATATTTCATATGAGATGAAATTAAAAGCAGAAAATCCTTCTCTATTTTGGGAAAACAGCCTTGTTTCATTCCGGGAGCATATTTATGAAAACTGGTTAATGAAAGAGGGAATTAAGGATTTCGATTTGATTGATCAAATTATTGGACCGTTGTTTTCACCCAAAAATGAATTTATTCTCCCATTGGACTGGATTTGGATGGAACAGGAATCGGCGCATACTCTCCAAATAGAAGATACGAATCAAGATGAGGATGAAGAAGAAGAATTAATCAAGCGAGTAACAGATTGGTCCTCTGTTATTAAAGCATGGAAATATGTATTTGAGTATTTACAGCAATATGGAGAATTTTCATTAGCGGATTTAGCAGATATGCCTATGGAAGTACAGGATCAATGGTTTGAAGAAAGTGAAACGATTGATTTATGGATGTTGTTTGATAAAAAACCTCTCAAAATCATGTCTCCGACAAGGAAATTGGAAACATTGACGGATGAACGTGAAATCCTCCTTCATCGATTAATGAATGAATATCCACAATTTTTATCATTGGAAGGCCGTCATATTTATACGGAGTTTGATCATCGATCAGATCCAATCTATTGGTATGGGACCAAAATGACACCATTTAAAATTTGTGTCCGGGAGGAACTAAGAATAAATGAATAATGAGATTATAAAAAAAGCTTCGCATGTGTACTTTACTTTATTAAAAGAAAAAGTAATTGATGAAACGAGCGAGCATTTTCAAACCTACTATGAGCCGGAAGTCAGACAAACTGTCCTATTACTAGCAGATGAATCCGGAACCTATATTATAGAATCGCCTAAACGTATCCATTTAGTTGTACAGCCGGCAGGGTCAGTCTTTGCGACTAATTTTACCCATATGAAGGATAAGCATAAACAAATAGAAAATAAGAAGTATTTTAATTTAATGAGTGTCATCCTAATGGCTTTTTTGGCTATGGTGGATAAGAATCAGGCAGCCAGAATTCGGACAAAGCGTGAAGGGATAACCTATTATGCATTGGAACGCCAGGTTAATGAACTGATTACAAACTGGAATCGAATGTTAAAGGAGGACCCATCCTTTGGCGAGGAACAAGCCATTGATATGCCGGATATCGTGACTACATGGGTCCATATGGTCATAGAAACGGATGATTTCGGTACAAAGAAAGGGAACAGGCGCACGCGTATCGGACTGATTACGAGCGCTATGAGACTGCTCGAAACTGAAGGGCTGATTGTGATTTTGGACAAAGATGATATACCAAAAGCTGTTCCTAAAATGGAGTTATTTGAACGGATTGAATTCCTTTACCATGATTATGACCGTTATGAACAAATGAAGGAACTTATGAGAACGGAGGAACAGGAGCATGCCGAAAATCCATCGCATTAGAATCGTCGGACTGAAATATGACGGGATGCAAAAGCAATATAAGGACACAACCTTTGATTTTCACAATGAACAAACATCAACAAACGGATTAATCGCGATGATGAATGGTGGTGGAAAAGGGGTTTTCCTGCAATCCATCTTTCAGGTACTCAAACCGGGTACAGCATGGGGCAAACAAAATAATCGTTTTTACCAACAATTTTTCTTTAATAAAAAGGAACAATTTGCACCGTATACTTTCCACATATTAATCGAATGGGAACTGGATGGTTCTGACGGGCGCCATTTAGTGACTGGTGGTATGTTCTCTGCTGAGCAAAAGAAACTGCTGGATGAGGATCTCAATGAGGAAACGGGTTCAGATGAGCGAGAAGCCAAGATTGTTCCTAATATCACTTTTTATGCCAGAGAATTTGATCGTAAAGAGGATGTAGCATTAGAGCATATTCCTCTATACGAGAATGGGCAAGTTGCTGATCCGGAAGAACTGAAGGATTATTTTAAATGGAATGGATTCGATGTTTATCGAGACATAAAAAAACATTACCGCATTCTTGATACATATGGCATTAATCGAAAAGATTGGGACATTATGAAAGAGATTAATAGGGATGAAGGCGGAGTTGGTAAATATTTCGAAGGGGCGGAGGATGATCATTCCCTTTTTCAAAAGAGAATTATCCCGACGGTCAGCCAGGTATTAAATAAAGCTGAAGCTCAAAAGAATGACCTAATCGAAATCTTTAAAAGCCAGGCCAGTATCGCAAAGGATTTGCCGGTTTTACTTAAAAGAGAACAAGCCCACAAGGAATTTTTAGAGGATATAGTTCCTTTTGAAGATCATGTCAGAATTGGTGTAGAGCATGAAGAAATTGTACAAGCAAGTACGAAGGAAGGCCAGCAGCTCCTCGGTGCTTTGGAGCATGTCATTAAACAAGAAAAAGAAGAATTGATCTCACTAGAAACAGAGATTGAACAATTAACAAAGCAACTGTCTGTCCTACGCTTTGAAAAAGATAATTTGGAGTATGCCAAGGCCCATCAGGATGTACGTAAATGGGAAGAGCAGCTTCAGAAAAACAAAGAGAAACACGAACAGTTGAAGGAAGTTGTCGCTGAAAAACAAGCAATAAGGGACGAATTCACTTTCTCCTTGTTATTAAAGGAATGGAGTGAATTTGAAAATACGATTCTTAATCTGACTGACCAAATGAGTAAACTTGAACAAAACAGTGGATTAGAACAAGTGAATCAACGAATGGAAGAAATTAAAGCCGAGGTTACAGCGGAATGGGAAAAGGCCAATCTAGATATTGCCCAATCCAATAACCAGTACCATGCTTATAAAAAGTATCTGACTAAACGGATTAAAGAATCAAGTAGTCATGATAAACAAAAGACGATTGAAATTGCTAAATTAAGTGCGGAAATTCTTTCCATTCAGGATGAGCTTCAATCTTTTGAAGTGAAATCAAAGGATATGTCCACCCAATTTGGTGACCGCATCACATATGATTTATCTGGATTAATCAGTCATTTTAAACAAAATCTAATTCAGCTTCAGGAAGAGTTAAAACAACTGCAGGATAAGGATCAACAAACACAGGAGTTTCAAAATGAACTGTCTGGTTCCTTAGGAACATTACGTGAGTCACTGAAACATCTGAACTCCAAACGAGATAATTGGAAAGAGGCATACCAAAAGCAGGATTTAAAAGAATCCTCTATTTTAGAACGGATGAAATTAGTTTTGGATGATGTCTCACCATCCTTGACCCATGCTCTATTATCCAAATACGCTGCCGGAATTGAAGGTCAATTAACGCAGAATCAGGAAGAGAGTGAACAGGTTAAAAAAGAACTGTGGGAGAGTCAGCTAGACCATTATTTAAACGATGAGAATTTTTGGATTGCTAATCAGGATCTAAAAGAGTTTAAAGAGTGGATTGATGAAAAAACAGGAATAGATGTATTCTATGGGACACAGTACCTGCAATCATTGGATGAAGATGAACGTCTTCATCATCTGGAGTCCTATCCTCTTTTACCGTTTGGGTTAGTCGTAAGCCGGAATCAATGGGAAAAGATCAATCATCATCTTTTACAGGGAAGGCTATTTAAAAGCCCGGTACCTGTATATTTGAGAGAAGAGATGAATGGTACTCCGGTATCTTCTTTTGTTGTTTTGCACGGTGAGGAACATGAACTAATCACAAACCGTAATGAATTTATGAAATGGAAGATAGCAATTTCCAAGAAAATCGAAGAGAAAAAAGATGTTTTAGACGAGCTTGGAAAATCAGAGCGATCTCTTCGCCGTTTATATAACGAATTAAACAGAATGACGGATACAGATCTATGTGTAGATATTGCCAAATTCATTGAACAGGAAGAAAAGGAAATATCCAAGGCTGATACGGAATTAAAACGAACTGTTCAAATCCTCGATAAAGAAAAAGAATTACATGCTCAATTACGTGAACAACTCAATCAAAAGGTAGTGAGAATCGAGGAATGTGGAAAACATGTAGATGCATTGGAAGCATTTATTCTGGAAAAAGAAAAATATGAAGAACATAAACAATTACTTGAAGCTAAAGAAGTGCATAAAGCTACTCTTATTGCACAACAGGCTGAGATTGCCAAGGATTTAGATGAGCTGAACGATAGAAGTGCTCAATGGAATCAAACCTATTTGGAATGGAAATTGGCAATCGACCAGAGTATTAAGGAAATCGTGCAATTTGTTCATTCCGCTTCATTTCCACCTGCGGAAAAAATGGAGGGTAACGATGAAGTACCAAGCTTATCCCTGCATATATTAGATAAGATCATGGGGCAATTGAATGAATTAAAACTCTTGCAGCGCTCCAAGGAAGAACAGGCACAGGAATTACTTACATTAAAAGCTCAGAAAGAAGCCGAAATGTCTCAGAAGTCTAAATTGGAGAAGAAGCTAGCAAAGCAACATGAAGATTGGAGAGAAAGACCTGTACCTGATGAACCTATCAGTATATTAGAGGGTTTGCAGCAAACTGCTCAAAAAGAAGCGAAAGAAGCAGATAAAGAGGAGCGTAAGCAGGATAAGGAAGTAACCGTTGCGGAAACCTCTCTTAATCTGGCAAATGAACAAGCGAAAAAAGCACAGAAAAAGCTAAGCAAGCATGAACAAGAGCCGGAAAAATGGGAAGATCAGGATCTGGATGTTAAAGAGGTAGAAATTAAAGACCGAACTAAATTAACCAAAAAACAATTGGATCAGACTGAGAAGAAGTTGAAAGAGACAAACGAACGTATTAATGGATATGAGGGAGACCAATTAACATTATCCGTAATCCTCAAGGAAAATCCAGTACCTTATACAGATGAGGTCGTGGAGAGAATCAAAAATCAAGGAAAATCGTGTATATTAGCCTGGTGTGAAGCTCACCAAAACTTCCTTGAAGAAAAACAGGTTAAACATGCCAAGCTTGAACAATCGCTTCGTAAGCTAAAGCTGACGATTGAGGATAAAGATTGGGAGATTCGTTTTAAAAATGAAGTTTTGACCTCATTAGATCACATGGATACGCGCCATTACGCTCATATTGAAACCATTATTTCGAATATGAAACGATTTTCAAGAAGCGGTTTGGAGCAATTGGACCGTGATAAAGAACGAGCTGAAAAGGCGCAGGATTTCTGGGCAAGTCGAGCGAGTATGAAGGTTATGAGTATGTCCGATGCTATACGTTCCATGATTGCGAAAATGAAAATCAAAAATGAGCGTGGGACATTCCCACTGGTCCAATTGAAGGAAGATCTATTGCCTAAAAATGCGGAAGAGGTGGAGCCACTTTTAAAGCAGCATTTCGTTATGGCAATTGATAAAATCACGAAGCAATTCGAGACAATTGATGACCATAATAAAGCGCTAGAGGTTGAAATCAAACAATTAATCAGTGATGAACAAATACTATTTGTTTCTCTTCGCAATCGTTTCCCTGAGCTGCTTGTTTATAATATGCGTACAGATAACGCGTTCATGTATGGACGACCTCAGAAGGAACATTACTCAACCTGGAAAACCATTAACCAAGGTTCTAAGACGAAGTCAGACGGAAGCGGCGGCCAAAAATTATCTGCGCGGATGGTCATGATGATGATGCTCCTATCGGTTAAGAGTGAAGCAGATAACAGCTGGGTATCATTAGTATGTGATAATCCATTTGGTCAGGCGGCATCAGCGCACGTCCTTGATCCAATTTTTGCGGTGGCAGAAAAACTGAAATTCCAATTAATCGTTGTTACACCGCCTGAATTGGTGAAAACAGAGATCAGCCAGCGCTTTGACTCTTATTATAAACTTGATTTTGTCCGTGAAAATGGTAAAGAGATTGTGACAGATACAGTGGTACCTGCCTATCGAATTTATCAGGAAGAGGAAGTTTTAGAAAGTTAAATAGAAGACAAGGAGACTGCTGAAATTCTAAGCAGTCTCCTTTTTTACCATAACGGCTCTTCTTTATCAGTCAATTGTAAAAAAAGAGGCATTGATAATAAAACAACAAGCATCAACACTAATTCGATGATTATGACAAAAGTTAAAGATAAATTAAACAGTACCGTAATACGAATTGTTATCAGCGGAAATTATACTACAATAGATGTGATTTTTCTTGAATACATGCTTTGGTATTGATTAGCTCCACAATCATTACATTTCATATTTTTGCGGAATGATGCTAATTTTTTAAATGAATCATTCCATGACCATTTGCTGCCGCAGTTTTGACAAGTTGGCACTGTAATTCCTCCTTTAATGAATATCCTTAAATCTCTAATAAAAAAATGGAGTGGGGTATGGAAATAAAGATGGAACTACATCCACCAAGCATCCTATTTGTAAATTCATATCTTTCATTAAATACAGAACCTGTATCTTTTTTGTCGAACACTTGTACAAATATATTATAGTATTTAATTCCATTTTATATAAAATCATTTGTAAGGTATAATTTAAGTATTCAGAAATATAAAGGAGGATACATAGATGGGAATTTTGGATGGGTTAATGGGTAATTCTTCAACAGTAAGTAAGGATGAAGTATCCAAATCTTTAAAAGAAGTATTGTTTCCAGGTGAAGAAGTTCAACAAGCTTACAAGTTAATCAGGGATATGATTGTTTTTACGGGCAACAGACTTATTCTTGTAGACATACAAGGAATGACGGGAAAAAAAATCGAGTATCATTCCATTCCTTACAAAAGTATCACTCATTTCAGTACAGAAACAGCGGGAACATTTGATTTGGATGCTGAGCTTAAAATTTGGTTATCTGGAGCAGACATGCCGATAACTAAGACATTCAAAAAAGGCAATAGTATTGAAGATGTTCAAAAATTGCTTGCGTATTATGTTTGTGGATAAATAAAAAAATAATCAATTAATAATGGGAGGGCGTTTTAAAACGCTCTCCCTTTTTTATTGTTCCTCTTACCTAATCCCATCATAACAAATACAATCCGTAGTCTTTTTGCTTCATATAATCATAAAAAACCATACTAATAAATAATCTTTTTTTGTATAAATTGTAAATAATGAAGGACATTATAAATTTGTGACGAATATTATAATATGTGTCTAAATTGTGAACGATATGAATACGTTTTACCAAACTGAACTAAATATTTTTGCCTAATTCTAATTATTAAAGCGCTTTCATTATTATGAAAGGGAGGAATTATAATGAATGATCAACAAATTGTAAAATGCGGAAAATGCCAAGGAAATCAAGTGAAAAAACTAATTACAGTCTCAGATATGATGTTTTTGGCTATTTTAATTGCGTGCTGCATTCCAATGCCCGGTTGGTATTTAATCCCGATATTTATGTTCATAGGCTTTTTGGATGTTAAAAAAGGCGGTTTCCGTTATAGCTGTACTGGATGCAAATCTAAGTTCAGAGTAACGAAGGAAATCAATGCTGCATTTACTGAGTTTTTTAGGGCTCAGAAGACACTAATTAAATAAGAAACAAATGAACGGGGACCAGTTAAATAGAAACTGGTCTCTTTTATTTATCTAACAAATACAGGAGTACTTGCGACTTAAGTTGTAGATCATATCATCCTTTGTCAGGACGTAAAAATTCTTGGTAATTAATATACTTAACACATAAACAACTGAACCAATTTAAAGGGATGGTGATATAAAAATGAGTACACTTTACATTTGTACAACTTGCGGGACACAAACGGACTGCTTAAATGACCCACCGGTGAAATGTTTAATTTGCAGTGAGGAAAGACAGTATATTAATCGTAATGGGCAGCAGTGGACAACAATGGAAGAGATGGTATCTTCAAAACAATTTAAAAATGAAATAAAGTATGAAGAAAAAGATTTGTACAGTATGAAAACAGAACCAGATGTTGGTATCGGTCAGACAGCATACATCGTTCAAAGCGATAATTTTACATTGTTATGGGACTGTATTACTTATATTGACCAATTAACCGTCGATAAAATTAAAAAAATGGGTGGCTTACATGCAATTGCATTGTCACATCCTCATTACTATTCCAGTCAGATAGAATGGGCTGAAGCCTTTGATATCCCAATCTATATACACGAAGACGACCAGGAGTGGGTATTAAGAAAAAGTGAAAAAATTGTATTTTGGTCAGGAGAATCTTTAAAGTTGTCTGAAGGATTAATCCTTCACAGATTAGGTGGCCATTTTAAAGGTGGCGCTGTCCTTGAATGGAATAAAGGAAATCATCATAAAGGAATTTTGTTGACAGGAGATATTATTCAGGTGGTGGCTGATCGTAAATGGGTTAGTTTTATGTATAGTTATCCCAATCTGATTCCCTTGCCTGCTAAAAAAGTAATGGACATAGCCGATAAAGTAGCCAAAATGAACTTTGACCGAATTTACAACGCTTTTCATCGTATCATTCAGAAGGATGCCAAACAAGCCGTTCAAAAATCTGCTGAGCGATATATACAAGCGTTAAATGGGACTTTGTTTGAAACTTAAGTAGGACACGAAGAGAAATTTTTTTTAGGAAAACTGTTATTAAATAAAAAAACGCCTTTTAGTTATAGAACCCAAAAGGCTTGTAACAAACGTATGGCCACCCTTATTTAAGAACTGATACACGTCTTGTTCCCTATATTCATTTTAGTCGAGATAATTACAAGTAATTTCAATTGGCGAACCTGGCTTTAAGTTTAGTACTTAGCACTAAGATGTAATCATCTTGACTTATCTTGGAACTTTTAGCATCTGCTCCTATTTGTAAATTATCAATTAAGGTTACTATATTATAATGAAATAAATACGTTAATTGAAGGATTTTTCATCAATTCGGTACTGATGACTTTGACTTTTCATTTTAGCATTGTGCTTCAGGTAGTATTCAAATACTTCTCTTGTTGTATAAGTTGGAGTATATCCAAAAATGTTTTTCAGTTTAGTGTTATCAAGAACAGGTCGATAGCGAAGGAAGTTAACCTGTTCCTCTCCATATTGAGTTAGGGATAATCGTTTTAAGATATAAAGAGCCCATTTTACGACTAATGCAGGGATCCGTATGACTGGCTTGTATAATATATAGGCAAGTTCATCGATTGTTAGCTTACCATCACCAGCAACATTAAAGATTCCTGTCACATCACCTGTAACGGCCCGTTCGAGACAGCAAGCGACATCATGATCCCAAATAAAGACGAATGGGCTATCAGATCGAGAGATGCCAATTAAGGCTTTCTTTTCAAACAGAGCGGTAATCTGATTGTTCACTGTCTCGCCAAGGATGGTACCTATTCGGAAGATGATCTGTTCTAGTTCTGGGTGAGTTTGACGATAGTCTGCTAAAAGCTGTTCAACCAATCTTTTGTGATAAGAATAAGCAAATTCCTTATTTCCTCGAATCGGTACATCCTCTGTAATCCATGCTGGGTTATCTGGATGATAGCCATAAGCTGCTCCACTTGATGAGACGATGAGGCGTTTTACACCATTTTTAACGCAAGCCTTTAGGATATTTTCTGTACCAAGTACATCGACAGAATGCTCCAGTTCACGGTTACTCTTTTTGCCGGGTGTGACGATCGAGGCTAGATGGACGACTGTATCGATACGATATGTGGCCATCACTTTATGAAAGTCCTCTGAGCGGATATCGAGCTGTACATAATGTATGGTAGTGTCGGAATAAAATATAGGCTTTTCTTGAATATCAGTAGCGATAATGTGAATATTTTCTGCCACAGATAGTCGTTGGACAAGAAGGCTTCCTAAATAACCTGCCGCGCCTGTTATGAGTACATTCATACTTTCACGCTCCTGGCTGTGTCTTTGGTAGTTTCCTTATGAAGTGGCCGCTTTGACCAATAAATGGAAAGGGTAAGTCCAGAAACAATATGCCAGATTGCCCACCAGGCAGCTACAATGGCCATACCACCTAATCCGTCAAAGAAATTGAATATCAAAACTAGACCCAGACCAGAGTTTTGAATACCTACCTCGATAGAAATCGCTCGACGATCGGCGATAGGGAGTTTTAACAGTGAGGAGGTGGTGTAGCCAATCGTAATGGCAAGTAGATTATGGATAAATACAATGAGAGCAACCATTCCAATAAATTCAATAAAATAAGTAAAGTTTGCTGCCAGGGAAACGATGACAAATCCTAAGAAGAAGACTATAGATGCATTTTTAGCCCATTTGTTGATCAGTTGCGCTTTTTCTGGATATTTATGGTTCACATACATACCGATGGCGAGCGGTAACCCAAGCATTAAAAAGATCGAAATCAACAAGTCTTGCGGGTTGATGGTAAAAGACTTGAGCAGGCTATTTGTCGGTTCGTAAAGAGATCCCCAAAGCAAGGTGTTAAAGGGAGTCATAAAAATAGCTAGCACGGTTGAAATAGCCGACATGCTGATGGATAATGGGGTATTACCTTTAGCTAAGTAGGTCAAGAAGTTAGATAAATTGCCTCCCGGACAAGCTGCAACTAGAAACAACCCAAGAGCGATACTAGGCCTTGGCTCTATGATAAGAACGAGTATATATGTAAAGGCCGGAAGCAGGATAAATTGACAAGACAGTCCAATGAGTGTGGGTTTTGGCTTTTTAATACTTTCTTTAAAATCTGCTAATTTTAAGTCCAAAGCGACCCCAAACATGATAAACCCGATTAAGATATTCATAATTGTCAGTGAAGTTGCGTTGAAATTTAATTGGATATCATCGATATTCATGCTATTTACCCCTTGGTTCAGCATGCATTTCTTTAAAATATTTTAAGCCTGGTGCCCACATATGCTTGACTGGATCTACATCAGCATGAATAACCGAACAAATCCCACTTCGGATTGAACGCTCAAGGGCCTCGCGGAATTCATTTGGATTATTTGCATATTCCCCATGTGCACCCATGCTTTCAGCTAACTGTTGAAAATTGATATTGCCCAGGTCTGTATTAATGCTTTCTTCAGGGCTGAGGGTTTTCTTGATTAAGGTCTTAATTGGCTTCATGGCTATATGCTGATTAATTTTTACCATTCCCCATTGACGGTCGCAAAGAACGATATATATAATATGCAAGCCATTCCGCACTGCTGTTTCAATCTCTTGTGGATGAAAGCCCATTGCTCCATCACCAATGATGCAACATACAGGTACATCTGGCTTAGCAGCAGCTGCGCCGAGCGCCTGACCGACACCTGCCCCGAGCATCCCGAATTTAAATGTCGAAATGACTGTTCCAGGTTCTGTAACCTTATAATAGAAATTTGTCCAAATGGCTGTATTGCCGCCATCAATAACAAGTGGTGATTCTTTTGGAAATACCTCACTGCATATAGCAGGAATATGAGCTGAGTTCATCGGAGTGGCATGATCATTTAGATGTTCGTTAAGCTTATCCCTGTGCTTTTGCTTATCTTCAAGGTATTTGGATAGCAATGCTTCGCGCTGGAGGTAGTTCAATTTATCCTTAAAGGGAAGAAGTCGTTGATATAATTTTTCTAAAAAGATTTTTACATCTGAGAGAATGCTGACCTCAGTTGGCTTATTTGCACCGAGAATAGAAGGATCTAAATCGACTTGAATTACCTTTTGGTTATTGTTCCAGTAAGGTGCTTTTCCCCACCAATCTGTTTCTCCTATCCTTGAGCCTAGCACTAAAAGCACATCTGCTTCATTGCGAACCTTGTTATTAGCCTCAATATGAACCATTGGTAGCATAAGGCGGTTATTCTCTGAAATAGCGCCTCGTCCGGCCCAACTTGTTGTAATCATCGACTGTAATAATTCCGCAACCTTCTCAAGCTCATTGAAGGCGCGTGCATGAATGACTCCGCTGCCAGCATGAATAACAGGAAATTTAGCTGATATAAGCAGTTCAACCGTTTCATCTAATTGTTGTTTATTTGGTTCAGGTGGCTGGGTTACACGATATTGGCTAGCCCTCCAAAATGAAAGGTCACATTTCACTTTCGTATTGAGAATATTTTCCGGTATATCAAGATGAACGACTCCTGGGCGTCCTTCGAAACATTTTCTTAAGGCGGTGCGGAGCATTTCTGGAATCCTATCGAATGAAGGAACTGCTTCGCTCCATTTCGCAATCTGGCCAATCACGGCTGTCTGATCAAAGCATTGATAGGTACCTCCACGGTCTGGGTACATGATGCCGGTCCGCCTGGCACTGGTAATGACAAGTACCCGGTTACCTTCTGCCTGTTCGACAACCAATCCAGGGAGGATATTGGCTACTCCCGGCCCATTGCTGGCCATGCAAACTCCAAGCTTACCAGTCAATCTGGCATAGGCTCCAGCCATGTGGGCTGCGCTTGTCTCATGGCGTGGAGAAATCAATTCAATACCATGGTTCTGTAAGTTTGAATAAAATCCAAAATAAGTTCCATCTATAATACCAAATAATTTTTCAACATTCTCAAGGCTTAACATTTTTGCAATGACTTCGCCGCCACTCATTTCAGCCATAATATTCCTCCTTAATCATTACGATTATATTGATGAATCAAATCAGGGTTCAATACTTGAAATAATTGATGGAAAATCTTTTCAATATCCTCTTGAGTTGGAATCCTGCGGTTTGTGTCAATACCATTGCCGCAAAGAGTGAGCGCCGTTAATTCCTTTATCTGTGAGGAACACATTTGATCCATTGGGATGTATGGTCTGCCTGTCTCCCAAATTTGAAACTGGTCGTTATATTGATAGATCAGTTTAAGTATTTTTCTTGCCAGGGCGGATTTGCTTTCATTGGGGTTGTGTCCAATAGCAACGGCCAGTTCTGCATAACGGTCTTCTGCATCTTCAATTCCGAAGTCAATTACAAATGGATGCAGGAGTGCAACACTTAAACCATGGGGGATTTTATATTTTATCCCTAAGGCTCTGCCTGTGGCGTGTGCTAAATTAGTTGATGAATTAGAGAATGCTATTCCAGCATATAAACTGCCGATAAGTATATCATCATAGGCTTGTTGGTTATTAGTTTTTATGTAAACGTTTGGAAGGGCGTTGGTGATTTTCTTGAAGGCTTGAAGAGCATAGAAGTCTGTTAATTCGGTTGCTTTTGTTGAAACATAAGCTTCCATTGCATGGGTAAGTGCGTCTAAGCCTGTATATGCGGAGATGGCCGGAGGTAATTTCTTGGTCCAATAGGAATCTAATATGGCCGCATCCGGTACAAAACTTGGATGAGAGGGATTACGTTTAATGCTAGTTTCATCGTCAGTAATGACCATAACTTTTGTTGCTTCTGATCCTGAACCAGCTGTGGTTGGTATGACAATCAAGGGAAGACGATTAATTTTGGATTCTTGCTGGATGGTAAGTAAAGTATGCTCTAAATTAATGGCAAAGACGGAAACGGCCTTAGCGAGATCAATCACACTGCCACCACCGATTGCCACAACACCATCACAGCTTTCTGTGAGAGCTGTATGGGTGGTTTTTCTCACCTGACTGAAGGTTGGTTCACCTTTGTCGCAAATATAGAGCTGAAACGATATCTCTTCTTTTTCAAGCATTGAGAAGAGATATGTTTTCGCATCTTTGTAAAGCTTTACTGAAATCATGATAAAAGCTTTCTTGATTTGCAGCTTTCGAATTGTCTCCATAAGCTGTATTCCACTAAACCCGCCTGTCAAGATTATGGCAGGTCTTAAAATAGATTCGATAAAGATCACTCCTTTAGCTTGATGTATACGCTTACATTAATGCATTAAGATAGGTTTCTATTATTATATCTAAGGAAGATTATAAAGACTTGAAAGTTCAAAAGCAATATTAATTCAGAAAATTTAAATTATTTGATTTTGATAACAAGATAATATTTTAGGATGAAATAAACTATGTCATAGTAAATATCATTGATATTCCTTTAATTCAATAGAGAAAAAAATTGTTAATTGTTACTGGGACAATTACTGCAGTAAGTTTAAAACAGAAAACTTGCTTCATATCATAATCGAAGGAGTAAGTTATATCATTAGCATTTCACTAACAATAGCTTTGTTTAAATTTTCCTTGGTGGAATAATGAATCCTTCTTAGGTTCTTTTCCTATTTTACCAATCACTTTTGTTCTTTCAGCAGTCGTTTACGCTAGGGCATTATTCGATATGTTTATTTGAATCTGCTTACCATCCAAACTGTTTTTCTTTATTTAGATAAAGATGAGATGAGGGTACTAAACTATCAGTTTATCCCAATAGATTACCAACCATTACATAATAATGAAGAAACTTTCATTTAAAGTTTTCCTCAATTTGATACAATATAATTTGATAACGTACTAGATAACGTTTATAGTAGTAATCTATTGCTAATCCTGACTTTCTTCCGGTTAAATGTCGAATGGTCAAAAGGAGAAAATCAAATGAAACCTTTAAAGTTAGTATTCTTCGCAATGATTGCGATTATGATATTTGTTCTTTGGAAAATGTTTCCGAATGAGCAAAAGACTTTTATTACGAATGATCGAATGAAGGAAATCCAGTCAATAGTGGATGATGCAAGTAAAGGAAAAGTCCAGGCCAACTGGCAAAACGTTGCAGCTATTGCAGCTATTGAATATAATATAGACACTGTGGAACCTTATAATATCGAACAAACAACTAATCTGTTTATCGAAAAAGAAGGAAACGAATATAAGCTTAAAAATATTGAAGAAGTAATGGATACTTTAAATTATACAGATGAACAGAAATCTCAGGTGAAATCCTATATAACCTACTTGGATTCATTTAAAAAAGGTAATAAAAGCAATCAATATGAATTTATTGCTGAAATTGAAAGTGCCGCTGTAGATAATTATAAGGAATATGGTATATTGCCTTCCATCACAATTGCGCAGGCTATCCTGGAATCTGAATGGGGGAAATCAGGACTATCTCAGAAGTATAATAACCTATTTGGCATTAAAGGCCATAACTGGGATGGGGCTGTTGCAAGCATGGACACAACGGAATTTTATAATCAAAAAACTAAAAGTGATTTCAGAGCCTATAATTCGATTGATGAGTCAATCGATGATCATGGTGCATTCCTTAAAGAAAATCAACGTTATGAAAAGCATGGCCTTTTTGAGGCTAACACCTATATGGAACAGGCTCAAGCATTGGAAGATGCCGGCTACAGTACGGCTGAGAATGAAAAAGGCGAAAAAATATACAGTAAAATGTTAACCGATATTATTCAGCAATATCAATTACAGTTAATTGATATCAATGTCACTTGAGATAAATTATAAAAACAAGCGTATGTGTCTACTATTGCACATACGCTTGTTTTTTATTCTTAATAGGTGATTTTTTGGATTAACTGAATAGAATTAAATTTCCACCTTTTGCAAATGAGATTTGCTAAAATAAATGGTAACTGAAAAAGGGACTTTAGTAAATTATTTAATGTAAAGATTGGTGGGTGATCATTTGAATACGTATGGAGACGAATTGTTTAAGGGATCTGCTATTTATTATTCAAAATACAGACCTAATTATCCTTCTGCACTAATTCGATTTCTAGTAGAGAAATTCTCTTTAAATGGAGAACAGAACCTCCTGGATCTAGGATGTGGAACTGGCCACCTTACAATCAGATTTTCTGATTGGTGCAAAAAAATCGTGGGGATTGATACTGAACCAGAAATGATTGAAGAAGCGAAACGTCTTCATCAAGAGATAAGAATGGGGCAAATTCAATGGTTTAATGGAACCCTAAATCAATATAAGGATGTACATAATGAACAATATAGCCTCGTGACTATCGCTAAAGCCTTTCATTGGATGGACAGACCAACGACTTTAGAGGAACTTTTCCCAATCATTACGGATGGTGGAGGAGTAGCTATTATAGACAACTATAATCCAAATCAACCACTTACAACATGGCAGGTAAGATTGAATGAAATGATAGAGAAATGGTATGGAACTGATCGAAAAGCTGGAAAGACTACCTATACCCATCCGATTATAAGTCATGAGGAAGTACTAACTAACTCAAAATTCCATTTAGAGATTCACCAATTACCTACATACGAAATCATTTGGAACATTGAATCAATCCTCGGAAACCTATATTCCACTTCTTTCGGTTCAAAACAATTTCTTGAAAATAATGTAGAAAAATTTGAACAGGAGCTTAGAGAAGCCTTGCTAGATGTTTGTCAGTCCGGAGAATATAAAGAAACAGTATCATTGTCTGTAAAGTTAGGCTTAAAGAATTGATAAATAAGGAAGTTATTTCTTTGATGTCCAGCCATAAAGGAGGAGGTAATAGAGTTCATAAAAAGGGTTGGTGTTTATGGTTTTATGTCTCAATCATTCAATGAATAAACCGAGAATTAAATCTAAAATCCTCGGTTTATTTATCATTAAATCCTTTACTTTACTTGTATAAAGGATGTGCTTCGTGCGTTCTTGAGCGTTATTAAAAAGTAAAATAAACCGGGAACCAAAATGATCGTTCCGATTATTAGAAATACCGGCCTTACCCCTAAATCCCAAAATGGAGAGGAGGCAAACAGAATTCCTAATGGCATAGTGAGCCGTAGGAAAAATAATCGAACGGAGCTCAATTGTGCTAAACGTTCTTTTGCTACACCTTTTTGGAACATGGCGGCACTTTGTGCATTAAACAGAGGGAATAATATACCTCCACTTAATTCACACAGCCATGCATAAGGAATAGAATGTGTGAAAAATAATAATATGAAAGATAAGCCTCCCCCCATTAAACCGATGTACATAAACAATGGTGACTTAGGAAGACTCGTTAATATCCATGTGCCAATAACATAACCAACAGGAAAGGCTGCAGAAAAGATCGCATACTCCCAATATTCTCCGTCCAAACTTCCTCTAATAAAAGGCACACTTATAACCATTGTGGCTCCCACGGCAAATTGAACGGTAGAAGAGAGGAGGGTCAATCGGAAAAGACCTGGATATTGAAAAAATATTTTGTATCCTTCCTTCATCTCTTTCCACCAAAATTGCTTTGTCCATGGAGATACGGCCTGTTTGGGATTCTCTGGCAGCCGTTTAAGAGATAGAAAGCTTATTAAGAACATGATTGCAGAAAAGACATAGATGAAGTGAATGGGGATGAATAATAAAAATAAGGAGGCAGCTCCCGGTGCGAGAAAGCTCATAAGACGAAGTGTGCCGTCCAATAATGCATTGGCATTTACCAGTTCCTTTTCTTCACAAAGCTCCGGCAGAAGGGAGAAAGAGAGACTTGCGTAAATAGGCTGCATTAAACCCAGTAAGCATTGCAATATGAATAAACCAATAATAGCGCCATTCTCTGAGACCAGAATAAAACCCAATAAAGGAAGTAAATAAGCGAATGAGCGAATCAGTTGTATATTACGCAAAAGTCTTTCTTTAACCATGTAATTTAAAAATGGAGAGCTAATACATTGTAAAATTAACGAAGGGATAAAATAAATCAGCCAAAGTATACCCATCCATTCTTTCGAACCAGTCAATTCATACAGTAGTAATCCATTTACAATTCCACCAGCTGCTCCGCCTAATTCAGAAACAATTTCTCCAATCCAAAGAGCTTTAAACGATTTTGAATAATTTTTCATAAAGGATTACCCAAATAATGAAATAGCTTAGTTGAAAAATCTTTAAGCTGAGCGGCATTGATTGAATAGATTCCTTTATCCGCACGAATAAATTTGGCCGATTTTAAAATGGAAAGCTGATGATGCAGAGTTGTCTTTGAAATTAAAAATTGGACGCTTAATTCCTGCAGGGACCTTGGACCTTTAATCAATTGATGAAGCAGCTTTAAGCGGAGCTCATCCCCAAGCGCTTTATGGCCAGCAATTAATTCCTGTGAAGGTACATCTGATTGCCTAAAATAGTCTTCTTTAACTGGATAGAAGATCAGTTTGGTATCTACTGTTCGAATTTCCAGTATCCATGGCCGATAAGAAACATGAGGGACCATCTTTACAGACCATACGGAAGGTTCCGGTATATAATTCGCTCGGCCGCTTATTTGCTCAATGATCTCGGTGGGATTCTTTTCTTCCAATGATTGATGCTGTTTTTCTTCAAATTCCAGTGCTTTTAACCATTTATTCCATTCCTCGAAGCTTCTTACCCATTGATACCATCCATCTATAATGGTTTGATAGAGGACACATATTTCTTTGAATTGATATTTACCAAGATTAAGAACGTAGTCTCCCAAATAATCATGCTCTGAAAAATGTTTACTATACTCAGTAAACAAATGCTTTTCCTTATAATTAATCGCTGTATTTTTACGTGCTTCTTCACAGACTCGATTTTTATATGGAAGAACGGTTTCGTAAAAAGTATTTGGCGAAATATCAGCCAAAGCATCAAGAAACTCCTGAATAGAAGATGAAGAAAATTTTGCTTGCAGCATTATCAGTCCATACCAAAGGTTTGTATCTTCGATTTCTTTTAAATCCTTAGAAAGAGATATTGGCAACTTGTTTTCCCAAGAGGACCATATTGCTTCCTGCTCAAAAGTATGCCGCATCTTTTCATGAGTATAGCCAGCAATACCAAGGATAACTTCCCAAACTGGTGAAGATTCTACTTGCATAGATAGCGATTCTATCGATTCAAACGAATAAAGATCCTGCATTTAATCCCCTCCATTTTTTGGATTATATTCAGATTCTAAATTAGTTGAATCATATATTCAATATATTTGGAAAAATAAAACTATTTTCCTCTTAATTAATCGATTTAAATATGTGTTATTTCGAGTTGCCGCTAGTAGGAAAATAGACTTCCTTGATGACCAATTCGGTTATATGATTACCACTGGTGAACTTGCATGAACCAATACAGTTTCAGCATTCACCGGAATAAACAACATGTAAAAAGGGATGTAAACAGTTGTTTACATCCCTTAGTCATTAGATTTTCATAACTCCACCTGTACTGGCGGAAGTGACGAGTTTCGAATAGCGTGCCAGATAGCCGGTCTTGACCTTTGGCTCAAAACCTTTCCAATTCGCTCTGCGGAGTTCAAATTCCTCGTCTGAGATTTCCAGTTGAATGGTACGTTTATTCATATCGAGTTCAATGATATCGCCATTTTCAACAAAGGCAATAGGGCCGCCTTCAGCAGCTTCAGGTGATATGTGGCCAATGCTGATTCCTCTTGAGGCACCAGAAAAACGTCCGTCTGTAATTAAGCCTACTTTTGCGCCCAATCCTCTTCCGACAATTTGCGAGGTAGGAGCGAGCATTTCCGGCATACCAGGACCGCCTTTTGGGCCTTCATAACGAATGACGACTACATCTCCTTCTTTTACTTTGCCGGTAATAATACCTGATAAAGCATCCTCCTGAGAATCGAAACAAATAGCAGGGCCTCTGTGATAGCCGCCAACTTCGGGATCGACCGCTCCAACTTTAATAATTGAACCATTTGGTGCAAGATTGCCAAACAGTACAGCCAAGCCGCCACGTTCAGAATGTGGATTGCTTAAAGGACGAATTACATCATAATCTAAAATCTCACAGCCCAGCACGTTTTCTCTCAATGTTTGGCCAGAGACAGTTATACATTCTCCGTTTAAAGCACCCGGCTTTTTCAGCAATTCATTAATAATAGCACTGACACCACCGGCATTATGTACATCCTCAATATGATAATCAGATGCCGGCGCTATTTTTGCCAAATGGGGGACTCGGCTGGCAATCTCATTAATACGCTCCATCGGGTATTCGAATCCAGCTTCATGAGCCAATGCGAGAGTATGAAGGACTGTATTCGTTGAACCACCCATGGCCATGTCAAGAGCAAATGCATTATCAATCGTATCGATGGTCACGATATCACGCGGTTTAATGTCTGTTTTAATGAGCTGCATCAGCTGTTTGGCTGATTGTCTGACAAAATCCTTTCTTTCCTCTGCAACGGCAAGGATTGTCCCGTTACCAGGTAAAGCTAAACCTAAGCCTTCCGCTAAGCAATTCATTGAGTTCGCGGTGAACATTCCGGAACATGAACCGCATGTTGGACAGGCGACCTGTTCAAGCTCCTGCAGTCGCTCTTCATCAATTTGTCCGGATTGATAGGCACCGACACCTTCAAAAACGGAAGTGAGGGAGAGGGAGTTGCCATCTTTATCTTTACCAGCTTTCATTGGTCCGCCACTGACGAAAATAGTTGGGATATTGACACGAAGAGCAGCCATCATCATACCAGGTGTGATTTTGTCACAGTTTGGAATACAAACCATTCCATCAAACCAATGCGCTGATACGACTGTTTCAATAGAATCCGCAATAATTTCACGACTCGGCAAAGAATAACGCATGCCGATATGGCCCATAGCAATCCCATCATCGACACCAATAGTATTGAATTCAAACGGAACCCCACCCGCTTCACGGATTGCTTCCTTTACAATCTTTCCGAATTCCTGCAGATGTACATGACCAGGAACGATGTCAATATAGGAATTGCAAACCGCGATGAATGGTTTTCCAAAATCCTCTTCACTTACACCAGCCGCTCTCAGTAAGCTTCTATGTGGAGCGCGATCTATTCCTTTTTTTATCATATTACTACGCATTTCAGTCATGACAATCATCTCCAATTAGGTAAATTTATCTGTATATTTAGAATTATTCAACATTTTAACATTAAATGAAGTAATATCCTATCATAATTGGAAAAGAATTATATTTTTTATATAAATATCGTAAATTGCTGATGTAACTTTCATACTTGTTGAAACTCTCTTCGTTTGAAGACACATTATTTTCATTTTATTGAAAATCAGGGTAAAATAATGCGTATTACTTACATGACGTTTCATAATATGGATAAAAATTCTGACTTGGTAGTAGAACTTCAATCAAGACAGAAAGGATTTGATCGTTTGTTAGATTACAAGTTAATGGTTACTTTATATGAAGGAGACTATGAGAAATGGGTTAACACTGGGATTGCATTAGGGATTGTTTTGCTATTCATCCTTTTTAGGAAGCTAGTTACGAAGTATGTCTTTCAGTTGATATTAAAATTGAGAGAGGATAAGCCAAATGATTTATTTATTCAAGTTTTTAAAAGCTTTGAAAAACCGATCAGTTGGCTGTTTATTATCATTGGTCTGTACATAGGGGTAAAGTACTTTCCATTCATCAATCAACATAATCCTTTTTTCTTAAAATTATTGCGTTCGATGATTATCTTTTTGATTACCTGGGGATTATTTAATTTGTCCTCACCTTCACAAGGTATTTTATTAAATATTAATGAGAAAATGAATCAAAAAATCGATTTGATCCTCATTCCCTTTATATCCAGAGCCATGAGAGTGATTATCGTAGCCATCAGCATTAGTATTATCGGTCAAGAATTTGATTATGACGTAAATGGATTGGTAGCCGGTCTTGGTTTGGGTGGTTTAGCTTTTGCCTTAGCAGCTAAAGACGCTGTTGGTAATTTAATTGGCGGAATTGTAATCGTCACAGAAAAACCTTTTTCTATCGGTGATTGGATTTTAACATCTAATGTTGAAGGAACTGTGGAGGATATAAACTTTAGAAGTACAAAGGTTCGTACATTCAGCCAGGCGTTAGTGACTGTACCTAATGCTACGCTGGCCAGCGATGCAATCACGAACTGGAGTCGAATGGGAAAACGAAAAATCGATTTTCATTTGGACGTCGCCTACCAAAGGGAGACAGATCAACTTGATAATCTAATAGAGGAAATTAAACATTTGCTGCGCTCACATCAAGGTGTTCATCAGGACACCATTGTCGTAGCCTTCGATCAATTTAAAGATCATTATATAAAAATACTAGTTTATTTCTTTACCAATACTACTGCCTGGGAAGAACATGTCCAAATTAAACATCAAATCAATTTAAGTATCATGCAGCTGTTAGAAAAAGAGGGAATATCTTTGGCAGTGCCTATGCAAAAAGTTTCTGTTGATCCTGAGTTTTCATTAATAAAAGAAAGATCAAATTAAATCATTTTAATATACCACTGTGAATTAAGTGATTCATAGTGGTATATTTCTTTTATAAAGAGTATTCACTATAACAGTGCTAGAAAACCTTAGATATTAACCATATTTAAAAAAGAGGGAATACATTCTTTGCCACACAAGCCATCTCCAATTTCTCCAGTGTTTTACAATAATCAACTTCTACATTTTCAATAGTTTGATTCATACTCAGAACCATTTCCTTTACAATCGTTGAATTCTTATACCATTCTGTATATTGAGGTGGCGAGTGCGATACATCTTTCCATACATATGAGAGTGAAGGGCTATAAAAGTGAGGAGATCCAGATAGCAGCCTGCATTCTCTTAAACGAACTTTATACTTTTTTCCTGGAAATTCTTCATTTATATCATTAAAAAGATGCGGCCAATAATCCTTTCTTGAGCCTGTATGCGGCGTATTTAATGCCCATTGTTCAATTTTCTTCAAACTTCTATCATTAAATAAACACGTATACAAATCCTTTCCAATTTGAATCCGGCTATCGAGCTGTTCAAAGTGATGGATCGTTTTACCCGCAAAACTGATCTTCGTATTATTTTTCAAATAAGGAAATAAAATTTGATTCATTGATAAATGATCTTGTAGAGAAAATTCAGGTTTTACAAGGACCTGATTATGGATATTGGGTTCTTTTATGAGTGTTTCTTCTAAATGGTTTTGTTCATTTATGATAAGTGCCACCGTTAGAAGAGCTGAATCTTTATATTGCCAAAAGTAAGTCCAAACAGTTTGCATATACGCTGAAACAAATAAATGAGGCAATAAGTAGGCGAGATTCCGACCGTATTTAAGTGATTCTTCATACATGAGTAATTGAGGATAGGCATCATTAAAAATCAACCAATTGCCCCGTTCTAAAAACAAAAAGAATGTTTCAGCTTCCTTTTTCTCCAGCAATCTTGATAAACAAGTACCCTTTAAGTCAGTCATATTCCATCCGGCATTTCTGGAAACCATATGGGCAAGAAATGACCAATGGATCTCTGGATGGTTATGATAAAAAGAAAGATAGGCTTTAGTCCTGGTAATATTATTCTGATTGGCTAAGCTTGTTTTTTCACGTATCATTCTTAAAATCATTTCATCTTCATGCGTCATTTTGTATATTACTTTCTTTTTTTGATCAAGCATCTTTTTCATTTCAGTTAATGTTCCGGATAGTTCTGTTTTTTTCTTTTTAAACCAGGGAAAGGACATAAATATATCTCCTTCTAATAAAAAATAATTAAAGGTGCTCTATTTTATTCTTTGAAAATTCGGTTTATACACATGCATAAAGCGTTAAGATAGACGATTGCCGCTTGGGAGGAGTAATCTAATAAGCAGCATGAATAGCTTTTACTTTGTCAATAATTTGTTCAGTTTCCGTATGAAAGTGAACATATTAGATATTTCAGTCTGTAGTTTTGTGAAAAAATGTTTGATTGAAAAGAAGTGAGGTTACGACATGAAACAACCAAAGACATCAGAGGAATATACATTAGGGAAAATATTGCTATTCTTTATCCCATTGGCTCTGTCAGCTAGTTTGACTTCGGTATCTCACGTTATTATTAACGGGACACTTAGTCGGGCTGAAGCAGCGGAGGTCATTATATCCAACTATGCAATTGCTTTTTCACTGTTTAGTATTATGGAAAGACCGGCTTTAGTATTCAGACAAACAAGCTCAGCCTTAGCAAAAGGGAAGTCGACCTTCCAGGCTATTTGCTCTTTTTTCATAAAAATCATCGTTTCTTTAATGCTTATTTGTATGTTAGTCGCGTTTTCACCGCTTGGAGAATGGATATTCACTTATTTATTTAATGCTGAACCTGAGAATATGTCAGCTTTAATGAACACCTTTAAGGTTTTAGCTGTTGTGATTTTACTATCAGGCATCCGTACGTTATATCAGGGAATTATGATTAATCATCTTGAAACAAAATGGGTGACCTATGGTGTGATTATTCGCTTGATTGGTATGATTGCAATTGCATTTTATTTCATCCATTATGCGGATTTACTGTCAAGTATAGCCGGAGCCATCATTTTCTTAACCGGTATGTTAATCGAATGTGTAATCAGTATCTGGAGAGGCCATCGTTTAATAAAGACAGAGAACCTGGATGAAGATGATGAACAGCCATTGACCCAAAGAGAGATTGGAAAGTTTTATACGCCATTGGTCTTTTACTTATCTTTTCAAACGCTTGTAACACCTATCATTTATGCTTGTTTAAGCTTCATTGACAATGTAAATCTCGGGATCGCTTCTTTTGCTCTTGCCTTCAGTGTAACGAATTTGATCATCAGCTTTTTTATGTACACCCATCAGGTCGTTCTTCAATTTTATGATACAAACAAAAAAGCGGTCTTTCAGTGTATTGTGATTTTTAGTATAGTTCCTACAACATTGTTGCTTATATTATGCTATACACCTGCAGGCTTCTGGTTTATGGATACGATCTTTGGCACAACCGGTACATTGGCTAAAGAGACATTGCAGGTGCTGCAATTCTTTATTATAAAAACCTTTGTTTTTCCTTGGGTGGATTACTTAGGGGGCATTTTAATGCTAAACAAGAAAACAGGAGCGATGTTAAAGCCACAGCTTTATAATCTGATTACGGTTGTAATTATTTTAGTGACATTTGTTGTCCTGTTCCCTTCATTAAATGGAAGAGCGGGTGCCATAGCTGCTTCTCTTGGGGAATTGGTTGGCTTAGTATTCGTTTTTATGGTGGTGCAAAAATATAATAAGGACATAGATAAGCAAGCTACTCAAATGGAATCCATGTAAGTAAAAGGGAGGTTATTCAGATGAATAATCTCTTTTTTTTGCAGCTAAAAGACTCATAGCATGAGAAAGAGTGAGGAGAGTAAATATTCTTTGTATCCACCCTATCTGTTATACATATTTCCCCTAAATCATTAGTACTTTTATTACTTTTCTTCCTGTTCTAATTTCTCTAATGCCTATTTTTCAGTTAATGGGTAATTCCTGTCTAGTTAGACCCCTCAATGTCCTGCTACTAATGTCTATCATAACGGCAATATACCACCATCATTTAGTTTTTCTATATATATTCATTTATTCCTTTATTAAATGTATATTGCTGCCGGTATGACGATATTTAGTACTTCCTAAATTAGTAATCTTTATTTCCTGTAAATGAAGAGTCTAAAGTGATGAAAAGCATCCAGGGAAAAGAAGAATAAAAGGTTATAACTGGAAGAGACAATAATGCGAAATGTCTAAAAATTCGACAAATATAAAGTATCTCGTGGGAATTAATATAAAAAGTTGTAAATGTAAGGCATTTTTAGTTATTATAGTAAATATATAGCGCTTTACTAGTTAGTAATTTCATAAACTAGTAAATATTAACTAACGAAATTTATTGAATTATGTAAATATTCGTTATTTCACCCATGGCTACTATACAGAAAATCCAAAACGAAAGAAGGAGAGAACGTTAATGGCTATAAGCTTACAAAAAGGACAACGAATTGACCTGACAAAAGGTAATGCAAATCTAAATACGATTATGGTTGGTTTAGGTTGGGATCCAGTAAAGAAAAAAGGCGGCTTTTTTAGCAGAAGTGCAGATGTAGACTGTGATGCATCAGTTATTATGCTGACTGCAGATAAATTGCAGAGTAATAAAGATCTTGTTTATTTTGGGAATAAAAAAAGTGCTTGTAGTTCTGTTATTCATTCAGGAGACAACTTAACTGGGGATGGCGATGGTGATGATGAATCCATTAAAATCAACTTGAAATCTGTTCCAAATACATACAACAAATTAGTTTTTGTCGTAAACATTTATAACTGTGTTCAAAGAAAACAGGACTTTGGCATGATTGAGAATGCTTATATACGTGTTGTGAATCACGATACAGGCGAAGAATTAGTTCGATTTAATTTGTCGGATAATTATGCTGGCTTAACAACATTGATTACAGGTGAAATTTATCGTCACAATTCAGAATGGAAATTTGCTGCTATTGGTGATGGAACGAAAGATAGCAGTCTATCGGAGATATGCAGCAAATACCAATAATAAATATTAATTAAAATACTGGAGGGAAATAAAATGGCAATTTCATTATCAAAAGGACAAAAAGTAGATCTTACAAAAACAAATCCTGGTTTAACAAAAGTAATAGTAGGTTTAGGATGGGACGTAAACAAATATGATGGCGGACATGATTTTGACCTTGATGCATCCGTATTTCTTTTAAATGAAAGCGGAAAAGTATCCGGCGGAGAAGATTTTGTTTTCTATAATAATACAACAGGTGGTGCTGGTTCCGTAACTCACTCTGGTGATAACTTAACTGGAGAAGGTGACGGCGATGATGAACAGGTTAAAATCTCAATCCAAAGTATTCCACAAAGTATACAAAAAGTTGCTTTTGCTGTAACCATCCATGATGCTGATTCCAGAAGTCAAAACTTTGGTATGGTTTCAAACGCTTTCATTCGAATTGTGAACGAAGAAACGAATGAAGAACTGATCAGATATGATTTGGGAGAAGATTTTAGCATTGAAACTGCCGTTGTTGTAGGCGAATTATACCGCCATCAAGGAGAATGGAAATTTAGTGCGATTGGTTCCGGTTACCAAGGCGGTTTAGCTGCTCTTTGCAATGACTATGGATTACAAATAGGATAATACTATTCGTTTATTAAATAGTAATATACGAATTTGAGAGGTGTGATTTTGCACATGGCTATTCAACTCAGTAAAGGTCAACGTATTGACCTGACTAAAAACGATCCAACATTGCAAAAAATTGTTATCGGTTTAGGATGGGATGTAAAAAACTTTGATGGAGGTCAAGATTTTGACTTGGATGCCTCTGCGTTCATCTTAAATGCCCACGGAAAATGCCGTAACGATTTCGATTTCATTTTTTATAATAATCTTCAAAGTACGGATGGTTCCGTTACCCATACCGGAGATAACAGAACGGGAGAAGGGGAAGGGGATGATGAACAAATCAAAATCGATCTTTCTAAAATCCCCGATGATGTGAACAAAATTGCTATTACAGTAACGATTCATGATGCGGAAGTTCGCCGTCAAAATTTTGGACAAGTTACCAACGCTTTTGTACGTCTAGTAAATGAAGATACGGGCGTTGAGGTTTTACGTTATGACCTTGGAGAAGATTTCAGTATTGAAACAGCTGTCGTATTTTGTGAGGTTTATAGACATAACCTTGATTGGAAATTCAATGCGGTTGGTTCCGGTTATCAAGGCGGGTTACATTCATTGGTTAAAGCATATGGCTTAAGCGTTTAAGCATAAATGATTAGTTAGGGGGAATTATTTCTTTCCCCTATTATTTTTAAGATATACAACGGAGGGTTAACACTTTGGAAATTTTAGAACAAATCTTAAGTACGTATGCTTTATTTTTTGACTTGGACATGTGGGCGGAAGTATTAACTGATCCTGTAGCATGGGGACTAATTGGGTCCTTAGTAATCATAGAAGGATTATTGTCCGCTGATAATGCCCTTGTTCTGGCTGTTTTAGTAAAGCATCTTCCTGAAAAACAACGAAAAAGAGCACTTATGTATGGGATGTTCGGTGCCTACTTCTTCCGTTTCTTATTTATTGGAATAGGCGTATACCTCGTTAAATTTTGGTTCATTAAAGTTTTAGGTGCTGCGTACTTAGCATGGATCGTAATCCAGCATTTTCGGTCAAAAGCCGGAGATGGCGAAGACGGCGTAAAACAATTTAATAAAAATTCATGGCTTACACGTACAATCGGAATATTCTGGAGCACGGTTGTTTCAGTAGAATTAATGGATATTGCGTTCTCAGTGGATTCTATATTAGCTGCATTTGCAATATCTGATCAAGTATGGGTACTTTTGGTTGGCGGTATGTTAGGAATCCTAATGATGCGTACAGTTGCCGGTGTATTTTTAACATTAATTGAACGCGTACCTGAACTCGAAACTACTGCATTTATACTTATTGGGATTATCTCAGCAAAAATGTTTGCAAGTGTTTTTGGCTTCCATGTATCTCATTATGTATTTTTTGCGATTATCATTGTCGCTTTTCTCGCAACTTTTATCATTCATTATATCAATAAAGGTAAAAATATTGATAAAAACACGGAAATGGCTGCATCTAAAGATAAATAAAAAGATCTGGCTTGAATTAAAGACGGCTACTGTGTTCGTAAACAGTAGTCTTTATTTTTATATGAAAGGAGCATAAGAATGCAACATTTCAGCTATGAATCATCCATAAAAATGAAAGAGATTTTTTATATGGAACCGGAGCCTTTTACGAAATATACAGATAAAGAGGTACTTGCTTATGCCCTTGGTGCCACTCTTTATATGCCTGCTATAAAAGCGAATATCGCAAAGGATATCATTAACAAAAAGTATCAAGAGCTTACTTCATTAGTGATTGATTTGGAAGACTCAGTTGCTGATTGTATAGTTGTGGATGCTGAAAACAAATTGCTGGAACATCTATCTATACTATCTGAGCATCTTGAGGAAAACAAAATAAGCATGGATGAACTGCCGCTTATTTTTATAAGAGTAAGGGACCCAATCCAAATGAGACGAATAACTAAGCTCATTAACGATTATTTGTACATACTGACAGGGTTTGTTTTTCCAAAATTCAATTATGAAAATGGGAAAGAATTTTTAGCAATCCTGGATGAAATCAATAAAAATAATAGCTTACTATATGGTATGCCTATATTGGAGTCAGCTGAAATTATTTATAAAGAAACCCGAATGGATGCTCTATTAAAAATAAAAGAATTATTGGACTCATATAAGAGCTATATATTAAACATCCGGATAGGAGCTACTGATTTTTCCGGTTTATTTGGTATACGAAGAAAAGTTGACACAACTATTTATGATGTGTCGGTGATAAGAGATTGTATCACGGATATTATCAATCTCTTTACCAGACAGGGTGATGAATATGTAGTTTCCGGGCCAGTTTGGGAGTTCTTCTCAAAAGATAACCGTATCTTAAAACCAACACTGCGTGTAAGTCCTTTTCAAAGAAGATATGGCAGCTCTGGTCTAGTAAAACAGACTGAATTAATCAATGAATATTTAGATGGTTTAATTAACGAAGTCCTCCTGGATAAATTGAATGGAATTAACGGAAAAACCATTATACACCCTACTCATATTAAAGTAGTGCATTCTTTATACACCATTACACATGAAGAATATATAGATGCTATAAGCATCATAGCGAACCGCGAAGGGAATGCAGGGGTTTTAAAAAGCTTGTATGAAAATAAAATGAATGAAATGAAACCTCATTATTATTGGGCGAAAAAAGTCTTACTCCGAGCCAAGGTATTCGGTGTATATAATGTTGATCAAGATTTTACTAGTTTACTCTTAAATCAAGGACATGATGAACAAATTCTAGAGGTGAAATGAAATGACAGCAACGAGAGTGAATATAAGAGAAGTAACGCACCAAATACTGGATGATTTAACAGTTAGGATCGAAGTCTATGATAATCCATATGATTTTGAAACACATCATTTATTTAAAATGGCGACTCGCATTAATAAGAAACGTAATTTTTTATTCGTAAGTACGGTTTTAGGCAAACATCTGGCTGTTAATCCTAAAATACCTCTACTGGTTGGTCATTTATTATCCCTGCGATATTTAGAAGTCGTCTACGGCAAGAAAGATATGCGTGCAGAGGCAATCGCTGAGGCTATAAAAACTGGTGGAAACATTGAGGAATCCTTGCTTTTAGTTGAAGAAGATCCGATCAAACTGCCAAAGCCACTAACCATTATTGGTTTTGCTGAGACGGCTACAGCATTGGGCCATGCGGTATTTAGTTCCTTTGATAAACATGCAAAATACATACACACAACAAGAGAAAAAATAGCTGAAATCCCTTCAATCATTAATTTTGAAGAAGAACATTCCCATGCCAGCAGCCATTATGTCTATTCAAGCGATCCTGCTTTTTTTGATAACGACCAAGAAATTGTATTAGTGGATGATGAAATAACAACGGGTAAAACAGCAATCAATATTATCCGAAAAATCCATTCTGTTTATCCATCAAAAAAGGTATTTACATTGATATCGATTTTGGATTGGCGCACAGCTGAGCATCGTTCACAATATCAGCAATTAGAAAGAGAATTAGGGGTTACCATACATCCAGTGTCTTTAATGGATGGAACAATCTCGATTAATGGTCAACCTGATTTAAAGCTAGAGGATCAACTTGCTGCTCCTAATCAAACTTCTGAACAACACGTTTCATATATACCTATCCATCATTATTTTAAAGACCATCACTTTAATCAATTTACTTCTATCAATACTGATGAGTCTCTAAATGCTTCCCCTTATTCACAGGCTACAGGGAGATTTGGTCTGGATATAGAAGAAGAAAGAAGTTTTTCTCCTATTTTTGAAGAGATAGGCGGTATTTTGAAACAGCATCGCAAAGGTAAGAGGACCTTGGCTATAGGTACCGGGGAATTTATGTATATACCTATGATGATTGCTTCGTCCATGGGGAGTGAGGTTTACTTTCAATCTACTACTCGAAGTCCAATATACTCTTTAGAAAAGAGTGATTACCTAATTCATAATAAATTTACATTTGATAGTCCTGAAAATAAAGGGATCGTAAATTACTTATATAATATTGAAATCAATCGCTATGACGAGATATTTATATTTATTGAAAGAAACTCATCTCATGAATCAGTAAATTCCATACTATCCGCATTAAAACAAACCGGAATTAATTTCATTACTGTCATCACTCTAACGGAAATGAATCAGTAAGGAATTCATATCAACCATTTTCTTTCTAATTGGCTAGAACTGTTAGATATCATATATAGTTTCATACTTTTATAGTTATATACTGCTCCACTATACAACCAGGAGGGATTTTATGCTTAAACGAAAACTAATACCGGATCAAATGGGAAGCTACAACGAAGATGATGCCATATTTTTATTAAGAGATATTAGTGATTACGTCCTTGAAACCAAAACGGAAGAAAGAGAAAGTTTGATCCAATCCGGTATACACTATTCGGAAATGCTCCCTGTCGAATATCATCCTCCAAAAGAATATATAAATTTATTTCATGATACATTAAAAAAATATTCAGAGCGTCTAGCTGTGGCTATTGGAACAGTGGCCGAACAGATTATTGAACGTAAAGGAATGGATAACTTAGTTTTAGTCAGCTTAGCAAGAGCTGGAACACCAATTGGAGTGTTGATTAAACGTTATTACGCCTATAAATATCAAATCAATGTTCCTCACTATTCTATATCTATCATTCGCGGCAGAGGCATTGATGAGGCAGCTATTGATTATATTTTTGAGCAGCATTCTCATGCGAACATTCAGGTAATAGACGGCTGGACAGGAAAAGGAGCTATTACGTTTGAATTAGCTGAAGCATGCGAGAAATATAATTCAACTCACTCGAATTATATTGATCCTTCATTGGCCGTGTTAGCCGATCCAGGGCATTGTGTAGATATATATGGAACAAGAGATGACTTTTTAATCCCATCCGCTTGTTTAAACTCTACGGTATCAGGATTAGTAAGTCGTACTGTATTAAACTATGAATTCATGAGCAAGGATGACTTTCATGGTGCAAAGTTTTATAAAGAATTAGCGGATGCAGATTTATCGAATTTTTATGTGGATACGATTAGCGAGGATTTTGGGAAAGTAGAAGAGCAAGTGAAACAATCCTTGGAACAATTACGTCAAGAAGATAAAACACCTACGTGGCTCGGGATGGATTCTATTGAAAGAATTCAAAACATCTACAATATTAGCAATACACATTTTATCAAACCAGGTGTTGGAGAAACAACACGTGTTTTATTGCGAAGAATACCCTGGAAAATCCTAATCAATCCTAATCATTCAAATGATTTATCACATATTTTGTTTTTGGCTAAAGAGCGAAATGTACCGGTTGAGGAATTCAGGGATATGTCCTATACATGCTGCGGAATTATAAAAGAGGTATAAGGAAGGGATTACTATTATTTTATTTACATCCGATTTAGACAGAACTTTAATTTATTCAAAAAATATGATGGACAAGTACCCCATCGATAATCAAATAACACCAGTCGAATTTAAAGATGATCAGGTTATTACCTATATGTCTCAAACTTCTATTGACCTTTTACAACAATTTAATCAACAACATCTATTTGTACCAGTAACGACAAGAGCACTATATCAATATGAGAGAATTGAAGTATTTCAACAGAAAATAAAACCTAAATATGCGATTGTGAGCAATGGCGGAACGATTTTAGTAGATGGAAAGCCTGACTCTGAGTGGGACGATTTTATTAAAAACCATCTCTCTGTTACTTCACTTCCACATCATGACATGCTAAATACGTTCGCAAAGATCCGTCATGATTCCTGGGTTGAGCGTGAGTTTTATATCGATTCCTTGTTCTATATGTACCATGTAAATAAAGATACCTTACCACATCAAGAACTGCTGTCCTTTGAAGATGAATTAAACAAAATCGGATGGAGAACATTTTTGCACGGAAGAAAACTCTATATACTGCCAAGTAATTTAAATAAAGTTTTTGCAGTAGAGCATTTAAAAAAGCGGCTGGACTATGATATTCATACCGCTGCCGGGGATTCACTTATGGACTATGATATGATTGCAATCGCTGATAAAGGATATAGTCTAAAGCATGGAGAGCTTTACGATGTCAAACCCAACGATCCAAAAATAAACTGGTTAAAAGGTAAAGGAGCAGCTTCCACAGAGGATTTAATTAAAAATCTTCTGAGCCTGTAAGAAAGCTGTAACTCGGTGGGAGTAAGAGTATAAAGTACTATCCCACTGGGTTACTGCTCATTCTTTCAATTGTTTTAGCAATTTTATTTCTAACTGAATAGCGATTCCTAAAAAACATCTATGTAATTGACCGAAAATATCATAGATTTTTTAGTTTATAGAAAAACTGACTAATTACGGGCGTATAATATTCTCCCAAAGTTATATTTTTTGTAAAAAAAGAGCAGATTTCCCAAATCTCTTAGCGCAACTGTAAAAAAATAGATATATAATATTAATGTACGAATCATCTTAGAGAAAGGAGTTTAAATATTGAATTACATAAAAATAGAACCTTTATTAAACAAATCTACAGCAGAATGGTTAGAGTTATTTCTTTCTTCTATTCGTACAAGACCATCCTATCATTTAGATGAATCAACTTTTCGTTTTCAAAGAATCAGTCTCCGAGTATTAGGTATTCCGCTCGACGAAGATGAATACTTTAACTCTTTATACGACATGCACCAAAAACCTTATATACATGTGTTAAGTGAAGAATTGGATAAAACGATCGATAATCAGGTCTTCCAAACTATACAGGATGTTTTAACTTTACACCGTACAGAAAATAAAGGATTATCAATTAAACGATTGATAGCCATTTTTTATGGTAAAAACTTAATACCTAAGCATACGGATTCTACCATTAACAGGCATGTACAAATATCAATCATTAAAGTGGTTGAACATTTTAAAGATAAACAGAAGAGCGGGTTGCTCTCACCTGAATTCCGCAGATTTATCATCGATATGATCAAATGGCTTAAAAATCATTGGGAAAAATGGTCTAAAGACCTCCAAATAGGTTCAGATTTTCCGAAAGTCGTTTGGTATGGAGATCTATCCTTAAGTCAGCAATATTTTTTATTACTGCTCATGGAATTTGGTTGTGATGTTTTAATTTTGCATCCTGCCGGCACAGACTTTTTTAGCGATCTTGATAGAGAAAATGAATTTTCACTACCCTATGTGTATACGAATAAAGGGAAGCTGGAACCATTCCCTACGAAAGAAAGAGAGCGGCAAACGACTGTAGCGTATCGAGCCAACAAACAGCTTGAAATCATGTTAAATGATCATGAGTCTGGGATTTATAAACCTTGGCAATTTAGAAATTTCAAGCCATCATCTACAACATTAAGAATGACCTATGATGATGTATTTATATATGCAAAAGAAAAAGCAATGATTAGGCCTCAATTTAAAATTGATAAGGATCGAGTAATCATTCCTGTCATATTCACAAAAATCAATGGAGTTTCACGAGATCGAGCGGATTATTGGTCTAAAATGAAGGGTCTCAAGGATTCTTCACTCTCGAAAAACATTCGCGAATTTCCTTTCACGACAAAGACAAAAGCCAATTATCATTTTCATTTTCAACATTCATTAGATAAAGATGGCGCACTGTCACCCGAAAAAATGCTCGCAGGAAATTGGTGGAGATATGGACCTTTGCCGATTGAGCTGCAAAGGGCCATCGCCTGGACGATTAAAGAGTACTGTGAACATCCTAAATTACTAAAGCTGAATCATGAAACAGAATATGATTTGCAATTATTTTTATTTAAACAAGCGAGCTTGATTCCTGAAGATTTTCTGAAACAATTACAACAATTTGATTATTCTCAAGATGTGCCCAGAATCGTTCTATACAATATGGGAACTAACAGTACATTTACCCGTGAGGATGCAGCACTGCTGCTGTTTTTAAATGAATTTGGCGTAGATATTGTGTTATACCATCCAGCAGGACAAACCGATATAGAAAATTTTGTAGACCCATCTCATTACGATACCCATTGGCTAGAAGATATTGTTTTTGAACAAGAAATTCCAGACTTTCAGCAAGAAGAAAAATCATTCATTAAAAAGATTATTAAAAGAATATTTTGACTGATATCTATAAGGCTGAATCAACAAATATTCCAATGATTGGGGAAATTACTAATGGTAAATGAATTACAGATAAAACAAAATACAGATCTGACAGAACAGTCTGCTAATGAAGTTAGAATGCAGCTGCGCAATGAAGCACAGGTCCTTCAGATTGTTGAAAATATGGACCTGCGCAATCAAAATGAATTATTATCACTTGGGAGAGCACCGGCAGAACGGCTTTCTCAGTTTTCAGACAGAATATTAAACACGATGGCACTTTCGAAAATTGATGAATCCGGTGAATTATTAATTCAATTAGAGAAATTAATGAAACGGTTTGATAAAAATGAAATCATGAAAGAACCTAATTTCATCGCAAAATTGTTTAAAAAAGCGAAGGCGACAACGGAAGCTCTCTTTAAAAAATATCAAACATTAGGTGGAGAGCTTGATAAAATTCATAGAGAATTTGCGATGATTGAGGATGAATTAAAGCGGACAAATCAAAATCTCGAAGGTTTATATGAAGAAGATATTGAATATTATTTCGAATTAGAAAAATATGTAGTAGCTGCTGAAATGAAATTAGAGGAAGTAAATCAGACGTTAATCCCTGAATGCGAACAACGAGTAAATTCAGGCAATCAAATGGCTCGGATGGAGCTGGAAAATCTTCGTACAGTCAAAGAATTATTAGAAAGAAAAATAGATGATTTAGAAAAAGCCCGTATGGTAGCTGTTATTGCCGCTCCACAGATTAAAACCATGCAACGCGGTAATAATGATTTAGTTGCAAAGATTAATAGTGCCTTTGTTACAACCATTCCGATTTTTAAAATGGGCATTATTAATACGGTCAGTGCGAAACGTCAAAAAGTACATTCAGATTCATTGAATGCATTTGAAGATCGCACGAATCAAATGTTAAAGGATGTCACTAGCGATATTATGAATCAAAGCATTGAGATTGCTCAGCGTTCCGGTAGCTCTAGTATTAAAATGGATACCATTGAAAATATGTGGGATACGATTGTTAAAGGAATAGATGAATATAAAAAGGTTAAAGAAGAACAGTCCATGCAACGGATTGAAAATAAAAAACGTTTGGAAACGATTAGAGAGGATGCGAAACGTGTCCTATCCCAATCCTAACCGATTAACCCTATCTATAGTGAAGATAGGGTTTTTTTTATTCTATATCACCAATTGGCAGGTAATTCGAGTTAATATTAGCTTTTTATCGATTCATTTGATATATCGACTTAATATGATTCTTTTTCTATCTAAAATTTGTAAATTAAAATATAATTAATTTATGTAAATAAAATACAAATAAGGAAGGTGTCATACAATGGTTAACTTAAATAAAATTGAATTAAAGAAAAAAGGACAAAATATCAATCTAACAAAAAGTACGAATCAATCACTCGGAGAACTGCTCGTAAACCTAAATTGGAATCAAAAAAGTGCTCCTAAATCCGGTGGATTCATGTCTTCTTTATTCGGTAAGTCTAATAATGTCGACCTTGATCTTGGTTGTTTATTTGAAATGAAAAATGGAGAAAAAGGCTGCGTGCAAGCTCTTGGCAATGCTTTGGGCAATTATAACGCAAGACCTTTTATAAAATTGGATGCTGATGACCGTACGGGAAGTGCCGTAGGCGGAGAAAATCTTCGGATTAACGGAGATAAAGTCACCGAAATTAAACGAATTTTAGTATATGCGTTTATTTACCAAGGAGTAGCTAATTGGTCTCAGGCAGACGGTGTTGTAACTCTTAATTATCCTGGAGGCTCCGATGTAGAAGTAAAACTAGATGAACATCTAAACGGGAAAAATATGTGTGCAATTGCAATGATAGAAAACGTTAACAACGAAACATTCAAGGTAGAAAGGCTAGTAGAGTACTTTAAGGGCCATCAGGATATGGATCGTGCTTTTAATTGGGGTATGAACTGGGTAAGTGGTTCAAAATAAAAGATTGTACCACAGATAGCAATTTAAAAAATAACAAGGGAGAGTTACGGATGCAGCCGATCTTATTAAAAAAGAATATTGCTAAAGTTGTTTTAGAGAAGAAGAAATTACAAGGCGTTGTAGCCAGAGTAGGAGTTGTGTTAGACATATCAGGTTCTATGCGAGCTTTATACCGTGACGGGGTTGTCCAGGAACAGTAGAGAGAATCCTGGCTGTAGCAAGCCAATTTAATGATAACGGTTCATTGGATGTATGGGTCTATGACAATGAATTTTCCAGGCTGCCTGTTGTTACAGAAAAGGATTTTGTCAATTATGTCAATGATAAGATAGTAAATAATCAGTCCATACATAAGTTTGGAAGAAATGACGAACCACAAGTTATGAAAGATGTTATACATAAATATATGAAAGAAGAACCAGCAGATGAGCCAGTCTTTTTAGTATTTATTAATGATGGCGGATGTAAATCAGGTATTAAAAAGATTATTGCAAATTCTTCAAAAATGCCGATTTTCTGGCAGTTTGTAGGTATAGGTGATTCTAATTTTGATGTGTTAAGAAAGCTGGATACAATGGAAGGCCGACTTGTGGATAATGCAAATTTCTTTCATCTATATAATTTGGAAGATGTGTCCGATGAAGAATTGTTCGATCAATTATTAAACGAATTTCCACAATGGTTAGAGGAAGCAAAGCAAAAGGGGATCTTGAGATAATTCACTCAAAAGCTCTATATTTCTTTAACAAGGATTAATTTCTACAATCTCTTTTTAATTGATACCACAAAAACACAAACGTTATTAGTTTTTAATGTGTTTCCGTTCGTATTTAGAGAAGCTAAGTGCGGTGGCTCCACCGAGCGGACACTCACAAAATAGTGATAAACACGAACATTGGCTATTTTCTTTATAAAAGTTCGAAAAATTAGAGATTATGACTGTATTTTTTACAAAATGCTATTTTTAATTAACAGAACATATGTTCGAACCTTGTTTTGCAGTCTGTTAGATTTTAAATAGAATCATTATATCTCTTCCTAATGCATAGAATCGTATAATTCGTGGTATTAACCTATATAGTCAAATATAAATTATATACGGGTGATCTATATTGACAAAACAGACAAGTGACGATTGCAGATTAGGCAATTTTGAAAAAGAATATGAGCTCCCACCCGGGACCATTCGAAATCGTAATGGCAGGGATACACGCAGTAATAAGAAAATCGGGACGATACGAAAAGAATCGGATCACCACAAAAAGAAATAAAAGAAAATCACAATCTACAAACATATCGTTTTAACGGATCAGTAACTTGAGAGAGCTATTCATTTTCATATACTACGTGTAAAAGGAGATTGATGATGGCAAAAACGACACTGAAATCAAAAGCAACTTTAATTAATAATGTACAGGTCGAGGTCGAAGCAAGGGGACATAAGGTGACAATTGATGAACCGGAAAGAGCAGGAGGAACAGATCTTGGCATGAACCCATTAGAACTCCTTCTTTCATCACTCGGTGCTTGTCAAACCATTATGGCTCAAAGTTATGCGGATAAAACGGGAATTCAATACGATCGTTTAGTGATCGAGCTTGAAGGTGATTTAGATACGGGCGGTTACAAGGGAAAACCAGGTGCAAAAGTTGGTTTAGAGGAAATTCGTTATTTCGTCCATATGGAGTCTAATGCGCCTCAAGAAAAAATCGAGGAATTTATCCGTTATATAGAAGCACATTGCCCAGCACTTGATACCTTAATCAATCCAACAAAAGTTGTATCAAAAGGCGTTAAGGTCACACAAACAAAATAAAATTTTACACCGTCGCGGTATTAGTGACGGTTTTTATTTATATAGAGACAAAAAACCCAACTTACTTAGAAGTCGGGTCGTTTGATATTTAGTCTTTACTTAGTTCCATTTCTCTTAATTGTACATGACGAATCTTTCCTGAAGTCGTTTTTGGTAGCGCCTCGGTAAATTCAATGCTCCTCGGATATTTATATGGAGCGGTTAACGTTTTTACAAAACTCTGAAGATCTGCAATCAGTTCTTTTTCTGAATGGTGTTTATAAGAGTCTGTTAGGACGATAAAGGCTTTAACAATATTTCCTCTAATCGCATCAGGACTTCCTACGACTGCACATTCCTTCACGGCAGGATGCTTAATTAAAGCATCTTCCACCTCGAACGGCCCGATTGTATATCCAGAGCTAATAATAATATCGTCGCTTCTACCCTCAAACCAAAAGAAACCTTCTTCATCTTTTAAAGCTCGGTCACCTGTAATAAAGTATTCACCTTTTCTTTGCGAAAGTGTACGTTCCGGATCTTTATAATATTCTTTAAAGAGAGCAGGTGTACTAAGATGAACACCTATATTACCAACTTCACCTGCTTGGCACAGCTGCCCATTTTCATCGACAATTTCTACTATATTTCCCGGTGTAGCTTTACCCATGGAACCAGGCTTATTTGGGATATCTTTTAATTGGCCGATTAATAATGTACTCTCGGTTTGTCCATAACCATTACGAATCGTTACATTAAACTGATTGTAAAAAGCATTTATTACCTCTGTATTTAGTGCTTCACCAGCGGAAATTGCGCTATGGAGATAAGGTAATTTGTACTTATGTAGATTTTCACTTTTTACAATTAACCGATATTCAGTAGGTGTACAGCAGAAAACATTTATTCGATATTTATCCAGCAAAGCTAAAAAGGTATCAGCATTGAATTTTCCATTATACACGAAGCCCGTTGCTCCTGTTCCAAGTACGGATAGGAAGGGACTCCACACCCATTTTTGCCATCCAGGAGCGGCTGTTGCCCACACTAGGTCATTTTCATTGATAGACATCCAACTCTTTGCAGCTGTTTTCAAATGAGCAAAGCCCCAGGCGTGAGTATGTACAACTGCCTTTGGATTGCCTGTTGTGCCGGAAGTATAGGATAACAAAGCAATATCATCCCTAGTGGTGTTGGCAGCTTTAAATTGAGAGGAAGCTGTTTTCACTTTTTCCTCTAGTGAAATCCATTGATCTTTAGCATCGCCGACACTGAATTTAATCAGCTTATCAGAGTCAGGCACCGCATCAATTTCAGCTGTGAATTTTTCATAACAGACTACCGCTCGGGCTTCAGCATGCTGAATTCTAAAAGCCAAATCTTTTGAACGGAGCATTTCTGAGCATGGAATAAGTACGATACCGGATTTTAATGCTGCCATATAGATGGCATAAGCCTCTATTATACGGGGAACAATCACCAGTATTTTATCACCCATTTGTAATCCCGCTTCAGCAAATACATTTCCTATTTTATTAGCTTCATCGACTAATTGTTTATATGTAATTGATCTTGTCAGACCATCCTGATTCTCCCACTTTAGAGCCAATTTCTCTGGATCATTGGTATAACGCTCAATTTCCGTTGTTAAATTATAGACATGAGGAGCTATTAATTCTTCTCTTTTCATAAAAAAATCCTCCTAAAATACGAATCAAGTATATGATACCTGTTGTCATATGCAACTTTTAGTATCAGGTATTAAAAACAATTTTAGCTATTTTTTACTGACAAGTAAAGGAAAGAGAATAGGAATAATTTTTGTAACGGCTTACAAGGTTGACATAGCAGAAGAATAAAATTGAACAAAGTTTAATAGGTGAGTACATCAATGCAGCATCTTTATTTTATTTCTTATAGATTGTTTGAAGTATATTAGACTATCCATCCGGAAGAATGGAAAGTATTACGGTGGAATAATAGGTTTAACTTAGTAAGATGATTCGTGAAAACCATATAGAATTCTATATACGTAAAAAAGGGAAACCTATCAACTTTTAATTAAACGACTATAAATCGACAAAATAATGATTCCAAGCCCGCTATACTTATACTAGTTAATAAGCAAAGGGGATGTTAGAGTGTATATTTTTGAGCAATTACGTGAACATGCACAAACAAAACCCAGCAGCGTGATTACTTCATTTAAGGGGAAAGAAACAACCTACTCAGATTTTTATCAAAAAGCACAAAACCTAGCAGGATTCTTTCAGCAAAAAGGATATCAAAAAGAAGATATCATAGCTCTTTACTTATTTAATTCGGATACCTTTTTAATTGCTTATTACGCTTGTCAATTAGGTGGATTTTCAGTATTGCCGATCAACACAAAACTTGCAGCTCCAGAAGTGGAGTATATTATGCGGCATTCAGAAGCTAAGGCCCTTATCTATGATGCTCGTTTAAATCCAATACTAGAGAAAATAAGTTCTACTGTGGAACAGTTTAAGGATATTCTTGAAACTGGTGAAAAAAACACTATAGAGTCAGTTTTAGAGGATCATTCTATCCCTTTCCGGCAAGAGCACATAGACAAAGAAGATACTGCAGTTATTTTCTATACATCTGGAACTACAGGTAAACCAAAGGGTGTATGTTTATCAGCAGAAAATGTACGAGCTATTGCTGAAATCTGGGCACAGTCACTAGAAACAACTTCTGAGGATCGTACACTAATCGTTACACCTTTATTTCACTGTGCAGCCAGTCATTGCTTTTCTATCCCAACAATCGTAAACGGCGGTACAGTCATCATTGAAGAAGCTTTTATACTCGGACAAACTTTGAAAGCCATGGAGATGGAAAAAGTCACGATATTTTTTGGAGTTCCCGCCATTTATAGTACGTTATTAAATGCACCTAATATGACAGAGACTGATTTATCACATCTACGGTTATTTACATACGGAGCGGCCCCTATGCCATATGAACTTGTAAAAAGATTAAAGACCTATTACCCAAATGTAAAGGTTCAGAATCTATATGGGCAAACAGAAAACTCTCCAGGGGCAACAACCCTAAAAGATCATTATGCACTAGAAAAAATCGGTTCAGTTGGAGAGCCTTTGCCCTATACAAAGGTTCGCGTCGTGAGTGAAGATGGAGAGGACGTTCCTCCTTTTGCTGTAGGAGAAATCATTGTTAAAGGTCCACAAGTAATGAAAGGGTATTTAAAAAATGAAGAAGCAACTCGCATGACACTCAGAGACGGATGGTTGTATAGCGGAGACTTGGGTCGGTTAGATGAGAATGGATTATTATATATTGTTGATCGAAAAAAAGATATGCTCATTCGTGGAGGGGAAAATGTCTATCCAGTTGAAATTGAAGAGGTTTTGTATCAATTGGATGAAATATTAGAAGCTGCTGTAGTGGGTATTCCTCATCCTGTTTATGGAGAAGTTCCTAAGGCATTTATTGTGCTAAAAGAGGGACGACATCTATCAGCGGAGCATATTCAAACCTACTGTCAACAAAATCTCGCGAAATATAAAGCTCCCGAGACAATTATCTTTGTAGAAGAATTACCACGAAATGCGAGCGGGAAAGTACTCAAACATACTTTGCGAGATAATGCTGTGAAGGCATAGGAAGACGCCTATTTAAATTAGGTGATTAATGGTTGCTCAGCAATTCAAAAAAATCTCTCAGTCAAAGTACTGTGAGATTTTTTGCTGTTATTCGAGTAAAAGAACCTGTAAAGCTGACTGAATAGTAATTAAATATACATAGTATACTTATCACCTTTTTCATAGTTAACGTTACTTGCCATTATCATATGAGAAATAGCTTTATCGATAAGTATTTGTAGAATTTTGCTGAATTTTCAGATATAAATAAGATTGATTAATCATTTTAGGAAATTTAATATTATAATGTAGACAGACAATATATTCATACCTATGACAGAATACGTGAATATCTTTTAAAAATAATTTATATCCAGAGGAGGAAATATGAGTAACCAAAATGTTTTGCAGGCATTTTTGAAGGAAAAAGGTGTTCATTGCCCGTATCAAATTTGGTTATCAAGTCCTGAAACTTCAGATTCTATTTTAATTGAGGGCGGGGAACATTTAGGTGTTTTCAAGCCAGTGCATATAGACTTAATGGATTTTATATCTACTCAGGAAGTTAAGGAACGTAAAACATATCTTTATTTCAAATATCCTAATCAATACATAGTATCCGTCTGCTTATCTGAATCAACTAAGTTTGACGATAAAGAAATGGATTTAATGTATTATTTTCTTTATCCGATATACAGTGAGTATGCTTTACATGCAAACCGATATAAAATCGATAAAATCATAGAGAGTATCTGTCAGACTACTTCTTTGTTAGATATTGAAGAAATATTTTCTGCAATATTAAAAAATACGATGGAAGTTATTCCAACCGCTGACTTAGGTACTTTGTGGTTATATGACCGGCAATTAGATCGTATAGTTTGTAAGACTTCAGTTGGCCATGTTATGGACGGACTTTGGAAAATGAAATATAGAATAGGAGAAGGATCTATTGGACAAATGTTCATGAATGGAACTCCGGAGCTCGTGAAGGATACTTCTAAGCTTTTATTAAAGATGGCTACTGTTTCTCCAGAAAATAATCAATATTGGGATTCTACCTATGACTTTCCCCGTCATGTCAAATCGTTAATTTCAGCTCCAATAGCTGTTGATGGCGAAATTGAGTGTGCTATGATCCTTGGCCAGGTTAAATCAAGTAAGAGTCTAACAGAACAAGATTTACACTTGATGCAAGGCTTTTCTTCTCAAATTGGTGTAGCACTTAAAAATGCAAAGTTATTCACCGATATCAAAAATCAAAATCAACTTCTGCTCAAAAGAGACGATATCCATTCCACACTAACAAATCTATCCCTGCAGAATAAGGGGGCAAAAAAGGTAATTCGTGAGCTAAACAGAATAATAGGGAAAAAATTAATATTTGTAGACCTAATCGAAAATAGCTGCATACCTGAAAGAAAAAAACTGCCCTATTCTTATACGTACCAAAAACTTTATCGTACGATTACAAACATGGAAGATGGTTTGCCATACAAAATTATTACATCTGAGCAAGAGTCCCATTGTCTATATCCAATCCGTACAGAAAATTTAATTCTTGGCTGTCTTATTATCGAGATAAAGGAACCCTTAAGTCAGCTAGACCATATCGCATTAGAACAGGGATATTCTGTCCTTGCACTTGAACTGGTTAAGAAAAAGAATTTAGTCGAGTTTTATTACAAAAATCGTCGAGAGTTATATTATGAATTGCTGCAGAGCAAAGATTCCACTACTTTATTATCTAAGGCAACTGAATTAGGAATTAAGGAGCAGGAGGAGTTTTTTTCAGTAATCCTTCAGTATATAGGAAATCAGGACGAGGAAGTGCTAGACACCTATATACACCGTTTAGTGGCTCAGTTAAAAAAAGAATTATCCTTTTATATTCAAACCATTTTCGGTGACCATAATAAAGCAATCGTTCTCTTCTGCCTTCCCGATTCCAAATCATACCCTTATATTCTGCAGATTTTAGAACAAACCATTGTGATGTGGAATGAGGAGGAAAAGGGCAGATTACTCTGCGGAGGAATCAGTTCAACATATAGCGATTTATCCCTGATTGGTAAATCTCATAATGAGGCGGAGATGGCTCTCTCATATCTTGTTTCAAAGGAAGTTCCTGATATAATAGAGTACTCGAAAATTGGACTGAACAGGTTATTTATCAATCAAGACAAAGAAGAAATTAACCGTTTTCTGCAGGAGGTATTTGAACCCTTACAGACACCTCATCATGCAGCCAGCAAACTCGAAGAAACATTGATTACTTACTTTGAATTGAATCGATCTGCATCACAAACGGCTACTAAATTGTTTATCCATATCAATACACTTTACCAAAGATTAAAGAAGATTGAAGATTGTCTCAGTATATCATTTGAAGACGCAGAGGACATTTTACGCCTTCAACTAGCCTGTTATCTTAAGAAATCACTGAACCAAGCTTCTTAGCCTCAAATTACGACATATTTTCCACCATTATTATTGATGTTTAAAATAAAAACCTCATATATTCATTTACGAGAAGGCAATGCCTTCTCTTTGTTTATATAACTTTCTTCCACATTACCTCCTTCTCCAGCAAAAACTAGTATATAATCTTCAATTCATTACAAAGAAATTATGTAAAAACCTACATTGTATTCAAAAATCTGTATTACTAAAATACAAATTATAGTTGTTATGTTTGTGAGGAGCTTGATGATTGCCGAAGGAGGATAATGAAATGGATTTTTCTTTTACAAAAAAAGAGGAAGAATACCGTCGAACATTAAGGATATGGTTAGAGGAAAATCTACCTGAGGGTTGGATCGAAGGTAAACGAGATTTGCCAGAAAACGAAGAAGAACAAGCTCAATTTTTGAGGGACTGGCAGAAGAAAATGAATGATGGCGGATGGGTTGCCATCGCTTGGCCAGAAAAATATGGCGGTCAAAGTGCCTCGGTTATTGAAGAGATCATCTATCATCAGGAAATGGTTAGAGCAGGAGCTCCACATCTTATTAATTATATTGGAATCCATATGGTTGGGCCGACATTAATGGATATTGGAACGGAAGAGCAAAGAGAGAAATTTATCCCCAAAATACTTAATGCTGAAGAAGTATGGTGTCAGGGTTATTCTGAACCAAATGCCGGGTCTGATTTATCTGCATTGAAAACGAGTGCTGTAAAACAGGGCGACAAATGGATTATCAATGGACAAAAAGTTTGGACGAGTTATGGGCATTTGGCAGACCGTTGTTTTCTACTTGCGAGAACCTCCAATTTAGAAAAGAAGCATAAAGGAATCACGGTATTTCTAGTAGATATGAAACAACCAGGTGTTGAAGTACGTCCCATTATTCAAATGAATGGAAAGCATGATTTTAATGAGGTCTATTTCAATGACGCTGTTGCCTATGATGAAGAAATTGTTGGCGAAATTGATGAGGGCTGGAAGGTAATGATTAATTTAATGCTCCATGAACGAACTGGAATTGGCGCACAAATATTCACTCTGGAGAAGCAATTTTCTGATTTAGTGTTGTTAACGAATGAACTGAAGGAAAATGGCCAGCCGCTCATAAAAGACCCATTTACACGACAAAAAATGGTTGAGCTCTATACTCGTTGTCGAGGTGTACTTTTAACGTATTATCGCAATATTACTACCTCTATGAAAAGAGGCTATCCTGGTGCAGAAAGCTCGATGGATAAATTAATGAGCAGCGAATTAACAAAGGATTTGTTTGAGTTTGCTGTATCCATTCAGGGTCATGAGGGTGTTTTATGGAAAGAAGATGCACTGGCCAATCCTTTTTGGCAGTTAGAATATTTATCTTCCTTTGGAGTTACGATTGGCGGAGGTACAAGCGAAGTACAGAGAAATACGATTGGTGAAAGATTATTGGGATTGCCTAAGGATTTACGTTAATGAAACGGAGGTGCAATAAAAATGGATTTTTCTTTAAGTGAAGAACAGGAAATGTTTCGAGGATCGGTCCGAAAATATTTAGATGGCGCAGGGCAAACAAAGATTGCTCGGGAGATGGCGAAAAATAATATGAAGCTACTCACCAAGACATGGAAGGGTCTAGCACAATTGGGCTGTATGGGAATCACCGTGAAAGAAGAATATGGAGGCGCAGAATTAACTACAGTTGATCAAGTTCCTGTACTCGAAGAATTAGGACGTGCATTATTACCAGGATTGTATTTAGAAACCGTCGCATTTGCAGCACCGATGATTGAAAAGTTTGGTACAGCCGAACAAAAAGAAAAATACTTACCAGGAATTGCAGACGGTTCAAGAACCATTTCACTTGCATGGTTAGAGCCAGGAAAGAGTTTTAACCTGAATGATATTCAAATGACAGCAAAATATGATGAAGACACGATGATTCTTAACGGGTCTAAAACATTAGTTCCTGAAGGCAATCTGGCAGATACATATCTTGTGCTAGTTCGCTCTGAATCAGAAACGGATGGAAAAGGTATTTCTTTTGTCCTTGTAGATAGAAATGATGATGGTGTAGATTATCGAGTACTTCAATCAATAGATGAAACTCGTCATCTGACAGAAGTTAACTTTAAAAATGTAATCGTTTCCAATTCTCGAATTCTAGGTGAATTGAATAGAGGTGAGGACGCCATTGAGGAAGGACTTTTATATCTGAACGCCGCCCTTGCTTCAATGATGGTTGGAGGCATGGATAAAATCGTAGAAATGTGTGCCGAATATGCAAAAATCCGTGTTCAATTTGGCCAGCCAATCGGACGTTTTCAAGCGATAAAGCATCGAATTGCAGATATGAAACTGGATTTGGAGACGGCAAGATCGTTAAGTTACTACGCTGTTTGGGCTTTGGATGAAAAGGCAGAAGATGCAGCAGTGGCAGTTAATAGTGCTCGGGCATTTATTACAGAAGCGTATCTTCGTTTAGCGGGACATGGGATTCAGATTCATGGAGGCATAGGAGTAACAGAGGAAATTGACTGTCATCTGTATTTAAAAAGAGCTCAATACTATCAAACATATCTGGGAAATTCAAGATTATATAGAGAAAAGGCAGCTACAGCTCTTAATTGGTAGATTTTCAGCCTAAACCATCTTTAAAAACAGGAAGGGATGAGTAAGTATGCCTGTAATCCATGAACTAAAAGAATATAAAAATATTATCAACGGTAACGCAGTTCCGTCAACAACCGGTGAATTTATTGAAAGTATAAATCCCTCTACAGGTATTGCTTGGGCTAGGATACCGAGAAGCACGATAGAAGACGTAGAATATACAATTCAAGCTGCCCGCGGTGCATTTCCTAATTGGGCTGAACTTCCACCATTACAACGTGCTGAATTATTAAGGCAAATCGGCGATCGACTGACTGATCATGCTGAAGAATTAGCAACTCTGGAAACAAAGGACAATGGATGGGTCATAAGCAACACAAGCTATACGCTTATCACTTCATTAAAACAAATTTGGTATGATGCAGCCGGGCTTTGTAATTATGCAAGCAGAGGCGATACCATTCCAAAGGGACCAACAACGTTTGGTTATACGTATCGTGAACCTCTGGGAGTGGTAGTAGGGATAACACCATGGAATGCCCCTCTATTTACATTCACCATGAAAGCCGCCTATGCTTTGGCAGCAGGCAATACAGTTATTATTAAACCTTCTGAGCATGCGTCAGTTTCTTCCTTACGCTACGGAGAAATTTTGGCATCCATCTTACCTCCAGGTGTCATAAATGTCTTATCTGGATATGGAACCGAAATCGGTGATGCTTTAGTAAGCAATAAGGAAATAAATAAAATCAGTCTTACTGGCTCTAAAGCTACTGCAAGCGCAATTACCAGGGCAACTGTAAATAATCCTAAACCATTTATCTTTGAATTAGGCGGTAAATCTCCAAATATTATTTTTGAGGATGCAGACCTAGATAAAGTAATGGAAAGATTATTGCCTTATTCCATTTTTACCGGCAACGCAGGACAAATATGTGTGGCTGGATCCAGGATATTAATTCAGAAGTCCATTTTTGAAGAAGTTGTAAAAGGATTCAAGCAGGCTATGGAATCCGTGAAGCTTGGAAATACGTTAGATATGCAGACAACGATGGGCCCAATCGGTAATCTATCACAATATAAAAAAGTGACTTCCTATATAGAGCTTGGAGAAAAAGAAGGAGAAATTATTGCAGGTGGGAAATCTGGCGGTAATGTCTTATTACATGGAGATCAGGAGTTAGAAAACGGATATTGGGTAGAGCCAACACTAATAAAGGTGGATAACCACCGTCATCGTGTATGCCAGGAAGAAATCTTTGGGCCCGTAGCAGTGGTCATACCATTTGAAACAGAAGAAGAAGCTATAGCCATTGCTAATGATACGGATTTTGGTTTGGCAGCAGGAATCTGGACGACTGATCTTGCCCGTGCAAAACGATTAATAAGCAAGATAGATGCAGGAAATGTATGGGTGAATACGTATTCTCAGGTTGGCATTGATTTACCCTTTGGAGGATTTAAAGACAGTGGTTTTGGAACAGATTCGTTTATAGAATACACCAGGGAAAAAGCATGTGTAATAGAAATTGGATAAAATATATCCCGCTAAGAAGACATCTATTAAGTTATGCTTACCTATTCTAATACCAATTGGAGTTGATAAAAATGTTTAATTGGTCAGATGAACGAATTTTTGATCCAGATATGCCAAGGACTATTGATTATCCTAATTTGCCGGTAGGAGCGATTTTAAAAGGAAGCGCCAGCCGTTTTGGGAACCGAACCGCTTTTATTTATCGTGATACTCATATTAGCTATGAACAGGTTTACCGTGATTCTCTTATGTTTGCTTATTCATTAAAAAAGCTTGGCGTAGAAAAAGGTACAGTCATTTCAGTTCATTTACCAACGTGCCCTCAATATATTGTTGCTTATTATGGAATTGTTTTATCCGGTGCTATATATTCACCAATTAATCCTTATTTTCCAAAAGATGATGTCTGCTTTCAGCTTCAGGATTCGGATACTGAAATTATTATTACTCATGAATCAACAGTGGATGATATACAAAGTCTGCAAGCAAACTTAAATTTAAAGAAGGTAATTGTGACCGGAGACCAGGAAATGTTTTCATATGACAACCCAGTGTATGTAAAGAATTACGGAGAGGGTTGGTATAGCTTAGCAGATTTGATTGTTTCAGGTATAGATGAGGAATTTGATCCAGGTATTGATCCAAAAAATGATCTTGTCCATATTGCGTATACGGGTGGAACAACAGGTAGACCTAAAGGTGTTATGATTACACATTCTAATTTGATTAGCAGTTTTCTGCAGACGGCAGCCTGGACGGCTGGATTATTGCCAAGAATTACAGACAATAATGGACTTGAAGTTGTACGAGTGGAGAAAGATATTGACAAATACCTAGCTAAATATCCGTGTTTGACAGAGGAAGCCATTTCACTCAGTCCTTCACCTTTGTTTCATATTTCCGGTGTTTATTCTTGTATGGCATATCCAATGTTAGTAGGATACACTGTCGTTCTCATTGATCGTTTTAAACCGACTACATTTCTTGAATATATTGAAAAATATCAAGTGACACATGTGAGCGGTTCTCCAGCTATGTGGAATGGCTTATTCGGTCATCCAGACATACATAATTATGATTTTTCATCTGTAAAGAATGCCGGATCCGGTTCCGCCCCATTAGTACAAGAGGAAATGAAACTATTAGCAAAAACATTCCCAAATGCCAAGATTGGAGAAGGCTATGGACAAACAGAAGCGACAGCAACGATCACGAATACTGTTATGTTGTGGTCTGGATTGCAAAAGATTGGAACAGTTGGACATCCACTTTTTGATACAGAAGTGAAAATCATCCCTGCAGATGGCAGCAGCGACGAACCATTACCTGTAGGATCCACAGGTGAAATATGTGCAAAAGGTCCACAAATTATGAAGGGATATTATAATAAGCCCATCGAAACAGATGAAGCGCTTAGAGATGGCTGGCTCCATACAGGAGATATCGGAATGCTGGACGAAGATGGATTCATCACCATCGTTGACCGCAAAAAAGATATGTTGATTTATAAAGGTTATAACGTCTATCCAAGCAGGCTTGAGGATGCGCTATTTAAGCATCCTGCGGTAAGCAACGCCACCGTAATCGGCAAACCTTCAGCAGGTGTGGGAGAAATCCCAAAGGCATTTGTTATTCTCAAGCCGGGAGCAACAGCAACTGTTGAAGAACTTATCGATTTTGTTAATCAGGAAGTCGTTCACTATGCAAAAATACGAGAATTGGAGATTGTTGAAGTATTTCCTGTATCACCAGCAGGTAAAATTCTTAAACGAATACTGCGTGAGAAGGAATTAAAGACAATAAATAGCCCACTATAAAATAAATCATTTTATTATTTGAGAAGATTTATAAGACTACTTTATAGATTGAATCATTCTATAGAGTAGTTATTCATTTGTTAGATAAATATAAACTTTTATCATTCAACTACAGTACAATGTGGTTTGACCATGTAACGCTATCTACTATTGTAGTGTAGAACATTACAAGACTTTGTGGATATTTATGTTGAAACCCACATTGATGCTACATGTATATTATCTTAAAATTTGCATAAACAACCGTCATTTTTACAAATAAAGCCTATTAATGGGAGGCAAAGCTATGGAGCTTGATAAAAGTATAATTGGTTTAGAAGGAAGCACTTTTTCAGTTGAGGTAGAAAAGCGACATATTCGTCAATTTGCAGATGCTATAGGAGATTCTAATCCTTTATATACTGACGAAGAATACGCTAAAAACACATTTTATGAGGGCATTATTGCTCCTCCAACCTTTTTAATTGCCTTAGGCAGTGAAGGAAATCATCTTCCTCTAAAACTAGACGAAAAGCGGATGCTTCACGGAGAGCAGGAGTTTATCTATTATCGTTCAATTCGGCTTGGAGATCGACTCATTTGTAAAAGTAAGGTAGCGGATTTATACGAAAAAGACGGAAATAGCGGTAAGATGCAATTTCTTGTTCTTGATACAGAATTCAAGGACGAAAGCGGAGAAATGGTAGCAATTAACCGTATGAATATCATTTATCGAGCTGCTTTATGAAAAGATAGGGGGTCAATTGGATGGAGATACAATATCAAGATTTAAGAGCGGGACAAGCGCTTCCTGTCTTAAAAAAACCGCCCATTACAAAGGTTCAATTAGTCAAATATGCAGGTGCATCCGGCGATTTCAACCCGCTACATACTGACGATGAGTTTGCGCAAAAGATTGGCATGAATGGTGTGATTGCTCACGGAATGCTAATTATGGGCTTTTTAGGCCAATACATTATGGAGCTTGCAGGCACCACAGCTGAAATTAAACAGTTTAAGATGCGATTTGGGGCGATGACAATTCCAGGTGACTTAATAACATGTTCCTCAACTGTAGAAAAAATCTATGAGGAAGATGGCCTGAGAATGGCAGATTTGAATTTAATAGCTGAAAAGGAATCCGGATCAGTTGTTGGTTCTGGTAAAGCCACTTTAAAATTTCGTTAACTTGTACAGGAAAAGGAGGCATTAATGTGGGGGATATAAGCAATCGCTATGCCATTGTAGGAATTGGAGAGAGTGAACGGTCAAGAAAATCAGGAACCACACCACTCCATATGGCTTTAGTAGCTGCACGGAATGCATTGCAGGATGCTGGGCTTGAAGCTAAAGAAATTGATGGAGTTATGAGCTATAGTACCGGTGATTCCTGCTCTTCACACCAGCTGGCAACTTATTTGGGGATACGCCCCAGTTATGTTAATGACGTCATGGGTGGCGGAAGCTCGACTGAAATGTTAATTGCAGATGCAGTTGGATTAATAGAAGCAGGCTTAGTAAAAACCGTATTAATTTGGAGATCTATGAATGGTGCTTCCGGAAAAAAGGTCGGACGAGGATATGATCCTGACATGATCCAGGAAGCAATTGATGGAGGAAGCTTCATTATTCCGTATGGTTCCGCAAGTCCATCTCAGTGGTTTGGAATGTTTGCTACAAGGCATATGTATGAAACAGGGATTACACGTGAACATCTGGGCCATGTTTGTGTAGATTTTTATGAACATGCCCAACGAAACCCTAAAGCATTCCTAAACGGACATCCATTAACAATGGAGGAATATATGGAAACGCCATACATTAGCTATCCATTTACTAAACACGATTGCTGTGTTGAATTGGATGAAGCGAATGCGATCATTGTTACGTCAGCTGAAAGGGCTAAAGATTGTAAGTCCAAACCAGTTTATATTATGGGAATTTCAGCAAGAGAATGTCATCCACATGCCCACTATTGGTCCGATTTGACTCAGGTAGCATCAGATTATGTCGCTCCACAATTATATAAATCAGCTGGTGTACAGCCATCAGATATTCAAGTAGCCTCCATATATGACTGCTTTAGCTGGGTTGTGCTTCGTCAGCTCGAAGCCTTTGGGTTTGCTCCACGTGGAGAAGTGGGGGATTTCGTTGCTGCAGGAAACTTGAGGATAGGAGGAAGCCTTCCTACCAATACAGCAGGGGGAATGCTTTCAGAAGGCTATACTCATGGAATGAATAATGTACTTGAGATCGTTAGGCAAATTCGTCACGAGTACAAAGGAACTGATCGTCAAGTTGAGAATTGTGAAATCGGAATCTGTACAGGTTGGGCGGGTCCAGATATAGCCGGTGCTATGATTCTTAGAAATTAGGAGGGATATAAAATGGCCTATCAAAAACCCATTCCACTAAAAAACCAGGATAACAAGCCTTACTGGGATTCGGCAGATAAACATGAACTTTCCATCCAGAAATGTGATTCCTGTCATAAATATCAACATCCTCCTGGTCCAGCCTGCTCAAAATGCGGCAGTCCTAAACTGAGTTGGGACTCATTCGGTAACGAAGTCTACGGAACTATTTATTCCTATATCATTTCCTATCGACCATTTCTGCCTGGTTTCCAGGACGATCTGCCGACTGTTATTGCTCAGGTCGAACTAGAAGGACTGCCTGAAATTAAAATAACAGGTAATGTTTTAAACTGTAATCCTGACGAAGTAAAGATTGGCATGGACGTCCAAATGTTTTGGCAGGATATCAACGAGGAACGAGCTCTTCCTCAGTGGAAATTGAGGTAAATAATAAATTGTTAGACTGAAACCATGATTCTTTGGCAGCAAAGAGTTATGGTTTTTGTGTTTCTTACTATAATAAAATTATTGTTTAAATCTGGGATATATTAGTAGCTAAACAGTGACATTCTAATCAAGTATTTAGTTCTAAGGTATCTTTTGTTGGCAATTTGAACACAATTCTATAAAGTATAATATAAGGATATAAAAAAACAGCAAAAGGAAGAACTCTTTGTTATTTTTAAACAAAAGTCATCAGTCCCTTTTATAGTTGAAAAAGATTAAGTTAAATAGTAAGTCGAACTTCTAAATGGGAGGGGAAAGATGAAAATTTATGTGGATGCAGATGCTTGTCCAGTGAAAGATATTATTATTTCTGAAGCAAGCGATTTTGAAATACAGGTTATCCTTGTTACAAGCTTTTCTCATTTTTCTAATGCAGAACAGCCATCAGGAGTGAAAACCATTTATGTTGATTCTGGAGCAGATGCTGCAGATTTTCGAATTGTGAAGTTAGTGGAAAAAGGAGATATTATCGTTACGCAAGATTATGGTCTTGCATCACTAGGTTTAGCAAAAGGAATTATCGTCCTCCACCATAAAGGTTTTAGATATACAAATGAAAATATTGACCAATTATTACAAACACGTTATTTAAGTGCAATGGCTAGAAAAGGTGGACAGCGAACAAAAGGACCAAAGCCTTTTACAGCTGAAGACCGGGAGCAATTTAGGAATCTTTTTAAACAGGTTATTTCTGTTAAAAATTAGGCTAAACTCAGAGATTTAAAAAGGAGATAAATATTTTGAAGTATTCAAAATCGCAAATGCAACAACTAATTAAGGGAAATAAAGAACTGCATACACGCTTTAAAGAGTTAAAGGCTGAGCATGGTCTTGAAAAAAACAATGCCATCAAGGCCTTGTACCATTCAGAAGTTGCGGATGGAGGAAAGTATCAGGCAGCTTACCAAGCACTTGATCAGCTCAAAAAGTAGATCCTTATATCTTATTTACACTTAAAAAATGCTGAAGATATAAGTGGATTAAGTTAGTAACCAAAATATGAAAGTAGGTTGCTGGGTAATACAAGGTATAGAACTATCGTGTCCTGGGGTTTTTGCTAATAAACATAATCACCGTTGGGAGGATGTAATTATTCGTGTCAAAATCCCATTACTAAAAGAAGCTCGTAATCTACAGCAAAGCTTGGGGAAATTAGTTGTTGACTGTTATTCCGAAGATAATGCATATGAGTTAGACGACATTATAATACGCCCTAAGCAAATATCAAATCCAGAAGACTTAGAAATTCAATCACACATGGCAACGTTCTCAAATATTCGTAAGGAAATTATTCAAAGTATACGAATGGCTAAACATTCAATTAATTGGACACCTACAGCTAATCAGAATAAAGAACATTTGACCGTATCAGTAGATAGACAATTAGCTGAACAGTATACGGAGAATTTCAAAGAAATATTTCGTACATCTAATACCTAAAAAGCTTAAATGCTTAACAGGTATACTGGCAAAAATGGAAATTAATCATGGAAAATCCAGTTTTCCAGGGAGAATATTTAACAAGCTATACATCAGGAAATTCATTAAATGAATTATTCTCAGTTAATAAAAAAAGAGATTTACACATTTTTTATTCCTAGCTGAAACAGATCCTACTTTGGATCTTGTTTATCTTATAAATCGTTTTCTCCACACGGACAATAAGAAGAAAGGGTGATTTGTATATGTCATTAAGGAATATATCTATATGTCATTAGTCACATACCTAGGGGAAACCTCTAATCATTGTGTATTTTTTCTAGTTTACATAATATATATTATAGGAAGTTGTGAAAACTAATTAAACAAGCGTCTCATTAATCAAGATTACTTTAGCAATTGAGACAAAACAGAAAAATTTTCAACTATGGATTTCGGTTATTTATTTAATTTAATTATATAGTTTTATTTTTTCATTAAGTTAATCTGTATAATCCCTGGTTGTTTTTATTAATTTGATCTTGAACAGATTCTCTATAGAATTTTATTTTTACTTTTGTAAATGAATTATGAAGCTTATAAATGTTTAACTTGTACGTAGATTTAGGGTTAAATTAATTGATTGGTTTTTATAGTCTTGCTGCCAAATTTACTTCTGGCTTTCTACTTTAGTTTACATAATGTTATTATGGCAACTTTACTTCTCATTTATTTATTAACTCTATAAATTAGTAGCAATCGATAAAAATAATTTTGTTAAGACTTATTCCAGGTACGGATTCGTCGCTTCATTAAATTGTATCGTTTATAACAATGCTGATAAAAAAAGATTCATGTTTTTATGGAATCTGCAGTGTCAATCCCCATTCATCTTCTCTATTTCACAATAAAAAAACTGCCCATAAAGTATGATTCACAACTTTAAAAGACAGATTAATCTAGTGTTATAAAACTATATTTTCTTAAATTATAAATACAAATAACATGTGGTCAATTCATCATAGATTTATATACACCATCTAAACGGATTAACATCACTTCAATTTTATGTTCATCATTTAAATTGGCTTGCCCAGTCACGATTTGATCTTTTGAACTTTCAGAACCTCCTTTTTGGAGCTGTATTTCTACTGAGAAATCATACACGCTATCTTTTTCATCTACCTTTTCGTAGTCAATGTTTTTAATTTGCAATTGGTAATCATTTTTTATTGGTTCTATCATGACTGTTGAACCGTAGCGATTAACGAATTCCGTATATGATGTTTCATTTGCAAAATAATCTTTAAATAGCTTTTCTTCATATTGCCGTAAAGTTGCAAGTTTCTCTTCGCTTTCTTGATCCACTATTTGTTTTAATTCATCACTTGGACCTGTAAGACTATTCTGTAATACAGCTTCAACGGTCTGAATATTTTCATCTTGTGTTTTCGCTTTCTTTTCTTCGGTACAACCCACTAACATTAATAGAAGTAAAGTAAATAAAACAGTTGCAAATTCATCACTCAGTCGTTTTTTCACATAAACCTCCCCCTTTTGGCAAACTTCCTATATCTGATTATATCTTTAAATGTATTTATTTACCATTTTAATATGGGTGTTTCCTGTTTTCTGCCAGGTTTGATCAAGCATCAAATCAGTGTAAGAGGAACTGCTTTATGCAGAAAGGTATCGGTACGTGTTTTAACAACACCGCAAAAATCTATGGGGTGTTGTTAAGTTGTATGCGTATTTTTGATGTTGATGTGTAAATTCAATAAAACATTAATGATAGATGAAGTTTCCCTAATTAATCCGTTATTTATTTTTTTCTACCCGTTCACCGAACCCGGTGATCTCTTTCTATGTCTCTTAACAATAAAAGACGGCCACTCACAAATGCTCTGTATTAATCCGATTCTTTTCATAAGGCTGTTCTGGTGGTACTTCATATTCTAATTCAATATCAAATGAGGAATCCTGTAACGTGGGGTCTATTGAATTCACTTCTTCCTTTTCTTTTCCTACTATTTCTGCTTTACTATTTTTCTTATTCATATATGTACCTCCTATATATTATGTACATATAGGTTTACCAGGTAACACTTTATGTATGCTTGTTTATAGCATGTCCTTTAATCTCCCGCTTCTCTTTACATAATCACTTATAATTAAATAAGTTAAAAATTTGCAGTATTCGGATCTATCTTCGATGTAGCTTTTTATTTTAGTTCTCTCTTATTCAAAGGACATATTCTCTTCTCTACCAAAATAACCTATAGTAAACAGGTTAATTTGGAGGGATCATATGAATAATACTCTTATCACTGCTGATATGATTACGAGATTTAATGAGCTCAACAAGAAGAAAAAAGAGATTGAAATGGAAATGGAAAAACTGAAAGAGGTTTTTCATACGTATTTTGATCATCATGTAGGTGCAAATAATAAAGGTGAATTAATCGACAATGGTATAAAGCTTCAAAGGCAGATACGCAAATATGAAAAATACAGTACTGTACCAACTGTATATAAATTAGAAGAACTAAATATGAATGAATTAATTAAAACAGTGAAAATCCCAGATGAAGAAAAGATGAATGCTGCTATTAAGCTTGGCTTCCTTAAGGAAGAGGATTTTGAAAGCTGCAAGCTAATCACTTACTCCAAGGCTATTTCAGTGAAAGAAGTATAACGGTCAGATATTAAGAAAAATGTGCGTTAGAAAGGTTAACAAGATTAAAGACAGATCTATATGAATCCTCTACACTTATAATAAACTATGTTAATAAGGTGGAAGGATGATACAGTATGAGAATAGAGAATGAAAGGCAACTGGCTGAAATGATTATCCAACTGGATTTATTGCGTGATCAGCTCTATGAAGAGTTACAGAATAATTTTGGATCAAGAGGCCAGGAGTTTCTACGTACTGTGCAAAATAGCCCATTACAGCATGATATATCCATGCATTATACAGTTGAGGATAGACGCGGTATCTCCCTTGCTTTATTGGAGATTATGTTCATTACTGCGAAACAAAAAAAGCAGATAGGATAAAACATAATTATTACTAAGACAATCCGTTATAGATCATAGATGTATTCATATGATAAGGGCATAGAAAATCCGCTATGCCCTTTTTGTTTATGATAAAATTTGCTGTTGCAGCCGCTCCAATTCTTCCTCGATTTTAACTAGTTCAATTCGTTCAAATAAAGGTTTTACATGTGATAAATGTTTAAGCTATGAGTAAATTTCGCAGTATTTTAGATATATCGCAATAGAAGCTAGGTTTGTCTTTCTTACTTTAATTAATCTACAAACGATTTATTAAGTATCGTTTTTTGATTAATCATCAGGAAGTTCCAGAAGAGGCAGTATACTGATGAAAATTAAAGGAATGAAGTGGAATTTCTATGAGGGGAACCGTACACACATTAATTCAATACAAGAGAGAACAATTAAACGGGGTCAAAGAAATTGTTAAAGTAACAATCACCATTTGTTCATTAAAAACAACAATACATAAAGTCCTGGAGGAAACAGAGCACGCTTTTGTTTGTGAGGGTGTGCGTTTCCCGATATCCAAAACAATGTAGGGGTCATTAAGTCATCAACGATTTAAAATTTACCCAAAGATGTATCAAGAATAGAAAAACTCTATCACGAGGTTGAATTGGGGCAGCACCAAGGGGAATTGGAGAAGTTGCAAAGACATATGGAAGAACACCGAGCAGCTTTACAAAAATGCGTTAATTTATAAAAGTAAAAGAATAAAACCACACCATCTGAGATGTGGTTTTTTAATAGTATACTTCGTGATTATATTCCCTTTCCTCTCTCCAATTCGCGTCCTGTAGCTTCTTCAATAATGTCCAAAAATTCATTTTCGATATCCTTGAATTCTACTCCTGGTGAAAGAGAACATCTGATGATTGTGGTTGCGTCATCAGATTCAAAAAAATTAGATTTGTTCTCTTTCTGTGGAAATATGCCAAACACTCTCTTAATGGCTGGATTCGCATACTTCGTTTTACGGGTGGTGTTGTAGTAAAACGACCTCACATTTGAATAATTGACGAGTTGAGAATACACCTTATAGCCTTGGTTATTATCGCGACTACGAGTGTAAACGCCTAGAGTGCCCAGTTTGTCATAAGATCTATATTTGAAATCCGCTAAGACGCTCCCTTTAAACACTCCTTGGTCATAAATATCCATCCTAAAGTCCGGTCTGTTGCTCTTTTCCACAGTGATTAGTGGGTTATCGAATGTATCGGCTTTTTCGGGTGGTTTAGAAATAAACGAATCGTACCAAACATTCAATACGAGGTCCTCAGGATTTCTGAGAGTTATTTTCGTGTTTGGGTCTAAGAATGGATAAATCGAATCGTCATTATGATCAAATATCCAACCCGAGATTTCATTGAAATTTAAATATTTGTTGTTCTTAAGCATTAATAACAGTTTAATAAATCCCCAAATTTCATATAACTTTGATGTTTCTTTCCAATAGTAAATGTAGTGTTTGAAAGGGTTGATCGTAAACGTACTCCCTTTGTTTAATTGCAAATACAAAGAATATATGGTTCGATAATAGGGAAATCGCGTTAATTTCTCTTGATTATTCATATGTGCATCGACATTTTCAAACCAATTTTCCTCCAAAGCCAAAATAACATTGGCTTTTAGCTTCTTAAATTGTTCCAATCGTTCCTTTTCAATCACTAATTTTTTATCGATTATATCAGTGGGAGATTTATATCTTTTTTGCAATGCCAAGTCATTTTTTAAAGACACAATTTTCTTCTTCACATATTTTTCTACCAAGAAAATGCTGTCTAAAAATTCTTCTAACATCTTCTTTAAATTGCTGTTTATCGAAAGATTGTAGTCAATTATATAATCGTAGCTAGGAACCTTGTGGGTGGAAGTGTGTCTGCTCTGCTTTAATTGGGTCGTTTTCAGGTCGCTCCGCGTTGGCTGTCCTAACGATTTATACATATATTTTTTGGTTATTTTAAATCTAGGCTCTCGTAATATTAAATTGATGTTGTTAATCAAAGCCACTGAGTTTGAAATTAAGAAGTCGTATTTGCGGGTTATAGATTCATTGGTTGAATCATTTTCAAACCCAGCAAAATTTCGTCTAACTGCTGTTTCCTTAGCGAGGTCCACTAAGGTTCCTTCGATTTCTCCCCTCATTAAATTTAGTTGTTCTACGTGGATCCTTGAAGGGGTCACTTTCAAGAAAGCATAATACTCTTCATCGTGAACAGTGACTACCATTCTGTACACACCAGGTAAAAGACAGCTGAAATTAAGGTTATCCGTATTGAAATCAGATTCAAAATTTAAGTAGAGACCTCTGATTTCTTGCGAAGGATGAAAAAACACGGTTTCAGAATCTCTAAATGACTTTTCGGGCAACATATCCATTATTTCGATCCATAACTTAGCGTCCGGTTGGTTGCATTCAAATTTAACCCTTAAATCGCACAGTTCGGTGCAGGAGTAACTATACTCTTCAAGATTTTTTAAAGCTTCTTCTAAATCAGTTGAAAAACTAACAACCAAGTCTCCTACAGTGTTCTTATTCGAAAAAAAGAGCAAGTTAAATGGTATGCCCATACTCATCTAGCTCCTTAGCTAAATTGACTAGTTTTCTTTTTGCTGAATCAAAATCAGAAATACTTCGGTTGTTGTTTAACAATTTATAAAGATGCCCTTCTTCGTATTTTTCGTTTTGAATTTTACCAATCAGCGCTCCGAGTTGCTTTTGGGAACCCCTTAATTTCGGAAAAATTCTTTGTGTTAGTTGCAAATCGAATGCTTTGCTTCTAGGAAATTGCGGAGAGTTAGGAATATTCGCTATATACTCTTCAATTTGGTTAACAATCCTATATCCTACGCCAATTTGGTCTGTTGCTTCCTGCATTAAGCGGTTGATTTCCCACAAGATATCAATCTCTTCTGCAGTCAATACACTGTATTTATGGTTTTTCTGCATACTTTTTAGCTTAATGAAGGTTCTTAAAGGTTCCTCAGTCTCAACTTCCCCTTTAGGTGACTCTTTCTTTTCGTTAAGGGCAGTTGCAAGTTTTTCCCGTACATCTTTGTATGGGCATAGTCCAAGTGAAATCGTATTGGCTCTATCAAGCACCTTATCTGAAAATTGGAATGAAGATTCGTCGATGTTAACCGTACCCGCAAACAAAAGATTTTCACTAAGTTTAATTTCAGACGGATATACGTTTTGGTTATAAACACGCCCGTTTAAGTTACTGCTATATAAATTAATGTGTCTATCATCAGGCTCTCTCTCTAATACGGATAGGAACTGGGAAAAATAATGCTCCACCTTTGCTAAGTTCATTTCATCTAAACAAACGATGTAACATTCATCAGGGTTGTTGTTTGCCTCGATGATGAAATCAACTAACCCTGACTCCCCAGGTCTATATATGCCTTGAGAGCTGTCTAGGTATCCTAATAAATCCGTATCGTCCTGCCAAAATGGTCTTACAGGAACGAATAGCAACTTACTTTTATTGACGTTTGAATAATCGCTGCCCTTGCTGGCAAATTTATTAAGAGCTTCGTGATAGCACTGTACGATACGTGATTTCCCTGTTCCGCTCAACCCAGCTAAGATCACAAGGCTTTTGTTCTTCATAGCCGTATGGAAGTTATACAAATCTAAAGGTGTATAAAGTAGGTTTTTTGACAATGCAACCTCTTCGAACACTTTCAAAAATTCTAGTTCATTAATATCCTCGATTTTTGATTTGGCTTTTTGAGGACTTACTTTGCGTCCTTTTGTTATCAAGGATTCTCTAATCTCATTATCCTTTTCGCCTGTAACAAACATTACTTTGCCTTTAGATAAGTAATACTCTCCTAGTTCCTTTAAACTGATTTCTCTATAATATGTATTCTCTTTATTCGTGATAAATTTAAATTGATATTCCTCCGAATACTCAATCCCTTCAATAGGACCGAACGCATATAACCTATCAAGTTTTGGCTCCGAAAATGGTTCCTTAACAAGGCTAGATTTGTACTCACCTATCAAAACAAACGAAGGGTAGTCCTCGGATTCTTTAGATAGTGAAAAGTACGATTGGACGTATTCGTTGTTCGTTAACTTTTGGATAACATCTACTGTTTTTTTACCTGAATTAGTTCGAATAAAAGGGATTGGAAAATACGTATGATCGTTGTTTGATTCCCTTCTAACAACCTCTAAGTCGTATGCGTTATAAAAGGTTTGGTCATTTTCTTTATACTTAGCCTTAATTTTGAACATTAGATAATGTACATTTAAAAAATCGGTCAATTCCTTATATCTTTCTTCAGGTGTTAAGTCCTTATCGTCGGTAAACCCTAAGTTTTCTAACTCCCCTGAAAAACTGGTTACTCGCTTAGTTATATCATCTGTTATATTTTCTGGTGGATTAGAAATCACTTTGATTGGAAAGCGTATGATTGAATTCTCTTTCGTTAATAAGAAATGGTCCGTGTCCTGTAGTTTGCCAAGGAATTTTGTTTCAAACCATTTGGTTTCGGTCATAATAACCCTCCATTCTTCCAATGTACTGGTCAAAATTCTCTAGAGAGTCAATAAACAGTGCATTTCCTATTTCTCCAAAGTATTTAAAGATTTTTGAAGCAATTAATTTCGCTTCTTCTTTTTTGTTTAGGGTAAAAGAAAGCACGACTAACTTATGATAATTTTTATAGTCCTCTATCTCATCGATGCCTCCACTCGCATATTCATAATTTAAAAAATCTAAAGTCGTCACTTTAGAATCTATACATTTTCTATAAGAGTCATTTCCGTAAAACAAGAGCTTCAGTTTGCCTAGTTCTTCGTTTTCTATCTCGAACTGCCTCAATTCCTCTCTTAATTTCGTAAGTACATTCTCTAATCTTTGGTTTTCTTTTTTGGCTAATTTTAAATCTTTTTTTAAACCTTTGTTTTCGTGTTCTTGTGTTAAAACAGCTTTTCTTCTCTTCATCGCTATATCTTGTAATCTTTTATTCTCTTCTTCTAGTTTGGTGATAATGGATCGAAGATTTTTGACTAGTGATTCTTCTTCGTTAGTCTTCTCTTCTGTTTTTTTGAATGCTATGTTGTCATTTTGTGAATCTCCTAGATACTTTTCTAATAAGCTAACCTTATCCCCGAAAATCAACGCGAAAGCAACTTCTCCGATACTAGTATTCTCGATCTTTTCTGTTAGCATTTTTTCATCAATGGTAGATGTTAAAGCCCAAGAATAATCTCTATTTTTTTCTTTTGTATATGTCTCAGCGGCTTTTTTTAATAAAGTTATCAATTTTTCTTCAGATACTTCAGTAAGTATCCTTTTCATTGTCTTTGTCTTGGTAGGGCTTGATGGGCCGTTAATACGAAAGCCCTTAACGCGCAATTTGTTAATTCTGAATATGTCTTCTAGTTGTTTGCTATCAAGCTTATCTATTATCTTTAAAAAAAGCTCATACATCGCCATCCTCCTAACTCTGCCGCTTACTTAAATTATACTAGAAAAGTTATTTTTAATAAATTCGATATTAACAAACTATTCAGATACCTTATTATGCGGAGGTTTCAAATTCAGAGAAAGTGGTTTCATAAATATATAGAGTAGTTGCAAAGACATATAGAAGAACACCGAGCTGCCTTGCAAAAGTGTTATAGTTTATCAGGAGTGTAAAAACAAAAAAACCATCATCTTAGTAATGAAGGTTTTTAAAATGAGATTTAACTTGGATATTGAGCAATAGTCAACTTAATTACTGTCTTGTTTCAGTTGTGGCTGTTGATAATGATTTCACCGTTATCTATTTGAATGAAAAAGTCATTAAGATTTTCAATAATGAACTTTTCTTCTTAAGTTATTGGTTTTTCAGGCAACTTTGGTTCAGATGTAGGAAAATCATCTGTTACATCTTGCCACTCTACCTGAACATATGCTTCGTTCATTACAGGGATGCTTGCTCCGGTAACTCGACCTTCGTTGATACATATAGAGTTTTCATTATCTACCCTTCTATGAAGTTCTCCTGAATCATCACAAGCAATTTTCACACCATATACTTATTCATAAGCAGCAATTAACGAGATCCGCGCTATCAATGCGTCCCTTGCGTCTTTGTACCATTTGCCGTTTATAATCATACTGTTGCCAATTGGGTCGCCTAAAGAAATTTGATATACTCGCTTCATTTCTCTCTTCTGTTAATTCATATTCTAATATTAACAGAGTGTCCAAAGTTCAGCGGTTATATACTTCGTATAGCTGAATATATTCTTATGTTTGCGATTAACAAAACACGCATTAAAAGGTTTGTTCTAAGAGTAGTCTCTCACTTCATATACAAATACCTAGTAGTCTTTGATTTAAAAATGATGACAAATACTCCCGAATTTTGTTTATATGGAATACCATTTATTTATCTGAGTTCCTAAAACGAAAATGAGCATTTAATTGACCCTTAATCATTTCATCCCGAATTTTTCTGCGTTGCATATCGTTTCTAATTTCTGCTGTTTGTACACCTTCTTCCATTTTTTCTGCAATCTTCATTAAGGTCTCTACATCTTGAAATGAGTATTTGCGAATTCCTTTAATTGATCTTTCGGGAAAAATCAATCCGCGTTCCTCGTAATAACGAATTTTCCGTTGGGAGATCCCTGTTAGTTCGCTGACAATGCCTATAGATATAACCTTCTTATCCTTATATGATGACATAGCTCCCTCCCCCCCTAAATAAGGCTATATGAATTGCTATATAGTTGATTATTACTTGTTTACAGTTAATCTCAAGGTGTTTGGGAGATGTTCTGACATATATTTTTTACAACTGCATAGATTATCAAGAATTTTTTGATGTTGATTAGTTGATTTTTGAATTTTCAGTATTTTTAATTCTATCTATGTGAGATAATATCAAGGTACATTTTACTATATTTAGGGGGATTGCAGGTGAGCCAGGAGACTTCATATAAAGATAAAAAAGTCATAACAATCGGTGTTGTCAAAGAATTAACTGGGTTATCGGAAAGGCAAATCCGTTATTACGAAGAACGTAAACTCATTTTTCCTGCTAGAAACAATGGCGGAAGTCGGAAATATTCTTTTACAGATATAGAATTATTAATGGATATAGCTGAAAAAATTGAAGACGGCATACAGACCTATGAGATCAGGCAAGAAATGCTTAGAGAAAAGAAAAAAGAAGATGCAGCTAAAACGCACAAAAAAATGATTCAAGGGCAATTAAATGCTCAATTTGGTGTTCAAAAATACAACTAGACCGGTTTATCTCCTTCTGCACATACACTTCCACTCATTTCCATAAAAACCACGTTAGGTTTCCTTACATGGTTGTAGAATTCCAATCCCTGATGATGCGACAATACAGACAGTAAAGGAAAACTTACTTAGGAAGGTGTGGAATTATGGATACGATTTTTTTAATGAATAGCCTTTGGGTGATGGTGGGAGCAGTGTTAGTCATCTTGATGATTGGTGGCTTTATCCTGCTAGAGACTGGATCCACTCGAATGAAAAATGCTGGACATATCGCAGGTAAAACGATTCTTACATTCGGAATTTCTTCTATTGTCTTTTGGGCAATAGGCTTTGGATTCATATTTGGGGATGGAGCTGGTTTAAGTAAATTCATTGGTTTATCTGACTTCTTTTACTCTGGGTATGATCTCGATGGTGTTGGTTTATCTGGAGCCGTATTCTTTTTATTCCAAACAGCCTTTGCCGGAATATCGATAACTATTGCTTTTGGGGGATTTGCAGAACGAGCGAAAATGGGTGTATATGTACTCTTCGCCGTTTTATTCTCTGCCCTTGTTTACCCTCCTATCGCTCACTGGATTTGGGGCGGTGGCTGGTTAGCTGATCATGGTAAACAAGATTTTGCCGGTTCCACTGTTGTTCACTTAACTGGTGCCATGGCAGCTTTGGCAGCTACGATCCATTTGAAACCGCGTATCGGTAAATTTAATAAAGATGGCTCAGCTAATAACTTATATGGACATAACCAAGTATACACAGCATTAAGTGTTTTATTGCTTTGGGTTGGATGGTTCGGTTTCAATGCCGGCAGTACGGTAGCAGTGGATGCAGGATTCTTTGGATTTGTTGCAGTTAATACGAATCTTGCCGCGGCTGCCGGAACGATAGCTGCGATGATTATTTCTTGGATTGTCATGGGGAAAGCAGATGTATCCATGATGTTAAATGGAGCATTAGCCGGTCTGGTTGCCATTACGGCATCCTGTGCATTCGTTGAAGCATGGGCATCCGTAGTCATTGGATTTGTTGCTGGAATCCTAGTATTTTATAGTATCCGTTTCTTTGAAGCTCGAAAAATTGATGATCCAATCTATGCTCTCTCCGTTCATGGAGCTGCTGGGATATGGGGCACCTTATCCACTGGCTTTTTTGCTACAAAAGAGCTGGCCACTGTCGGAAAAGCTGGTTTATTTTACGGCGGCGGCTTTAGCCAATTAGGTGTTCAAGCTTTGGGTGTCGTTGTATGCGGAGGATTTGCTTTTCTGGTATCCTATATTCTTTTGTTAGGTATGAAAAAAGTAATGGGCGGCCTTCGAGTTACGGAGGAAGAAGAAATTATGGGATTGGATATGAGTGAGCATGGCGCATATGGTTACCCTGAATTACTTAAAAATGAAACAACTGATAAATCTATCATGTAAATGGTATCCCCTGAACTGTGCTTAGTTCAGGGGATCATTTCCATTAAGGAGCGTCTGAATGGAAACCGAGAATCAGGACTATTCAAAAATATGGGCTTATCGAAAACAGCAATTTAATTCAATAACCTTAAGCCCTGATGAACTGAATTTGCTTCATGACGAGATCATAAGGCAAACCATCACGATAGCTTTTAATAAGACAACCCAAATATTGGGGTCTCCTCCCTCCCCTTTTTGCTTTTTTGTTATGGGAAGTGCCGGTCGAAAAGAACAAGGCATTTGGAGCGATCAGGACCATGGGATCATTTTTGAACACAATCATCCAGAAGTGCGAAATTATTTCTTATCGCTAGGGAAAGAAATATCCGAGGGGTTAATGCAAGTTGGATATAGCCTTTGTGAAGGTAAAGTGATGGCAAGTAATCCTTTCTGGTGCAGATCATACAATCAGTGGATGCAACAATTAAATGATTGGATAGATGATGCTTCATGGGAATCTATCCGTTATTTGCTTACTTTTATGGATAGTCGAGCATTTCGGGGCGAGGAAAGGTTTATACGGCAATTAAAACAGTATTCTTATCAACTAATTGATGAAAAACATCTATTAACCCGTATCCTGGATAATACAATGCATATAAAAAAAACGATTGGTGTATTCGGACAGTTACTTTTAGAAACTCACGGCCCATATTCTGGCTGTTTAAATATAAAGGAATCTGCTATATACCCATATGTGAATGCCGGAAGAATTCTCGCAATCAATGAAAAATTAAATGCAACCACCACTATCGATAGGCTTAAAGGTGTACCGGATTCTGTTCTACCAAAACAAAATCGAGAAAAATATGCTAATCAGTTTGCCAAACTACAAACATATCGGCTGGTCTATGGAATTCATACAGACTATGAATCCGGACATTACTTGGCTGTGAATAAGCTATCGAAAGTAGAAAAGAAAAATGTTAAGGACATAATCAAGGATGGGATTCAACTGACTGAATATGTGAAAATGCTTGCGGCAAAGGGTGATCAGAATGGGAATGAATGATTTTATCGAATTTTTCAGAGGAATGAGCGGTAAGATCAGTTCGAACGTACTCGCCGGTGTACAGGGGCAAGCAACTCCGCAAAATATCTCTTTTATGCGACAGCTAGAAAAGGAAGCGCGTAAAAAGGACGTTCTAAATTGTCCTCTTGATCAGCTTGATGTGGTTGTGTTTGACATCGAAACAACAGGATTTTTCCCTGACAAAGGTGATCAGATGATCTCTATAGGTGCTGTGAAAATGCATGGATGTGAGATATTAACTGAAGAAAGCTTCTATTCACTGATTAAGACGGACATCCCTTTATCTCCTGAAATTACTTCTCTAACGAATATTACAGGTAAAGAACTTCAAGCCGCTCCGGAGAGTTCAGATGTCCTGATGAATTTCTTTAAATTTGTCTCGACTAAAAGTCTGGTTGCCCATCATTCTCAGCATGAGCAAAGCTTTATGCACAAGTTCACTTGGGACGTGACTCGAACAAAATTCCAGCATAGAATCCTTGATACTTCTTTCTTAACACAACTATTTAATCCCGTCAGCAGCTCAAATGCCTTAGAAGACTTATGTGCTGGATGCGGGATAGAAATCAAAAATAGACATCACGCATTGGGAGATGCCTTCATGACGGCCCGCTTATGGGGCTATTATCTATCAAAAGCCCAGGAAGCAGGTTTTAAAAACCTTAGTGAAATATATAATCACATAGCCAGATATAGGTAAGGGCCATATATCTTTTAATAATCCATTTAGACTATTAAGTAAAATAAATTGAGTGTAATAAAACTACAAAGAGGGGGTTCTTAACCCCCTCTAGCATTAAATACTACATAAATTTAAACCCCATATTTACCGCGGTCGTAGTAATACTGTCTATCAATCATACCTTTCAATCTAAACAGATCAATCCATAGAATGATAGAAAATGTACACATAACCGCTAACCAATACCAAAAGATATAATGGATACGTTCATGTATATACATTCTATGAGCTCCAATGCTTCCGAGAAGAAACCATAGTAGTAACGCGATTCCAAATGATTTTCTTTGTGCTCTCAAAATAAGTCCTTCTTTCTCTATATTATGTATAATATCAAGTATTCATAGCCTTCGCCCATCATTATGAAAGAAGCAAACAGCTATGTCTACCTGCTAAATTTAACAATTATACATAATACTAGAAGGAGTAACCACTTTTACAGTACGCATCTGAAAACAACCAGTTCTCAATGCTAATTAGCTTATCAGTAAGTTTTCATAAACCTCATCTGATTCGTACGAACACTGAATTGCGGGACATTCCTTATCAGATATTCTCAACTTAGTTACTGATTAATAGCTTTTTTTGATTTTTTAAGATCTTCATAGATTGTCTTAAAAACATAGCCCGCTACGGCTAAATCATCCACTTGGCCGAAACCGATAATAAAGTCAGGTATCACGTCTGTAGGTAATACTAAATATAATCCGGCAGCAGCGATAGCAAATTTTGATTTCTTCGATAATTTTTTCAGCATAGGATTACCTCCATTTTTATTTTAGCTTTTATTTAAACCTAGTCCACGGACGATCGGTTTTACCAGCGTATCCAACGGATTAATAATCTCAAGACCTGTTTGTTTAGCACCATCATACATAGATAGTTGACCAACTGATAGGATATCTTGAGATTTTTGACGATATAACGTAATATATTCCGCTATTTTTTCGTTATATTGTTCAGTCATCCCCTTCATCATTAAATCGAATGTACCTTCTATAACATGAACATTAATAGGTAATGTCTTTCCCTTTATAGCAGCATATTGATGAAGTCGGTCCATCGTTCCCTTTACAGTTCCTGGATTCGAAAAGAATATAGTCTGTGGTTCAGTAACCCCGCAGATTGCTTCGAAAAAAGGCTCGTCTATTTTAAATATTGGTAGTTTGGATGTTACATGTTCTTCCTGTAACAGAGCAATATAATTTGTACATGTCAGAAGAATCCCATCTACCTGACAGCTCTCCATCCAGTTTATTTGTTCTGCAATTTTCATACCAGCTTGTTCTTTTTGAAAAGATAAATCATGAGTTAAACGACTCATTAAACCTGGATCCACAAAGTGTATAAGGTCTACCTCATAGGGTGAGAATGCCTCGTCAATATAATGAATATTTGAATGATGTGCATGCATACACGCCAATCGTTTTCCCAAAATAATTCACCTCTATTAAGTTTATAATAGTTTACCAGCTATACTTTTCACTGTCTATTTCCTTCTATTACCTTATACGTATAGCTTTAAATTTTGTTTCACCCTACCATATATTGTATAGTTATATCGTACACGATATAAAGGGAGGAATACGATGAAAAGTGTTTACGATTTTGAAGTAAAAAAGACAAACGGCAAATTGCAATCTTTAAAAGAATATGAAGGCAAGCCTCTCCTTATCGTTAATACAGCCAGTAAATGTGGGCTGGCGCCTCAATTTAAAGGACTTCAGGAGTTATATAAAAAATTTAACAGCCAAGGCTTTGAGGTATTAGGATTCCCATGCGACCAATTTAATAGTCAGGAATATGATGATATTAATAAAACCACCGAGTTTTGCCAAATAAACTATGGAGTTACATTCCCGATTTTTGCGAAAATCGATGTAAATGGTGATCATGCTGACCCGCTTTTTCAGTATTTAACGACTGAACAGAAAGGTCTCCTTAGCAAAAAAATCAAATGGAATTTCACTAAATTTTTAATTGATAAAAAAGGTCAAGTTGTCGAGCGTTATGCTCCAACCACCGCTCCCGAAAAAATTAAAAAAGATATAGAAGAAGAATTGGAAAAGTGATAGGTTATGGAGAAGGATGTTGCATTAAACAAACAGTTATGCTTTGTTTTATACGAAACTACCAATGAATTTACGAGGCTATATTCTAATGTTTTAAAGCCATTTGGCTTAACGTATCCGCAATACTTAGTTTTATTGAGCTTATGGGAGCAAGATCAAGTTCCAATGAAAGAGCTTGGGCAAAAGCTGAATATGGGAACTGGGACGTTAAATCCCATTATTTCAAGGATGCAGCAAAGCGGATGGCTAATAAAAGAACGGTCTAAGACGGACGAACGCATGATGCTGATCTCTCTGCAAGAAAAAGCATATAAGCAAAAAAATAATATCATTGATTCCATTAAGTCGAAAATTGAGGAATGTGGATTAGAAATCGAGGAGTATCAAGCATTGATGGAATACGTAAATAAACTCAATGCAAAGTTAAAAAGTCTTTAAGCTAAAAAAAGCTGTCTCAATGAGACAGCTTTTTTTATATTACTCTTAAAGATTATCAGTATCAATCTTATTTTTTTGATATGGCTTTGCAGTTAAACGGTCTGTATCTTCGTCTGTTAACGAAGAATCCTGTACAGAGGTACCCTCCATACGAGTAGTTGTATTATGATCATTTACAAATGGATTACCATCCTTGTCAACCTGAACATCTTCTTTTTTAACGGTATCTTGAACGGTTTTGGTATCTGTAACTTTTTCTTTACCGATCACAATCTCATCAGTTACAACTGGCTTTTTGGTCACTTCTATTTTTTCCTCTGTTACAGGGATACGAATTTCTTCATTGTCAGTGATAGCACCCAATTGATCTGTCGTATCACGATCTGTTACTTTACGTCGCTCAATATAAACTTCTTCATGGTCCACTGGTACTTCAACTTCTTTTTGTGTTTCCGTTACTTTTTTATTAACAATTACTTCTCCAGTTTTCACTTCATTTTTATCAACGTTTAATCGTTCTTCGCGAAGTTTAATTCTTCTTTCTTCGTCAGTTAGTGTATCATCATTTGCCAAACGATCAGTTGTATTAAGAGCGGCAGAAGCATTTGCTCCTGAATTCACATCTTCAGTACGATCCATGCCAATTGTATCTCCAAGCTGTGCATCTTGATCAACAAGAACTAAAACTTTTCCGTTGTTCACTTCTTCTGCATAGCGTGCACTTTCTTCAGAAGTAAAACCATAGTCCGTTCTCATTTTCTCTTCAACTGGATTATTAGTATCCAATGTAAAGAATTTTGCTACTTTATCCATAAAGGAATCTTCATCATTTGATACTGTTTTAACATCTTTATCTATCGTGTAATTTCCCATCAAATCTAATTTATCTGCATTATCTGCGACTACAGTAATATCAGAACTATCATACCCTTTTGCTTTCAAACTATTAATAGCCTGTACGACTTCTGCACTTTGTGTGTAAACTCCATAAACTGTTTTATTCATGTTATATTCCTCCTAGCAATTTTTGTTCGGATAATATTTGCTTCACAGTTAAAATATACCCACACTGGAAATCAATAAACAATAAAGTGAGAATCAACACCCTGATTATGTCAAGTGTTTTTTTGCATATATGGTAGGTTCTCGTTTTTATTTTTTTAAAATTTTTTTATTATCTTTGTCTTTTTAGGGGAATCGGGCAAATAAACACCCGTTCTCAATCCTTAATTCTCATAAAGTAAACTGGATATTTATGTTAAAATAAACAAAGAAGAGTGTGAAGAATATTTCGGAGGTGAATGAATGTGGAGACTTTAGCAGTCTTAATCATTGGTATTTTTATTATGTTTATTGGTTTTTTAGTATTAAGGAATAAAGCCCTCTTCTTAGTGAATCTTGTTTTGTGGAACGGTGTTTCAGGTGACGAAGAATTGTTATCTCGTATTTTTGGGACAATTTTATTAGTGGTTGGCTTAATCGTGACCCTTCTACCCATTTTCTTGTCTTAAATTACTCATTTTCATACACCTCGTAACCAATAAATCTTCTAAAAAAAGAGAGCCTAATTGGCTCTCCTCTCATCCTTTTAAAACATTATTAGCAAATATTTGATCAACGATATCCATGACCTCAATAGAATCATGCCAAGTCATTTGTGGACTCTCAAGCACACCTTCTTGAAGGCATCGGCCTACTTCACGGATTTGATATTCAAATCCAGTTAATTCGAAAGGTTCTTCAATCGTCCATTCTTTATTTGGGGTGGTGATTGTTGCGGACTGGGCATTTGAAAAATACGGTATATAAATACTGCCGTCTGTGCCTAATAGACTTGCATCTTTTCGTGTATTTGCCCTTATCGTACAGTAAATTTGAGCAAACGATCCATTGTCATAGCTTAATTGTATAGTCCCATTTTCATCTACATCTGTTACTCCATATTGTAATGAGCTTTGAATCGATTTTGGTTTATTTCCAAGTAAATAAGCGCAATATGAGATAGGATAAATCCCGATATCTAATAATGATCCTCCGCCAAGTTCTCGGTTAAATATGCGCCCCTTCGGATCAAATTCCCCTTTAAAACCGAGTTCCGCTCTCATGAAAGTAGGCTCTCCAATGACACCTTCCTTGGCGAGGTTTCTTATTTCTTTATTAATTGGCATAAAGCGTGATTTCATCGCTTCCATAAAGAAGACCTTATTCTCTTTAGCAGCATGGATGACTTCTTGAACTTCTTCTTTATTCATTGTAACAGGCTTTTCACAAAGCACGGCTTTTCCATGGTTTAAACAACGAATCGCATTTTCTTTATGAAATGGGTGTGGAACAGCGATATAAATAGCATCAATTTGTTCATCCTGTATTAGCTCATCATATGTACCATAACAAAATTTTTCTTCAACCTCGTATTTTCGGCCAAATTCGAGCGCGTGATCCTTCGTCCTGGAGGCGACTGCTTTTAAAGTAACGCCATCCATTGCTTTCACCGTTTTCGCAAAACGTTCTGCTATGTTACCAAGTCCAATAATACCCCACTGAATTGTTTTCATAGAATCCCTCAATTTCGTTTATTTAATTTATAGAATATTTACATTCATTATAATATAAATGAATCATAGATGAGATAATTAGTAGTGGAAAGACCCAAAATAAAATAGCACACCAATCATGATGTACTATTTTATCCTATATTTTATATAGCCAACGCAGCTGTTATTTATTAAATTTATGACTCTTTGTCGCCATTTATAAGCTCGATTGCTTCATTTTCACTGGTCAGTGGTCTGTAGCAAACAAAATTTTCACATACATAATAGGTTTCCTGATCATTGACCTTGGAATAACCTGCCGCAAAATCAGCAACACCAGTAAATAAAGAGGAATCCTCGTTTGCCAGATAAGTTAAGTTTGGATGAAACTCCTTGTGCAAATGTGTGATAACGTTATTCTCTGAATCCGTACTTCCCAATACAACGACTTCCTTTATTTTCATTTGGGTTGTCATATACGCCATTAACATATAAGTATGACCCATTGGATAGTGAATCACATCATCGCCAAATGCGTCAAAAACGTTCTGTACCTTATCCTCCAATGAAAACTCACCAGTTAAACGAGCCAGCCTTAGCATTTGTAAGGTTGCGACACTATTCCCGGATGGTAATGCTCCATCATATACATCTTTTGGACGGATCAGCAATTCCTCATTATCCTCTCCATAAAAATAGAATCCACCATTTTCCCCATCCCAAAATAATTCGATCATTTGATGCGTAAGTGTTTTTGCTTTTTTGAGATAGGATAAATTAAATGTCGTTTCATAGAGTTCAATGTAAGCCCAAAGAAGATACGCATAGTCATCAATAAATCCTTCCTGCTTAACCTCACCATCTCTGTATCGGACCATGACTCTTCCATCCACGATTAAATTCTGTTCAATAAATTGGATAGCACTTTTTGCTGCAACCAGTGCTTCCTGATGATTGTAAACTCTACCAGCTTTGGCTAGAGCGGCAATCATTAATCCGTTCCAGGCAGTCAATATTTTGTCATCCTTATGCGGATGAACCCGCTCCTCGCGAACATTAAATAAGACTTTCCTTGCTTCCTCCAATTGTTTACGAACTTCTGCTGCGTCTAAATCATTATGAGCAGCAAATGAGTCAATTGGTTCACGAATTAGATTAGGAATATTTTCGCCTTCAAAGTTTCCTTCAGGGGTTATATCATAAACAGCGCAATATAATTCTGCTACGTCTTCATCAAGGTGATCAAAGATTTCAAAGTAGTCCCATATATAGAATTTCCCTTCCACACCCTCTGAATCTGCATCCTCCGCTGAGTAAAATACGCCATCAGGATGTCGCATGTCCCGTAAAACATATTCAATGATTTGTTCAGATATCACTTGATGGCTATTTTCTCCGGTAACCTGATAGGCTTCTGTATACGCCATTAACAGCATGGCATTATCATAAAGCATCTTTTCAAAATGTGGGACTAAGTATAATTCATCAGTGGAATAGCGAGAAAACCCGTATCCAATATGATCATAAATCCCACCTCTTGATAGCCCTTCTAATGTCTTTAACACCATTTTCAATGCTTCTTGATCCTTCGTCATATGATAGTAACGCAGCAGGAACATTAAATTATGTGGAGTAGGAAACTTTGGAGCCGAGCCAAATCCGCCGTACTGTTCATCAAATACCCTCTTAAATTGTTGAACAGCTGCATTGATTGCAGTCATCGTTAATTTCTCACTCGATGTCTCCTGTTTCATTGGCATAATTGCATCTTTAATCCGCTCACCCGTCATTTCGATTTTATGCGGCTCATTAATATACGTATCGTATAACTGAGTAATCACATCTATTATTCCAGGACGGCCATACCGGCTATGCTTAGGGAAATAGGTTCCTGCATAAAAGGGGACCTGATCAGGTGTTAAAAACACATTAAGCGGCCAACCGCCTTGTCCCGTCATCACCTGGCACACGGACATATAAATCGAATCCAAATCAGGACGTTCTTCCCGATCTACCTTTATGGAAACAAACCGCTCATTTATAACCGACGCCACTTCTTCATCTTCAAAGCTTTCCCTCTCCATCACATGACACCAATGGCAGGTGGAATACCCAATACTCACAAACACAGGCTTATTCTCCTGTTTCGCTATTTCAAATGCCTCAGGTCCCCATGGATACCAGTCAACAGGGTTATAAGCATGCTGTAAAAGGTATGGAGATTTCTCATTTATTAGTCTATTTGCGCTATGTTTCTCACTCATTTAATAATTACTCCTTTACAAATTAGGATTTTTTCATTTACAGAAACTTTTACCTTTCACCTTCACACGTTATGGATGTAAATATATCCTCTTTATACAATACACATCATTCATTAGTATAAACTTAATTGGATTATTTATTGATTTTTATTGTTTCATAAATGAAAGAGGTATCCTTTTTGGATACCTCTATTTTTCTTCTATAGTCTTCTATAGCTTCTTTTATAAAGAAGCTCAAAAGCTCCTACATCTCAGCCTTCAAGCTGCCCTCCCTTATCTATACAGCAAATATTTCGAGCGTAGTTTCATGAAGTCTTTCAAATCATTTTCCCATATTTGCTTGATTTGTTTAACAGATTTTCCGGCTTCTATATCATTGCGAATCCAGCCATTGCCGACAAGCAAGTCGAAATAGGAAATCCCCTTGCTGTCCTCTGCACGGAATTCGAAATCATCCGGATACATGTCATGAATGGTCTTGACGATATGAAGACCTGCCTCGAGAGGCACGAAATCATTATAGTCTGTTATATGAACTTGAACACCATGGGTTAGGATTCCACTATGCTTCGAGAATGTTGGCGTGAACGAGGCTGCTCGGAATTGAACACCTTTTAAGTTTAGCTTGTTTAGCTCCCTTGCCAGCTCAGTTCCGTTTATGAACGGGGCTCCGAGCAATTCAAAAGGTTTCGTTGTTCCGCGCCCTTCGGATAAATTCGTGCCTTCAATTAATCCTGTACCCGGGTATACATAAGCTGTGTTGAGTGTCGGCATGTTCGGGGATGGAAGGACCCATTCTAGTCCTGTATCTTCATAATTCATATGACGCTTCCAATTTTTCATTTTTACAACGGTTAAATCAGCCCCAATGCCAAATTCCTTGTTAAATAGTTTCGCAAGTTCTCCAACAGTCATCCCATGTCTGAGTGGGATTTCGTATTGCCCGATAAACGAAGCATATTCGGGTGCTTCAAGAATCGGTCCTTCCACCTTCAGTCCTCCTAGGGGATTCGGGCGATCAAGGACGATGAATGGGATTCCTTGTTCCTTTGCCGCTTCCATCGCTAATGCCATTGTGTAAATATACGTATAGAAGCGTGCGCCTACGTCCTGAATATCAAATACAAGTACATCGATATCTTTTAACATTTCCGGTGTTGGTTTACGGGTTTTGCCGTAAAGGCTGTATACAGGAAGACCGGTAGTCTCATCAATATAAAAATCGACATAGCTGCCTGCCTGAGCATCTCCCCTTACCCCGTGTTCTGGGCCATATAACGCTGTGAGATTGATATCCTCGTCCTCATAGAAACGGTCAACAATACTGTTAAGTTCTTGATCTACACCGGTCGGATTTGTGATGAGACCTACCCTTTTACCTTCCAGCAATTCTTTTTTATCACTTAGAATAACGTCGACGCCTAGTTCTAAATCCTTCTTTTTATGCTTGTCCTTTTGACCTGCCTGGGCGAAAGAAATTGTCGATAAAATCATGATCAATGTGAATAGGACAGCGAAACTTCTCTTCAGCATATAAAGCCTCCTTAGTTATCAATTAGTAGGATAAACCATGACCAAATGGATATAAAGTTTCCCCTTGCCCGTTCGGGATCGTGACAGGGAGTTTACCAGATGGATTTATTTCACCGAAAATGGCTGCTGCAGTTGCTTTAAAGCTTGCGGTACGGAAACCATATTGAGTGATGTATGCATCAACCTGAGGATAGGACATAATGTCATAGGGATTACGAATCGCAACAGCTATAGAAGGTGCATCGTAGTTGTTGATAATATCATTAATTCTCTGCATTTGAGGATGGGTAGGTAATCTCATTGCTACATTTGATGTATGGCTTCCAATAACAATATAATCCGCCTGACGAAGCTGTTCCTTTTGTGCATCGGTCAGTTGATAACTGGAAGGAAGGGTAAGCTCCTCAGTGTTGGCATGCTTTTCTTTAATAGCGTTATATAATTCTTGGTTGTAGGTCATACCGATAACGACAATCTTTCCAGTTTCCTGCAAGTCATTTAAAGGCAGAATCTGATTGTTATTTTTTACGAGGGTGATAGATTTCTCTGCAGCTGTTTTCTCAATGGCCTTATGCTCTGGTGAACCAACGGTCTCAAGCGCTTTTTCGATTCTTTCGTCAAGTGGCTCCGGTGATTCCTCCTTAAAGATGCCCCTTTTGATTTTCAGTGACAGTATCCGTTTTACGGATGCATCAATTCGTTTTTCTTTAATATCTCGATTTCTTACTGCATCAAGGAGCCCATTACGAACATCCTCTAGTCCAACGGGCATAAGTACAATGTCCGTCCCTGCTTGAACAGACATGATTGCTGCATCGACAGTTCCATAATGCTCGGTGATAGCTCCCATATTCATGGCGTCTGTAACAATCAATCCATCATAGTCCATTTCCTCTCTAACCAATTCTGTCAGAAAGCGATGGGAGAGAGTTGCTGGTATAGAAACTTCCTCACCGGTCTTTTTGGAAATCACTTTCGTGTCATCTACCTTCGGGAAGGTGATATGCGCGGTCATGATGGCATCAACACCAGCATTCATCGCTTGCTGAAACGGGTATAGTTCCACTTCCTTTAATCTCTCCATCTCATATGGAACTTCTGGAAGTCCAACATGGGAATCAACTGCCGTATCTCCATGACCTGGAAAATGCTTGGCTGTTGCAATCGTGCCTGTTTCCTGCATGCCTTCAATATAAGCAGTTCCTAGTTCAGCGGTTAGTTTCGGGTCTTCACTGAAGGAACGGACACCAATGACAGGATTGTTACTATTATTGTTGACATCAAGCGATGGGGCAAAGTTTGTATTAATGCCAAGCGAACCGAGCTCCTCGCCAATGGCACGCGCAACATCTTTCGTGATTGTCCCAGACCGTGTAGCTCCTAAGGCCATATTGCCGGGCATATCAGTTCCAGATTGCAGCCTGGTTACAATTCCACCCTCTTGATCAATTGAGATGAGCATCCCATATTTCTCGGAGGCGAGCTGATACGCATCCACGAGATGGGCGGTTTGCTCAGTCGTTACGACATTTTCGCGGAATAGAATAACTCCACCTAAGTCATAATCCTTAATTTGCTGTTCTATCTCCGGCAGCATTTCTGTCACATTCTTACCATCCCAGTTCCGGTAATCAGGCATGAGCATTTGTCCGATTTTCTCTTCTATCTTCATCTTGCTAACGGCATAATCAGCAAGCCGATATCGTTTATCCTTGATGGAGCGGAATGTTGCATTTCCCTTTTTATCCACCACCAAAAAGGCTGTGTCTATCTTTTTTCCCGATGTTGCAAGAATGACTGCCACTCCTGATTTCCCTGTAATCGTCAAGGTTCCATTAGAACTGATTTTCGCGATACGTTTATTTGCAACCGACCATTTTACCTTATTTGTCTTTGTAAAATGACCATCATGGTAGACGTTCACTGCCTTCATTTTGACACTGTTGCCGCTAATCGTTTTATCAACCTCATGCAGATTTTGATAGATTACAATATCTCGCACACCATCATTTGGATTAGCTGGTTTCTTAGTTTGGCTGCTGAATCCGGCCGTCAGGAATACACTCATCACAAGTATAATCAAGAACCATTTCCTATTTTTCAATATTAGCACCTCCCCATTTAATCTGTTCTACGTTCAAATCCATTGCTCTCGAATCTCAGTCGTTCCTTCTTTCCATTTGTTTTTATGCTTGCGTCTTGAACATACCAGCCGCGCCCGTTCACGCTTTCATCCGTTTTATAGGAAAAACGAATAAATTTCGTGCCGGCAGGAATGAGGACATTCTCCTTCTCCCATCCATTGCTTTTTCCTGTGAAGCTTTGAATACTTGTAAATGCTTTTCCGTCAGTCGACGTTTCCAAATATCCATAATCACTCTCCTCTTCAATCCGGAACCAGGTATCGAAACTCAAATAAGCATCTCTTTTTAGATTCACTTGAGCTGAAAGTGTGTTATCTAATTGATCTCCATAGCCCGCGAACCAAGCCATTTGTCCCTTTTTCACATTTATAGGTATGCTGTCTCCCACATCTCTAGCGAATGTTCGTCTGATTGGATTAATGGACGGTGTATTTCGGGATGGATGTACCCGGTTTGTAAGTACAATAGCAACAGTCTGATTAGATGGACTCATCACAAGAGCTGTCCCGGTGTAGCCCGTATGGCCGGCGGTGAATGTGTCAGAAAGTGAATCCATGTACCAGCCCTGATTAAGCTCAAAGCCTAATCCATGGTCATTTCCTGGAAACGCAGTGTTATAGTTCTTCATAATTAAGTCAATCGTTTTCTTCTTTAGAATGCGTATCTTACCGTATTTACCATCATTTAAATATGCATGGGCGAGAATCCCTAAATCCTTGGCTGTGGAGAAGACGCCTGCATGACCAGCCACACCTTCAAGCGACCACGCATTTTCATCATGAACCTCGCCCCAGACAAGCCCTCTCCCTATCTTTGGCTGATATTCGGTTGCAGCTATACGTTTCTTTAATTTTGCCGGAGGATTATACATCGTATCCTTCATACCAAGCGGCTCTGTGATGGCTTTCTTAACAAACTCGTCCTGCCGGAGACCACTCCATTTCTCGACTAGCGCCCCAAGCGTTATCATGTTCAAATCACTGTATAAATAGGTGGTCCCAGGCTCGTTAATCAAACCATGTTGCAGTACGGACTGGATGCGGCTTTCTCGAGTGCCCTCTTGCATATAAAGAGGCATCCCAGCTGCAAAACCTGAAGTATGGGTTAAAAGTTGTCTGATTGTTATGTCTTCTTTGCCGTTTGCAGCGAATTGTGACAGATGCAACGCAACAGGGTCATCGAGTTGGAAAATTCCTTGCTCATAAAGCATCATGACCGCAGTAGTTGTAAAAAGCTTACTTATAGAAGCAATATCAAATATTGTATCCGCTTTCATTTTAAGAGGTGTTTCAATTTCCGTGAAGCCATCATCCTGATAGAGAGCCGCAAACCCATATGCAGCTTTTTGAACAATATGACCGCTTCGTGCCACAAAGGTGACCGCCCCTGGAATTAAGCCGCTTTCGATGTATTGGCCGATTGTCACATCTATGTCATCAAGTGCAGACTGCTTCATACCTGCCATTCTGGCATTTGAAGGTAGGAGTATCGGTAGCATTCGACCTGGTTCGTCCCAATATGAGGCATTGTCGGAATGTCCCTTAGCACTTGTCATCATTAGACCATCGGATGTGTTAAATGCAGACACAGTAATCATCGTGCTGAATGCAATTGAGGTGATTTTTTTCATATCGTTCCTCCTCTTTTTTTATCACAAAGCGAGTGAACAAAACGAAAGAAAGGTTGATGAAGGCTACGGAGATGGATCTTTGGGGATGTATCTAGATAGATTCCTCTCACTCGAGAATACATCCATCTTTCTTATTTTTCTATCCGGCATAAGTACTTACTTCCATTATTAACCTTAGGTCTATCTTAATGTAACAACAATTATTTCATGAAAAAATGACAAGTTTCTGCATATTCACCTCATTCTTATTGCTTAGTTTACCTATATGGATATATTCATAACTAAGAGATCATTAGTTTCATTTACTTATATCTAATTTCTCAGCTAACTATTTTTATAAAAAAATAGATTTCTATATAAAAAAAGAAACTGCCAGTGAGCAGTTTCTTTCATCACAATGTAAAAAACATGTAAAATTTTATTGAATCTGACTGGTCGAAACCATAGATCAGCAATATTTTCTAATTAAATCTCCCAATGTACGGTCTAGCGTGCCAATGTCCGACTTATCAAAAGTGAATTTAACAAACGATTCATCCATATTTAATGATTCAGCTAAGAAGCTTGAAAAACCTCTTGCTCTTCGGTCTATTTGAAGCAAAACTCTTGCTTCGTTTTCTGTCAGCTGGAATACAGCTTCTAGTTCATCTAGCTTTCTCGCAAATTCACCGGATGTAGCTTTGAATTCAAATTCCTGAACAAACGGTAAGCCGTTTCTAAAATACGAAGGAGTTTTTTCACAATCTGCCTGACGTAAGCGGAATCCTAATCTTCCTGCAGCATCAATGAATTCTCTTACAAGCTGATGTGGCTTTATTTCCAAAAAGTCTTTATCTTGAGGGTCGATTGCCATTTTAATATCCAAGCCGGTTTGAATCCAAACACGGGTACTTCCCATTGTAACTGGTGATTCATAAGGAACATTCAACTGAAAGGGCACCACTTTTTCTTCATTTGGAGCGATTGTGAAGCGCTCAGTCAATAAGATTTTGTCCAAGGCAACAGAACGTCTTACCTTTTTATCATCAACTTCCACCACATAGTCAGTCATTAATGTTAAATAGATGTTATCAATATCCTGCTCGTTTTTTCCTCCCTTGATAAAAACCTCACCTTCGATTGACTCACCGACAATATAACTTTTTTTCGCAAGCCTCGTATCAACTTTAGCAGCACCAATACCTATGGATGACAGCAGTTTATCAAACATGATAATCCCTCATTTCCTTTTTATAAGTCTATTTTACTATACTTATCCGTAAAAATAACTAGTACAGAACAATTATAGATATTCAATGTAAAATATAATTAACTTATTGGGCAAAATCCCACTAGAGTTGATAGATAGACTGTATGAATACTATTGAAAGAGTTTATGCTAAGACTGTTATTTAGTTGGCCGGTGTTGATTCTAATATTTTTCAAATATCTTCTTTATTACACAATGGATCACCAACAGATTAATCTCTTTAATATTCTAGAAAAAATTCCTCTTTTAATACAAATGGCAATTTACAAAATGGGCGCTCTCTACTTCTATTCTTTTAGGCAAATGGTGTTTACAAATGTCCATCACTTTAGGACAGCGCGTATGAAATGGACATCCAAGCGGTGGATTTAATGGTGATGGAGGCTCGCCAAGAACTTCTATTCGTTCACTTTTAGTTTTCGGATCTACTGAAGGTACTGCAGAAAGCAGTGTCTGGGTATAAGGGTGTAACGGGTTATTATAAATATCATCAGTTACAGCTTCTTCTATTAAACTACCAAAATACATAACACCAACCCTGTCTGAGATGTGGCGAACTACACTTAAATCATGTGCGATAAAAATATATGTAAGCTGTAATTGCTTCTGTAATTCAATTAATAAATTTATAATTTGTGCTTGAACCGAAACATCCAATGCGGAAACAGGCTCATCACAGATGATTAACTCTGGTTCACAGATTAGTGCCCGAGCAATCCCTATGCGTTGTAATTGACCGCCAGAAAACTCGTGAGGGAATTTATATAAGCTTTCCGGTCCCATTCCTACGCTTTTCAGTACTTTAATGACCTTTTCTATTCGTTCTGATTTTGCGCCAACATTATGAATTGCAAGTGGCTCTTCTAAACTTTTTCCTATCCGTTTTCTAGGATTCAAGGATGAATATGGATCCTGAAATATCATCTGTAACATTTTACGATATTTTCGCATGTTCCTTTGGGATAGGCTTGATAAATTTATCCCCTTGAATACAACATCACCATTTGTTGGCCTTATTAAATTTAGGATGGTTCGGCCAGCTGTACTTTTACCACAACCTGATTCACCTACCAGACCATATGTTTCACCTCGTTCAATACATAGGGTGATATTATTGACTGCTTTTACAATCACTTTTTTTCCTAAGCTTTCATCTTTAAAATACTTCTCCAAATTATTCACTGTCAATAGAATATCTTTTGTATTATCATTCTGTTGCATATAATTCCCCCTCCTTTGCAAACAAACATCGGACACGATGATTTTCACTCAATACTTCAAATGGAGGATTCTTCTTTGTACACTCAGGGGTTACAATTGGACAACGAGGGGCAAATGAACAGCCGGCAGGTTTTTCAAATAAAGAAGGCACCATCCCTGGTATAATATGCAATAACTCTTTACGATTACCTTTTAAATCAGGAATTGATTTTAGTAACCCTATTGTATATGGATGCTTTGGATTAGAAAACAATGTTATGGCATCTGCCTCTTCTACTACTTGACCCATATACATAACAATCACTCTATCACAAATTTCCGCAACTACTCCTAAATCATGAGTAATCATTAAAATTGCCATATCTAATTCCTTGTTTAATTTCATTATTAGTTTAATGATTTGAGATTGAATCGTAACATCTAATGCTGTAGTAGGCTCATCTGCGATTAACAATTTAGGTTTACATGCCAGCGCGATAGCTATCATTATTCGCTGTCGCATACCTCCAGAAAATTTATGGGGATAGTCGTGTATCCGCTTTTCTGGTGAGGGGATACCGGTAAGTCGTAACAAATCAACTACTTTATTAGTGAGTTCAGACTTCGGAATATTTCGATGTAATACTAGTGCTTCCTTTATTTGATCACCTACCTTCATCAAAGGATTTAATGAGCTTATAGGATCCTGAAATATCATAGATATATCATTACCCCGTATGTCTTGCATTTTTCTCTCGTTAACTTCAAGTAAGTTTTCACCTTCTAATTCCACTTTACCTTCATAATTCACCAATCTGTCTTCATCAAATAATCTCATAATTGATTGTGCAGTCACACTTTTACCACAACCGGACTCACCTACTAAACCTACTACCTCACCCTTCTTTATCTGAAAATCTACACCCTTAACAGCAGAAACATTTCCTCTTTCTGTTTTAAAACTTGTCTTTAATCCAGTAACATTTAATAAGACATTTGATGACATAATTCCCCTCCTTTGTTAAATTACTTTTTCATTTTTGGATCTAATAAATCCCGTACTCCATCTCCCATTAAATTCAGAGAAACGACGCTTAGTACCACAAATATTCCTGGAAATACGACCATCCACCATGCACTGAATATCACCAGTTTTCCATCATACAAGATATTGCCTAAGCTTGGATTGGGAGCTGGTACACCTACTCCCAAAAAACTTAATGCAGCCTCCAAAATAATAACTTCCGCAAAAATATAGGTTGCCTGTACTATAAGGGGAGATAAAGCATTAGGAAGTATATGTCCAAAAATAATACGTAAATCACTAGCACCTAATGACATCATCGCCTCAATATATGTTTGTTCGCGGATAACTATGGCCGCAGAACGGATAATTCGAGCAATATAGGGTGTGAAAACAATGGTCAAACAAATAACAACATTTTTAATATCTGGACCTAATATCGCCATAACAGCAATCGCTAATAAGATAGATGGAAAAGCCATAATTCCATCACATATCCTCATTAAAAGATTGTCTAAGAATTTGTAATAACTTGCATATAGTCCAACGAACAGACCAAAAAGAGTAGATAATATAGTAACAGAAAGCCCTATAATAAGAGAAATTCGTAAACCGTACAGTATTCTACTAAATAAGTCTCGTCCTAAATTATCCGTACCGAAGTAGTGATCGCCATTTGGTCCTACAAGCCGATTCATGGCATTTACTTCGATAGGTGTATACCTTACAATCAAGGGCGCAAGAATTACAATTACCGTAATCAACAGTAAAATTGATACTCCAGTGACAGCAGCCCTTGTTTTAAAGAAGCGGGTTAACTTTATTCTATTGCGCTTTTTCAGTTCTGCCTTTTGAACTTCTTTAATACTACTTATAACGTTTTCTTGCATTCGATATCACCCTTTCTTTTACGAACGCTTGGAGGACAATCTAACGCGAGGATCTATAATACTGTACAAGACATCAATAAATAAATTGATAAATACATAGCAAACAGTTATGAATAATACAATCCCCTGGATAACAGAATAATCTCTTCGTGTTACCGAATTGACTATAAGTTGACCTATCCCTGGTATGTTAAAAATTGTTTCCACTACAGCAGCCCCAGCTACTAAGGAGGCAAAAGATTGGCCAATGACTGTTAAAATAGGAATAAATGCGTTTCTTAAAGCATGATAATAGATAATCCTTTGCTCTTTCGCCCCCTTGGCCTTAGCTGTACGTATAAAATTTTGGCCTAAAATTTCAAGCATGGATGAGCGTGTCATTCTTGTTATTAGCGCTGCCTGAAGTAATCCCAATGATACGGCCGGTAAAGTCAAATATTTAATATGCTCGATAATACCTTGATCCAATGGTTTGTACCCAGCGACTGGAAGCCATTTTAGAAGCACACCGAAAATCATAACCAAGAACAATCCAGATAAAAAACTGGGTAATGAGATGCCAAATAACGAAGCTGATGTTAAAATTTGATCAATTATTGTTCCTTTTTTTCGGGCTGCCAATATTCCAAGTGGAATAGCAATAACAAGAGCTAAAATTTGTGCATAAATAGCTAAAGATAATGTTGCTCCGAGATATTGAAAAAGAATTTCAGACACAGGTTGGTTACTAAAATATGATGTTCCTAAATCTCCTTTGAAAATTCCAGTAATCCAAACGAAATACTGTGTAACAATGGACTTATTTAATCCCATCTCTTCCCTAAGATTCTCTATTTGCTCACCAGAAGCCTCTTGACCTAAAATTGTACGGGCAGGATCTCCTGGAATAAGGTGTATTAATGTAAAAACAATAATTGATACGATTATCAACACAGGAATGATAGAGAAGACCCTTTTCATTAGATATATCTGCATATTATTCACCTCGATATAAACCTTGCTGATATTCTACCAGCAAGGCTATCAAATTTTATTCAGTGACTTTAACATTCCAAAAAATAGGTCCTTGGAAGAATTCTAAATTACTCACTTTTTTTGAACGGCCAGTTAATGTATAAATATCCCCAAGACTCGTTATAGGTAAAGATTCCCACATATATCCTTGGAGCTCATCCCACGCAGCTTTAGCATCTTCTCTTGTCGTTTCATTATCAATCTTAACCATTAATTTTGAAATTTTTTTATCATCTGTCCACCCTGAGTACGTCGGACTTAAATATAAGTAACTCGTGGGTGTGGTTACGGGGCTATATGACATCACGTATAAATCAAATTTATCAGGGTCATTCTCAATCTCTAATTGAGTAGCCCAATCGTATACATCTATACGTACTTTTACTCCTATGCGTTCAAGCTGATCTTTAATTACGATTGTTGCGTTATAGAATTGCGGATATTCTTTATTAGTAACCATAACTAACTCTTCACCGTTGTATCCTGCTTCCTTGAGAAGTTGCTTTGCTATCTTTTCATTTTTTTGATTATAATGTTCACTCCCGCTTTCTGAAAACCAAGCTTCTTGTTCTTCAAACATATAACTTGAACCCATACGATAGAACTTTTCATTTGTCCCTGCACCCATCATAATTTCATCTATATCCAATGTGGCATTTATAGCTTGGCGCATCTTTTGGTTTGCCATTAAACCTGTTTTTTTATTGTATACAATCGTTAAATCTCCAAGCAGCTCTGATTCTGATGCTAAATCAGAGTTATTTTCAATCATATCGAAGTCATCATAGGAAAGGGAACGAGCAATATGATACTCACCAGTCTGCAAGCCAGCCAACCGAGTAGAAGCATCTGTGACAATATAGAAATAAAGATTGTTGATAAACAATTCCTTCGTACCAGCCAAACCTTGAGATGGAATATCTATAGATTGATAGTCTTTAAATTTTTTCAGATGAATGTATTGCTCAGATTTCCATTCAATAAAACTAAATGGCCCTGTTCCAATAGTTTCAGTAACACCATTAGCGGCAGCATTATTAATTACTTCTTCAGGCATGATTGATGCTAACTGTTTGGCTCCAGCAATCATAGATTGAAATTCTAAAACACCTTCAGATAACTGAATTTCTACTTTATAATCGTCAACCTTTTTAAAACGTGCATCACCAACTACTGATTGAATTGTACCGAAGTTATCTATCCAGCGATTCATGGAAGCAACTACATCATCAGCAGTTAACTCCTTACCGTTATGAAATTTAACACCTTTTCGCAAAATAAAAGTAAATTTTTTATTATCCCCCGATTGTTCCACTTTTTCTGCCAACTCCGGTACTACTTCATATTTGTCATTTAAAACAACCAGCTGCTCGTATATATTTCGCGAGATATCTCGGGTAATTCCCGCTGTTGTTATATGAGGATCTAATGTATTCGGCTGCGCGTTGATTGCAACCTTTAATTCTGTTGCTTGTTTTTTTACATTTGAATCAGTAGCTGATTCTCCGCCTGATGAACAACCACTTAGGACAAAAGCTAAAATTAATATCATAAATAATAAATTTTTCTTCATAATAAAATCTCTCCCTTATCTGAAAATTCAGAAAATATAAAGCGTTTTTTTTCATAAAACTCGAATCATAATGCTATTTTAAGATGACTGAATTAAATTTAGACCGTGTCTAAGCGTTTAAATGGTCTTCCCATCTTTTTAGAATGGCCCTTCTTGACCACTAAAATTTCATTTTCAGCCAGCCTTTCTTTTTGAAGACTTCAACTGGAGTATTCAAAGAAAATTTACACCTCTCTTCTCTAGAGCGGATTTTGAACAAAGGTAGATTTAATTACTGATAATTTTAGAGAATCATCCTTCGTATGATACCATTTATAAAGCCATATCGATGACTATCCGCTTTGCCCTTCCTGATCTCAACAAATCAAAACCTTTGTTTATTTCATTTAGTGATATTCTATGGCTAATTAATTTATCAATAGGCATTAATCCTTTCTCATAAAGTTCTAAATATTTGGGAATATCCAGATACGGTAAAGAACTACCGATATAGGATCCCTTTATTATTTTTTCTTCAGTCGTTAAATTAATATATGGTATAAAAAGCTTACTTTCAAAATCCGGTAAACTGCTTGTAATATATGTAGCCCCTGGTTTTAGAAGCTTATAGGCTATATCAAATGCTTCTGATACACCTGAAGCATCAAAAACGAAATCTAACTTGCCTTCAAAATCATGCATTAATTGTCTAACAGAACTATGTTTAGAAGTATTAAATGAAAGATTTGCTCCCAATTCTTGAGCAAAAGCTAATTTTTCATCATTAATATCCATTGCAATAATTAGACTAGGTCCCATTACTTTACTGCCTAATAGCATGCTTAACCCAACACCGCCAAGCCCTACGATGCCAATATGACTTCCAGGAGGAATTTTTGCCGTGTTAATTACGGCACCTGCACCAGTAATTAATGCACATCCTGAAATAGCAACAACATCAAGTGATATTTTTTTAGGGACTTTAACGATTGAACGGGATGACATAATAGCATGTGTTGAAAAGGCAGATATACCAGCATGGTGTGAGACATGTTGGTCATCTACTATGATTTTCTTTTTGCCACTTAAAAGTGTTCCTTTTATATTTGCTTTTTTACCAAACGTACATAAAGAAGGTCTTCCCTTTTGGCAATACTCACATTGCATACAGCTCGCCAGAAAAATACATACAACATGATCACCTTTTTGGAAATTATGAACATCTTTTCCGGTTTTCATAATTATTCCGGATGCCTCATGCCCAAGGGCGATAGGATATGGTCTCGGGACTTTTCCATTAATAACAGATAAATCAGAATGACAAATTCCAGCGTATGCTATTTCAACTAGTACCTCATCATCATCAATATCATCTAGCTTTATATCCCTTACTTTTAGAGGTTTGCTTTTACTGTATGGAAATTCGATAGATGGATTATATAAAATTGCAGATTTCATCAAGACTCTCCTTTTTCTCAGCGTTTGTTACCACCCTTTATAACGGCTTTTGATACCTTGTTATATATATATTCTATAGAATAGCCAATATCCTATTTTATTAAAAAATCAGAATGGACATTTCACCTATCTTATACTAATATTCTTTATTGTATTTTTGTTCTGTAAATTCATATTACATTCTTCTCTATTAATCACCTTCAAAATACTTCAGATTGAAGATTAAATATATAGGATAATAAAAGGTATTGTTATTCTCGGTTTGTTTTATTCGTATCAAGAAATCAATTTTTGTTCTGACTGTAAAGGTTAATTAAGTTTTTAAACAAAATATATAAAGCGATCTCTTTTAAGAAGAGATCGCTTCATCCACAAGTCTTTCTTGTTCTACAATTTTATAATGCTGAAAAGCAATCGCAAATCCTGTGGTATTTGTTGAACTTTGCACATGTACGTTGGCATTATAGATGTCTGCAATACTATTAATCAGCCAAAGTCCAATACCTGCTCCACTCGTTTGCGCTTTAGCCGAATTTGTACGATAATACTTTCCAAAAATCTTTCCAAGATTATTATAATCTATACTCGAACCAGAATTTATGACTTCAATAACGATCTTTTTGGTCTGATTATACTCACGGATACCAATAAAGATGGAGGAGTCTTCTTTTGAATATTTTATGGCATTATCAAGCAAGTTTCTGATCATCAATTCGATTGAACCTTGATCAATCCATATATGAATATTGGGGTTAATACTATACTTGAAATGAAATTCTCGATTAGGGTATTTTTTCTTATATTCCTCAAAAATAGGTTTGATTTTCTCGATTGGATTCAGCCAACTATCTGGAGGGGAACCCCCTAAATAATACATATCATAAATGATTTTTATGCTAGATAATAAGGAAGTGATATTTTCCGTTTCATTTATAACGGATTGAAGTTTCTGTTTCATTTCCTCATCTGCTTCAGGTAGCATATCCTCTATCAATTCAAGTTCATTCTTAATATTATGGGCTGGATTTTTAATTTCATGAACCATTTCATCAAGGAAGGATTTGGTCTCTTTAATCCCATCCTGCAGTTCCAACATCGTCGTATTGACTGCGTCAATCGTCTTTTCTATTTCTGGTATAACAGGCTTTTTGTATACGAAACTCTCTAAATGAAATCGTGACATTTTCATAAAATGTTCTCTCATTTTTATTAGAGGGGTATAGTAAAGATTTCTCATAATTTTATAGTTAATGAAAATTAAAAGCACTGATAGACTGATGAATAGCAAGCATTGAATAGTCACTATTTTGAACTCCTGCAAGAGAGCTTTACTAACATTACGGTAAGTAACGATCTCACCCTTAAAAGCATCTGTATTAACCTCATGGCCGATGTTGATTAAAATAGAATTACTTTCATTAAGTAATTTCAGATCCAAATTTTGTTTAATAAACACATTATAGACATCCCCTAAATCGACATGCATTAACAGTTTGTTTAACAATAATAATAAAAGACCATCGAAGCCTTCAACGTTATCGGCAAGTACTGTTGTGTCCTTATAATATAATGCCTTTGACTGAGTATCTTGATTATAAACATAGATATACTCGTTATCTTTTGGAATAGTTTGCAAAAAGTCAGTTAATTCTTCGGTATCAAGCTGATCTTCATATAGAGCATGTTCTAGCCAAATATGAGTTGGGAATAATTCAGATGCCTCTTTCCTAAAGAGAGTCGACATCCTGTTATAACCAAATAAAATAGTGGTAATAAACACCAGCGATATGATTGAAAAGTATGCAACTTGCTTAAACACTCGCTGATTATTTATCAAATTCTTTTTAAAACTAATCATTTTATATCTTAAGTGTTCCTTTCGCCTATTCAATTAAATTAACAGAGGATTTCATTATATCAAAATAATAATGCCTTTTTATATGTATTTAATTCCAGTCCTTTCGTTATGTATAAGCACCATCATTCATTAGAAAATTAGTTGAAAATGTGATTATGAAAGCAAAAATAAAACGCCGCTCCGATTGGAAAGACGTAAAAAAAAAGGATATCTACCTATAGAATCATTTTATAAATAGATAGAGCGGTCTGCTATTAAAAATTATTAATTTGATACACTATCAATAAGGAGGGACCTTTAGTTTATACCTATACCTACAACTAATATTAATATGAAAAAGCCAACCCAGATAAGGGCATTTAGGAGGATACCAAAAATCATGCTTACCATTTTTTTAGATAAAATAGCAAAGACGATTCCTGCTATAGATAAGATGGTAGCCATTAACAAGAACAATCTAGGATATGCCATATTATCCGTTATAAAATAGGATAAGACTATACAGATGCCTACTGTTAATAAAGATAATCTGCCGTATGTGTTCATAGATATCCTCCTTTCCAATTTAATTCTATTGATATATGGTAAAATCCTTCATTAATAATGCGAAAAAGCTGCTTTAAATTCTAGAAGAATAATGATCCTCTTATCTGATGGATTGGTAAATTCCGACTTCACTAAAATAAGCATGGCCTAATGACCATGCACCAAGGAATAATGAAATAGGATCTCTGACAATTTCCTTCATCACTCGATTGGCAAAAATGATTGCTTTCATCGTTTATCCTCCTTCGTAACAATTTCTACGAAGGCATCCTCGAATCTATCGGTCTTTGTCATGCCTGTGAGTTCTTCGACTGTTCCGATTGCTTTTACTTGGCCATCTTTCATGACACAGATTCGGTCACATAATGCTTCAGCTTCCTCTAAATAATGTGTTGTTAACACAATGGTTGTTCTATCTTTTAATTTTTCAATTATAGACCATAATTCTCGGCGTCCTAATATGTCTAAACCTAATGTCGGTTCATCTAAAAATAAAATGTCTGGATCAGAAATAAGTGCAAGCGCAATACTAAGCTTACGTTGCCAGCCACCGGATAAGGTTTTACTTTTTTTGCTTTTCATATGGTTCTAAAGAGAAATGATTCATCATATTAGCTGTTTTTCATATACTTCAGATTTAGAATAACCATGAATAGCCGCCATTAATTCTAAATTTTCTCGAACTGTTAAATTTGGAGCAATGGCAGTTTCTTGTGGCGATACCGCTATGATCTTCTTCACTAGCTCTTGATTTTTTACAATATCATGTCCAAATATAGACGCATGGCCGCTTGTAGGCTTTGTTAAGCAGCATAACATTTTAATCAACGTTGTTTTTCCTGCCCCATTCACACCTAATAAACCAAACAATTCTCCCTGCTTAATTGAAAATGATACTTGATTAACTACAATTTTATCATCATACTTTTTAGTTAATTGATCAATAGAGATTGCATAACTCATCATTCATCCTCCTTATGAAGCGGAGACTTTACCAGATTTAAAAATTCATTCATCATATTCTCGGGTACAATAGCAAGCCCTCTCTCTTCATCACCCAAGATAATAAGAGAGTCCCCAGGTTTTATATAAAATACATCACGCGCCTTTTTGGGTATAACAATTTGACCACGCTCACCTATTTTGGCTACACCAAAAAAGTACTTACCCTTTGGTGGTACAATCAAATTCGTATCTTCTCCATCAAAATTTACCAAATCATCCAGCGTCACTTTATACAATTTGGCTAATGCTTGCCAATGTCCAAGGTCAGGAGTTGATTCGCCCTTTTCCCACTTTGCGATTACCTGTCTTGAAACATTGATTTCATAAGCTACCTCTTCCTGTGTCAATTTATGATGCAGGCGCAGGTTTTTTAGATTCATACTTATCATACTTTTCCTACCTCCATATTTATTATGAATTATTTCTATAATGCCCTCCACCAACAATCCGTAATAGCTATGTTAGAATTCGTAGCATTTCTGATTTAACATTGCTTTTACCAAATAAAACAATCACCGTTGTTTTCATTAAAATATCCCTTTAAAAGGACATTTGTATTCCTTGTCGTATATATGTCTTTATATCGCAATAAAATATTTTATGGTGGTGGGGATAATCATGAAAAAAATTCAAATTGTAATAGTAGGAATCTGCCTTTTACTTATTGGCTGCAACGATAATGAAGCATCTGCTGGTTTATCCTATGATCCGTCAAAAATTCAAAAACAACTAAAAGAGGAACAAAAGATTGATTCAAAATTACCAACTGCATTTCCTGTTGAAATCAAAGATTATGAGATAAGTCCACAGACTCATACCGAATCTTCTGTTCATGATGTGCAGTTTACAGGGACAAATGAAGAAAAATTCATTCTTATGATCCATACAAAAGAAGTAACATATGATGGTAAACCACAAGGGTATGAGGAGTTAAAGATTAATAATCAGGAGGTGTTTTATATAGAGGATGATTTAGCATCATCAGTTCATTGGACAGATGGCGATTATCATTATATTTTTGAGTATCAAGTTGCTGAATCCGGCAAAGATGCCGCGAAGCTAACAAAAGAAGAAATGGTGGAAGTAGCTGAATCTTTTAAATAAAGCAGTTCAAATACGAAACCTATCCTCATTTTACATTTCAAAAAACTAGCATTGATTTTTCAATGCTAGTTTTTATTGCATTCATTGAATAGATAGGCATCCTCTTAAAAAATTCTCACTATAAAAAAGCAGCTCATTGGTCATTCTGGATTTAACTTTTGACGTTTCTTTTTGAACCTTTACATATCTATTTTAAATATATAAGCTTTCCTGTGTTATTGGACATTAATCAAACGATAATTCGTTGAATACATATAATCATTGTTAAAATCCATAGGTACTTTTGTATCAATGCCTGTTCCCTCCTAATATTTCTAATAAAACCTTTAGATCAATTCCTGATATTCTATCAATATATGTAGTTTACACATTTTTACTGTTTATCTTCAACAAGAAGAGGTTAATACATAAATCGGAAGGTTTTTCACATGAATAAAGTTTCGATTATTACAGGTGCAGGCAGCGGATTAGGACAAGCAGCTGCACTTCGTCTAGCAAAAGATGGGGTTAACATTGTAGCGGTTGATATTAACAAAAAAGGCGGAAATGAAACAATCAAACTCGTGAAAGAAATAGGGACAGATTGTATATTCATTAAAGCTGATGTTTCTAAAGCAGAAGATGTGAAGAATTATGTGGCTTAAACGGTTGAACGCTTTGGGACAATTGATTACTTTTTTAATAATGCCGGGATTTCAGGAAGCGGTTCATTTTTCTTGGATTCTAAGGTCGAAGAAATCAATCAAATTGTTGGCATTAACCTAATGGGAGCTTTATAGGGCGTTTATTATGTTGCTGAGGTTATGCTGAAAAACGGTGGAGTTTCAATCGTGAATACAGCTTCAAGTGCGGGTGTGATTGGTCAAGATTCCGTTGTCGCCTATTCTGCCACAAAACATAGAATTGTAGGTTTAACAAAAAGCTTGGTTGCAGAATATGCGAAAGATGGATTGCGTGTAAATGCGATTGCTCCGGGACCTACTGAAACACCAATGGTAAAAGCTTTCTATGAAGCTAATCCTGCTATGAAAGAAAATGCTACAAAAGGAATTCCGCAAAAACGATTGGGAACACCTGAAGAAGTAGCAGAACTGGTTACATTCTTATTAACTTCTGAAGCACAATATATTAACGGAGAAGTTATTCGTATAGATGGTGGATTTACAAATACAAAATAAGCTTGGTGAATGATAAAAGAAGCTCAGAATCATACTCTGAGCTTCTTTGTTATTGGAGTTAGACTTACGGACATCTAGCTCTAGTTTCTGGAGTATGAATCCCTGCATTATGCCTTGCCTGTAATCTCACTTACATGGCATCTACTACCATCTTGGCAATCGTTCCATTGGATAATATAAATTTATCAATATTTATATGTGAGAAATTTTCAACATGCTCTTCTCTTTCAATTTCGACAACTGTATGGACATGAGAGGCGATTCTTTCAACCGCACATGCAATCATTAATGACTTTCCGTCAGTTAAGGTTTGATTCTGAATCCGATCATCAGAGAAAATCAAGATAGATTTTGCATTTTGGATATTGGCTTTCTTTAATACCTCAACATTCGAGGCCTCTCCTCTTATATAATGGATATTTCCATTTACATAAGATAGCTTTTCAAGCATATCTATAACCACTATTTCCGCCTTTTTATTCTTGTCTAAAATTTCCTTAACTGCGTTTTGCGCCTTATGTGACCAATCTATGATAACAATATGATTCTTTCCTTCATACATAAGCTCTCCACCCTCTTTACGTCTTCTGTAAACCGTAAAACTTTCCATAACTTTTCCGATAAAAGTGGCGAATAAACCAATACCAACCACATACAAAAATAGGATTGTAAATATTCTTCCTTCTATAGTAGTCGGTGACATGTCTCCATATCCAACCGTCAACATGGTCGTCATTGTGAACCATAACGAGTCCATATAGGTAGTAAACGTATCTGGTTCAATCAACCTGAGCATAATTGTACAGAATACGATTAAAAATATGGTTGATGTGGTCAATAATAACCAAGACATATGTGTTAGTTTAAAATATAAATTACGTAAGATAATCATTCAAACACCTCTTCTTACTCTGAACAGGATTTTTTTCGGTTAATGCATGCATAGTCCATTTTCTCTATTATTATAAGATTGAACCATCTATTTAATATATACTCAATTCCATTTTGTTACTTTTAACATTCAATATAATGCTGTCCAAAGTTAAGTTATTTAGCGTGTCCCTCTTTCCTCTCGTATGCTTCTGCAATTCCAATTAAAATATTTGCCTACATATTTCAATTATTTACCACCCATATACCGGGTTACCCTATCTCTAACTACGCAAATCTTAAGATAATTTGGTTAAATGTGAAGCATTTTGTAAATAGGTATTTCTTTACAGTTTATTCTCCAACTGTTATGTTAGAGAAAATAATATACATTCTTTGTATAAGGGTTATTAGCTTATTGGATATGCGCTTAAATATTTTCAAAATTAATCCTTCTAAAGGGTTTTTTTCTTTGCAAAAAAACAATGGGTCATAAATCGCAGTAATTAGGAGCTGTTGATATGCATAGCATTGATAGTAGCATACATGTGTTTTTAGAAGGTGTTTCAACTCACATAATCTCTTCAGAAGATACTCTTGCAGATTTACGATTTAAAGACGCTACGAATACATATTCTGAGGAAATCAATAGTATGGTTAAAACTTGGCGAAAAACCCTTATAGAGATATATGGATTTTCAATTGCCCAAGAGCAAAACGAAACCTTTGCAGTTTTAAAAGAATGGGGAAAGGAAACCGTTGATTTACTCATAAACTTAAATTTATCACTTGCTGATGCAATAGAAGAAGTTAGATTTTATCGTGATAAAATTGGCGGTATCATCAAGGACCAAGCTAAAAAATATTCAGTAAGTCTGGACGTTTTCTATGAAATCATTTCTAAATTCGATTCAGTTGTTGATAAAGCGATACACTGGCTTAGTATTTCTTATTCTTCACAATACTCCAATAGAATCGTATTAGCGGAGAGGAGTGCTTTTGAACTGTCTATTCCTGTTGTTAGGATTACATCCAATATCGGGATTATTCCAATCATTGGAGTATTAGACACTCAACGTGCAAGCCACTTGATGGAAAAAGCATTACAGGCTGGAAGTGAATATGATCTAAGTTATATTATTATTGATCTATCAGGAGTTCCGATTACGGACACAATGGTGGCTCATCAGATATTTAAAGTTATTGATGCATTGCGACTCATCGGTATCGAGACGCGCTTATCCGGTATCCGAATAGAAATTGCACAAACAATGGTAAACCTCGGAATTAAATTTACAGCTAAAAGCTACTCTAGCTTACATTTGGCTGTTAAAGATATCCTATGATAAATTTCTCTCCCGGACATACAGTCGGGAGTATTTTTATTTAAAACAAAAAAGACACTCAAAGAATGTCTTAAAATAGACTAAATAGTTCTCCCGTTCATGATCCATTCAGGAACAACCATTTTGATATTCCCCTTTAGTATACCAGCCAGTTCATATATTTCACTTAGCATTCTTTCATACATAGTAGAGTGCTTCACGAAATTTTCTAATCTTTCCTCCAAACGAGTCTTTTCTCCTTCTGATTTTGTTACATAATACTGCTCAATAATTTCAAAATAATGAACCGGTAAGAGCAACCTTGAGAATAACATCCGTGCAGAAAATGTTGATAAAGGGGTGATCGATTGATATTGGCGCAAAAATGACTCGACACCCTGATGGTATGTATTTGGCTGTTTAAAATAATAAGCGCGTATCCACTCCGCAATATCCCTCGCACTATGGTCAAAAACCCATTCACTAAATAATTTGCCATTTGAGCCGGGTCCCCAGGTTTCTGAAGTAAAGCGATCATAACAAACGGTCCCAGCATCAACCATCTCCGGGTTTTCATCTATTTCAGTATCAACTAAATATTGGATTGCGTTTTCCGAAAGGCCTGCGTAATAAGGATAGCTGTCAATAAACAGTTTTTCAAAATCGTTTTGTGGCTTTGCTGCCAATTTATCTCTCCAAACTCGTTCAAGCTGATCGACCCGCTGCTCCCACATTTCCTTCCATTTTCCGATTCTGCTGCAAAAAACGATTCGTTGCGGAATAGACCTGCCACGATAATGAAATATTGCCAGCTCTCTGCCCACTTCATATGATTGAGGAATTTCCATTTCATTTATACAAACCACATAATCGTTACTTTCCAGTTTTGTTAATAGCTTTTGTTCATTGTTTAACAGGGGAAGCCATACTCCCTTCTCCCCTTTGTTATGCATATGGTACGCCAAACTGCTTCGTTCCTGGAGCTCTTGCTCTTCCATGTTTATGGCAAAGCTCATGAATACTCTGCCTCCACCGTTATATATGTTTATTGCCCCACTGCTTATTTCTTGATCAACTGTAATTCCATATTGTTCGTGTAATAATTGTTTGTTCATCACAATATTGTTCATCACCTCTAATTCCTTGCTTACTATGATAAGTATATGGGCAAGATAACTGTTATATGTGGTTAACATCAAGATTTATTCTTACTATATGCATGGGAGTTGGTGTCTTCGTATGAAAGGGAAACCTGTAGATATGACTGAACAAACAGCAAGAAAATGGTTGCATGATCGAGGGGTGACAGTTACAGATATTGGTGAATTAGTTTTATACCTTCAGCATCAATATCATGAAAATCTGCTATTGGATGAGTGTATTAAAAATGTGGAGCGCGTACTCTCAAAACGCGAAGTCCAAAATGCCATTTTAACTGGCATACAACTAGATATGCTTTCCGAAAAAGGGATGCTTGAAGAACCTTTACAATCCATAATCCGGACTGATGAAGGATTATATGGGGTTGATGAGATTTTAGCATTTAGCATCGTGAATGTATATGGTTCTATTGGTTTTACCAATTATGGATATATTGATAAAAAGAAACCAGGCATACTGGCAAAATTGAATGATAAATCCTCCGGTGAATGCCATACCTTCCTGGATGATATTGTTGGGGCGATTGCTGCTGCCGCTTCCAGCCGTTTAGCTCACCGAGTAGAGAATGTAGAATAAATATAAAATCCTGAATTTATACTTTGAGTTTTTCTTTTATAAGGTAATTAAACCGAGTCGGTTAATTTCCTAACAGTCTAACAAGTAAGAACGAAAGAGCATACCTGCCCTTTCGTTCTACTGTTTAGATATTTATATGAATTATGTGTAATACACATCTTTGTGAATTCATTTAATCGCTTAGGTAATCATAAGTGAACTTACTCAAATTCCACATTGTCAAACTCCATTTCAGCTGCAAGCTCTATTGTATAATAAACAAAGGCAAGAGCAATCAGTGCTGCCAATATGAGCTGCTGATCAATAAGGGTAATTGCAAAAATGATATCGAGTAAGATTAGTATTGAAAATCTTAGAATCATCGTCTATCCCCCCTTTTTCTTCTATTATCATTATTCCCGTTATCAAACACTGTACCTATAGGTATCTTGACAATTGTATGGCTTTTCTAAATATTAATCTTTATTATTTAAATCCTGAATAAGTTTGTGAAATATTGAACTTTCTATAGAAATCCTTAAACTAGTATGCTAGAATACTAGTGGTTGAGTTAAATTACTTTTTTGTAGTTTAAATGTATGGCTAATTTATTTGAAGGTTGATGCCTTCGTCTTTAATTATGAAAGCCTAAACATAAATAAAGGAAAAAACGTACATACTACATGATGATAGAAATTTTTCTCAAATATTTAGTAAGGGAGTATTACATAGGATGACTAAAGTGGATTTAAAAGCAAAACCATACCATTTATCTGATGAAGATATTAAATGGGTAACAGACACAATTAATTCTATGACAATCGAAGAAAAGATTGGCCAATTATTCGTTAATATGGGAGCTAGCCGTACTGAAGAATATTTAACAGGTATGCTAAACAACTACCATATCGGTGCTGTACGTTACAATCCTGGTAAAGCTGAAGAAGTTTACGATCAAAATAAAATTCTTCAAGAAAACAGCAAAATTCCATTGCTAATTGCTGCAAACACAGAAGCAGGCGGTAATGGAGCTTGTACAGACGGTACTGAAGTTGGTCTTGAAGTTAAAATCGGTGCAACAAAAGATGCGAAATGGGCATATGAGATGGGCCGAGTTTCTGGTGTAGAAGCGTCTGCAATCGGATGTAACTGGAGCTTTGCACCAATCGTAGATATTCACATGAACTGGCGTAACCCAATCATCTCTAGCCGTACTTTTGGTTCTGACCCTGATCAAGTTTTAGAAATGAGCTTGGCTTACATGAAAGGTATCCAGGAAAGCGGAATTGCACCTGCTGCTAAACACTTCCCTGGTGACGGCGTAGATGAGCGTGACCAGCATTTATCCTTCGCGCCTAACAGCCTATCTTGTGATGAGTGGGATGAAACTTTCGGAAAAGTTTACAAAGGCTTAATCGATGCTGGCCTACCTTCTATCATGGCTGGTCACATCCATATGCCTGCTTATTCCAAGCACTTCAACCCTAGCCTTACAGATGAAGATTTGCTGCCAGCAACTCTTTCTAAAGAGCTAATCACAGATTTATTACGTGGTAAATTAGAATTCAATGGCGTTGTTGTTACAGATGCGAGCCACATGGTTGCGATGACTTCTGCAATGAAACGCAGCGAAATGCTTCCTACTGCTATTGCTGCTGGTTGTGACTTATTCTTATTCTTCAACGATCCAGATGAAGATTTCGGCTACATGATGGACGGATACAAAAACGGTATTATTACAGAAGAGCGTTTAGAAGCAGCTCTTACTCGTATCCTTGGTCTTAAAGCATCTTTAGGTCTTCACAAAAAAGCAAAAACGGAAATCATGATGCCGAAAGAAGAAGCGCTTAAACAAATCGGTCTTCCTGAAAACGTTAAGCTATTTAAAGAAGTTACTGATCGTGCAATCACATTGGTAAAAGACAAACAAGATATTTGGCCTGTTACTCCTGAAAAATACAAACGAGTATTACTAGTTAATGTTAAAACTGCTGAAGGTGCATTCAGTAAATTAATTAGCGGTAACAAACCTAAGCCAATTGATCTTCTGAAAGCAGAGCTTGAAGCGCAAGGCTTTGAAGTGGAAATTCACGAATCTCCAATGGATAAAATCGCGGACCTGCCACCAGAAGAACAAATGAAGAGCATCATGAACGCATATGCAGCAAAACGCCCTATTAAAGAATTAACAGATAAATATGATTTAATCATTAATATCGCTAATATCAAAATGGGTGAAGTTGTTCAACGTATGACATGGAATGCGTTAAAAGGAACACCTGATATTCCGTTCTATGTACACGAAGTACCAACAATCTTTGTTTCTGTAAACTACCCATTCCACTTAGCGGATGTTCCACAAGTGAAAACATACATCAACACGTATGACGGTAATAAAGAAACAATTGAAGTACTAGTAGAAAAAATGATGGGTAAATCACCATTCAAGGGTGACAGCCCAGTTGATGCATACTGCGGATTAAAAGACACATACATTTAATCTGTCAAAAGCAAAAAAAGGATTAAACCTTCCTCGGTTTAATCCTTTTTCTCTTTTAAGTAGGAAGCGATTGCCCTGCCTGCTACCCTGCCTGTAAATAAACAGCCTCCAAGAAATGTCCCCTCTAGCGAACGATATCCGTGAACTCCTCCCCCTCCAAATCCAGAAACCTCACCAGCTGCATAAAAGCCAGGTATTGCCTCACCCTTAGAATTGAGGACTCGTGCTGATAAATCTGTTTGTAGCCCGCCTAGAGTTTTGCGACTTACAATGTTTAAACGAACAGCAATCAATGGTCCATTTTGAGGATCAAGTATTTTATGCGGTTTGGCGACTCGGATTAATTTGTCACCTATGTAATTTCTCGCTCCCCTTAATGCCGTAATTTGCAAATCCTTTGTGAATGTATGATCCATTTCACGATCTCTCGCTTTTATTTGTCTTTCAATTTCTTCGTAATTTATTAGATTATCTTTTGTTAATTCATTCATTCCTTTAACCAGTTCCACTAAGTTATCTGCAATGACAAAATCCTCGCCATGATCCATAAATGCCTTTACCGGACCAGGAGGACCAGGGAGTACTCTGCTTAAGACCTTGCGGATACTTTTATTCGTTAAATCCGGATTTTGCTCAGAACCGGATAGCGCAAATTCTTTCTCAATCATTTTTTGTGTCAAAATAAACCATGAGTAATCAAATCCTGTTTTTTGGATAGCCTCCAGGGTGCCAAGTGTATCATACCCAGGAAAGTTGGGGGCCGGGAAGCGCTGGCCTGTTGCATTCAGCCAAATAGAGGACGGACCTGGCAAAATTCTAATTCCATGGTTTTCCCATACCGAGTTCCAGTTTTTGATTCCCTCTGTGTAATGCCACATACGATCTCGATTTACAATACGCCCACCTGCCTCTTCTGATATCCCCAGCATTCTGCCATCCACATGTGCCGGGACCCCTGAAATCATGTTCTTTGGAGGCGGCCCCAGTCTTTCTGGCCAATTTGTGCGAATTAAATCATGGTTGGCTCCGATACCCCCGCTCGATACAAGAACTGCTTTACCAGAAAACTCAAAATGAGTAATAACGTCCCTGTTACTTTTCTCACCTCTTAAAGCCGAACTGGCTGCCAATATGGAACCCTTCACCCCCTGAATTATCCCATTACTGCTCATCAGTTCATCTACACGGTGACGAGGACGATAATCAACTAATCCATTTTTAATATGCTCTCTTACCCTTTTTTCAAAAGGCGATACAATACCTGGACCTGTTCCCCAAACAATATGAAATCTTGGTACTGAGTTACCATGTCCTTCAGCCAAATAACCTCCTCTTTCAGCCCAACCAACTACAGGAAAAAAACGAACTCCTTGTTTATGAAGCCAAGCACGTTTTTCTCCAGCAGCAAAGTCAATATACGCTTCTGCCCATTTTTTGCCCCAATAATCCTCCTCATCTCGATCAAACCCTGCAGTACCCATCCAATCCTGCCAAGCCAATTCCTTAGAATCTTTAATACCCATACGACGTTGTTCAGGGGAATCCACTAAAAATAAACCACCGAATGACCACCAAGCTTGTCCGCCTAATGAAGCTTCAGGTTCTTGATCTAGCAATAATACCTTTTTCCCTGCATCTGCAATTTCTGCTGTAGCCACCAAACCGGCCAAACCAGCCCCAATAACGATCGCATCGAACTCCAATGCATTTCCCCCTTTTTGATAAACGTTTATACTCTTATATTAATCTATAGTTCCATAATTTAGGTATGTATACTGATATAAAAAGAAGAATTTACTTTGCTTAAAATTATGAGCCTAAATCAACAGTTTTATATTTCTCCCTTTTTATAAATAAAAAACCAGCCTAGTACCAGACTGGTTCAATAATCATCTTCCTCATCATCCTCTTCCTCATAATCGGAGAAATAATCCACGAATTCATATTTTACTTCATCATCTGTTCGTTCCACTTCTGTAGCTTGATATTCCCCCATGTTCTCTTCCACTATTGCTATATACATCACTCTGCGTCCAGCCTCATATTCATCATTGACTTCCATGAATCCGCTCACGACATAATAATCTTCATCCTTGTTGTACTCAACTTTGCTATGCCCAATAAATTCAAAAGTTTCATCCTTTGATGAAGCATCTTCCACTTTATTCTTGGCAACCCTAGCTATTTTGTTTTCCGCGTCTGAGTAATATTTATAACCTGCAAAGGCCGCTATCCCTAATATCAATACTGCAGCTGCTATGATAACCATCACTTTATATTTCTTAGCCATCCTCTTCCTCCCCCTTTATGTGTTATAGTAGTATTCTTCCACACCGTCGTTTCTCCTGATAGTTGCCGACATAGTACCAATTTACTTCATTCTTATAAAATTAGTATTCATCCCCCTGCCGTTCATACGATTATATGGCTCTCAACAAGATTTTATTTCGCTTATTATTGAATTGTCCCAAGAGTTTCAGATTTTATGAAAAATAAGAGGACAACCACCTCTATTTCCAATAGACCCGATTATGTATTCTATGGTGTATTTATGAGGAAATTAGTTAATATGGAATTGGAATTTTCCTCTGGGTTGCAGAAGAAATTAAAATACGTCAGTGTATACTTCCGCAAATCGAAGCGAAAGTCGATAAGTTCGATAAGTAAGTGGACTAAACTATTTATGAGGCGAAAATGGGAAGACAGCAGATGCGAGTGCATTGGCTCAAGGATTCATCATCCCTAGTATGTTAACTTACATTTATTTATGAGCCTACTATTGGAGTAAGTTATTGAGGGTATCAGAAGAATTAGTAAAAGAGGAAGGAGCTCTAAAATAAATAGACTTTAGAACTCCCTTTTTAGTTATTTATTCATAAATTGGCACTCTATCCAGGCAAAATTAATTATTAATGTATTTTTCAAAAACTGCACCAAAATCTTTCATATGATATTCATTATAGGAGGATTTTAACCATTCAAATGTAAATTCAGTTATCCCTTTATATGTGCCTGTTAATGATGCTTCCTCAGATCTTGAGTGTTGGAGTGTTTGAACCGCTCGATCGAGTCCTTCTTTGGCATAATTCATTTGAATGGAGTTTTCATACGTGATTTCCTCAATTCGCAGTAATGCTTTATACAAATCCTTTAATTGTTCAATTTGATTTTTCTTGACGTCAATATCAAAATGAACATTTCCTACATCAAACTTTATTTCTGTATCCAAATCTAATCGCCCTGCAGTTTCAAGCATGACATTTGAAATCTTATACTGAGAATATGGGTATCGTTTTAATAAACGTTTAGATGAGACAGCATTTTCACCATCTACATGAATTAATGCTAGATTTGTAAAACAATATTCGTCTGCCTTCGTTTTGATAATGAAATAAATCTTCTCATTATCCTCGTGCATAACATAGTCGTCTGCCTTCGTTTTGATAATGAAATAAATCTTCTCATTATCCTCGTGCATAACATAGTCGTCTGCATCCGTTTTGTCATAATCTTCCGGCGGAATAATAACACCTACGTCAGACAAACCCAATGCATCAGAAGCCATTTTCTTTAACATGTATATCACCCCATTGTAGTTTATACTTTTACTATATCAGAAAAGTGATTAGTATAAAATTCCTTTAATGCTCAAGAAAACACATGGATGGTCCATGTGTTTTATGTCATTATTCATCATATTTTTTTGTTATTTTTGCTATTTCTTCACCAAGCTTCTTATAACTTTTTACTTCGTCATGAGGATGCTGTGAATTTTTTCTTTGCTTCCAGTGTCTTTCTTCTTCTTTTTTTGAATGTGACATATATATACCTCCAAATTAAAATAGGACTCATTGCAAAAGATTGAAGCATATCGCCCAATTTTCCTTTATTTTTATATTTTCTTTGCCTTTTTAGATTTATTCTTATAAGCTTGATTTGCGCTGGCGCTTCCTAATTCCTTTGAGAATTCAGCATCCGTTTTACTAGAATCAAACCCCTGTTTACTTTTTTGAGCTGCATCATGCTTTCTTTTCGGCATACGATCCCTCCTTCTCTCATTTAGTATTAGAAAGTAAAGAGTAAATATGCACTGTCAGCTATGAATTATTGTTTTATCTTCTTTCAAGGACGACTACTCCTTTTTCTTTTCCAATGTTATTTGAATTAGCTGATCGTGGATAAAAGAAAAAGCAAAGAATGCTGATAAAGCTATGCATTCTTTGCTTGATTGATCTAAATATTGAGACCGCCCTTGACTGTGCGATTATCTTACTTGTTATTGAATAGATAACTGTTGTTTTGCATTCGTCAGTTTACTCATTAAAACATAGGTAAAAAACGATAAAACAATCGGCAGTACGACCGTATGCATCCCGAAAGGATTTGGATAAAATCGATCTATAATCATAAAGCTGCCCATTCCTACAATCATGGATGAAACCGCGCCGTATTTATTCCCGCCAGACCAATATAATCCCATAATAACTGGCCATATAAACACCGACTCCAAGCCTCCAAATGCAAACAAGTTTAACCATACAATTAAATCAGGTGGACTTAACGCAAACAATACAACAGCGATTCCAATTGCTGCTGTAATCCAAAAGCTGATTCTTTTAATCTGCTTCTCGGTAGCATCCTTTTTTATGTAATTGATATATACATCCTTTACTATAGTTGCGCTTACTAATATTAAAAGAGAATCAACTGTGGACATGATAGCAGCCATGGGAGCGGCTAAGACAATACCCGCAATAAATGGTGGCAAGACCTCCATAGTTAATGCAGGCATGACCATATCACCAATTTCTATCCCAGGTATCAATGGACGCGCGAAAACTCCGATTAAATGCATTCCCAGCATCACAGCACCTACCACAATTGTTCCTGTGATAATCGCGATGTGCATTCCCTTCGAATTTTTATAGGACATCGCTCGCATGCTGATTTGCGGTAAACCCACGACGCCCACACCAACTAAAATCCAAAAAGATGAGACATACAAAGGCGTTAAATCTCGTTCTGCACCAAAAGGAGTAATTAGGTTGGGATTTTCAGCCATTAAGTCTGACATAATGTTCGATATTCCTCCGCCAGCAATAATGGTGGCGATTAAAAGGATGACGGTTCCGGCTAACATGACTACTCCTTGGACGGTATCTGTTAAAGCGACTGCTCTAAATCCACCAATAATAACATACATTAAAACTGAAACGGCGAATATGAAAAGTGCTGTCTTATATGGAAGCCCTGTTAAGGATTCAATCAATCGAGCTCCTCCAACCCATTGGGCAGTCATCGACGCAAAAAGGAATATAATGATACTGATGGCGGAAATAATGACGACCGTATCACTTTTATATCTGCCTTTTAGAAAATCAATAATCGTGATTGCTTTATACTTACGAGCCATAATCGCAAATTTTTTCCCTAAAACCATTAATACAAAATACCCGGTTGCCAGTTGAGCCATAGATAGTAAAACCCAACCGAGCCCACGTGTATAGGCAACACCCGGCCCGCCAATAAAGCTTGAAGCACTTCCGTATGTTGCCATCATAGTCATTGCAAGCACAAAACCGCCTAATTGTCTCCCGCCAAGAAAATATTCCTGCAGGAAGGAATCAGAGGATTTTAATTTTCCATTTGCCCAGAATCCTATATAAAAAATAATAACTAAAAAGATCAATAAAGGAACAATGACCTCCCACTTCATGATTGCTCCTCCTCTTCGTCATCCACATCAAAAGATACTTCTTCAAATAAAAATTTGACAATAAGAGTAACAAGGACCACCATAACAAGAAAGCCGACTACACAGCTTAGAAAAAACCAAGCTGGCAATCCTAAAATGTATGTATATTCCTTCGGATTACCTGATCCTAACCCATACGCAAATCCAAACCACCAGATAAAATTTATAATGACAAGTACGACACCTATGATTGCTTCCCTATGGGCTACTTTAAAACGTCTATCTTTCATATCTTCCTCCTTGCAATAGCACCATTAGTTTGCCCGCCATTATTTTTTGTATAATACGTAAACAAACAACATTACCATTAAACCAAGCCATACTCTTAAAATGAAGGTACAAAATTTGGTAGAATAACTTATAATGGATAGCTTAATAAAAAACTGTATAACGCAAAGAAGCCTCAAAATCAGATTTTGAGGAGGCACATTATATAATTTCACCATTTACTTGTCTTTATTAAAATAAAACTCACAATTAGGGTAAGGACAAGAGCACCTGTGAATGCTGGAAATAGATAAAACCCTCCAGTTTCAGGACCCATTTCACCGAGAATTCCTGTACCAATCCACGCACCAATTATGCCAGCCAGGAAATTCCCCACCATCCCGTTGTGAACGTTTTCATGAATAAGTAATCCCGCAATCCAACCAATAAAGCCACCAACAAACAGGATGCCAATAAAGGACATTTTTTAGCTCCCTCCTTCATGGACAGTATATGCTGGTAAGGTCTAAATGGCTTTATTTAGCAGGAAAGAAGGCTACTTTTTTAGTCGATATAAATACGTCGAAGGGAAAAGCAATTCTCATGAGTCATGTCTCCCTACAAAAAAACTCCAACCCATTGATTGGGTGGAGTTTACATTATTCCTATACTAGTTCAATGACCATCCCAGGCTTCACATGATCCAAAATCAGCAAATCACTTTCTGCCACACTTCCAACGACATTGACCCGTTCATCAGCAGGCAAATCTGTCAGCGTAATCTGCATTTCACCGCGATAGCGTCCGTAAAGGTCATTATCAATGGTTATGCTCCCTTTCGGACGGAGATCATTTTGCAGTGGCGGTACAGATTCCGCAACCCTTGTATCCATAAAACGAAGAACGTCCCTGGAAGCATCCGGGCGCAAACGGTATTCACCATATTTTTCGAATCCTTGCTCTGTTTGGATGCTAATCTTTCCGTTTTCAAAGCCATCCATCCTTTTGAGTAAGTCTTCTCCAGGCTCCGGATCACCAACAAATACTTCCGTTCCATCTTTATATAGTTCAATCGCGGCAACAAAAGGGGATATATATCGATGCTTCTCCAGAGTCGGCAGTCCTTCAAATAAAGGGCCGCGTTTCTCGCCTCCTCCCGGTACAAAAGCAAAGATCGGAATGTCATATCGCTTGTACAATGCATTTTGCTCCCGGAAAAACGATTCACTTAGTCCTGTTTCCCTCCGCGGGTAAAAGTTATGCCAACCGATTATCTGTTCAGTTTTGAGTCCGTTATTCAGCAGCAGCTGTATATCACGTTCGAACAGTATACTTGAATTAACCGCAATTTTAAATTCCCTTGCCAGACTAGCAATAAAACCATGGTCAAAGAAATCGTCCAGTCTTAGCCCGGTGACACCCAATTCCTTCAATTGATACAAACTGTCGATTCCCAAATGGCCCGGGGTTTTTAATGAAACATCCGCATATACATCGATCCCCTGTCCTTTAGCCAGATGTAGCAGCTTTTTGGCACGTACTGCAAGCTCACCTGCTTCCTCCGGGATATGAAGCGAGGTAAATCCCCGCTTCACCCCCATTTGGCCTGCTTGGATAATACGTTCCTCAGCCAGAGGATCATTCAAATAAAAGGAAATTCCGATCAATCAAATTCACCAGCCATTTCATCTTTAAACCCAAACAGGTATGTAAAGATGAAGCCAGCAACATAAGCAATTAATACCCCGACTAAGTAAAGCAGTACCTCACCGTTATTCACAAGGAATGCAAGCGGCAAACCGGATACCCCAATTGCTGTCGTTGCGATATTGAAATGTGCTTGGAAGGCTGCACCAACGCCTGCCCCCAAACATGCGGTCAAGAACGGACGGCCGAGCGGCAATGTAACTCCGAAGATCAATGGCTCGCCGATTCCAAGAATACCAGCAGGAAGTCCCCCGCCAATCGCTCTTTTCAAGCGTGTTTTCTTTGTTTTCATATAGATAGCGAACGCAGCGCCAACCTGACCTGCGCCACCCATTGCAAGAATAGGTAATAATGGGTCGTCACCGATTGTATTGAGTAATTCCAAATGGATAGGTGTGAGACCTTGATGCAGGCCTGTCACGACCAACGGCAAGAATGTCGCTCCAAGAACAAATCCTGCAATGGCTCCTCCAAAATCAAGCACTGCGGTCAATCCATCTGTAATCACATCAGAGACAAATCCCCCGACAGGCATAAATACCAGATACGTCATAATACCTGTAAGCAAAAGGGCAATAGTCGGTGTCACGATAATATCAAGCGACGCTGGAACAAACTTACGGACATTCTTCTCAATAAAAGCCATAAATATCGCAGCAAACATGACCCCGATTAAACCACCGCGTCCAGGCAGTAATTCTTCCCCGAACAAGACAATCTGGGCAGCAGCAGGGTTAATAATCAATATAGCGGCTAACCCGCCAAGTGCAGGGGACCCACCGAACTCTTTCGCTGTATTGATCCCTACAAAGATTCCTAAATAGGTGAATAAACCTCCACCGATAACTGTTAAAATAATTGCAAGTTGTGATTCAGCCGATAACCATCCTGCTTGAATGACAGCCTTAGAAATACCATTGACCAAACCGGAAGCAACTAACGCAGGAATCAAAGGAATAAATATACTGGCAATTTTCCTCAAAAAGAGCTTAAACGGCGTGCTGTTTTTCTTTTTAAGTTCACCTTTCAGGCTGGAAGCCCGCTCATTAAGATTGATGTCTCCTGATTCCTTGACCAGCTTCTCGAATTCGTCCGTGACCTTATTGACATGTCCAGGACCCAGAATGATTTGCAGCGTTTCTTCTTCAACAAAGCCGAGAACTCCATCGATTTTTTTTATGGCTTCTTTGTTAACGAGTGATTCATCATAAGGTGTGACTCTAAGACGTGTCATACAGTTCGTAAAGGCTTTAATATTCTTCGCCCCGCCCAACTGCTCCAAGATTTTTTTAGCCAGAGTTTTGTAATCTTGACCAGCCATTTTCTTTCCCCCCAAAAACTGATTATTTGTATGTTTTGCCTTTCATAAATCTTATAGCCTCTCTCGTCTTATCGATGGCTCTGACCGTTTCTTCATATTGCTCTGTCGCCATGCTCAAAAACAAAATATCAATCATGAACAGCTGAGCTAACCTTGAAGAAGTGGCCGCACTCCGGAACGGAGCTTCCTTCGAATAGGATGTATATAAATTAATATCGGCTAATGCTGCAACCGATGAGGGCCCATATTTAGTCAAACTGATTGTTTGGATACCTTGTTCCTTTGCGAGTCTTGTAACTTCGATGACCTCGATTGTTTCACCAGAAAACGAAATGGTGAATACCACGTCATCCGGCTCGGCGTTAGCAATCAATGTTGCTACAAGATGCGCATCCGAAAATGCTGTTGCGCTTTTATTGATCCGAAGCAGTTTTTGCTGCGCATCCACGGCGATGATTGATGATGCCCCGATTCCAAAGAAATGGACATTTTTCGCTTTCAACAGCACATCGACCGCTTTTTTTAGTTCTTCGTAGTTGATTACTTCAGAGGAATCACGCAAACTTTGTATACTATTATTCAAAGTCTTTTGGACGATCATCTCGGCGGTTTCATCCCGTTCAATGTCTCTGTATCCCGGTTCCTCCGGTCTGCCGAGATCACCTGCAATACGGACCTTCAAATCCTGGAAGCCATTCAGCCCCAGTGACTTGCATAGCCTGATGACCGCTGCCCCGCTTGAACTCGTCTTTTCTGCCAATTCATTGACTTTACAATTGACAACCTCATACGGATTTTCCAGTATATATTCAGCAATTTTCCGTTCAGATGCAGGCAACTGTTCTACCCTGTTTACTACCATTTTCAATACTCCGGAAACCACTTATCATCACCTACTTGTGTTTAAATCAATCTGAGAGCTCGGCTTCAATGGCTTTTCGGACATACCCTCCAGATTGCTCCAGAATCAGAGCCGCTTCTTCTTTCTTAATATCCTTTTTAAGCATGACTAAGGCGACCTTTACTTGATGATCAGCATCCTCTAATGTTTGTCTCGCTGTTTCATAGCTTACTCCTGTGATTTTGCTAATAATGCCGATAGCTCTTTCTTTGAGCTTCTCGTTGCTGACATGGACATCAATCATTAAGTTTTCATACGCTTTGCCGAGCAAAACCATTGAAGAGGTTGAAATCATGTTTAGAATCATTTTGTGAGCGGTTGCAGATTTCAGTCTAGTAGATCCCGTAAGCACTTCCGGACCTACGACCACCTCGATGGCATGATCTGCTTCTTCACTGATTCTAGCCTGTTTATTACACGACAGTGCCACTGTTTTGGCTCCTACCGACCGTGCGTAACGAAGTGCACCAATAACATATGGTGTCCGGCCGCTTGCAGCAATACCGATAACCGTATCATTCTCAGTAAGGGTGATGTCTTTTAAATCCTTCTCGCCATCCTCCGGCCTATCCTCCGCTCCTTCAACCGCCTTTATGAATGCGCTTTCTCCGCCGGCGATAATACCCAGTACCATCTCTGGCTTGGTACTGAATGTTGGCGGGCATTCAACAGCATCGAGTACACCAAGCCTTCCGCTAGTCCCGGCTCCCATATAGATAAGGCGCCCTCCATTTTGGAAAGATGAAACAGCAAAGTGAACGGCTATTTCAACATCTGGTAAAACCTCTTGAACTGCAGCGGCTACTTTTTGGTCTTCCTCATTCATAATTCGCAGAATTTCCATCGGACTGGAAGTGTCTATCTGCATACTTCGATCATTGCGTGATTCCGTGGTTAATAGATTAAGATTTTCTTTCATTAGTAAGACCTCCAGGTAGCTCCTTTTGCGATTACCATTTACTAGTAACTCAACACTTCCAATATACTCCAACTGAAATTGATATTCAATAATTTTATTGAATATTTAAAATTTTATTTCATTCTAATCCAAAAAAAGAAGCATATTCTCATATGCAGAACTACATAGGATATGCTAAAAAAACCTTTTTACATTATATATTTTTTGATTGCATGCGCTACTCCCATTCGGTCATTAGGCTCGGTCACAGCATCAGCTGCTTCCTTAACTTCCTCCGGCGCATTTCCCATAGCTATGCCAAGTCCCGCTGAAAGCAGCATTTGTCTATCGTTAAAGTTGTCACCGATCGCAGCCACCTCAGACATATCCAAGCCAAGCCTTTTTGCCAAATATTCCAAAGCAGAAGCCTTAGTAGTCTTTGGTGGAGTAATTTCAAGGCTTGTGAAACCGAAGCTGCTGCTCACTTCAAAATGATTTTCCATGTTGAATAGCCGATCCATAAATCCTTCATAGTCTCCTTGTTCCTTCCGAAAAGCAGCCAGCTTTTGAATGGCAGGTTCGTTTTCTTTCACATATTCATCGAAAGAATGAAACAGCCTGATTTCGCACTGAGCCCGGAATCGTTCACATCCTCCCATTTCTGCACCGGTTCCTTGTAAAGGCAGGATATTATTCTCAATCCATTTTTCATTCCACTTATTTTTCTCTGGAACTAGTAAACAGTCACCCTCATACAAATGCCCATATACCCCATAGCTTTGGCACGCATCTATAAAGGCCAACAGACTTTCTTTTTTAAAGGTAGATTGCTGAATAATCTTCCCGTCCCGCCCTTGTATAACAGCTCCGTTGTAGGCAATGATTGGATCGGATAAACGGATAGCCTCCGCAATCCACCTAGTCGCCAAAGGCGTTCTTCCGCTGCAGATGATTACCTTTCCTCCCCTTGATTTAAAATCATGCAGGGCCTCTATCGTTTCTTTGTCAATATCCATCTCCGCATTCAACAAAGTTCCATCTAAATCAACAGCCAATAATTTATACTCCATCTAGTATCCCTCCCAGGTCCCTATATACATGCACATTATCATATTTTACCGGCAACCACACAAAAGATTCACATTTCCAATCCCTCATAATAGGAGAATAACACCTGTGTACCTATTTATTATTCGTTAAACTAGATAGCAATGTATATCGTACCTCTTAGATAGCGGGATTACCGATTATAAATCTGGCTAATTACAGAGGATAATTTTCACCTTGTTGCAAAGGAACTGGCTTGGCAAAAATACAAACCGAAAATCAAGCATGCTGAAAAGCTAAATGAAGAACTGTGAACAAGAAAAGACAATGTTAATCTATCTTACAAAGGAGTATTTTAGGAGATTTTCTAACACCTCTAAAACAGAGAGATTCTCTTATAGAGAAGATAGAAGAAATACCATCTACACATCAAATAGTTTATCCCGATCATTCTTCCATTTGGGATAGACTCCCCTTCCTCCATATAAATTTAGAATATTTAAATTACTCTTAAAAAACAAAATACTACGCTTGACTTCAAGTCTACTTGAAGGCTACGCTGAGTAAAGTAAGAGTATTTAATATAGGAGGGAAAACATGTATCAGGCATCAAGACAACGTTATAAATCTATGACATATTTCCACTGTGGTGACAGTGGACTTCAATTACCAGCTATTTCATTAGGATTTTGGCACAATTTCGGCGATATAGCTTCATATGAAAATATGAAACAACTCTGTTTTACCGCTTTTGATAATGGAATTACTCACTTTGATTTAGCAAATAACTATGGACCAGAACCTGGGAGTGCTGAAAAAAATCTAGGACTTATTATGAAAGAAAACTTTGCAGCATATCGTGATGAACTTATCATCAGTACTAAAGCAGGATATGATATGTGGGATGGTCCATATGGAAACTGGGGAAGCCGAAAATATCTTATTGCAAGCCTCGACCAAAGCTTAAAGAGAATGGGATTAGAATATGTTGATATTTTTTACCATCATCGAATGGATCCCCACACACCATTGGAAGAAACGATGAATGCGCTAGCCCAAATCGTTAGAAGTGGCAAGGCATTATATGTAGGTCTCTCAAACTACGATGGAAAAACGTTAGAAAAGGCGACTGAAATTTTACAAGAATTACATTGCCCATTTATTATAAATCAGAATAGGTATTCAATTTTTGATCGAACAATTGAACAAAATGATTTGAAAGATACATCTAAAAAGTTAAAAAAAGGTATTATTGCGTTTAGTCCTTTGGAACAGGGAATGTTAACCAATCGATATTTACATGGAATTCCGGACGACAGTAGAATAAAGACGGATGGACGATTTTTAAATGCTTCTGCCTTATCCGAAGACCGATTAACTCAAATTAAAAAACTCAATGAGATAGCTGAGGAGCGAGGGCAGACACTTGCAGAGATGGCGATAAGCTGGATTTTGCGAGATGGAATTGTGACCAGTGTTCTCATAGGAGCTTCCAAACCTAGCCAGATTCTTGATAACATTGGAGCTTTAAAAAATATCACATTCACAGAAGAAGAGTTACAGCAGATTGATAACATTTCTTTAGCATAACTGAACAAACCAGTTTAGTTTCTGAATTCAATTCGGAATAAACTTATTGAATAATCAATGGCCAACCAATATTACGGCATCATGTTCTTTCGTGATTCTACTAAATGCCGAACAATTTTTGCTCTCTAAATACCTGCCATCGTAAGGGGGCTTGGGGCTTATTTATTCGCCCCAGCCTTCAACCCTTCTACCATGTATTTTTGGAACGCCATAAAGAGAATCGTGATAGGCAGTGCAACAAGCACTGCTCCAGCCGCGAATGTCGTAAATTCGGTGTTTCCTCGTCCCGTCACCATCTCAAACAACCCAATCGCTAAGGTTTTATTTTCATTGGATCGTAAAACCAGTCGAGCAAAGATAAAGTCCATCCACGGACCGATGAAGTTCGAAACCGCTACGAAGACGAGAATTGGAACGCTCAATGGCATCATCACTTTAAAGAAAATAGTGAAATGACCTGCTCCGTCAATTTTCGCAGCTTCCTCCAAACTGCGAGGCATGGAATCGAAGTATCCTTTCACAAGCCAGGCGTTAAACGGAATGGATCCGCCTGCATAAACCAATATGAGTCCCCAGTGATTGTCCAATAATCCCATTTGTAAAAGCAGGATATAGATAGCAATCATCCCCATAAATCCGGGAAACATTTGCAGAATCAACATAGCCATCAATCCTTCTTTCCGGCCTGGAAAGCGGAATCGACTAAACGCATAGGCAGCTGTGACCACTAAAAAGGTCGAAATGACCATGTTCCATAGTGCTATTTTTAAGGTGTTTTTATACCATGTCACATACTCGGTTTTCTGAATCAAATAGACAAAATGATCTAAGGATAAACGGATTCCTTTTACGGACTGGGCAATTTGAGCGAAATCAAAACTCCGAACCCCTTCCCAAAAGAGACCCCATTCCATCCCAGGAAGAAGCTGTGCACTGAATAGGGAATCCCCAGGATTCAAACTTCCCATGAGAATCCATACAACTGGATAAAGCACGAAGATGGCCACCACGAGAAGCAGAAAATGTTTCCACACGAATGAAATTCGTTCACGTGTTTTTTGTTTCATGACATCATGTCCTCCTCGTTGAATGCTTTCGTTCGTCTGAAGTTCCAAACCGAAATGATGGCAATAACAATGAAGATCAGGATGCTCACAACGCTTGCCATATTAAATTGGCTTTGGTCGAGGGTCAGTTTGTAAATCCAGCTGATTAAAATATCTGTGGAGCCTGCATAACTGTAATCCACATTCACAGGTCCTCCATTCGTCATGAGATAAATCAGGTTAAAGTTATTAAAATTCCCAGCAAACTGCATGATAAGTAAGGGGGCGGTAGAGAACATGACAATCGGCATGGTGATTTTCCAGAACTGTTGCTTCCCGTTTGCCCCATCCACCTGCGCCGCCTCATATAATTCACGATCTATGCTCGTCATGACGCCGCTCATCAAGACCATCCAGAACGGAAATCCAAACCAGACATTCACCATGATAAGCGCGAATTTCGCCCACATCGGGTCGCTAAGCCACGGGATACTGGATAGTCCAATGACTTCTAAATATTGGTTAATAGGTCCAAATTCCCCGTTGAATAGGTTCCTCATGATCAAAATGCTGACAAACGAAGGAATCGCCCATGGCAAGATATAAATGCTTCTCCAAAATTTCCGGAATTTGATTCCCTTTGAATTCAAGAGAACCGCAAATAAGATTCCGACAAAGAACGTGGTAACCGTGGCTGAAATTGCCCAAAGAATCGTCCATCCGAAGACGCCGATGAACGTTCGGTTCCAGGTTTTCAAGTTAAATAAGTCCACAAAGGTTTGAAATCCCACCCAGTCCACTAGAGAAGCAGGCGGCAAGTGGTTCGGTCCTGAATAGTTTGTGAAAGCGATTGCAATTCCAAAAATCAAAGGCAAGATGGTTAAAAAGGCCGTGAATACAATGGATGGTGTGAGCAAAAAGTAAGGAAATCCTTTATCTATTAAGACACGGAGGGTTTCTTTGAATGAGTTTGTTTTTCCCCCTTGATCTCGCCATTGTCCGACTTTCCAAGCATCCTTCACATTCAAATAATACATCCATACAAAGAACAAGCCACAAATTAAAAAGATGATACCTTCGATTAACAAGAAGATGCTGTGATCCCCTTGCTGAATTTCAAATCCCACACGGGTCTGCACCGTTTCCCCTAATGTGGCCAACCCCCACATAGCATTTCGAAACGGTAATGTCCAAAACACTACAAGGTATAGCTCCATACAGATAAATAAGATCCCTTTGATGTACTGTCGATTGTACAATTGCCCAAGTCCCATAAACAGCAAAGAAAAGATCAAGCTTTTCTTGGCATGTGTTTTCATTTGTTTTTAACCTCCTTTTCACTTCTTAGAAAAAAGAACCAATATCTCACTACCTGGATATCGGCTCTTTTGATAGATGAACTCTTTATTTTTTATTCTGAGTGGCCACTGCATCTTCAATTTGTTCTTTGGCTGCGTCAAACGTTTTTTTCGAGTCGGTTCCATCATTCCAGATGGATGTGTAAGCCGTTTCCATTGGTCCCCATACAGCTTGCATTTCAGGGATATTTGGCATCGGCACAGCATTTTTCGCCTGTTCCAAGAAAGCCATGGATACTTCATTTTTTTTGATGGTTTCGTTTTCAAGGAGCGAAGTCGCTGGTGGCAATTGGCCTGTCATTTCGTATCTTTTTAAGAGCATTTCTTCACTGGAAGCCATTTGAGCTAAAAGAGTTGCTGCTTTGGGATATTTGGAATAACTGTTTACATAGTACGCTTTGATGCCTGAATAGGATTTTGGCGTTTCGCCGTTATCCAATGTTGGAAGTGGAGCGATTCCAAAGTTCACACCAGCATCTTGATGGTTTTTAACATCCCATGGACCTGAAATTCGGTAGGCTAATTTACTTTCATTGAAGAAAGAGGAAATCACATCACCTGTAATGTCTTCTTTTTTCATCGGTAACAATTCTTTGTTGATTTTTTTCATAAATTCCGCCGATTTGATGGCTCCTTCATTGTTGACACCAAGATCCGTTGGATCGGTGTCTTCTTTTCCAAATACATAACCGCCATAACCAGATAGGAAAGCATGTGTGTAATAAAAGTTACCTGGTTCCATCATAAAACCATATTTCTGATTTTTTCCTTTGCTCGTTGTTTGGAATTCTTTAGCTGTTTTGAACAAGTCATCCCATGTTTTTGGTGCCTCTTTTACGATGTCTTTATTGTAGTACAAGGCATATGTTTCAATGGAGATGGGATAGCCGAACATTTTCTTTTTTCCATCTTTATCCACAAAACTTGTCCCGTTTACCGCTGCTTCCAAGAACATGTCTTGATAGTCATCGGCATAATAGTTGTCATATACCAAACCTGCTTTCACCAATTTTCCTAAATGATCATGGGCGGAGTTGAAAACATCGGCACCTAAGCCAGCTGGCCCATCAGTTTCCAATTTTCCTGCTGCGTCTGTGTGTCCCACTTCTTGTACTTCAACAGGCACATTGTATTTTTTCGTGAATTGCTCTGCGACATAGGTCGCCCACGCGCCCTCGTCCGCTCCGTTGTCCCAAATAATCAGGGTTGCTCCATCTTCAGGTTTGAGTGTTTCTTTTGTGGTTTCCTTGGGTTTTGTTTCAGTGGTTGCTTTTTTCGTCTCATCTTCCGAACATCCCGCCAATATTCCTGCCAATAGGGTGGCGGATGCCAATATACCAACTATTCTTTTCTTGATCATGTGAAACCTCCTATGTGGGAATTTTTGTACCATGTATAAAATTAATGAAACAGAAGCTGTAAGTGCTTTTGCGATACACACTTTTTTTTACTTTCGTTTCTGATAGACCATTTCCTCATACGAACAAAAGTTAATCCAGCGGCACCTTTAGAAAACGCTTTCAAAAATAACCATTAACGGGTACATTCAGTTCTTCCTGTATCACAATGGTACATTCTTGGAGAGCCAATTAGACCAGACTCGCCGCCTGCTCGTCCCCGAAGGTTCGGCATAGGTATAAATTCACAGTTGTGGTACGTGGTGGATATGTCATAGTTCTAAACACAAATAAGAGGTTGGTTTTTCGGAGTTGAATCATCTGTTTGTAGTACGTGAAAATACTTTGCGTATCCTTTTTCTGATTGAACACATTAGCATGAGAGTAGTTGGGATTGATGTCAAACTAAGCAGATTTATTCGTTGTAATTCCCGCTTGATGAGTATCATCCCATTGTACTAATGTTCGAGAATTGTCTCTTCCATTTTTCCAATGATCTGCATGATCTCCTCGTATAAATCGCCCTTGCCATATTTCAATATTGTGTAAATTTTTCATGCCCACACCGTTGTACTGCTCAATGGTCGCAAAGTGGATATTTGTCATGCTGATTTCCTGCCCGTCATAAATAAACGTGGTTCCAAAAACAAGGTGCTGAGTGCTTGGGCACTTTCTCTGCGCCATGACTCGTCATTTACCCAGGTGCTGAAGCTTCTCGGCTGGTCATGATTTTCCGAAAGCAAAGCATTCGACCCGGGATCCTACAGTCCCTTTTACCATTTGCAGAGTCTGCTTCAAAGGCATATTCAGTCCTCCCCCCATCCCCTCGATTCCATAACCCCAGGCGTTCGAGCAGAAAAATGATATTGAAATATCCTCTTTTTCTCCTACCCATTTGTCTACTTCCGCCAAACACCCCCATTGTCTTCCCCCAACCGTCATGATGGCAAAGCGGGCAAACGTCTCTTCCCGTAATACCCAAGAAACCCCGCTCCCATTCATTATATGAAGGAAACATGGATATCAGAAAACTATTTTTTTAACAATTTTTCATTTTACCATATCGTATATCCATAGTTTAAGAATGTTGAGAATTCACAACGTTTTTTGACGAAATTTTCATCGCTTGAGTATCAGGAACTTTATTTATGCAGTTAGAAGTCAGTAAACAAAAGGATAGACAAGCAATTATCTATGCCTGTCTATCCTTATTATCTTTAAAATGTCTACTGTATAAGTTAAGCGTTTAATCAAAAATTTATTTTCTTCTCTGTCTATTACAATATCTACATTAAATCACGAGACTTACTTACCGAGAGTCTTAGTCACCCCAAATACATCCTTCGTATCATTATACTGATTAATCGCAATATCTAGATCATGAAAATAACGATGTATTAATCGAATCTGTTCTTTGTCTGCTTTATTTTTGGTCGCCTTGGCAATTGCATGGATTTGTTTAAAATCTTCCGATACCTTTTTATTTTCTATCCCCTGGCTAATGATTTCATTCGTATCTTTTTCAAGTATGGCTGATAAACTCTTGGCTTCTGACATATCTAATTCTTCAATACTGCCATAGCCTGTTAAATCATTGTATTTAGCGTGATATTCAGCAATTAACACACTTTCTTGATTCGATATATTTTTTGGAGGGTTTTTCTTTAATTGATCCATTGCTTCCTTAGATGAATCATTCAAATGATAATAGACAGTAAGACCAATCACTCCAGCTGCTAATATACCTACTATTAATATTAAAAGAGATAGCCACTTTGATTTTTTCTTATCTTGTTTTTTAGTCATTCGTTCTCCCGCCTATCAAAAGTATTTGTCATCCTATTATTGGGATTTTATGCCTTTTAATTATGACAGGTTTGGCTTAACTGTACAAATAAACCAACCATTCTAGAGGTGGTTGGTTCGTAAATAATTGGTTAAAAGTAGAAATCCATTAAAGTTTCATCCATTAAATCCTGTGTCAATCCTATGTAAATCATCGTATCTTTTTGGTTGGAATGGTTTAAAATTTGTTGCAGCAATGCAATGTCTTTGAATTTTTGGTAGTGTAAATAACCAAATGTCTTACGTAGAGTATGTGTCCCTACATCCTGAATATCTGCCATTTCGGCTGCTTTATTTAACACACGGTAAGCCTGAACCCTCGTAATTGGTCCATTTCCTTTACGGCTTGGAAATAAATAATCGTCCTTTGAAAGTTTTTCTTTCTTGACGTATTTTTTAATTTCTTTTCGCAAGTGCGGATTAATCAGAAACCTTTTCGTTTTTTCCGTCTTCTGTTCAATAATGACAATATGCGTTCCATCCAATACATCCTTTACCCGTAGCTGCAATAAATCCCCTATCCTCAGCCCAATATTGATCCCAATTGTAAACATTATATAATCCCGATAACTGCAATAGCGTAATAATGCTTTTTTCATGGCCTCTATTTGATCAAGCCGGCGAATAGGCTGTACATTTTTAATTCGTTTTGTTGCTGTAACCACTTTTGCCAGTCCCCCTTCTTCCCATCTCTTATTGTACGTGAAGAGGCCATTCAAACACAAGATTTTTTCAATTCCACACCTTCTGTAAACCTTGATTTAATCAGTTTTCGAATGTATCAATTCAAGTCCTTTGTTACATTCGGAATTTTCTAATTATTAATGGTAAAATCCATCATAATTCTACACATTTCCCAAAAAGGCTATAAATCGCCTACATTCGACAAAAAACGTTTAGAATACAAACACCTTAGGAATTAAAAAAGAGGACCTTAAAACTCAATTATGAAGGTCGTTTTTTGACTCTTCTTGTAACAATTTTTGGATATTATTTGCTTAACAATACTGTATGCCATACACTATTATAGAATTAGGAGGTGAAGGTGTTTTGGATGAACTCATACAATCTCTCATTATCGAATTGCGAAGAGGTACACTTACTCTGGCAGTTTTAAGTCAATTACAAAAACCCGAATATGGATACTCACTCGTTCAATCCCTTGAAGAAAAAAATGTTACTATTGATCCCAGCACACTTTATCCTTTATTGAGAAGATTAGAAAAGCAAGGTTTACTGGTTAGCGATTGGAAGTTAAATGGAAATCGACAGAGAAAATACTACCAATTAAGCCAGAATGGCAAACAGATTTATGAAAAATTAAAGGAAGCATGGTCTGAAACGTCTAATCAGATGGTACAATTGTTAAGAGAGGATGAATGTGATGAGTTTAATTGATATATATATTTATGAAGTTACAAAGTGGCTACCAGAAGAGTCAAAAGAGGAGATTGCGCTGGAACTCAAAGGGAATATTGAGGATATGCTGCCACATAACTATACTGAAAATGATGTAAAGAACGTTTTGAATAGCTTGGGTGACCCCAGAATTCTTGCTGCCGATTATAGCGGAAATAACCGATATATTATAGGGCCGATTTTTTATGATAGTTATATTCGGGTCTTACTAATAGCTTTTGGTTTGATGGCGGGCTTGGTTTTATTGGGTCATATAGTCAGCGGGATTACGGATTATACCAGTTATTCCTCCGTTGTATCATTTCTAATTGACATGTTTACAGATTCTATCATAGGAATCCTCCAGGCAGCATTTCAGGTATTTACCTGGGTCACCATTACATTTATATTTATAGATAAAATTGCAAATAAAACAAATAGCATCCCCCTTGTAAAGCCAAAATGGAACACTGACCAATTGCAGAGGCGGACTGTTCAAAAGCATAAGTATCAAATATCCAAAGGGGAAGCAATCTTTGGACTCATTTGGACAATTATATGGATCCTAATTCTATTATTTTCTGAATATCTATTAGGCTGGTATGAGACCGTTAATGGCGAGCTTGTTTTGCAAGCCTCCTTGTTTAACCAAGAAGTTCTGAAAACGTATATCCCCCTTTTAATTGCCTTGGCAGTGTTAGAAATAAGTTTAGCGGGATTGAAATACATGATGGGTAAATGGACCTACCATATCGCTATATTTTATACAGTCCAAAGCGCATTTGTTATAGCAATCCTTTATAAAATGCTGTATGACACTACTTTATACAATAGCGATTTTATCGAACGCTTCAATTTATTATTTGAAAAATCTACAAACGGAACATTACCATCAGGTATTATAGCCATCACATTAGCAGTTATTATTTTAATATCTGTGTATGATTGCAGTTTTGCATTTTATAAAGCCTATAAAACTACTAAAAATCAGCAAAAAAAGAAAAAGTAAACAAGAGGGATGCAGGCTTGATAAAGCTGCATCCTTCTTGTTTTACACTTATCTCTTATTTTTATAAAACACATGCTCAACCGATAAACTCTTTTCAATCCGAATAATCCCAAATGAGTATTCAGTTTGGCGTCTTTTATCTGTCGGAGAACCCGGGTTAAATAGAATTGTCCCATTTATGTCTTTATTAACAGGGATATGAGAATGTCCAAAAATAATTAGATCCAGTTCCTCTCCGCTAAATGCTTCAATTGCTCTTCCCTCTGTAGTTCCTTTCTTACCGTGCCCATGTACCAAACCAATTCGATATCCATCTAATGTGAGAATTTTTTGATATCCAAGTTGGTCAATCAGATCCTTTCCATCGACATTGCCACAAACACCATCAACGGGTGCATAGGATTGCAGTTCATCGTATACATTCTTCGTTTGCCAATCACCAGCATGTAAAATAAGATCAGCTGTTTTCAATTCTTCCTTTAAACGCGGTGGAAGTCCTTTTGCCATTCTGGGCATATGGGTATCTGATATCACAATGATTTTCATCGACGATTCACCTCGATATTTTGCTTTGTTGATTCCTTTATATGTCTCTTCAATTCATTCAGAAAAAAGGTACAGTCTTCTAATGTACCGAACACCCTTACCGGAATAATAACAGCATGAATGGCATTCGTATAAATATAAATATAATTTTTCAGCATTTCAATTTGTTTAATATCTTTCCATTCATAGAGTACCTCATACCCACCATCAATCATCTCTGTTAATCCGCTTTTTCCGATGGATAAGCGGTATGTACCAAATAGATTAGGCTCCCTGCTATTTTTATGAAATTTTCTAAACTTCCTTCTGATTATTCTCTCTAAATAGAATGAATAAAAAAGTACCGGTAAGAGTGCAATGAATAAGCTGATCAAATAGTAAATGGGTGTAATAGGTCGAAAATATAGCCATTGCAGGATTAGTGAAATACATAAAGTAATCAAAAATAATCTTAGTTGTCTATTTCTCATTCTCCGATTGCTTATTTCAGATTGTTTGTTCATGTGGAGATAAAAATTGGTTACATCAGTCAGTTTAAGATCATATGTTAGTTGCATTGTACTTCCTCACATTTTCTATTTCATTTCAACTTTATTGTAACAGGTAATTACAACAAACAAAAAAGACAGCCGACATTATCATTGATAATGTCGGACCGTCCCATAATACTCAATCTTATTGTATTCCGGATAAATAGAAGAAAACTGAACATAAATGGGGCTATCGAGCAACCATGGATAGTAAGCAAACAGCGTTTGATCACCATGTATAATTGCATGTAAGGCTACAGGCATCATCTTTACAAAATGATCATAACGTGATTGGGCCTTTTGTTCATCAAATTCACCTTTACTAATATGAATGTAAACTGTTAGGACAAATTGTCCGTTTAACATACGCCAATCAGCTACAACTTCATCCCGCATCTCCCAGTTGATGTTCAGTGCATCAATCTCACAGCCAATGCTTAAAAACAACTGTCCGGTTAAGTCAGAATGTGTCAATGTATATTTTCTACCCTCTAAAGGTCCTGAAGGGGTTATCGGCGGAATATAGGTCACACTCAATTGTTCTGTCTGGAAGGACATATCTGAAACACTCCTTTAAATAAGAAGATTTTTTTTACTATTCTATGACATCAGCCTAAAAATGGTGCAAATGAAATAGATCGCTATTTTTCTCCTTACTCGTAAACTGGTATGTTAAAACCAGATGTTTATCTTCACAGTCATATAGTGCTTTACCCACTTATATAACATCAAATAATTCTATTTAAAAAATGTTCTACAAAACGTTTTTCGTCCACTTCTACACATACATGAACAAGCGGCCTTTCGTTTCCACTGGGACAGGTTTCCCCTACCCTTTCTCCTTCGAGCTCCACCGAGATGGGTTCTGTCTTCAGTGTGACGAAGCTCTTGTCAATTGCTACTCCAACAGCCAGTGGATCGTGCAGGGCACAACCTTTGATGCCAGGAGTGGCCTTCTTATAAAAGTCCATATAAAACTCTGTCATGTCTGCCAAAAAGGAACCGAGTTCATCTTCCTTCTTCCGCCAGTTTGCTAGTTCCTCCTTCTTAAGCAGGGTTTGCATGGTTACATCAAGTCCTACAAGGAAAAGCGGTAGATTAGAGCGGAAAACAAGGTCAGCTGCTTCAGGATCACAATGAATATTTGCTTCTGCATGCGGCGTTACATTTCCTTTACAGAAAACCGCTCCTCCCATGATGATGATTTCATCAAACATAGCAGTTATCTCAGGCGCTTTTTGGAGGGCAAGCGCAAGATTTGTCAGCGGTCCTACACAGATATAAGTAATTTTACCAGGGTTGTTTTTCACCTGCTCAATCAGATAATCAACTGCATGGACCTCTGGTATTTCACTGGGCTTCTCTCCATTAAGTACATTTCCAAGACCATCCTCACCATGTACATGACGAGCATATACTTTTCGCGGTCCACGCCTAAGAGATTCATACGCACCGGCATACACCGGGATATCAAAACAACCCAATTTTTCTAGAACGATTTGCGAGTTTCTTACTGCTTCTTCAACAGGAATATTGCCGAAACACGCAGTGATACCTATTATATCTAATTCCGGTGAATGAACGGCATAAGCTATAGCCAATGCGTCATCTATTCCTGTATCTACGTCTAAGATAACCGACTTCATTATGTTCTCTCCTCTGCTCCTGAAGTATACTTTTTCCCAGTATGATGATTGCTGCATGTAATGTCATGGGTTTGGCCGTCCAATCTTTATTAAACGAAAAACACCTTTTACAAAATTTCACACGAAATTAAATGAGCAAATGGTTTATAAACGTAGGGTACGATATGTATCATTAACAAATAGTTAATTTTCCGAGTGATAAATCCGCTCATTCTAATCATATACTGTGATATCATTGGCTATTTTCACTTAGATTTACGTCTATCTACTATTTTAATTACTTTTTATATAGATTGTAATACATTATATAAAATAATAGCTAGGTAATAATTTTGCCTCGCAATAACGATTATCGCATTACAAATATATCCAATAGTGATATCCTATTAATAGAATAATTTTTTTATATAGGACTATTTTTAAAATATTTGATTGAGGTGGTACTACTGATGGAAGCTCTTTATTATTTTGTTTTAGCTGCTGTTATCGCAACATTTGGAATTAGCTGGGCTGTACGAACAGCAATCAGGGAATTGGTCAATGGCCCAGAAAGAAAAGAAAACATTCAAACTAAGATGTTTATCAAAGTAGCTGTTGTAGAGGCAATTCCCATTATTTTAATCATTTTTGGCTTTATTAACCTATCCTCTTCAAATTCTGACGTTATTTTTCCCCTTATTATAGTAGGTGCAGTTACCATTCTAAATATAATCTCCATCTATGGTACATCCTCTGAAATAACGAATGATTTGAATACCCCAGTGGACTTAAAATCAGCAGTAAAGACTCTCACCATGATGGGTGTCACTTTAGTATTAGCCATACCTACCATAGCTGTTGTAGCTTGTTTTACTGTCATGAATTCATAAAATGCTAGCTGGAGATGTTATATCCTAAAACTGGTTGTCAGCGGTATAAAAAGGCAATTTAATTTATATCAGCAATTTCCGCAATAAAAAGAGCCTCCTTAGTCGAAAAGGATACGTAATCCTACCGACTAGGAGACTTTTTTCATTTAAACATAAATCCTGTTAAACACGCTCACTCATTAAATTCAAAAGGAAATCGTAGATCGTGGGATAAGGTTTTAATTTGGCACCACTTGAACATCCTTTAGCACCCATTGTTCTTCTTTATATACCCAGCTTGATCGAACCTCAGCGATTCGATCAACCACGGATGCGCCGGAAATTTGCTGAATGCCTATCAATTCCTTATGACCATCTTTATCAATGTCTTTTACCTTTAAGGATTTGTATTCACTTACTAATGTTTCAGATGGTTCACTTAATTTCCCTTTTCGATAAACCCCGAGTTTATCATACTTCTTTTTATGATCTTTTAAATCAATTAAGTAGGATTTATTCATTTCTGGTACCATTACAGTGGCTTGATAATTATTTTTGAATGCTCCGTTGATATTTAATGTTTCGGGGAGCTCAATCAGTTCAATTTTATTATTATAGATGCAAAAGGCATAATAATCATTAACTCCTCCGCTACCCCCTGTTGGAATCTCCATCAGAACTTCCAATGTACTGTCGTCATTAAGATCGAGAAACTTAACGGCAGGCTTAAACCCTCCTTGAATCGTTTCCTTTTTAGTTCCCTTTTTTGTTTTTACTACCAACTTGAATTCCTTGTAATACTTTGTCTCCTGATCAAAAGGATTACCATATAAATATACTTGATCCTTCTTCCCGTCTCCTGTCACATCCACTTTATAAGAACCAAGTTCAACTTCCTGGCTTTTTGCATCTTTTTTTGCAGCATCTATGGATACTGGCAGAAGCAAACACCCAACTATCGAAAAAATTATAAAATGATTAATCCATTTCATCATATACTCATCAACTCCCAGGTATAGGATTATTCATTATAGATTGCCTGGAATTTAACTTAATTATGCATATAACTGATGAAAATCAAAGAAAAAAAGCCGTAAACAGATGATACTGTTTACAGCTTTTTGGATAGAAATACATTGAAGCTATGAATTTGATACTTCGGGAGTCTTAACCCATGTTTCAACGATTGGTCCATTTTCGCCTTCATCCATAAAGAACGAACCATTTGAATAGCGATCACTAGGTCGTAATTGGAAGGATGCAACTTCTTCTATCATGCCTTTTTCCGACAAAATCACAATAGTATCAACATCGTTTACAAATTCTATTCCTGCTACTCGATGTGGGTTTTTCTTCAACTCTCTCAACATAACAACTCCTCGTTTTGCACGGGAAGTCATTTCAAACTCGCTTCGTTTCATTTTCTTAATAGCGCCCCTCTGTGTGATCAACGCTATCATAGATGAATCAGTTTCAGCAAAAACTTTCCCTGCAACTATATAATCATCGTCCTTGAGATTTATACCTTTAACACCGGCAGCACGTGCTCCCACAGTTGGAATTTCACTTTCAGGGAACATCAATCCATACCCAATAGAAGTAGCCAGGAAGATGTTTTGATTTCCATCTGTTTGATGGATATCCACAACCTGATCATCTCCTTTAAGATTAATAGCTGTTAATGGTTTTGAGTATCTCGTTGCCTTATATAGTGCAAGTTCAGACTTCTTAACTAATCCATTTTTCGTAACAAATAATAAAAACGATCCTTTTTCAAAATCAGAAACTGGAATAGCCTTTAATAGATTCTGATTCTTATCAAGCGGTACGATATTACTGATATGCTGACCAGTATCCTTCCATCTGATATCAGGAAGTAAGTGAACAGGACAGTAAATATAACTACCTTTATCTGTAAATAACAACAAGGTATCGGTTGTATTCATATCCAGCTTATGAAGGAGCCTATCTCCTTCCTTCATTCCATAATCCTGGCCGCCTGAAGCAGTATAAGATCGTAAGCTTGTCCGTTTTATATACCCTTCTTTTGTGACCGTAACAATAACATCTTCGCTTGGAATCAGAACTTCAAGATTAATCTTAATGTCTTGAATTTCAGCTTCTATTAGAGATCTACGTGAATCTGAAAAATCCTTTTTAACTTCTTTTAGTTCTTTTTTAATAACTGACATTAACTTCTTGTCACTGCCAAGGATAGTTGTCAGCTCTTCAATTTTTTTACGTAGTTCTTCAGCTTCGTTTTCCAATGCCGTAATATCCGTATTCGTTAATCGGTAGAGCTGAAGGGAAACAATCGCTTCTGCTTGTGCCTCTGTAAATGTATATTCCTTTATTAGGTTTTCTTTTGCATCTTTTTTATCGAGAGACGCACGGATTGTTGCGATTACTTTATCAAGAATGGAAATCATTTTGATAAGTCCCTCAACAATATGCTGACGATCACGAGCTTTTGCCAAATCAAATTCAGAGCGCCTTGTTATCACTTCACGGCGATGATCAATATAGGCATCCAGCATTGCTTTTATGCCCATAAGCTGCGGACGTTTCTTATGAATGGCAACCATATTGAAATTATATGTAATTTGCAAATCTGTATTTTTAAATAAATATTGAAGAATAACATTAGAGTCTACTTCTTTTTTTAACTCAATGACAATCCGTAAACCTGTACGGTCGGTCTCATCTCTTACTTCAGAGATACCCTCAAGTTTACGATCAAGGCGCAATTCATCAATTTTTTTAACAAGATTAGCTTTGTTTACATCAAAGGGAAGCTCAGTTATCGTAATTTGCTGTCTGCCACCGCGTAAAGACTCAATCGCCGTTTTACTTCGAATGACAATTTTGCCTTTACCTGTTTCGTACGCCTTTTTAATTCCATCTGCCCCTTGAATGATCCCACCTGTAGGGAAATCAGGTCCTTTTACAGCAGTCATTAGCTCATCAACTGTACAATCCGGATTATCGATTCTCATGATGGTAGCATCAACAATCTCTCCAAGATTATGTGGCGGAATCTCAGTGGCGTAACCAGCTGAGATTCCAGTTGAACCATTTACAAGCAAATTTGGAAATTTAGCCGGCAGCACAATCGGCTCTTCAGCTGTATCATCAAAGTTTGGTACAAAATCGACTGTTTTCTTCTCGATATCTCGTAAAAGCTGGCCTGCAATAGAGGATAAACGTGCCTCCGTATAACGCATGGCTGCCGGAGGATCCCCATCAATACTTCCGTTATTCCCATGCATCTGAATTAATTCACGGCGAAGCTTCCAGTCCTGGCTCATTCTGACCATGGCTTCATAAACAGATGAGTCACCGTGAGGATGGAAGTTACCGATGACCAGACCGACTGTCTTGGCTGACTTTCTATATGGTTTGTCATTGGTATTACCATCCGAATGCATGGCATAAAGGATTCTTCGTTGAACCGGCTTTAATCCATCTCGTGCGTCCGGTAATGCCCTGTCTTGAATAATATATTTACTGTATCGGCCGAAGCGGTCGCCAATCACATCCTCAAGAGGGAGATCGCGGTATTTCTCTGCTGTCATAATACTTCCTCCTCACCAGCAACCGTTAAGTTCTCATTTTCTAAAATATTTCCATCTTCTTCTAAACCAAAAGCAACATTGGCTTCAATCCACTTACGCCTTGGTTCTACTTTATCACCCATTAATGTGGTAATCCGTCTCTCTGCCCGTGCCGCATCATCAATGCATACACGGATCAAGGTACGTTGTTCTGGATCCATAGTCGTCTCCCATAGCTGGTCTGCGTTCATCTCTCCAAGACCTTTGTATCGCTGAAGCATGTATCCTTTTCCAACCTTTTTAATGGTACCTTCTAATTCATCATCATCCCAAGCATATTCTATAACTTCTCTTTTACCGCTTCCTTTACTAACTTTATATAAAGGAGGTAAGGCGATGAATACTTTACCATGTTCAATTAATGGTTTCATATAACGATAAAAGAAGGTAAGCAATAATACTTGGATATGGGCGCCATCCGTATCAGCATCGGTCATAATGACGACTTTATCATAATTGATATCCTCGATGGAGAAATCGGATCCTACTCCACCACCGACAGCATGAATAATTGTGTTTATTTCTTCATTTTTAAAAATATCTTCAAGCTTAGCTTTTTCTGTATTAATAACTTTACCGCGTAAAGGCAAAACAGCCTGGAACCTTCGATCACGCCCTTGTTTGGCAGACCCTCCGGCAGAATCTCCTTCGACGAGGTATAGTTCATTCTTCAATGGATTGCGGGACTGCGCCGGTGTAAGTTTTCCTGAAAGCAACGCTTCCGATTTCTTGCGTTTTTTACCGCTGCGTGCATCTTCTCTTGCTTTTCGGGCTGCTTCTCTGGCCTGAGCCGCTTTAATCGACTTACGGACCAAGGATGTCGCAATATCGGCATTTTCCATTAAATAATAAGATAATTTTTCAGATATAACAGAATCTACCGCAGAACGGGCATCACTGGTACCAAGTTTACTTTTTGTCTGTCCTTCAAATTGTAATAATTCTTCTGGAATTCTTACAGAAATGATAGCAGCCAATCCTTCGCGGATATCTGAACCATCCAGGTTTTTGTCCTTTTCTTTCAGCAAACCGGATTTACGTGCATATTCATTAAAGGCACGTGTAACAGCAGTTTTCATTCCTACTTCATGAGTTCCGCCATCTTTTGTTCTGACATTATTGACGAATGATAAAATATTTTCCGAATATCCATCATTAAATTGAAAAGCAAAATCAACCTCAATATCAGAATGAGTCCCCTCAAAGCTTACAACAGGATGCAATGTATCTTTTTCTTCATTTAGGTAAGAAACAAATGCCTCAATCCCATTCTCATAATAATAAACATCTTTTTCATCCGTACGTAAGTCATGTAATTCAATTTTTAAACCTTTTAATAAAAAGGCAGATTCGCGTAAGCGTTCACTTAAGGTTTCACGATTGTAAACAATGGTAGAGAAAATACTCTCATCCGGTTTAAAATGAATGGTTGTTCCAGTTTGGTTGGTTTTACCAATTTTCTCTAAAGTCGTTACAGGTTTTCCGCCATTTTCAAAACGCTGTTCATAAATAAAACCATCACGCTTAATGGTAACAACAAGCCATTCTGATAAAGCATTTACGACCGATGCACCAACCCCATGTAAACCACCGCTCGTCTTATAGCCACCCTGACCAAATTTTCCTCCTGCATGAAGGATGGTTAGAATAACCTCCGGAGTCGGTTTACCCATTTTATGTATTCCAGTAGGCATCCCTCTACCTTTATCCATTACACTGATGCTATTATCTTTATGAATTTTTACAATAATTTCGTCCCCATGTCCGGCCAATACTTCGTCCACGGAGTTATCAACGATTTCATAAACGAGATGATGCAGGCCTCGTGTGTCTGTGCTTCCGATATACATTCCCGGTCGTTTACGGACAGCTTCTAATCCTTCAAGTACCTGGATGGCATCTTCGTTATAGTCAATAGGTTTTATATTTTTTGCCACTTATGTACCCCTCTCTTTACGTTACAACTTCTATTATATACATATTCTTAAACAAGAACAAATGTTCTCGATAGTATAAACAGCACACTAAAGCTCTATTGCTCTATTTTTACAGATTATTTTTCGTTTCGCAAATAAAGTTTAGATAAAGGTTATGTATACGAGACATCCCGGCTTCCAGTCCCTGTAAAAAACAAATAAAATAAGTCCCTGTATCTTAATTATGGTATCATCTTCGGTGTTTTTACAACTATTAGTTTTTATTACCTACAACATTATAAAACCACCAATGAGCTATTTACGAGCAATTGGTGGCCATTTTTTATTATTTAGTTAATGCATGCTCCACTTTTATGCAACGGTCCATAATGACGGTGTAATCCTTGTCCTTTAGCATTTGGAAGGCCTCTTCATCAATAACTCCCAGCTGTGTCCAAAATATATCGGCATCGATTTCCAAAAATTCCTTAGCCAGATCCATCACATATTCAGATCGGCGAAAAACATTGACAATATCTACATGCCCTTCAATATCCTTCAATATCGCAACCGCCTTTACACCCAAAACACTATCCACTGAAGGATTGACCGGGATAATTTCATATCCATTATCCTGCATGGCCTTAGATACCATGTAAGATGTCCGTTCCGGATTATCAGAAAGACCAACGACAGCTATTCGTTTCGCTTTTTTTAAGAGGAGACCAATTTCATCTCTGCTTGGATTTTCTATCATGAATATAGCCCCTTTCAATAATAAAATTTATCCTTATGTATACCCATAGGCTATTATAGAATAAACGGTCAGCTCAGAATAGGGAAGTTAATAAAAATAATTTTTTTATTTTCTTTTTGCAGGTACATGTTAAAATATATTAACCAGTAGTGTAAGAAAGGAACTGTTTATATGTTATATTTTTTGTTTATATTGGCCTATTTGCTAGGTTCAATACCTTCAGGCTTAATTATAGGAAAAGTTTTTTATAACACTGATATACGTGAGCATGGCAGCGGAAACTTAGGAGGAACCAATACATTCCGGACACTTGGGAAAAAAGCCGGAATTATCGTTACAACTATAGATATCTTAAAAGGTACTTTGGCCACCTTATTGCCATACATATTTAATATACAAGCTGATCAATGGCCAAGTTGGATTGCTATTCCGTTGATATGCGGCTTATTGGCAGTTATCGGCCATATGTACCCTATATTTGCCGGATTCAGAGGCGGTAAAGCTGTAGCTACATCCGGAGGTATTTTGCTCGGATACGATCCACTTTTATTTGTGATTCTAGTTGCATGCTTTTTTGTATTCTTATACCTAACTAAAATCGTGTCCTTATCTTCTATGTTGATTGCAGTTGTGGCACTTATTTATGCCATGTTTAGCGGAGATCCTTCCATGTTAATCCTAATTATCTTCCTGGCAGGATTTATCTTCTATCGCCATCGCGCTAATATCAAACGTATTATTAATAAAACAGAACCTAAGGTTAATTTGTTTAAACGATGATATAAGACTGTTTTTGGAATCACGATTAGTGGTCCAAAAACAGTCTTTTTTATTTTTGCTAAACAGAATACAAAAGCAATATTCTCCTCCGAAAACCTCATCTCATATTCAAACAACAAAGCTCGACCTCTATCGACTGATTACCTAATAGGATTAAACGATCGGATAATTTAGTATAAAATTATCAGTCATATGAAACCAGAAAAATACCTTATTTTGCATTTTAATCTAAAAAGTGTCAATATACATGTAGGAATATATTAAAAATATGTACTCATATTTAGAAAAATTTACTAAGCAGGTGAAGAATGAAGAAAAAAATAGCCCTCCTATCATTTTTAATCATTACCGCAGCTATAGGTATACTTATATATCTAAACACTCAGGAGATTTTCAATAATTATGAAGAAAAAAACGTAGCTTTAACCCATAATAGGGAAGTTTTCTTATCTGAACGTAACTACCATTCTACTGCTGAAATTGGAGCCATCGGAGATATACTTTTGCATGATAAGGTATATGAAGATGCAGATACTGGTTCTGGTTATGATTTCTCAGATATGTTCGCACCTGTAAAAGACATGCTAAGCAACCCAGATTTTACGATTGCCAACCAGGAATCTATTGCAGCCGGAAGTGACTTGGGGTTATCAGGGTATCCGACATTTAATTCACCTTATGAAATATCGGACACCTTAAAAGACGTTGGAATAGACCTCGTAACCTTAGCAAATAACCATTCCCTCGATAAAGGTGAAAAAGGTATTCTGCGTGCAATCGAGTATTACAATAAAATTGATATGCCTTACGTAGGAATTCATAAGAATGAAGAGGATGCCAAACAAGACCGCATCATGAACGTAAATGGTATTAACATCGGCTTTCTCTCTTACACATATGGAACGAATGGGATTCCTATTCCGGATGGAAAAGATTATTTAGTCAATTACTTAGATGGTAAAAAAGTCTCACAAGATATCAAGGATTTACGTGATAAAGTGGATCTTATACTCATTAATGCTCATTGGGGACTGGAATATCAAAGAAACCCATCTGATGAACAAAGAAAAATGGCAAAATTAATGTCTAATGCAGGTGCAGATATTATTATTGGGCATCATCCGCATGTCCTCCAACCAATTGAATGGATAGAATCCAATCAGAAAAAAACATTAGTTGTCTATTCATTAGGAAACTTCATCTCCGCCCAAAAAAATAACTATAAAGATATTGGCGGTATGGTTACCATTAGCGTTCGTAAAGAATGGTCAGCTAAGGGAACTGAGACCGAAGTAACTAACGTAAACTTCTCTCCAACCTATGTAACTAATCAAAACGACCGTGACTACAGAATAAATACGTTTGGAAGTGAAGATGTATTTGGACAGGAAAAGATCGATAAAGAAAAATTGACTGATTTTATGCTTAGCCATCCATCCATAAAATAAGAATTTAAACTAACGAGCTGTTCCAAATTTGCTTAATTTGCATTGGGACAGTTTTTCTTTTTCAAGTTTAGGAGAGAAAAAGATTAAAAGAGATGGATAAGGGCTATAGAGTATTATAATAATAATCTAACAGCAACTGAGTCTTTATCAGAGATGAATTTTCCACCGAATAAAAAGTGGGAATTGAAACAGTTTAAACCACTCTAGTGATACATCCTTTTGTTTACTGAGTGTTACCAATCGTTATCTTATTAAAATTATGTCATAATGGTAGTATTCAGTAGTTAGATAGCTCACCTTTATCTGCCAATAAACATATCAGGAGGATTCAAACATGGAAATTACAATCGATGAGCAATCAGCTGCATGGTATAAAGCAGAATTGGAACTTGAAAAAGGCGACTGCCTTCGGTTCTTTCCCCGTTATGGAGGCTATAGCCCTATACAATCAGGCTTTTCTTTGGGAATCAGCAAAGAGGAAGGAAAACAAGCCACTGTTACCTTATTAAAGGATGGAATCACCTATTTTATTAATGAGGATGATATATGGTATTTTGACGGAAATAACCTCAATATAACCTTTGACGAACAGAAGGCTGAGCCCACGTTCTCCTATAGCAAATAAGAACAGAAATCCCCTGTGTACCACTGACACAGGGGATTCTCTTTATCTATTTTCGTTTGATTTCTTCGTATTTTGCATTCCATTCCGGAAATGCTTTTTTAAACTGAATCGGTCTGAAATTATCTTTTTTTACTACAATATGCGTAGTTGTTCCAGTTGCGCAAATTTGATCATGCTGATTCCGGATTTCATATCCATACAGTGTTTTTATTCCATTATTTTCTTCTACCCAAGTATGTACATAGGCCTGATCACCATATCGTAATGGTGTTTTATAGGTTACATGAATATCGTAAACAGGTGCATAATAGCCTGCTTCCTCCATATCCGTATATTTATAGCCCAAATCCTCAATAAGGGCTGTTCTGCCCAGCTCAAACCATTTAAGATAGTTTGCATGATACATAACACCCATCATATCAGTATCTGCGTAAAATAATTGGATTTCTTTTTTTGAAACAAACATTCCTTCTACACTCCTATTCTACAATAGTCCTTTTTCTATTCTAACACATCTTGAAAATCAGCCTTTGTCAGAGTAGAGTAATCAACCGCAGCCAGATCCTCTCCCGTCTGCTCGATTAATCGAACCGCCTGTACCTGTATCGCATTGTCAACCAAATTAATAGCAAATCGTCCGTTCCCATCAATCTCAATTAGGTTCAACTTTTCAACCAAGTAATCTTTTGCCGCCTGGTCCAGTATATACTGATATTTACGAGCATAATTTTCAATGATTTGCATCAATTCCTCTGTGCTATAATCCGGAAAATGCATGAACTTTTTGAACCTGGATGAAAATCCTGGATTACTGGACAGCAACGCCTTCATCTCATCAGGATATCCTGCCAAGATGATGACAAGGTTTTCATTATGTTTGGTCATCTCATCCACTAAAGTATTCACAACTTCTTTTCCATAATCTGAATTGGAAGAGCTTAGTAAGGAGTAAGCTTCGTCAATAAATAATACACCGCCCAATGCATCCTGAACCTTCTTTTTCGTTTTAATGGCTGTCTGCCCGACATAGCCAGCTACAAAATCAGCACGGCTAGCTACAACTAGATGACCTCTCTTCAACAGTCCACAATCTCGCAGTATTTCCGAGTACAGCTTTGCAACTGTTGTTTTACCAGTTCCAGGATTCCCGGTAAAAACCGCATGAAGCTGGACAGGTACCGTTTTTACTCCAGCCTGTCTCCTGGATTGCTGTATCTTTACAAATGCTGAAAGTTTATGAATTTCCTCTTTAATCATATCCAAACCAACAAGATTCTTTAGTTCTGCCTGGGGATTTCCAGTGGATACAGGAAACTGAGAAGAAAAGTCCTCTTCTTGCAGAAGAAGATAATTTAAAAAGCTTTCATTGGCTTGCTGTTCACCTGTAGAACCTTTATGGAAGATTGCATCCATAACAATTGATTTAACTGTTCTGGCATTACCGAAAGTTTGATCAACCATCTCATATTCAATTCGTTTTTTTAAAGAAGGAATCGCATCAGGAGCGATAAAATAATGATTTTTTTCTGCCGTTTGAATCGCAATTTCAATCATTTCATCCAATGAATAGTCTGGTAACTCCATATAATTAAAATTCGGGAAACGACTGCGCAAACCAGGATTGCTATCCAGAAACTGTCTCATTTCCTCAGGATATCCTGCTAAAATAACAGCGAACCTTCCAGAATACTCTGCACTATCCATAAGAGATATAAGCGTATCTATCACTGTCTGCCCGTAATCTGTTCCTTGTTGGCCCTCTCTTTTTAAGCTGTATGCCTCGTCAATAAAAAGGACGCCTCCTACTGCCTCTTCCACAGCTTTACGAACGTTTTCCTCTGTTTGTCCAACATAAGCTCCAACCAATTTAGAACGATCAACCTCTACAATTTTTTCTTTTGGCAATATCCCTAATTCATAATAGATTTTCCCTAATAATCTGGCCAAGGTAGTCTTACCGGTTCCAGGATTACCCGTTAAAATCATGTTTAGGCTAATATCACCTGTATTACTGAATCCTAATTCTTCACGGTGTTTTTGATACTTCAAAAATTGATAAAGCTGGTTAACCCGTTTTTTTATTTCAATCAGCCCAACCATTTCGTTCAACTCTGCTAAGGCACTTACTTGATCCTTTGCATCAACAATTTCATGCTGTGATATAAACTCGTTAAATTGATGAATATGGCTATTCAGAAGATTTAATGAGGATTTTAACTCCTGATAAACAATTGCGGTATGGAAATTCCCGCTTAATGTTTCTTCATACTCTTTTGCCGTAGAGATTACCTTTTGCATACCGTCAAATATATCATTTAAGTATTTTTTTGCAGTATGGATTAAATCTGTTTCTGCCAGTTGATTGATTTGTTTTAATGCTTCAGTTGTACGGTTCATGTAATTGCTTGTTTCATTCATAATCTGCCCGACCGTGTTACGTTTTGCAGTTCTATTATCCGTTTCTCGTAAAGTTGGAGTAGAAAAGCCAGTATATAAGTCATTAAAACGATTGAGCTGCTTAGTTTCCAGCAATCGTTGTATTTCAGAGCGATTATTCAATAATCGGTTTGCTTCATCTAATAATAGATAATATAAATCATCTTGTTCCTCTTGCTTACTTCTTTCCAGGGCTAATAAATATAACAGCTTTCCTTCTAAATCTGCTGATATTCCCCACTCACCCTGGTTTTTACATATAAATTGAAGCACACTAAGTAATTCTGTTTTTATGGGGAGTGAACCTTCTTTAGTCAACGTTCTCTCCCACTCATCAATCATATTTTTATAATTGGTTATTGATAATTCCATTTACTGCTTCATCCTTTTTTCAGTCGATGTCTCCATCCTATCATACAACACGTTCCAGATTAATCATTTTAGCTTAATGTATGATTCACCAGTCAACTATTGAAATTAAACATTCTCTTATTCAGAAGTTCTGTCTTTTAGTCGTAATGGCCGCTTCATTTGTCCCTCTTTTTACGGATTATTTTTCTTGGCTACTTGGGTTTGGTTTTAAAATTCACCATGAAGATTTGGAACATAGTTTTTTTAATTCATTAATGAACGCGAAGTAAATTTCCTGGATTCTAACCAACTAAAAAATCTGCCTGTCTCCATTAGGATTCAGGCAGATTTGAGATTAAATTATTCAGCTATTCACCTTTTGTTTGAATCACGTCTGGATGCTTTCCGGATGTATCTTGCATCTGTTTGCCTTTATTTCCACCGGCAGCTCTAGGTTGAGTTCCAATGTGATTTGGTACAAATGACTTGGAATTTTTCTTCGGATTTCCCATTTTATCTTCACCCCTTCTTTCTTATCATGCTTACTTACGCATGACTTATAAGGTGTAGATATTGGATATTACTCCGCTCGTTCCATCATTCTTTTATCGATTCGATCTTCTAGAACTTCCATTGCATGTTTATCCATTATAATTTGTTTTTTATTTTCCAGTATTAAATCTGCTAAAGACATCCGCTTACGCTTTTTCATCGTCAACCACCATCCATACTTTATTTTATAATATCATTGCCTACTTTTTCTGTATTTATAACATTTTTAGAAAATAACGATAACTAATTAGTCTTTAAAATATGAAAAAACAGCCTTCAAGGCTGCTTACATGTTTGCGATATGCTCTTCCATTTGTTTATATTCCATTAACCCTACAACCTTTTTATCAATAACTCCCTCTTCATTAATGAAGAATGAAGTTGGAATGGACACAACCTTATATTTTTTGTTCACTTCACCATCTACATCCAATACAGTCCGAAACGTAAGTTTTAAATCACTCATAAATCCTTTTATATCCTGATCAGAATCTATATTTACGGCTAAAACAACTACATCAGGATGAGATTGTTTGATTTTTTCCATATCAGGCATCTCTTTTTTACACGGATTGCACCAGGTTGCCCAAAAGTTTAACAACACCTTTTTCCCCTTATAATCAGATAGTGTAATTTCCTTTCCATCTGGATCTTTTAATGTAAAGTCGACTGCTTCTTTGCCCTCATCAGCCTTGACAGGTGTATCAGGCTGATTCAACACTTGATAAAATGCTACTCCAATCAGTATCAGCAATAAAAGTGACCCGATGATTTTTTTCACACTAAACTCCCCCAGCCACAAATAGTATATTCCCCACCTGAAATTGTATCAGTATTTCCAATTTTACGAAAGCGTGAAAATCTCATCCTGATAAGATTTACAGAATTCTGATCTTCATATTTACAATTAGTTATTCTAAACAAAAATAAAAAACTGACCGAAGTCAGTTTTTTATCGTTACTTAGTAGATGATGCTTCTTGTAATTTTCCTCGTAAAACCATTGGTAAGATACCGCCATGACGATAATAATCGATTTCCACATCAGAATCAAAACGAACTAAAACATCAAATTTCTTCTCTGTTCCGTCCTCTCCAACTGCAGTTACCTCGATGATGTCACGTGGTTTAACATTTTCATTAACTGGAACAAAGATTCTCTCTTTTCCAGTTAAACCAAGTGTTTTAGCGCTTTCGCCTTCTTTGAATTGAAGCGGAAGTACACCCATTAATACAAGGTTGGAACGGTGAATTCTTTCAAAGCTTTCCGCAATGACCGTTTTAATTCCAAGTAGGTTGGTACCTTTGGCAGCCCAGTCACGGGAGCTTCCCATTCCGTAATCTTTCCCAGCCAATACGATCAAGCCAGCATCATCTTTTTTATATTCCATACATGCATCATAGATAGACATCACTTCACCAGTTGGCCAATACGTTGTATATCCACCTTCAGTGCCTGGAGCAATCTGATTACGGATTCGGATATTAGCGAAAGTACCGCGCATCATAACTTCATGGTTTCCACGACGAGAACCGTATGAGTTAAAGTCACGGATAGCAACTCCTTTTTCACGCAAGTATTTACCTGCTGGTGTATCTTTGCCGATAGATCCAGCCGGAGATATATGGTCTGTTGTAACTGAATCTCCAAATAATCCGACAACGCGCAGTCCGTCAAGCGGTTTTACTTCTGTTGGGTTAGGATCCATATTTACAAAATAAGGTGGGTTTTGAATATAAGTTGAATCAAAATCCCAATTATATAAAGGTTCGTTGCTGGTTTGGATTTCATTCCATCTTGCATTGTCATCGAATACATGCTCATACTCTTTAAGGAAGAGATTAGATGTTACGGTATCCTGTACAAGTTTATTAACCTCTTCACTGGATGGCCAGATATCTTTGAAATAAATATCTTTTCCATCTTTACCTTTTCCAATTGGATCATTCTCAAGATCGATATCCACTGTACCTGCTAAGGCATATGCGACAACCAATGGCGGTGATGCCAAATAGTTTGCTTTTACTAACGGATGAATACGTCCTTCAAAGTTACGGTTACCGGATAAGACAGAAGTAACAAGTAAATCTGATTCAGAAACAGCTGCTTCAATCTCTTCCATTAATGGACCGGAGTTCCCGATACATGTAGCACAGCCATACCCAACAACATTGAAACCAAGTTTATCAAGGTATGTTCCCAGACCAGAATCACGCAAATAGCCTGTAACGACTTTTGATCCCGGAGCTAATGATGTTTTTACGTGATGTGGAACCTGTAATCCTAATTCCACTGCCTTCTTAGCAACTAGTCCAGCACCCAGCATAACATATGGGTTAGAGGTATTCGTACAGCTTGTAATGGCAGCAATGGCAATATCACCTGTTTTCATCGGCGCCTGACGGCCATCATTCAGCTGAACAGTGATTTTTTTATTAATTTCATCTTGACTAAGACCGAATCCTGCATTTCCAACCGGAGCTGTTAAAGCTTGATTGAAGGCAGATTTCATATTAGATAAAGGAATCAAATCCTGCGGACGTTTTGGACCGGATAGATTAGCCTCAATTTCTGAAAGGTCAATCTCAATAATTTTTGTATATCTTGGTTCATCACTGTTTTTATAGTAGAACAAACCGTTTTCTTTACAATATTGCTCAACAATTGCGATATGCTCTTCTGTACGTCCAGTCAAACGCATATAAGTAAGAGATTCTTCGTCAATTGGGAAGAAACCGCAAGTAGCGCCATATTCCGGTGCCATATTTGCGATGGTCGCACGATCTGAAAGTGAAAGAGCGCTCATCCCAGGGCCGAAAAATTCTACAAATTTATTAACCACACCACTTTTACGCAGTATTTCAGTAACTTTTAACGCCAAATCTGTAGCCATTGTTCCGTTTGGCAAGGAATTAATAAACCGTACACCGATAACTTCAGGTACTGGGAAATAAGAAGGTTGACCAAGCATTCCAGCTTCCGCTTCAATTCCGCCTACACCCCATCCTAATACACCCAGACCATTTATCATGGTAGTATGTGAATCAGTTCCCACTAAAGAATCTGGGAATGTCATATAATCGCCATCCGGCATTTCTACTGAATGTACAACATTAGCCAAATACTCAAGGTTCACTTGGTGAACAATCCCTGTATCTGGTGGAACCGCACGGTAATTATCAAATGCTTTTTGTGCCCAGCTTAGGAATTGGTAACGTTCCGCATTTCTTTCAAATTCTAAATCCATATTAATCTGCAACGCATCTGCAGTTCCATATTTATCAACCTGAACTGAATGGTCGATAACAAGATCAACCGGGATTTCAGGGTTAATTTTACCCGGATCTCCTCCGATATCAGCCATGGCTTTACGTAATGAAGCCAAATCGACTACAGTCGGTACACCTGTGAAATCCTGCAATATTACACGGGAAGGTTTAAAAGGTACATCAATATCGATTGACATTTCCTCTGTTCCCCATTTAGCAAGGTTTTCCACATGTTCCTTTTTAATAGCTCTCCCATCCTGTTGACGCAAAACGCTCTCCAGTAAAACTTTAATGGAATAAGGCAATTTGGAAACTTCTCCAACTCCTGCTTCTTCCAATACATTCAAATTGTAGTAATGATAGCGTTTACCGTCGATTTCAAAAAATCTCCGTGATTCGAACACATCATTTTTCCCCAATCAAATTACCCCCTCTAGGTAAAAGATATTACAGAATATAGTAATAAATTGTAGAAAAGTAAAACACTTTTCATTCAATCCTAATATTCTAACAATTTAATATTAATATAACCTTTCCATAAAGTAAAATATAAGTAATTTATTACCTGTCATAAGTTCTGCTTATTGGTAATTATTTTCCTGATAAAATAAAAGCCGGCCAGCAAAGTAATATTAGCTGGCCGGTACCTTATCGATATTTTTCAAATTTGTCTAAATCTGAAACCATTTTGTCTAATGTATTTCTATAATCATCCAGTTGGTCCTTTTGATGTTCACTTGCCACTTCATAAGCATTTTCAACCTGCTGATACGCCTCATTAATTTCTTCCCACAAATGTCCCACTTCATGGCCAAATTGAGGATCATGCTGCATAGATTCAAGATTTTCATGTGCATCCACCGCTCTTCTGACGCCATTTTGAGCGGATTGAAACGCTTGAACTTTATTTTTGTGATAAGGCACGTACACCCCTCCTTAACAATATATCTTTTATGATGTACGGAAGTTTATTGCCTTATTCATGATGTGAATCAGCTTCTAAATACCCGTTATTATATACCTGTATAATCATTTAATAGGCTCTCATACTATAGGTAGGAGGGATGAATATGTCGAATAAAAACGCTAATCACCAAAAAGGCCCTAAAGATAAAAATCATTCTGGCCAACCGGCACCCTTAAGCGGTTCTCATAAAGTGAAAAACAGGCAGCATACACGTCAAAAAAATCATTCTCATCACGATATGTAACAGCATTATCTTTTCTTAAAAGACTGCGGGAGGAATTTTTTCTCTCGCATTTTAATTCCGCTCATAGATAGTATTCAGGAAAAGATCCTCAGACTTTCAACAGAAACATTGATTATAAGGTTTTGTATTATCTTTAATGGCCTTTCCTACTGGCAGACCTAATACAACTACTAATATCCTCTATATTTTTAAATTTTCGCCTTTTAACTAAAAATATTATTATTAACTTTCCCTTTTCTCTCCCTGATTGTTTAAAATTCTTTTTCTGAAGGTTACACAGCTTACCGTTTTTGTGCGTGCTCACGATACGTTTGATTTTTCTAAGGAATTAACCTGCCTCCCGCATGTTCATGTGTAATCAATCCCTTTTGTGGTACGTATATCTATATAGAATTTTATTGAGGAGGTATTATACGACAATGGATTATGTATGGTACGCAAGTTATGGATCCAATTTATTAGAGAGCCGCTTTCGTTGTTATATAAGCGGAGGGACACCAGAGGGTTCTACAAAAAATGAACGTGGGTGTACGAATCCTGCTTATCCAGAAAAAATTGCTCCGATTTCTCTTCCTTATGAGATGTACTTCGCTGAATACTCAGGTCGTTGGGATGGCGGTGTCGCTTTTATCAATACTGATAGAGATACGAATACAAGGACATACGGTAAGAAATACCTAATTACTAGCGAACAGTTTAAACAAATTGTACAGCAGGAGAATGACAATTATAAAATGGAGATAGATCTTGAATTAGCCAAAAATGTTCATACCTATTCCTTTAACGATTCTTGGTATGGTAATATTCTCTACTTGGGTGAGACGGATGGATATCCGATTTTCACCTTTACAGATAATCGAACTATTGCTGAAAAGAACATCACTCCACCTTCTCTTCCCTATTTAAAGAATATTTATTATGGACTAGCTGATCTGTATGAAGATGATAAAAATCTAATTCAATATTTATATTCCAAAAAAGGTGTTTCTGATGCCTATTCTTTAGCTGACTTAGAAAACTATTTTAACTAAACTAAAAAAGCACTTCAATTGCAATTAAATCTCTAACAATTGGAGTGCAGCTTTTAGAGTAGTGACTGACATTATTTTAAATCAGTTCGTCAGCTTTTAATAAAAATTCCAGATCTCTTTGCTGAATAAATTGTCCTGCATAATTAGAAGGCATGTCTTGTTTTAATATTTCAATCGCTATTTTGATTGGCACCCATCTTAATACAAATCCGTCGTTAATCTCATCGTCGGTATACATCGGGTCTTTAAGTTCACCAATAGTTTTAGCAATATATCCATAAGATATCTGAAGCAGCTCTTCATTATTACGGTATTCAATAGTAAGTCCCAGTTCCTTAATATCTTCTATTAAGGTTCCTACTTCTTCTTCTACCTCTCTTTTTAATGCATCATAAATAGTTTCATTGCTTTTAATGCCTCCACCAGGCAATTTATGATAGTTTCCATTTGTAACGAATAAAAGAGCAATCTCATCACGGTCGTTAATGACTACAGCTCTGGATGCCTTTCTAATACGGTATGCATGATCCGTATACTGTTCTGACGCATCATCATAAATTTCCTTGATAAGTTCCATGGTTTATGACCCCTTTTAAATCTTTCTAATAATCCACAGTATGATTATATATAATTTTAGCTTTCTGTGTAATATATTATTATACATATTCATAAATAAAACGCATAAGACCTGCCTCAAAGCTAAATATGATATAATACCCATAATCATATGTATATTTTATATATTCTAGCTGCACAAAATTATTTATTTATAATAAGATAGTGAAATTTCAGTATATATAGATAAGGTGGCTGAATGAATGACATTAAAGGAAAAAGCAGTACAATTTGCAACGGAGGCACATGCCGGACAAGTACGTAAGCTGTCAAATGAACCCTATATTATACACCCTTTGCAGGTGGCTAAAACTCTTGAAGAGGCTGGTTTTTGTGAAGAATTGGTGATTGCAGCATTACTGCACGATACTGTGGAGGACACAGATACAACGATTGAACAGATTGAAAAGGAGTTTGGACCTAAAATCGCGCATTATGTTTCTGCTCATACAGAGGACAAAACAAAAACCTGGGAAGAACGTAAGCAGCATACACTTGAGCTTGTTAAAGAAGCGCCTCTTGAAGTAAAGGCTCTTATTGTTGCTGATAAATGGGATAACCTAAAATCCATGACTGCCGGACATGAATTATTGGGGAGTGAAATTTGGAACTGCTTTAAAAGAGGACTGGATTCTCAGGAATGGTATATCAGAGGGGTTGCAATGAATAGCTTTTATGGTTTGGACGACAAAGAGATTCCGGAGTTTTTCCATCAATACGTTAAAGACGTAAATAGCTTTTTTGATTCTATAAAAGATAGTAACAACAAATAATTTGTCAAACACAGCCATAATAACCCGGGGACCTATTAAGGTCCTATTTTCAATCAAACGCTATTTCCGTAAAAGAAAACCTCTTCATAAAAAGAAGAGGTCAAATAGAGAAGTATTTTTCAAATGGACTGACGTCTATTTTTTCAATTTCTAATTTTTTTCGAAGAAATTTGTGATCACGTTTTGGTGTTGCTAGAATATACCCTTTAATAATAAGATCCATCGTTATCTTATTAGCCTTTTCTTTAAGTGCAAGTTCACCGATTCTCCCTGCGATTTTATGCCTTGCTACATCTCGAAATAATTCAGGAACCGGGCTTACTAATTCTTCTAGAAAATCTTTTTCTTCCTGATTCCATAGATGCCTTGTCTGATTAACAAATTCAACTTCCCAGTCCATATCTGATTTTCCATCTTCTTTGGGCAGTTTTTTTAAGAACTTTCGAAACATAAAAAATCCACCGATGGCCATAAAACCAATCATAAAGACAACCCAAAACAGGATGAACCATAAAAACCATCCTTCTAACATAGATCATTCACCCCAGTTAAGTAATACACAATCCCCTAATTTAACAATCATTTTCCATGTATTATTATAACAAAGAGTTGGAAACCTTCAACTAAATTGACTAATAATTACTAAATTGTTTGTACAAAATTCGTATAAGGGAACCTCCATTCCTAACATGGATTTTGGAGAAAAATAAAAAGAATTGCAGGAAAAGGGTGTATTACGTAAATATATCAAAGATTTTGGGCTTTTCTCTATTGTTTTCCCTTTTAATTGAGATTGTTTTTAATTGTCAGAATTATCAATCTCTGATATAACTAAAGATAACAATCTGACTGTATTAAAGAAGTAATGAATATACTGTATAGTTTCCTCATATCATTCAATCTAGATATTTCTTTAATCTAATCAGGGATTGTGGTTATTTTTGTTAAGGGTCAGATTGGTTTGTTGCATTTCCACTACTTTAAGGAGGTCTTTACTTAATGGGAAAAAAAGTACACAGACGCAGGGAAGTCAGACGATTACTTCGAGAAGAATTAAAGAAGATGGAATCAATAACCAAGCAACAGCCTAATGAACAATTAACGCCAATCGGTGCAATGAAAAATTAATCTGGCGCTATCGCCTATCGAACTAAAGCACCCAGAATACATGTATTCTGGGTGCTCTTTTCTTATTATGACATTTTTTATGTATAGACCATAAATTTTCAACAACCAAGAAAAAAATATGTAAAAATACACTTGAAAATAAAATTTATTTCTTATTCTCTATGTCAATATTACCATAGCATTTCACACCTCTATTACCTGATTTTACAAAATTTCTATGTTTCTTCCTAAAAACGCTGGGTATGTAATAGATTGTACGAGCAATCGCTCACAAAATACTATTATATACGGAGGTATGAATATGTTTTTTCATAAAAAAGAACTTCAATTCGAAGCTAAACCAACTAGACCAGATCCATTGATGGCAAAGAAAATTCAAGAACTGATTGGTGGACAATATGGTGAAATGTCCGTTATGATGCAATATTTGTTCCAAGGCTGGAGCGTACGCGGCAATGAAAAATATAAAGACCTTTTACTTGATATCGGTACAGAAGAAATCGGCCACGTTGAAATGTTAGCGACTATGGTCGCACGTCTTCTTGATGACGCACCACTTAAAGATCAAGAAAAAGCAATGGCTGACCCAGCAGTCGCTGCTGTACTAAGCGGTATGAATCCACAACATGCTATTGTTTCTGGATTAAATCCTCGTCCACAGGACAGTGTTGGTAACCCTTGGATGGGAAGCTATGTAACAGCAAGCGGCAACTTATTGGCTGACTTCCGCTCTAACCTAAACGCTGAATCACAAGGTCGATTAGCTGCAGTCCGTATTTATGAAATGACAGATGATCCAGGAATTAAAGATTTGCTTTCCGTTCTGATTGCACGTGATTCTTATCACCAAAATCTATGGGCGAAAGCAATCGCTGAATTAGAAGAACAAGAAGGATTACTTGTTCCAAGCACATTCCCACGTGAAAAAGAACGCTTAGATATTGCCTACTCTTTATATAATTTCTCCGAAGGCGAAGAAAGCAGCACTGGAAGCTGGGCAAGCGGCGAAGCGCCTGATGGACAGGGTGAATTCCGCTATGAAGCAGTTGTTCCACCGGCTGAAGGAGCTAAACCAATGTTAAAACCAGCACCACTAGAAACACATAACACATTGCCAATGGACACAGATAAATCAATCTTATAAATAAACACTCCTATATAATTTAGACTACCATACAAAAGGATTTCAGAATAGCACTTATTCTGAAATCCTTTTTTCATAGATATTTCCCTTTGCTCCCCCTGCACTGCTTGCTCATTTTACTATTGCACCCCCTATTGTTGATTATCGTAAAAACTCCTTTTTCTGTATCATTTAAAAGAATTTCGAGTATCATTACGCATTTATATTTTCTGTACTTTAAAGCCCTCTAAATTCCGGGGAACATTAGCCACTCTTCCATGTCCTATAATAAACATCATCATCCCCCCTCCCCCATTAATCGATAATATTTTCCCATAGTATCTAAGTAATAAAACAATGCTTGTTCTTAAGCTATCTCAATGAAGATTTTGATTAAGTCTACCTTTCTTTATTAATTAATTATCTAAAAAGAATCCTTCGCTCTCTTTTGGATATGCTAATGGCATATTTATTGAAAAAGAATGGAGGTTTCTTCATGAATAATCCACATGTGAAAAAACTCGATGATATCGAAAAGGAATATGGGACAAATAGTAAGCTTGGTTTAAGCGATGCACAAGTAGCGGAACATCAAGCGAAATATGGACTTAATCAATTAAAAGGAAAAAAACAGAAAACGCTCGTCCAACGTTTTTTTGAACAATTTAAGGATATCATGGTCTTGATTCTAATCATTGCAGCTGCGGTTTCCTTTTTCGTCGCTCTTAAAGGCCATGATACAAAGGAATATATTGAACCAGTTGTTATCTTAAGTATTGTTATATTGAATGCTGTACTTGGAGTTGTTCAGGAGAATAAGGCGGAAAGATCACTCGAGGCACTACAGAACCTTTCCTCTCCGCGGGCAAAAGTCATCCGTAATGGAAAATTAACCGAGATTGAAGCAAGCCAGATTGTGCCTGGTGATCTAATCGAATTTGAAGCTGGTGATTTCATTCCTGCTGATGGAAGATTGGTTGATGCAGCTTCCTTGAAAATTGAGGAGTCAGCATTAACTGGAGAGTCCGTTCCAGTTGAAAAGGATCAGAATGCAACAGTTAATGAGGATGCACCCCTTGGAGATAGAGTGAATATGGTTTTTTCAGGCAGCAGTGTTTCCTATGGTCGCGGAAAAGCAATTATAACTGGAACCGGAATGGATACACAAATGGGCAAGATTGCCGAATTGCTTGAATCAGCTGACCAAGGTCAGACACCTCTGCAACAAAAACTAGGCAAGCTAGGAAAGTACCTCGGCTTACTGGCGCTTGCCATCAGTATTGTAATCTTTGCTATCGGATTCTTCTCTGGAATGCCGATACTCGAGATATTTATGACTGCAGTATCCTTAGCAGTCGCTGCTATTCCAGAAGGTTTGCCTGCAATTGTCACAGTCGTTTTAGCACTCGGCGTCCAGCGAATGGTCAAAAGAAATGCTATAATCCGCAGGCTTCCAGCAGTTGAAACTTTAGGAAGTGCCTCTGTTATTTGCTCTGATAAAACAGGTACACTTACACAGAATAAAATGACAGTCATCAAAGCCTGGGTTAAAGGTGAACCAGAAGATATAACTGACCATGTTTCCGGTCCAATTAAATCCTTGCTTCGCCTTGGTTCACTTGCATCAAATGGGACCGTTGAAATCGTAGATGGAGAAGAAAAGCACATCGGCGATCCAACAGAGACTGCTATCCTTTCAGCAGCGCTTAAGAATCAAATGACAAAAGAAAGCCTTCATGAAGCAGCACCCCGTGTTGGTGAGATTCCTTTTGATTCTGACAGAAAGCTAATGACAACCATCCATGTAATAGAAGGAAAACCTTATGCATTAACAAAAGGTGCTTTTGATGTATTGATGAACCGTTGTAAAACTGGTGATTTTGAAGCTGCCAAGAGAATTAACAACCAAATGACGGATGAAGCTATGCGTGTTATCGCTGTTGCTTATAAGGAACTTGACAGTGTTCCTGATCACCCTAATAGCGATGAGATTGAGCATGATTTGCACTTTGTCGGCTTGCTTGGAATGATTGATCCTCCACGTGCAGAAGCTAAGGATGCTGTACAGGTTTGTAAAAGAGCTGGTATCCGCCCGGTTATGATCACAGGTGACCATATTGGAACAGCAAATGCCATTGCCAAAGAACTCGGTATATTAAATGCCGGACAAAAGTCTCTTAGTGGTGCAGAACTTGAAAAAATGAGCGATCAAGCATTAAATGACTCAATCGATGAGTACTCTGTTTATGCACGTGTGTCACCGGAAGATAAAATACGGATTGTCCGCGCCTGGCAGCAAAAAGGTGCAATCGTATCAATGACAGGTGACGGGGTTAATGATGCTCCTGCCTTGAAGGCAGCTGATATCGGTTGCGCGATGGGCATAACTGGGACGGATGTCGCAAAAGGAGCATCAGATATGATCTTGACGGATGATAATTTTGCGACAATTGTCGATGCAGTAAAAGAAGGTCGCGGTACCTATGATAATATCCGCAAAGCCATTCAATTCCTGCTTGGCACTAATATGGGTGAGATATTTATTGTTTTCATTGCCATGATTATTTGGCAACAAACACCGCTCCTTGCCATCCATCTTTTGTGGCTGAACTTAGTGACAGACGGACTTCCTGCACTCGCTCTTGGAATGGAACCTGTTGAAGAAGATATTATGAAGAGGAGACCGAAGCCAAAAGCAGAAGGAATTTTTGCAGGTGGGCTCCTTTACCGGATTGTCCTTCAGGGGTTGATGTTTGCTGTACTTTCCTTAATCGGCTTTTATCTGGCAGGAGTCAATCTGAACTCATTAGGCGCTGCCCAAACAATGGCCTTTCTAGTTTTATCACTTTCGCAGCTCTTTCATGTTCTAAATGTAAGAACAACCAAATCTATTTTCCAATCCGATATTCGTGAAAATAAATATATGATTCTTGCCCTGCTTGCTTCACTTTTACTTATAGTTGCGATTGTATTTATACCACCGCTAGCTTATATTTTCGAGGTAACATCTCTTCCTTCTGAATACTATCTGATCGCGCTTGGACTTGGATTTGTTCCAATCATTGTAATTGAGATTGAAAAACTGATCAGAAGAACTAAGACAACCTAATTTCCAGCAGTTAAAAAGCACCCGATTGGGTGCTTTTTATTCGGCTAATCCGTTCGGTTTTTCTGATTCTTTTCCCCTTGGTGTTACTAGAATAGCCATTGTTGCTATTGATTAATGCTTGTTTAATAGCCACCTCCAAAAAGGAAGTGGTTGTACTTGTTATTGGACTAACTCTCCTGTTTGTTTAAGTACATTCCTTCACAAATATTATAAATAAAATCTCATTTAACTATACTATCTACCAAAAAATAAGGTAACAGCTCAACATCGAGCTGTTACCTATTTTTCACTTCAAAGAGCTATAAAACTTCATCTTCTTTTCTTTCAATTTTGTTCTTTAAATTTCTTGAAATTTTTCATGCCGCCTATGCTACTAAACATTTCATTTGCCTTTTCTTTTTCAATCATTTTAGAATTCAAACCTTGATACTTAGTCTCTTTTTTTAGTTTCCAGTAGCTTTCTAGCCTTTCAATTGACAAAAATCCATCTTTCATTGCTTTTTGTACTGCACAGTTTGGCTCATGTTGGTGTGTACAATCATTAAATTTACAATCATTAGCAAGGTCTTCAATATCAGAAAAAGACTTGGTTAAATCTGCACTTATAATTCCAAGCTCTCTCATACCAGGAGTGTCTATAACAACACCTAAATTTTGCAACATAATTAATTCACGGCTTGTAGTAGTATGTTTGCCTTTATCATCATTCCTTATTTCATTTGTATCTAATAAGTTTTGGCCGATAAGGCAATTAATTAAGGTTGATTTCCCAACTCCAGATGAACCTATAAACGCTACTGACTTCCCATTTGAAAGATACTTTTTTAAAGATTGGCATCCTTCATCAGAAGTATTTGTTGTAACAATCACATCTATACCAATTGCAATAGAATATATTTCATTAAGTCTTGATGCTATATCATCACATAAATCTGACTTTGTAAGTACAACAACTGGGTTTGCACCACTGTCCCAAGCGATAGAAAGATAACGCTCTAGTCTACGCAGATTATAATCATTGTTCAGTGACATACAAATAAAAACCGTATCAATATTTGTAGCGACAATCTGAATATCTTTTTTGGTTCCTACCATTTTACGTCCAAATACGCTTTTTCGTGAAAGTATATGATGAATAATTCCGTTCCCCTTTGAATTATTTGTTCTGTCGATCATAACAAAATCTCCAACAGCAGGATATTCAGAAATTCCTGTTACATTATAGTGATACTTACCGGATATCTCAGCAACAACCTCACCACTTTCTGTAATCACCTTATATAAATTTTTAGATTGTGATGAAACTCGCCCAATAAAAAGGTCTTTATATATTGTAGACTCCTGTATGAATTCTTCAATAAGTCCTAAATTTTTCATATCAATATTATTCAATTTCATTTCCTCCTAAAGTTTAGATAATAACTTTTGGGAGGTTTTATGCATTAGTTTATTTTGTGCATACCTCCCTATTTGTTACAATCTCCACATTTCGCTTGCTATACATAAACACAGCCGCTCCTTTCATTACTTATAAGTTTTATATTAGTACAATCCAACTCTAATGTTCAACACAAATTAAACAATGTTCTTCCACTAAACTGCCCCGTTAGCAGCATAAGAAAAGGCCGTCAATTTTGACAGCTTTGATCTTCGGCTATCGCAGTTAAAGTTAAAGGTTTAAAATGCTAAAAGTGATACGGTTAAATAAAAAACTGCAAATAGAAATGCTACAAACATAATTAAAGTACCTTGAGTTATAAAAAAAGTATTTATCATATTTTTCTTTTTGTTTATGGTATATTCTTTAGCGAAAGATAGATGAAATGGAATACAAATTATTGAAAAACAAAAACCAACACTCAGGCAGATTAAAACAAATTGAACGAATATGGGTACATTCGTTTCAAAAAAGAAATCTGATAACCCGAATAAGGGTATTCCATACCAAAATCCGACTGTAAGAATCAATACCATTAAAGTAATTAAAGATAAAAATATATTGTTTTTCATTGTTCGAAAATAAAACCGCATTTTGATACCCCTTTATCCCTTGGACTTAAAACTCCCATTTTCTTTATCTCGTCTATTGTAAAAATCCCACTTAGATATATTAAAATCCTTCTTCCGCTAACCTGCCCCTTTAGTCGCATAATAACTGAACGTCTTATGACAGTCTTAACCTTCTGCTAGATTCCCCCTTTTTTGCAGATTAAGAAGGTGAGCTAAACACCAAACTTTCGGTATAAAATAAAGCCCTGCAGCCCTGGTTCATGTAATAAGTAACTAATCGATATAAATAGTACAGTTGTGATACAATAAAAAAAATCACACAGGAGGAAAATAATGATAAAAGGTTTGTTACGTATATTGAGTTTGATTGCTACAGTCTTAGTGCTGATGTGGATTTTTGATTTGGTTTTCAAGGATATACCATCTAAGAATTTTATAGACGTTGCTGTTTTGATGGGAATAGGTGGGGCAATCGGAGTAACAATTCGCATTGCGATAGATCGGGCTAAAAAATCTTGATCTTCTTTTTTCAACATCTCTATACTAAAGGGCGATGTTAACAAAAAAGAAGACATAAATAACCTTGTCTTATAAAAATATATCTTTTGTTTTTTTACTATTAGATGTGTCGACTTATCCCTCTATAAGTTTTCTAAATTATATATCAAATAGCAGTTCGTTAACGCTTCTTTGAACTTCTCTTAGTCCTTGGTTGCACTGCAAAGTAGCAAATCTTTCTTCCACTAACCTGCCCCGTTTCTTCCATAAGAAATTCAATATAAAAGGGCATTAATCCTACTTGGACAATGCCCATAGGTAAAGTAGAAAAGTTCACAATTCATTGCCCCATATGGAAGTGAATATCAATAGCAACCACTATCCCAATAAGTTCAAATACTATATCCTCTTTATGATCACTATCCCCTATATGATAAACATCATTGTTGAATAAATTTTCTTTTATCGTTTCATAAAATAAGGAGCGTTTCT